>JAUNIS010000015.1 GCA_030523325.1 Phascolarctobacterium sp.
AAATTTTAAAAAATGTGAAGAAAAAGTGAAAATAATTCACATTTCCCCTCGATTTACCAACATTTTCACTCTTTTCTATCCTGAATGAGAAAAGTGTGTGAAGAAATTTTATGTCTAAATTAATTTTCTGCTTTAATTAATTAAAATTGAAATGATGACGAAATTGTGAAAAAAATCTCGATTCAACCATTCATAATCCATAATTCATAATTAAATTTTCAATCGTACGGATTTTGCTCCGCAAAATCCAACCTCCACTATGCACTCAGCACTTCAGCACTATGCACTAATTTATCGTCTCTCCTGCCCGTTTTCTAACTCAAAAAGGAGTGGATCGCTCCACTCCTTTCTGAGGTTGTTGTGATATCTATAGAGGTCCTATGGAAATTGTCCACAAGGAGTCTATTAAGCAGATATAATATTAATTTAGAAAGCTAATCATCCATGCATAAGAAGGATTGCTTTTTATATTAGGGATTGTGCTCTTATTTACCACATTTAGCCTTGAGAGCCAGCGCTTCCTTATTTTGAGGAGCGTAGGTAAGAGCCTTGTTGAAATCGGCTAAAGCTTTTTCCTTGTCGCCGTTTTCTAAATAATATTCCCCTCTCTTATTATAAGCGGAAACATATTTTTCATTCAGCTCAATAGCTTTATTGAAATCAGCAAATGCTTTTTCTTTTTCACCAACAGCCTTTAAGCATACACCACGATTATAGAAGCTGGGTGCGTAGGTTGGATTCAATTCTACGGATTTGTCGTAGTAAGCAATTGCTTCGACAACTTTATCACGAGCTTGACTTAAAACGCCTTTTTCGAAATATTGATAAGAAGTGGGCTCAGCGAAAGCTACCGCACTAACAAGACAAGTACCCATAACCAATGTGCTGCAGATAATTTTTTTGATATTCATAATCTTCATCTCCAATTATTTAGAAATTCTTTCGGATTCAGGATATTGAGGTCCTCTAGAAGTAACGGGTTGCGGATTCTTGCTACCGTAATTATCTCTGCCATAATTATGGTCGCCGTTTACACGGATACGTTCGATCTTGTTGTTATTATCGTCTGCACCATGAATACGGTCAACACGGAAACGACCAATTTCAGGAGCAAATTCTTTCGCAACTCTATCCGGAAGAATGATGCCTCTTTGCATTGCTCTAAAGAGCATAGCAGCAAATTCATAACGAGTACCAGGACGTTCGCCGTCAAAGAGACCATCAGGATATGCAACGAGTACGCCTGTGTCAACGAGACCTTTAACATATTCGTAAGCCCAATGATTTTCCGGTACATCCGGGAACATGTCACGAGCTTGGCCAACACCAGTAAGCTGATGAACAAGGTTGGTCAAGTTTGCAACCTGAGACTTCAAGTCAAGAATATCACGAGCCATTGCAGTCTTGGTATTGGTTACGCGCGGAGTACGATCTAAGGAGAAGCTTACGCCTGCATTAATCATGTCTTCGCCGTTACCTACCGTACCACCAACACTAAGCATAACTTTTTCGTCCGGGCGATAGAAGGCACCAATTGCTACTGCATTTTCGCCTTTGTAATGGCCATAACCTGCAGCAAAGTTCCATTTGTCATCCGGATCGAATTCTAACGGATGGAGAGCTGCGAGAGCTGCTGCACCAGCACCAACTTTATTTACGCGAGAACCAAGCTTGTTAACGCGATTATCAACGTTTTGAACGTTTTGGTTCAATTCTTTTAATTGGCTAACGTTTACTGCGTCAGTGTCATCTACGCCAGCTTTTACGTTAGTAATCTTCTTGTCGCCAGCGTTGATGCCGTCTTGGTTAATTACTACGCTATCAACAGTTACGCTGTTAGTGGTTACGCCACCTTCGTTAATGGTAGTATTGAAAGATTTAATGCCTTCATTATTAATGTAGGTATTGCCACCGATGGTTGCGCTGTCGATATCGATATCTCTATTCATAGACAGAGTATAAAGGATACCACCCTCAGCGGTTTCTTGGCTGTCATCAAGAGTCAGATTCTTTTCGTCGTCAGTCAATTGTACATGACTATGTCTCAGAGCTTCTTCATAAGTAAAGATAGTAGCATCAACTACATTTGTATAATCGCCTTCGCTTCTAGCATTTTGGAAGTATCCTTCGTATGTCTTGTTAGTAATATCGCCTACTTCGCTAGCAAGTGCGACGTTTTCGATAGTAGTATTGGTATTAGCTGCAACAGATGCTACGAAACTATCACCTTCGTCATTAGTACCCAGTTGAATGTTAATGGTATGTCTATCGTCGAAGTTGTTTTCGTTAATATCGGTATCAACCATACTAGCTTGAACTGCATCAACTTTAGGATCACCAGAACCAGCAACACTAAGATCGTAGGTATTAGTATCTTCGTTATAGGAAACTACGATACTATTATCTTGGCTTGTAACACTTGCACTGCTAATAACATTGTTTTCGTCAATTCTAACGTTATCGCCAGCAGTATAAGTTGTATCTTTGTCGGTGATATTAGCATCGATGGTAAATGTGTTAGTGTCTTTATTATAATCTACAGTAATAACGCTATTTTCTGCTGCAACTACATTAGCGCCGCTAATCTTGTTGTCGTCGCCAGTAATAGTAACGAAATCGCCTGCAGTATATTTAGTATCAGTATCGGTATCAAAACCTTTAGCAGCTTCGAGTGCTGCATACAATTGAGAGCCATTGACTGCATCGGTAGAGGTTGCACTGATTTCACCAGCTGCAACGCCTTGGATTTGATGTTCGTGACCTTCAGAACCAACTGCAACGACGCCATTGCCTTCTTGAGCCCAGCCAGCATAAGTCTTGACAATATTGCCTTCTGCGTCTCTGAGATATTGAGATGCGTCGTTTACATGCGCAGTACCAGATACAGTATTTTCACCGATTGCTACGTCATAAGCGTTGGTAGCTACGGAATTAACACCTGCAAGCACCATAGAATTATTGCCTTTAGCACTAGAATCCTTAGAGCCAATTACAGTAGAGTATTCGCCTTCAGCACTACCTGTAGCGGAACCGATTACTGTGGAATGGAAACCGCTTGCAGTAGAATCGGAAGAGCCAACTACTACAGAATATGTCTTGTTAGCGTTAGAATTATGTGAACCGATGATAGTTGCATAATTTGCGTCTGTATTTTCATCCCAATCGCCTGCAGTAGAATTGCTAGAGCCTAAAACTGTTGTATGATTGTCAAGAGCATTGGAATCCTTACCGCCGATAACAGTAGTCCAGCTACCATTACTTTGTACGTTGTTAGAACCAATGATAGTAGTCCAGTTGCCATTGCTTTGGGAGCTGTTTGCACCCATAATGGAGTTCCAGTTGCCACCCCAGTTGTTAGAGTCAACAACACCAATCAAAGCAGAATAATTGCCACCAACAAAAACTTGACTATTAGCTGTTGCAGTTGCACCGATGATGGAGCTGTTCAAACCTGCAACTTGCATAGCCCATTGATCATATTCTCCGCTATGCATATTGCCAGCGCCTAAGATTGTAGAATAGTGCGCATTTTCGCCGGTCATTGCTTTGTTAGAGCCAACAATTGTTGACCATTGACCTTTAACTGTAGAAGCACTGGTACCAATTGCTGTAGAATGAACTTTTGCTTCAGCGGAAGAACCATTAGAACCGATGATGGTTGCATAGTTAGAGTCAAGGTTCCAGCTGCCTGCGGTAGAATTATTCGAACCGATAACGGTAGAATGAGTATGACCAATTGCATTAGAATTGTTAGAGCTAATTACAGCAGAGAAAATGTAACCGTTATCATTACCAGGCTCAATGCTGGGATCGCTAGATGCACCCCACTTACCTGCTACAGAGTTATGAGATGCCATAACCACTGCGGATTGACCATTGGTTGTAGAATCTTTAGAGGATAAGATACTAGATAAGTAGCCATTAGCATTGGAACCAAAAGAAGCGCTAATAGCTGAGTACATACCATTGGCTTCGGACCTGTTAGAACCGGTAATTGTTGAATAGTGACCGTTTGCATTAGCAAAGCCGCTGCCAATTACGGTGGATTCTTGACCATAAGCACCGCTATTGAAAGAACCGATTACAGTAGAATGAAGTGAACCAGCAACAGCATCATGAGAACCAATTACTGTATCATATAAATTATTAGCACTATAGCCTGCAGTTGCGTTCATAGAACCAATAATCGTAGAATACTGGCCTTTAGCTGCAGTTTCGTTTCCTGTGCCTAATGCACTAGAAGCAATAACTGCAGAATGATAACCACTTGCGTAAGTTTGACCACCATTAGGTGTCAAAACAAAATCGCCATCTGAGTTGGTGCTGATATTCCAATAAGAACTAGCAGCGTTTGCTACTTGACGTCCCCAACTATTGTAAATATTTCCATCGGCGTCTTGATAATAACCGTCGGAAGCCTTATAAACAACTGTATAAGCACCAGTTCTGTCGCCAGAAGCAAGAACTGCAGAATAAAATCCATTAGCAGTTGAATCACTACTACCAATAACACTGGCATACATACCGGTTGCTGTGCCGTAATTAGAACCAATTACGGAAGTCCACAAGCCATTAGCGTTTCCTCTAGCAGAACCGATAACGGAAGAATACATTGTGTATCCCTTTGTTGATCCTACGATAGAGTCCATAGAACCAATAACTGTACTAGCGGTTGTTTCTGCTAAGATAGCGGACCTTCCGCTACCCATCATGGTTGCGTATTGACCGTCTACAACAGAATCCTTAGAGTTACTACTAACAACACTTAATGTAGTGTTATAACCATTTTGACCAACATTAGAATTAATAGAATTATAGATACCAGTGTATGTTCCGTCTGCTCTAGCTTGGGTAGAACCGATTATGTCATTATACATAGAATTGTCGCCCCAATTATGGCTACCTGCAACTACAGAATCATCAGAATTCAAAATAGCTCCTAATTGTGAACCAGTAGCGTAAACAGAAGAGTTCTTAGAACCAATAACAGTATTAAACTGACCTCTAGAAGCATATTTGTCCTGACCGTTAGAAGTTAAATCGGTAGTTTTTATTGTATAAACAGTACCGTCATTTAAGGTGTACGAATAAGTTCTAGATGCGTCCGTCCAGCTATTTGTACCATAAGCACCTGTAGAACCAATGACAGTATTATTAAGTTGACCACCTACACTAAGATTCGTAGAGCCAAAAACAGAATTCCAGTTGCCACCAGTTATATTAACAGAGGAACTGCCGATAACAGAAGACCAATACCCCTTTGTAGTAATATTTTGAGAACCTAAAATAATATTATAAAGATCATTAGCGATAGCATTAGCTGAACCAATTACAGTTGCGTAATTCTTGTTAGCCTCTGACCTTGTAGAAGTAATTACAGCTGAGTTTGTTTCTGTAGCTTTAGAACTAGTAGAACCGATAACAGTAGACATGTTACCGCTTGCCTCTGAACCAGTAGAACTAACTACAGCGGAATTCGCACCAGTTGCAGTAGAATTAGCGGAGTCATAGGTCGCAGCGAAAACGTCCTGTGCTCCCATACCAATAGTCATTGCACCAGCAACAACTAAGCCAGCCAATTTCATGGCTCTTTTATTAGCGAAAAGTCTTGCAGTAGAGCAGCCCTTAGTCTGTGACTTTGCGTATTCACATACGACCATGTAGCATTCTCTTGCTTTGTTCCAAACGATTTTGTAAATGTGGTTCATAATTTTCCTTCTGAATTTTAACGTGGGCAATAACCTCTTTGCGATAATAACTATCGCTATTTTTTTATCACAACAAAAACTTATATATATCACAATTTGGTCACATTTGCAAGCAATTTTGTGAATTTTTCGTGAATTTTTACATATTTCTTCACAATTCTCCCCAAATTCTTAGACTGCTCGGAAATAATGTGCCATTTCCAAATTTTCAAAATCTCGATGCCAAAATTTGAAAATTGTTCCCCAAATTTTTTATAAATCCAAGCATCAAAAAAGCTCACGCAGCAGCGTGAGCTTTTTAGGATAGCTATATTAATTTTCAATAAAAATAAATTGCCACCGGGATTCCTATAATCACCAGTCCAGCCAAATTATAAACGGTGAAAGTTTTCAAAAATACCGAAGCCTGGTAAGGGTGCTCGGCCGTGTAAATTTTATAGGAGATAACCGAGGCCATGCTAGCAATAAGCGTGCCAAGTCCCCCGATGTTTACACCTAACAGAAGTGCGTCAGCTGCGTCCGTCAGTCCGGCGAGCAGCATGGCCGCAGGCACGTTACTAATTACCTGGCTCAAAGCAAGTCCTGCTAAATAAGTTCCGAAGGCCGTGCCGAGCACATGCGTACGCAAGTAATCTACGAATGATGTCTGACTAATATTACCGATGAACACAAAAAAACCAACGAAGGTAATGAGCAAGCTGTAATCTACAACCTTAAAGAGTCCCTTATTTATAACGAGAAGAAAAATTACCGTAATAGCAAGTGCGATATATTTATCGACGAAATGCAAAACCGCAGCAATATTCAAAAGTAAGAGTCCTAAATATAAATAAGTAAGCTTTTGCGACGGTTTTTCCATGGGCTCAAGAGTCAAAGTCAACTTCTTATTGCGCCCGCGATACATCAAAATTCCTAGAAAAAGGGCAGCTAAAAGCGTCGGACCCGCCATAACCAAAAAGAATTTGCTAGCCGTATAGTGAAAATGAGAATATAAAAACAAATTCTGAGGGTTACCAGGTGGCGTCGCCATGCTGCCGAGATTAGCCGCCATTGTCTGCAAAACAATTGTTCTCACCATATCAACGCGCAGACGTTTACGTATAACCAAGGTCAGGGGAACAAAAGTAAGAAGCGCTACATCATTGGTCACGAACATGGATGAAATGTAGGTGATTAAAATAAGTGCGCCATTAACTTGGCGAAGACTAGTACATTTATTTAAAAATTCCACTGCCAACCAATCGAGAAAACGAATGCTCTTTAGCCCAGCGACAACAAGCATTAATGCAAGAAGTACGCTAAGCACACCGAAATCGATAGAGTCCATGGTCGGCCTATGAAAAAATGATGACACGATTGCCAGAAAAACGGCTGCGCAGAGTACAATTTCCTGCTTAATAAATTTTTTAATTTTTTCTAAAGATATACCTTCCAAAATCTAACCTTCTTATAAATCCCAGTTCTCACGCGCAGCCGCAAAGGTCAGTGTTGATACAGAGCTTGCCCCCGCTCTGAGTAAACAAATAGCTGCTTCGGCTAGCGTGCTACCAGAAGTATAAATGTCATCGCAAATAAGAATGTGCTTGCCACCAACTTTTTTACCCGTGTTTAAAGCAAAGCAGCCTTGCAGCTCCGCCCTGCGTGCGTCCGGGGCAAGCTCAAATAACGTCACTGTATTTCTCGCACGCACGATTAACGAAGCATCAAAGCTTGTGCGTGCAAAAATTTGCGCAAAAATCTCCTGTGGCACATCAAAGCCGCGACGCGCAAGTCTTTCCTTGCTCGTAGGGATGGAGCTAATAATATCAAACTGACTAAGCCATAAATCTAAATTTTTCGGCAAAGCAAAATCTGCCTCTTCTCTGAGCCCTGCCAAAAGATCTTGCCTATCCTCAAATTTTATCTGGTGCAGCATATCTTTGATGATGCCGTCATAACGATAGAGAAAGATTGCTCCCTTTAAAATATCTTTGGCTGCGTAAGGCAGATTTTCAATTAAATGCGTCTCTGGGGTAAAGCTTATGCGTTTTTGCAAAAGATAACTCTTACGACATTTGCTACAAAAAATTCCCTCTTCAATGTTGGACTTACAGATAACACATTTGCGTGGATATAAAATTTCTTTAAAAAGACCGGAAGCCTCTCTTAGCTCCCTCGTCAAAGCTTTAAACATTAATAAACCTCAAAAGAATCCTGCAATCTTTCCGCAAGCAGTGAATATCGCTTTTGCGACTTATCATTAGACACAGCTCTATTAACAGCTGTCTTCATGCCCACAATAATTACTCGCTCTTTCGCGCGAGTTACCGCTGTATAAATAAGATTACGCTGAAGCATAATATAGTGACTATTAACCATGACGAGAATGACAATGGGATACTCACTACCCTGGGACTTGTGCACGCTCATAGCATAAGCAAGAGCAAGATCGTTGGTCTCGCCTTGAGCAAAGATTACAAGCTCGCCCTCGGGTCTGTCAGGAAAGGCAACAGTTATATCCTTGCCGTCAATAGCCACAATGCGACCGATATCTCCGTTAAAAACGTCCTTCTCGTAATTATTTTTCATTTGCATGACCTTGTCACCCACACGGAACACCCCTGATGGGAAGGTTATCTCCGCTCGTTTTATAGACGGCGGATTCACGCAGGCCTGCAAAAGCTTATTTAAATTTTGTACGCCGCAAGTATTCTTATGCATGGGCGACAAAACCTGTACGCTACGCCAATCATCTTTGCTCGTGAGCTCAGCATATTTTTTCGCAACAAAATCGGCAGCTGCTTTTTCATCGGTGAATTCCACTATTTGAAAGTCTGAGTCATCACCTTCGGTAAATACCGGAGCACGTCCAGCATTAATTTTATGTGCGTTAGTAACGATGGGACTGACCTCGGCCTGACGAAAGACATTGGTCAATCGAACCACAGGCATTTTGTTTGAGTTAATGATATCGTGCAAAACATTGCCAGCGCCAACAGAAGGAAGCTGGTCCATGTCACCTACGAAAATTAACCGCGTGCCTCCTCGCACTGCCTTTAAAAGATGATAAGTGAGGGCGATATCCATCATGGATGCTTCGTCGATAATTATCGCTTCCGCATCTAGCGGGTCCTCGTCGTCCTTGCCAAAATTATAGTAGCCTTGACTTCCGGGTTGATATTCTAATAATCTATGCACAGTTAAAGCGACGTGACCGCTGGACTCAGAAAGTCTGCGAGCTGCTCGACCTGTAGGAGCTGCTAGTAAAATGCGGCAACCTGCTTTTTCTAAAACATTCAAGATGCCCTTAACTACCGTAGTTTTACCTGTACCAGGACCGCCAGTTAAAACAAAGACGCCGTATTTAAGACTAGCGTGAATCGCTTCCCGTTGTTCATCGGCAAGGGTAATGCCAGCCTGCTGTTCCCATTTATTGATGATGGATTCCGTGCGCACATGTTTCAAGGGACCTGCACTATCGCGAAGCGCAAGCAGTCTTTTGGCAGCGCCCACCTCACAGTGGTAAAGATATTCTGGGTATACAAGTCTGCCCTCGTGAGTTTCTTCAATGCGTAGCTCGTCCCTTTTCATCAATCTATTGAATTCATCCTGCACAGGCTCGTGTTCAATTCTCAGAACCTCACTAGCCTTATCTACCAAAACTTGTTCAGGAATACAAGTATGTCCTTTGCCCGCAGCAGTTTGCAGGGTATAAGCAATTCCTGCGGCGATGCGCTCTTCACAATCGCGTTCAAGACCAAGACTCATAGCAATTTTATCCGCAGTTATAAAGCCAATACCGTCCACGTCCCTTGCCAAGCAATACGGATCTTCTTTAATGCGAATAATAGCTGTGGACCCATAAACCGCATGTAGCCTAGCTGCATAACCACTGGAAATGCCATTGCTTTCTAAAAAAAGCATTAGTTCACGCAGTTCGGATAGAGAATTATATGCTTCAGCTATCTGCTCTGCCTTCTTTTTAGAGATACCCTTGACCTCGGCTAAGCGTTTAGGATGATTGGCAAAAATATCTAGAGTGTCCGCACCAAATTTATCCACAATGCGAGCTGCGGTAACGGGACCAACACCTGGGATAGCTCCGCTGGCTAAAAAACGTTCGATTCCCTCCGTGCTCGTTGGCTCTACAATTTTTAAAATAACAATATTAAATTGGCGACCAAAGCGAGGATGCTCCACCCATTCACCATCCATAGAGATATTTTCCCCAAGATAAGGCGCGTTGCCTCTGTAAACGGCTGAGAAAATTCCGTAAGCCTTGTTAGACACACGCAGCACTGAATACATGCCATCATCACTTGCAAAAACAATATTTTCGACTATTGCTTGAACATTTTCCATACTTCACCAATTTTCCTAACACGAAATTAATAATTCAGTGAAAAATTTTTCTTCACACAAACAACCAATATATATTATAACACAAAATTTCTTGCTTATCCCTTAAACTTAGCAGTTTTGCTTTGACAACTAGTAATATTTTCATATATAATTGTTATATATTTTCTTTTTTCGAGGTGTACCGTGAGCGAACTCAAATATGCTGGTAAATTAATAGCAATTGACATGTACAATTGTGGTACTTCTAAAATCTCCGACAGCAATGTTGCCGAAGACCTTTTACGAGAAGGCTGCATTAAAAATAATATGCAAATCAAAGAAATCATCGGCGCTCGAGAGGACGATGCCGAGGATTATTCTCTCTTCGCAGTCTGTGCGTTAGGTCATGTTACTCTGCATATTTACCCAGAGCTTGGCTATATCGCAGCCGATATTCTCTCCTGCAAAGACGATGTAGATTTGATGGGCATGTCTAAATATTTGCGCGAAGCATTTTTGTGTGACAAAATTAAAACTACCATTGTTGACCGTGGTGACTTTGGCAATAGCCAAGACATGAAGCCCAACAAACGTTCCGCTACCACTTGGATGCGTCGCACCCAAAATTTGGGCGGCAAAATCAAAAAAGTTATGCTCAAGCCTCGTTCTATGTAAAATTTTAGCTACCTCATAGCGAGGTAGCTTTTTTAAACCATTGTTCTTGAAAATTTCTCGTTTTTTGCAAAATTTATCGACCCATCGCAAAGATGCAGCTCGGCATTTTTTGCAAAGCTCGAGGATTTTTACGGAGGATTTTAAATGAAGCATTTAATGTGGGATATCGACGGTACCCTGCTTTTGACGAATTTGGCTGGCTACGACGCTTTATGCAAAGCAGTAAAGGATTATTATTTCTTGGATGCCTACGAAATTCGTCAAAGCTTAGCTGGTCGCACCGATTCCGATATCATTAAAAAAATCATTCTCAATATCCGCGGACGTTTTCTCCCGGCCGAGGCTGCAAGCATTCTCATTCGCTATGACATTCAGCTTGCCAAAGAATTGCCTACTCACAAGGGCAAAATTATGAAGAATGTGGAAAAAACCTTGGCATATTTTATGCGCGAGGACTCCAAGTACGAAAACTGCCTTTGTACTGGCAACATTAAAAATGGTGCAAAGCAAAAGCTCGCTTATTACAATTTAGACAAATATTTTAATTTTAATCATTCTGTTTTTGGCGAATTAGCTGAAGAGCGGTCCGAGCTAGCAAAATATGCCCTCAGTCGTATTTATCTGGAAGACCGTTCTACCTTACCTAGCGATTTCATTTTTATCGGCGATACTCCTAACGATGTTCGCTGTGCCAAGGCAATCGGTGCTCGCTGCATCATTGTTCTAGATGGTTCTGCTTCTAAGCGGGAGGATTTCGCTGAAGTTAATCCTTGGAAGCTTCTTGACTGCCTACCCGATGATCCAGCTGAATTTGAACGTCTCTTAGACGAAGAATAAAGAGGTCCATTATGCTTAAAACCTTAGCAAAAATTTTTGCTCTCGGAATTTTACTTTGCTCTAGCTCCCTCGCCTACGCCTATAGTAACGGAGACCTTGAGGCTGTAAAAAATGGTGCGTCCTGTATAAATGGCGATTTATCAGGTGCAGATCTGTCCGGCTTAAATTTGAGTGGTCGCGATTTTTCTGGCACGGATTTTCGTGATGCCCGGATGGTTGGCACAGAATTTTCTAAAGCGAATCTAACGAAAGCCAATTTTCATCGTGCAACAATTAACAAAGCCATCATGCGCGGAGCAAATCTATCCGAAACAGATTTATCCTATGCTCTATGTGTAGAAACTAATTTTACTAATGCAAGCTTGCGTCACGCGAACCTTTATCGTGCTCAACTCGTTGGCGCAAGACTTTTAAATGCGGATTTTCGCTTCATCAACGCTGATGAAATTTCCTTAGACAAGGTCAATGCAGATTTCGCCGATTTTAGTTACGCCTCCCTGCCCTACGCCTGGGTTCGTGAAGCGCACTTTAATAATGCAAGCTTTAGGGGTGCCAATATGTACGCGTCCCATTTAAACGGCAGCGATCTTAAAGAGGCCGATTGTCGCAGTGCTAAGCTAGGCAAGGCTTATCTAAATAATACAAGCCTTATCGGCACCAATTTTGACAAAGCCATCTTAGATGGTGCAGATTTACGCGGGGCTAAGCTCGCCTTTACTCAATTCGGTACTGCAAGTAAAGTAGATACTTTATTCGACAAATAAAATAGACAATGAGAAATCACTTTAACAAAAAGGACCTAGTGTTACCAATCAATCGGTTTCACTAGGTCTGCTTTTTTACTTTTGGGTAAACTATTTAAGGATTATCTGGGCTCGACAAATTATTTGAAGATTTCGTGAGCAACCATCATCTTTTCAACTTGCTTTTCATCTACCTCGTATTTTATGCCATTGGTATCGTCAGGAACGATAATGGTGCAATCCTTAGTAATATTTACATAAGGAATGGTAATGTCTTCTGCAAAATAACGGTTAGAAGCGGCTACGTCATGAGCAAGCTCGGAGAAACCGGGCAGAGATGCGAAGGAAACGTTTTGCGCACGACCAATACCAAGCTCGGTCATACCGCCGCACCAAACAGGAATATTATGCTCTACGCAGAGGTCATGAATACGTTTAGCTTCATAAATACCGCCGCAACGAGAAGATTTAATGTTAATTACACGGCAGCTATTTAATTCGATAGCAGCCTTCGCAATTTCGTAGGAGTCGATGGACTCGTCCAAGCAAATAGGAGTCTTCAAAGCTGCTTGCAGTTTTGCATGGTCAACGATATCGCTTTCGCCCAAAGGTTGTTCAATGTATTCCAGGTTAAATTCGTCCATAGCCTTGAAGAGATCGATATCGGCCAAGGTATAAGCGCTGTTTGCATCAACAGTCATAACGATATCGGGATATTCCTTACGAACAGCCTTGAGGATTTCGTAGTCCTTGCCGGGTTTAATTTTAATTTTGGTACGATGATAACCTTGTGCCAAATATTTTTCGATTTGCGCCAAGAGAGAAGGAATGTCTTTTTCCATGCCCAAAGATACACCAACCTTAATTTCGTCTTGAGTACCACCAAGCAAGGTCTTCAGAGATTTACCGGTTTGTTGCACAACAATTTCCCAAAGAGCATTTTCTACAGCTGCCTTAGCCAAACGATTACCAACGATATATTTAAATTGCTTCATGAAAGCTTCCGGGCTCTCGATGTCTGTGTGAAGAATTCTCGGAATGATTAAATTCTTCAAAACGTGGAGAACGGTGCCATTGTCTTCGTCATTGTAAAACGGACCATGGAAAGCTTTACATTCACCCCAACCAATGCAACCTTCGGAATAAATTTTTACCAGAATTGCATCGCGAACTTCAAACTTGGTGAAGCTTGTTTCAAAGGGATGGGAGAACGGGTTGTTAACACGGATAAGATCAATGCGGTCGATACGCATGGAAACACTTCCTTTCAAATTAAAAAATATTGATAATTTTACAATTACTTACATCAAATTATAGCAAAATACTAAAGCTTGTACAATAAACAAGTAATGTATACGTGCAAGAAAAAAGAAATTGTCAAAAAAGTTACTAAAAAATTGCTTTTATGCTTTTAAAAAAGCTTTTACCTCTGCTACTCTTTTGAGCCCTTCGGCCCTGCCTATCTCGTACACCCTGCGCACCTCGTCCGGTGTCGTAAGAGGAGCAATGTTCAAGGCCTCGGGAGGACGGATGAGGATAATCTCACCACTTTTTTCTTTAGCATCCAGCATCTCCATAGTTTCGTTATACATAATGTAGCGCTCTTCTAAAGCTTTAGCTAAAACCGGGTACTTACGTAGGAAAAGTTTGATGAGCCACATAGCCGGCAATTTTTTCTTGCGAAAGCCGTAAGGCTGAGTACAAATAACGACATTGCGATCATAGCCGAGCTTTTCGAAAAATTTTAGAGGCACGCTGTCAGCAGTTCCACCATCTGACAGCTTCATACCATCTTGATTGACAATTGTCGAAACTACGGGTATGGACGCGGATGCTCTGAGCCATTCCAGTTCATCTTCGTCAAAGCATTCTAGTTTTTTATAAACTGCTTCACCCGTTTCCATATTAGTACAAACACAATAGAACTCCATAGGGTTCGCCTTGTAAGCTTCTATGTCGAAAACATCTACACGCATCGGCAAATCGTCGTAGTAAAATTTTTTATTGTATAAATCGCCAGAGGTAAAGAGTGAACGAAAACCAGTGTAACGAGAATCATTGCAGAACTTGGAATTATAGCGCAATACGCGGCCGATTTGTTTAGACTTGTAGTTACAACCAAAGGCTGCACCAGCACTAACACCAATGCCCCCGTCAAACTCTATGCTATTTTCCATGAACACATCAATAACTCCAGCCGTAAAGAGGCCACGCATTGCGCCGCCCTCCATCACGAGCCCTCTCTTCACACCTGGTCCCCCCTTTGGAACTATAACGAACTTTTGAAAAAAGCTTTAGCGTAGTGGATTAACCAAGTTAAATTAGCAATTAGAAATGAGCAATTGCTAATTGGTTTTGCTTATCTCTTAGAGTTTACTTACCATACTACGATCTATTTCGGACAATTTTCTTGCTCCGCACATCAGCATAGCGTCTTCAAGCTCGCCTGCGAGCTTGTCAACCAAGACTTTGATTCCTTCTTCCCCAGCCCCGTAAGCGGCTACGACGAAGGGACGAGCGATAATGACACCGTCTGCACCAAGCGCGATAGCTTTAAAGATATCGGCACCTGAGCGAATGCCTCCATCGACAAGAATTTTTACTTTGCCTTTAATTGCTTCAGCGATTTGAGGAAGAACCTCGGCTGTGGGCATACAATCATCCAGCACGCGACCGCCATGATTGGAAACAACAATTGCATAGGCCCCTGCTTCGACAGCCTTGAGAGCTCCCTTAACAGTCATAACTCCTTTAACGATGAAAGGAATGCCTGCATCGTCAATAATCGCTTTCAATTCTTCTACGGATTTAGGACCAGCAGGAGGAGTGCAATGCTTTAAGAAAGGCAAGCCAGCTCCATCAACGTCCATAGCTACTGCGAACGAACCAGATGCTTTCACAAGTTCCATGCGTTCAGCAACCGTATCCTTGTACCAAGGCTTGCAGGTAGGAATACCCATGCCATTATTTGCCTTAATAACAGTGCTTGCTGCAACCATCATATTTCCATTAACGCCATCACCAGTCATTGCCGCTATACCAGCCTTAGCACAGCCAGGAACTAAAACATTATTATATTCGATATCCGTATATTTCTCGCCGTAATGCATTTTCATAGCGCCAACCGGACCAGCAAAGACAGGAATCTTAAAAGTTTTTCCTGCAAATGCAAAGCTCATATCAACACTATCGCCTGCGCAGAGAGTATCCATATTCAAACGAACTCTTTGCCAAGCCTCCCAATTTAAAACTGCTTGGGCATTACGTGAGCCAGGTCCAGGAATTTGCGAACCACAAGCCTTACCATTACAAACAGGGCAAGCCTTGCAAACAGGACCAATATTTCCGCGAGCCGCGGATAAAACCTCTTGGTAATTCATATGTATTCTCCTCACTATCTAAAAAATTGTAGTTATGAAATTATATCGGAAGACCGTTACAGTGCTGAGTGCATATGTATTTAATTCGGAATTAATTTATCTGCACTCTTTAAGTTTCCTTCTAACGAATTATCGCATATTGATAAACTGCAGATCCACCCCAAAGTCTTCTGCCTTGAGCATTTGAATTACGGCTTGCAGGTCATCCTTTTTGGCACCTGCTACACGGACTTGGTTGTCTTGGATTTGGGCTGTTACTTTAAGTTTGCTTGCTTTGATGGCTGCTACGATTTTTTTGCCTTGTTCTTTCGAGATACCTTGTTGAATTTTTAATTCTTGGCGCACGGTATTTTTCGCAGCGGGCTCGATTTTTCCAGGAACAATAGCACGCAAAGGAATACCACGCTTAGCCATTTTTTGACGTATCATATCAAGGATGGCTCCGGTCTTGTAGTCATCTTCAGCTGTAAGCTTTACACAGTCGTCCACAAGCTCAACAGTTGCGTTAGAGCCGCGGAAATCGTAACGTTGAGAAATTTCTTTTTTAACTTGGTTGACAGCGTTGTCCATCTCTTGCATATCAACTTGAGAAACAACGTCGAAGCTTGAATCTTTAGCCATTTTACGTACCTCCAAATTTTACTTATGTACTCGGCCAGGCTTATTAGCCCTCATATACTCGTGTTCTTTTTTGAGTTCGGTCATGAGTTCGATTGCGGACCATTTGGCATTCGTCGGCGTGAGTACACATTTTAGATCAATATTTTTTAAAATTTTATTTTTGCGAATTCCACTAAGGAGTCTGTCCATATCGGGTCGATTGAAGCCGCACATAATAATCATTTCGTCAGCAGCTTCGTCACCAGCATATTTTTCCCCAGCAGAAAATTCTTCGAGCCCTGCTGCAAAGCCAATGGGGTTTTGCATGTCCTCACGTAAAATTTGTTTGCACTGTGCCTTAACAATGAAGGAAACCATCTTCAAGGCCTGCAAACGTTCTGCTGTAAAATTATAAGCTAAAACTTGCTTAATCATAAGTTTCCTCCTTACGTGAATATCTTATTAATTGTATCATAATATCTGACTTTTATAAATGCTGACTTAAAGTGCTGTCCCCCTTTTAGGAATAAAAAACTTGGACATATCAACACCCTCGTGTTCTAAAAGTTTCACTTTTAAATGAATGCCTCCCGCATAACCCGTAAGACTTCCATTTGCACCTACAACTCTATGACAAGGAACGATGATGGAGAGAGGATTGTGACCCACTGCCCCGCCCACGGCTTGCGCCGACATTTTTTTCTTGCCCATGAGCTTGGCAATTTTTTGCGCGAGCTCGCCGTAGGTAATTGTTTCGCCGTAGGGAATCTCGCGCAAAAGCAACCAAACTCGTTGGGCGAAATCACTCCCCCGAGGCGCAAGCCGTAGGGCGGAAATTTCTGGTCTTTTATTCGCAAAATAATCGTCCAACCACGCAGCTGCTTCGCGTAAGCTTTCGTTTTCTTCATAAATAATTTCTTCTTGCTCGAGCCTGCTAAAAAAATATTTTTGTCCTGCAATCCACAAGCCAATTAAACCGTCCCCTGTGGAAGCAAGGGTTAATTCGCCAAGAGGCGATTGATATTTCGTAACATAAATCATAAAACACCTACTAAAAAAGCAGACCCTCACAAGACAGAGCCTGCTTTTAGAATTTACTTACTAAATTTTTGACCAATTACGTAGCAAACGCAAGCTACAACCATACCGTTAATTGCTGCAACGCCCCAGGGTAATTTATTAGCGACAAATGCACCCAAGATTACGCCTACAACAGCAAACCAATCCACAGTTTTTTCTTCACTATTTGCGTCCATAAATTTTTCTTCATTCATATAGTAGCTAAGCACGATAATTGCGCCAACAGGCGGAAGAGTTGCATTGAGCATGGACAGCCAACCACAGAAATTGTTGTACAGCCATACTGCGAGCACAGTACCGATGATACCGGAAACAAGCACGAGGGGTTTCTTACCAAGACCAGTAATATTAGCTAGACCAAGACCACCAGAATATAATGCGTTATCGTTAGTGGTCCAAATATTTAAGCCAAGCACTAACACTGCCATCCAGAAAAGTCCGAGATTTATCATGACCTCGAAAATATCGTTACCACCAACATAAATGGAAGAAACTGCCCCGAAGAAAAACATCAAGGAGTTGCCGATAAAGAAAGCAATGACAGTGGTCCAGGTACCTGCTTTACCATCCTTCGCAAAACGACTAAAGTTAGGAGTTGCCGTACCCCCAGAAACGAAGGAGCCAATAACAATGCCTGCACCAGCGATGATGCCCATTTGATTTCCCGACTTAGCAAATTGTTCGATAACGGAAGCATTACCTCCATTAATTGCCATAATCATGGCAATTGAACCAAGTACGGCAACAGCAGGAACTGCAATATAAGAAATCGCCGTCAAGGATTGAATACCAAAATATGCAGTACCAGTCATGCAAACCCCGGCTAAAGCAACAAGTCCTAGCTGAGCCGTCTCGCTATTACCTAAGAGAACCTTGGCAACTGGAATTGCAAACATTGCGAGACCTACGCCGAACCAACCAATTTGCGTGAAGCTGATCATAAAGGAAGGTAAGTAGCTTCCCTTAATGCCAAAAGCCTTGCGTGCTAAAAGGTCCAGGGATAAACCGGTTTTTGCACCAACATAACCAAGTGCACCCGTATACAAAGAAAGAATAAAACCACCAATCAAGAGTGCGCTCACAAAATTAGTAAAGTCCATACCATCTGCCAAGGTTTTACCAGCCCACATACTTGCGGAAAAGAATGTAAAGCCCATCATAATCATGAACATCGTCATCGTGCTACGTCTGTCACTTTGTGGAACCGCTGCGTCCTGATAATCCTTGTCTACGACTTGTTTTTCTTCATTCATTTTTTAACCCTCCAAAAACAAAATATATGACTAGTAATGATTAATTTTTTTAATTCTCTATGATGTATTTCTGCATAGCAGTCTTAAACTCCCGCACCCTGCGCTCCGCGATTTCTTTTATACTTTGGTTCTTCACGCCACTGATAAAGCCTTGTTCTTGACGATAAAGCCAACTTTTTGTACTTTCTTCGATGCGTTCGTAATGATTGATCTTGACCCATTCGTCGTAAGAAATGTCGAGGGGATGACCAAGCTTTTCTACGAGAAGCTCTTGCATGGAAATTTCGTCCCCATGAGCTGCCATGTACTCCCAAAAGTCCAATACCTCTTCCACGTGATTTTGGATTTCGTAACGACGAGCCCCGCCATCATAAATAATGCATTTTTCAAAAAGAGGATCCTGCATGGACAGAGTTTGCTGACGAAATTCTGGAGCGATAATGCCCTTTTCCCAATAAAAGTCGATGTTGGGCCAATTAATTTTGCTTACACCCTTATGTTCATACAGACCGAAAACGCCTTCGTAAAAGACAGTAATAAAACCTTCGAAGTCGGGCCAAACCTCGCGAATCTCTTGGGTTAGTTTTTCTAAATGAGAGATTGCTTTGGCACCACCAATGGTAAAGATGATGATGTTGCGCAATTTATTACCATGCTTTTTGTAAAAATCCATAACGTATTGCATGCATAAGACAAGAGTATCGCCCGTCGCAATAATATCGCCAATCAAAAGCGTACTGTCAGGAACGAGAGCGAGCTTTTCGTATTTTACTTCCAGGCCAACGACTTCGGCCTCGCGAATCACACGTTCGCTAGATAAAAAACTAATGTCGTGGACGCGAATATGCTCCTTGTAGCAGCTTTCCTCCAAAGGAAAGTTTAACGCGCCACGCAATATGCAAAGAATGTTCGCAGATGTAACCTTTTTTTGTTGCTTAAAATAATACATCATCTGCCCAGTTGCGTTAAGCATGGAACGATACACGTCGTAGCTGATTACTTCCGGCTTATTTAAAAGCTTACGAGTCTCAGCCTCGGAGGTAACATAATATTCGTTGATATAATTTTCATTTTCTAGCTTATAGCAATCTACACCTTGGTCGGAAAAGAGAGGAACCAAATAGGCGTTATCTAAAATACTCATGAGCGCACTCCTTGAAAATTATTTTAGTGTTTATGATAAATTTTACTTTCTTCTTCGTATTTAGGTTCGCAGGTTAAAAGCAAGCCAAGTCTCTTGAAAATCATTTCATCAACAGAAGATAAAAGCACAGTGGAATGAGCCTCGCAGCCTTTTAACTTGGGTAATTGTTCCATAGCGAGAGCCGCATTATTTTCGGTTGCGGCAGTTGCCGAGAGCGCTATGAGAATTTCGTCGCTGTGAAGACGTGGGTTACGACTGCCAAGATAATCGATCTTAAGTCGTTGAATCGGTTCGATGGCTTTAGGGTCGATAACCTTGGTCTCGTGGGAAATTCCAGCCAGTTCTTTTAAAGCGTTGAGTAAACAAGCTGCTGAAGCACCTAAAAGGTCCGAGGTTTTGCCCGTAATAATTTTTCCGTTGGGCAACTCAATGCCAACAGCCGGATGAGTAGTCTCCTCTTCTCTTGCTAAAGCCTTAATTGCAACCTTGCGGTCCTCTAAACTAATGCCTGCTTGTTGCATGAGGATTTCTAATTTGCCACGATCATCCTTGGTTGCGCCGTAACGCTTACGATCGCAAA
This sequence comes from Phascolarctobacterium sp., assembly GCA_030523325.1. Classification (GTDB taxonomy): domain Bacteria; phylum Bacillota; class Negativicutes; order Acidaminococcales; family Acidaminococcaceae; genus Phascolarctobacterium_A. The sequence continues at coordinate 20,321 of JAUNIS010000015.1, forward strand.
TGCATTTATAATAACGGCGAAGAATTTCTTGCTCGGAGGCTCTGCGACAAATATAGTCGTTGCTAATGCAATTGCCAGCCATATTGACACCCATATCTGTAGGAGATTTGTAGGGACTCTTGCCTGCGATTAATTCAAACATTGCCGATACAACAGGAAAAACCTCAATATCGCGATTATAATTAACCGTAGTCTTACCATAAGCCTCGAGATGGAAAGGATCAATCATATTTACGTCGTTTAAATCGGCTGTGGCAGCTTCATAAGCAAGGTTAACAGGATGCTTTAAAGGAAGATTCCAAATGGGGAAGGTTTCGAATTTGGCGTAGCCCGCTTTCACTCCCCTCTTATATTCGTGATAGAGCTGGGACAAGCAGGTTGCCATTTTACCAGAGCCAGGACCGGGAGCAGTAATAACGATTAAAGGTCGCTCGGTCTCAATATATTCGTTCTTGCCATAGCCTTGGTCGGAAACAATTTTCTTGATATCGCTAGGGTAACCAGGAATTTTATAATGTCTGTAGGATTTAATGCCTAGCTTCTTCAGTTTTTCTTGGAAAGCAATAGCCGATGGTTGTGCGTTATATTTTGTCAAACAAACACTGCCAACAAAAAGACCAATGCCTCGGAACTCGTCGATAAGGCGTAAGACATCCATATCGTAAGTAATACCGTAGTCACCGCGTACCTTGTTCTCTTCGATATCTTCAGCACTGATAGCGATGACGATTTCAGCTTGGTCCTTTAATTGCAAAAGCATTTGTAATTTGGAGTCTGGCTTAAAGCCGGGCAGCACGCGAGATGCATGATAATCGTCGAAAAGCTTGCCACCGAATTCCAAATATAATTTATTGTCAAATTGAGAAATGCGCTCGCGAATATGTTCCGATTGCATCTTTAAATATTTGTCGTTATCAAAACCAATTTGCATTGTTTTGCCCTCCCAATGTACCCTAAAATAAATCAAAGCACTATCTTATATATTATAGCACAAAGTTTAGGAGCTGCGTGAGGAAAAAGCAAAGTATACAATAAAAAAGCTACCGCACAGCGGTAGCCTTTTGTGTTACATAGGAATAATTTTAAAGACAGAAGTCTTTTCGTAAGTCATCTGACCATCAAACATGTAAAAGATGATGCCATTACAAGGAGAAATGCATTTGGAAATTACTTCGCCATTTAATGGACTGATGATGCGAGCAAGAACACTTCCCTCATAAACCTCATCCCCAGGATTAACCAAGGGTTCAAAAATACCAGCAGCCTTCGTGCGAACAGATTCTAAATCCGTAGTACTAACAACCTGAGAATCGTAGCCCGGACGAATATTGTAGTTCAAAATACCAATACGATTCAAAAAACGCCCAACAGCCTGCACTGCCATCTCCGAGGATTCCTTGTCAATATTGCCATTGCTAGCCGTATAGAAGGAAAAAGCCTTGCACTCCCAGATTTGCCAGTTATAGTTCAGCGTAGCCGTATCATAGGGCTTGGTATGACGAATCTCTACGTAGGGCACACCAAAAAGCTTAGCGTCTTCTACATCCTCATAACCTGTCGTCATAACAGAAATGTTAGGAACGAAACGACCTTGCAAATAGTTGGAGCAAAATTGAATGCCATATTCGTAGTCCTTAATTGCGTTAAAAATGCCTGCGGCTACACGTTGAGTTGTTTCGCCTTGGTCGTAGCCAGGATACATACGGTTGATATCCGTATTATCCGTGGGCCAGAAACGTTTTTCGATATTCATGGAATACGGATTCAAGGATGGAACGATTAAAATTTTGTAGCCGTCAGTCAAATAACCATTCTTTTCTGCCCATTTTAAATTTTGCACTAATTGAGCGCAGGTATAAATTTGTTGGTATTCGTTGCCACGCATATTGCCAACAATACAAACTGCTTTCTTGCCCTTGCCAAAGGTATAACCTTCGATGCGAAAATCATCACGATAGAGAGCACGGTTTTCGTAAATTGTTACTTTTCTCATACACTAGTGCCCTCCTTTAAGATTCTTGCAGTCAAGGAACCTTCGTCGACGATTGGATATTCACGAACGGTAAAAAGCCAACCATCCACAGGAGCTTTTACATAATCACTAACTGTACCCTGCAAAGGATCAACAATGCGACCGATTAAGTCGCCTTTTTTTAATTGCGTGCCAATTGTTGCATCGTGCACGAAAACACCTGGAACAGGAGAATTCATATAGCAAACTGGATCAGCACCAGCTGCAATGCGAGCTTCGCGGGGAGTAATGGTCTCCCCCTTCCAAATACCCAGCTTCGCCATGACATTGAAAATACCATCCACTAATTGGTCGCAATATTTTTTCGTGATGCGCATGCCCACGCCCATCTCCACAACAAGACAAGGAGTCTTGCGAGAGTTCAAGCTATAGGCAAGCGTTGCTTCAAGAACAGTTGCATTGCTATGTGCCCAAATCAAGTCCACGTTAATCTCCTTAGCCAAGGGAACAAGCTTCTTTTTGTGCAGCTCGTTAATGCGTACTTGAGGAATCTCTTCCAAGAAAATATTGCTAGCGTGAATATCGATTGCTAAATCGGAGCCAAGTAAATCTTCCACGATTTTAGAAACAACGTATTCAGACATGGAACCGTCCTTGTTGCCAGGGAAAATGCGGTTCATGTCTAAATCAAAACCGGGAATGCCACGATTAATGGAATCGATACCCAATGGATTCATAGCCGGATAGATATCCACGATACCATTTAAAAGCTCGGGGTGTTCTTGCAGACGACGACCAAGCTCGTAGCAAACGTATTGACCTTCTAGCTCGTCTCCGTGCACACCCGTAATAATACTAATTCTTTTTTTCTTTTTTCTTTTGCCACCTTCGTAACGATTTTTCTTGATGGACAATGTCTCGTTAACAGGTAATTTGACTTCAGCAATTGCCTCAATCATTGTCAATATGCCTCCATCTTGACGATAACCTTTTGCTCTTGAGTTACGAAGCCTTGAAAAACGCCCTTAGATAGATTCGCCTCGTTGGCGTCGCGTCCCACAGCAAAAGCAATATAATATTCATTCGCGCGACGGCAATGCGTCGGGTCTAGAGGGACCCATCTGCCGCCTAATAAAACTTCCGTCCAGGCGTGGCTTTCACCTTCGCCATTAATTGCTCCTGCAACGTAGCGAGCAAGATACCCCTTGCGTCTAAGTAAAGCCAAAAGCACATGGGCATAGTCTTGGCAAACGCCCTTGCCTTGAGCAAAGGCTTCGGCCGCAGAAGTATTAACACTGGTACTACCTGGAGTATAAAGGATATGTCCCCACACTGCTTTATTTAAAGCATCAACCTTGTCCAAGTCGTTAGAAAAATTTTCCAGGTGCAGGTTTTGCAAAAAATCTTCCATGTCCTTGCTCATAGTTGTCAAAGGTGTGGTACTTTTATATTGACCTAGAGTATGCTCGGCTTTAGTCTCCACGAGGTATTCATCAACACAGTCAACCTCGGCTTCAACATGAAAAGAAAATTTATCGTGAGCCTCGGAAATTCTACCCCAGACATATTGATTACCAAATGCGTCCGCATTCAGTGACATATGTACATCGGGATTAATGGTGAGCTTGATGTCTTTGACGTGTTGACCAGTTCTTTCGACGGGGAGACAGCGCAAACTAAAATGATGATCGGTTACCGGGCCACTGAACTTAATATTCAGGTCATAAGACAGTCGCCATTTGATCACTTAAATTACACCTCCAGAATCTTCTCCACCTGCTCTACCATTTCATGGTAATTTAATTTTTCTTCGTCAAGCAAGCTATAAAGATTCTTAAATACTCCCTCATTATATTTCAAATTAGTACGTTTAATTCTTGCTTCTAAACGTCTAACCTCACGCAAAATATTTGTTTTAGTTTCATGAGTTCTTGCGAAAAGGTCGATACGTTCAACACGTTTGCCAACTTTGATAATATTTCTTGCGTTTTCGTTAGCAATCATGTCGTCGCAAATACCAAAGAAAGCCATAATATTGTCTTCAACTCTTTGGAAGAAAAGAAGCGGTGCGTCGCTCTTTTTGGCTTTTTCCATTTCATACATGGCTAATTGAATATAAGCGATGCATTCGGTGCCAACCTCTTCACGAAGCATAATCGCATTACCATAAGCACGATTAAGATTGCTCATAATGGAGTTGGGGTCCTTTTCGTCAAAAGAATAACGGTTGATGAAATCTTCTTCATCTTTGTAGATGTCAGGAATTTCAAGGCTTTCGCAATAATCCTTGTAATCCTTGCCAAGATTATCGATCATACTGTCATAAGTAATAAAATATAAACGAGTGGTAGTATATACGCGCTCAGCATAACGACCCAGCCAATACAGACGGTCGGTGTTTTCTAACGAGATAATACCCATGTGTCCTTGAAACCTCCTCCCTGAGATGAATTAACAATGAAAGAATCTGGATTTCTAGAGAAACGAGTGAGACCACTCTTCCAAACTCTTGTAGTGTCGCCGCTCAGTACGTAAGCACGCAGGTCGGCCTTACGGGGAACGCGTACACCATTGTCATATATATCAAGATCTTCGAAATCGATAACCTCTTGAGCGATAAAACGACGTGGTTCTTTTTCAAGAAGCTCGAGGAAAGCTGCCTTTTCTTCTGGCGTCATCTTGTTAGCAAATACTACGCCATAGCCGCCTGCTTCTGCAACATCCTTGAGAACAAGACGGTCGAAGTTTTCCAGAACGAATTTTTTATCTTTTTCATAGAAAGGAAGATAAGTCGGAGCATTGGATAAGATGGGTTCTTCCTGCAGATAATATTTGATCATCTTAGGAACGAAATAATAAATGCCCTTATCATCGGCTACGCCATTACCCGGAGTATTGATGATGGCAACATTACCCTTACGATAAACATCGAAAATATGCGGGATACCGATCAAGGATTCTGGATTGAAATTCATAGGGTCGAGGTATTCGTCGGAGATACGGCGATATACAGCGCCAACCTTTTCCTTAGAACCAGAATAATCTACATAATACAAGCAATCGTTTTCAACGACTAATTCACTGCCATTAACAAGCTTAGCACCGGTTTTTTCTGCTAAGAAAGAATGTTCAAAGTATGCAGAATTGTAACGACCAGGTGTAAGGATAACGTTAAGACCACCAGTGTTAACTGCGTCCATAGTCTCTTTTAAAAGCATTGCATAATTACGGTTGTCAGCAACATGATTTTCCTTGTAGGTCAAAGGCATGCAACGACGACAAATATCACGAGCAATCATCGGATAAGATGCACCGGACGGAACACGCAGGTTATCTTCGAGAATATACCACACGCCATCCTTGCCTTTTACAAGGTCAATTCCGGAGATGTGCGAGAAGATTCCTTTAGGTGGAACAAAGCCTTCGCATTCAGGCATGTACCCAGAGGATGAGAATACAAATTCTTCAGGGACAACACCGTCTTTGATGATTCTCTTTTCGGTGTAAATATCCTTTAGGAATGCATTCAATGCATCAACCCTTTGAATGAGACCTTTTTCTAAAACATCCCACTCCTCCTTCGTGATAACACGAGGCACTACGTCAAAAGGAAAGAGCTGTTCAATAAAAGTGTTGTTTTTGTAGATACCAAACTTTACGCCATATCTAGCCAACAATTCATCGATAAGCTCCGCACGAATCAATGTGTCTTTTTCATTGGTAAACAAAGTCTTTCCCTCCCATATGCATTATCTCAAAAATAAAATAAGACAAAGATATCTAAGTAAAATAAATTACAAAACATCTTCGTCCTATAAATATCCTTGCTATAAATTATACTCTTAAGAGATATATTCGTCAAACCAAAGAATTGTTATAAAATATACAAAAACGCACCAAAACTGGTGCGTTTTCATAAATAAACAAATTTATTTTTTTAATTTATATAGTTCGACAAAAAGCGCGTCAATATTTACAGGCTTGGTAACATAACCGTTCATACCTGCCTCTTGGCATTCCTTAAAGGTTTCGGAGAAGGAATCGGCCGTCATAGCGATAATAGGAATGTTTTTGACATAATCACGTTTGGACTTACGAATCTCACGGGTTGCTGCGATACCATCCATATACGGCATTTGAATATCCATAAGAATAACATCGTATTCGTTGTCCTTGGATCCAAAAATTTTGTCGACGCATTCGAAACCATTTTCTGCTCTCACAGAAATTGCTCCAGCGGTTTCCAAAATCTCAGCCATAATTTCCCAGTTCAGATCGTTATCTTCAGCGATAAGAACATTAAGACCCTCAAGAGTGATTTCTTCTTGCTCTTTCTTAGTCTCTTTCTTAGTATCATCAGCCTTGCCAAAACTATACTTCATGAGATCTATGAAAACCTCGGACTTAAAGCAAGGCTTTTGCACGTAGCCATTGACATCAAGGTCGGCAAAATCTTTTTCTATATATTCTTGGGAGAAAGGACCTGCCAAAAGAATAGGAACATTTACGCCTACAAGAGCACGAATATCGCCGATAATTTTAGCAGTATGAACCTTTTCCATATGGTAGTCGATAACGATTAAACCGTAATCACTCTTGCCTTGAAGAACTTCTTCAACCTTGCTGGCGTTTTCTACTCCATCAACAGTGCAACCCATTTCCTTGAACATCTTCATTTCACAATCGAGAGACAGCTTGTCATCGTCAATCAAGAGGATCTTCATAGGCTCTATTGCCATAGTGTTGGAGTCCATGCCGGTAACAGGTAAATCGATGGTTACGGTAAATTTCGTACCAACATTTTCTTCAGATTCGCAAGCAATGGTGCCGTCCATTAAATCGATGAGATGTTTTGTCAGAGCAAGACCAAGACCGGTGCCTTTAATCTTTTGGATGCGATTGTCCTCGGCTCTTGAGAAAGCGTTGTACATTTCCTTCATGTACTCTTTAGGAATACCATGACCATTGTCCTGAATAACAAAAACGAGTCTTAAATTGTCTCGCTTACCAGGAATGCTTTCTTCTTTGATATCGATAGCGATTCTTCCCTTTTCGGAAGTATATTTAACCGCGTTAGTGAGTAATTGACGGTAGATGCTTTTGATTCTTGCTTCATCACCAATTAAATATTCACGGCGAATATCATGATTACGAACATCAAGGGTGAGCTTCTTTTCGAGAACGGTCTGAGCTACAGAATCAAAAAGCTCGCTAAATAATTCTTGCAAAGAGAATGCTCCCTTGTTCAGCTGCATGGTGCCAGCCTCGGCTTCACTGATATCCACAATATTGTCAATAAGCTCTACCATGGAAGAATTTTCTTTAACAATTTTGTCCAAGCATTCGTTAATGTATTGGGGATCATTAAGTCTCTTTTTCGCCAGAACAGTCATACCTACAACGTTATTCATAGGTGTTCTGAAGTCTTGCGATACGCAGGAAAGGAAACGAGAACGCGACGTATTCACAGCCTTTTCCGCAGAAATATTTTTACTCATATTCCTCGCTGACATGACGATGGACTCATTAAATTTTCCCAGCATCTCCTGTCGTTTTTCTTTTGAATTTCTTGAGTCGTTATAGGCAAAAGCAACTGCTCCACAAGCAGACACGAAGATACCGATGAAAGCGAACGTACTGTTAATAAAACCCGAAAGACCAAGTGCTACGAAAAAGAACATTGCACCTAAAAAAACATAAAAGCTCACAGGCGTTTGTTTAGCGTAACTCGAAACCTCTTTAACTTTAACTGTTATAGGCACAAAGTTAAGGGAATTACCCTTAATTACATCAATATCATTGTCCAAATCGAAAATGGAAAAATAAATATGGTCCTGCTTGCCTGTGGCAGAGGGAGTCAATATGTAAACGAATCTTCTGATAATACCATCCGGGAAGCGCGTTCTCACGGAGAAATGCTTATCTTCTTTAATTTCCCTAAGAACTGCTATATCTAGATTCGCATTAAACTCATTCTTATCAACGGGATGGATATAGTTATCAGCAAGCCAATTTACCATGGGCTGATAGTCCATTATTTGGTTAGTGATTTCGGGACGCAAAAAATCCTGCACCATACGGACAGTACCATCGCTAATACAAATATCCCAGACGCAAATCATATCATATGTTGTTAAACTGTTTTTAGCAGCACGTAGGCTTACTTCACTCATTTTAACATCACCTCAAGTATTGTTAAGATTAATTGATTAATTAATCAATTTCAGAAATTGCTGCAATTACCATGTTATAATCGGCTTCTACATTAGGAAAATATGCTTGAGCACTTGCTAAATCACCTGCGCGTAGCATCTCGGTAATTTCGGAAGCTGTATCGGCCAATTTAGTGAAGGCCAAGTTCTTGCACACACCTTTTAAAGTATGAGCTGCACGGAAGGCAACCTCGGTATTACCAGTAGCAAGATTTTCTTTGAGCTCTGCAAAAGATTTATCGTTAGCAAACTTCAAGACAAAACGTTGCACGAGAGAATCCTTCATCATACGACCTACAGCTTCCTCGTAATTGCCAGAAGTCTTTGCATAAAATTCTTTAATATTCATAATATACCTCTCTCAAAAAACTTAACTGAAGTAATTGTAAACTCCTCATAATAATTTAGCAAATGGCTAAAAAATGGATTTTACAAAATTGTTACAACTGTCCAAACATTTTTTGTGAACTGTTTTTAGGGGATAGTAAAACGTTTTAATAAACAGATAACAATAATCCACAGAATATTATAATACATATTCCACTGGAAGAAAACTCTCCTGCAAAGAATTCACAAAGATTTCACAATTTCATCAAAAAAGCAGGCCGAAGCCTGATTTGTCAATGAGCAATTAGAAATTAGTAATGAGCAATTGTGGTATCGAGACTTCGTCTCGATGAATTAAAAATATGTTGGTCAGTAGTCGAACTTTAATATTTTCTCACTCGCGTTCAGAGTGCTCTGATTGCATTGAATTGTTCAGTCTTGGAACGAGTCTTGTAATTAAATTGCTAATCATTTTTCACTTATTCCTAAAGTATTCCACCAACCTCTTAAATTTGTCTTGCTCGGTTTCGCAGGTTCCGAGTAAGTAGCCATGTTCTTTTTTCCATTCATTTAGTCCTCGGTAATAAAAAAGTTTTAAGTTTTCTTCAATTACAAAGGGAAGAATACCATGCTTTAAGCATTCCTTGAATAAAATTAAACGTCCTATACGACCATTACCGTCCTGGAAGGGATGAATGATTTCGAACTTGTAATGAAAATCTAATAAACTTTCTAAGGTTTTGCTTTCTTGAGATTTATATTCTTCAAGAAGCCTACGCATTGCTTCGCCTACATCACTTGGAAGCGTCGTATTAAGTCCACCTACCTCGTTGGCTAATTTTTTGTAATCTCCGACAGCAAACCAACCCTTGCGACTGTCCGAGGTTCCTGCTTTAAGCATGCTATGTAATTCTTTGATAAAGCTTTCAGTTAGCTGTTTATTGTAATTTTTAATTATGAAATCGATGCAGCGAAAATGATTGGCAGTTTCGATAATATCGTCGACGGGCAAGGCTTCTTCGCTTAACCCAATGGTATTTGTTTCGAAAATATACCGAGTTTGATCGTGAGTCAAGCGACTGCCCTCGATATGATTAGAATTATAAGTGAAGTCGATTTGCAGTATATGATAGAGTCCGCCCGTTAATTTATGCTCCATTTCAAACACAAGTCTTTTGGCAATGCTGTTGGGAATTTTATTGCTGCGAATTTTTCTTATCGGTTTAACAGCATTTTCTGGTACGAGCCACTTACCTGCTTCGATTTTGGCGCCCTCGATACGACCTGAGGCACAATAATTACGTACGCTTCTTACTGACAAATTCCACCTTGCAGCAATTTCTTCTATATTAATATATCTCAAGAAAATCACTCCTAAAATTTCTCTTAGGAAAATTATAACACATAATCGGCAAAATATAAACGGATTTTCGCCATCAAAAATCGGATTATATTTTGCCGATACGTAAAAAGCAGGCCGAAGCCTGCTTTGTTAATTGGAAATTAGTAATGAGCAATTACTAATTCTTTTTCACTAGCGGATAAAAGAAGAACAGCCCCAGCCCTCCCATGATGAGGAGTATGCCTGCGAACTGGCGCAGAGAAATAGTTTCGCCTAAGATAAAGAACGCAAGGATGATGGTGCCAACCGGTTCACCTAAAATGCCTGTGGTTACTGCCGTAGCCGAGAGATCTTTTAAGAGCAGGTTCATCGTAAATTGCCCGCCTACAGTGGAGACGATGGCAATGCCCCAAAAAGCAAACCAAGTTACGGAGTCAAAGCCCAGCATCGGCTGCCCTAATGCAATTGCATAAATTGCTAAACAAAACGAGCTAGCAAAATAACAGATGACAGAATAAGTTATGGCAGATATATTTTTACGTACGATTTGCCCGATTAAAAAATAGGCAGAGATGATGCCCGCACTTGCTAAAGAAAGTACGTCGCCAAAAAATGCTTTATCGCTAATCGTAAAATCTCCCCAAGCAATGACAATGACCCCGACTATGGCAATTAAACAGCCAACGAGAGCGACCTTGGTAACTTTTTCGCGCAAGAAAATATAACCGAAAACCATAGAATACAAAGGCTGCAGTGAAACGAGTACCGTAGAGCTTGACACAGATGTAAAACGCAAGGACTCAAACCACATCACATAATGAACCGCAAGAAAAAGACCCGACAAAAAGATGATACTAAATTGTTTTTGCGTTAATGACTTGTACTCCTGCATCTTTTCCTTGCTTAAAAGCAGGCAAGGAAGCAAAACGCAGGAAGAAATAAACAATCGATAGAAGGCTGTCACTGCTGAGGGTGCATGGGACAACTTTACAAAAATCGCCGATGCACTCAGGGCTAAAACGCCAAGCATTAACACGCCATAATTTTTTAAATTATTCAAAATATATCCCTCATTAAATATTACGTTCTAGAGTTACGACTTTGTATTCGCTCTTGTCTTCTTCTTGCCCTGTAAATGTAAAGCCCTGCTCCGTCCAGAAAGTGATGGCCTGTTCATTCTCCTTAACGCAAATAAGCGACAGATAGTCAAAACCATAACCCTTAAGTGCTGCACGCACATCGGCGAAAATTCTTGAGCCAATGCCCTGGCAAGCTCTGGCGCCTTCCAACATAAACCAGCCGATAAAAGCATCGTCGTTTTCCGGATAACCGGTCAAAAGCTCCATGACTGCGAAAAGCTTGCCCTCATCGTAGAAACCCACACAATAACGACCGTTTTCGTTCTTACTGTTCGGCAGACGCGTAATGAACTCCGTCAAGCTTTCGGCTGCAGGAATGTTTTGTCTGGACTCGTAGAACTTCATATTGGCCTTACATAATTTGTAAACATCAGCCGTATCTTCTTCGCGAATGGCACGCACCTCGTATTCCGTAGAAAAGGTTTGCACATTAATCGCACTGTTTTTGTGTTCAGTTTCGTAGGTGATTGCTTGTCTAAATTGAGTTTCGTAGAGCTCGCGATAAGTTCCGCCTTTGGCAAGCAGTTCCTCGTGAGTTCCTTGTTCAGCAATGACACCGTCTTTCACGACGAGAATGCAATCGGCCTTGAGAATCGTAGAAAGTCTGTGGGCGATGACAATACTTGTGCGTCCTTGCATCATTTTTTCCAATGCATCTTGAATAGAATTTTCCGAGATGGAGTCAAGTGCGGACGTCGCTTCGTCTAAAATTAAAATTTTCGGATTCTTTAAAATAACGCGGGCGATAGAAATGCGTTGCTTTTCACCGCCGGATAATTTCAATCCCCTATTACCCACTTCCGTATTATAACCCCGGGGCTGAGAAACTATGAAGTCGTGAATATTGGCAATGCGACAAGCAGACTCGATCTCTTCCATAGTCGCATCTGCCTTGGCATATTTTAAATTATCAAGAATTGTTCCATTGAACATGAAGGATTCTTGGGTTACGACACCGATGCATTGACGCAAATATTTTAAATCGAAATCACGCACATCGACTCCGGCAATAGTCACCTTGCCTCCAAGTACGTCATACAAACGAGGAATTAGATTCACAACTGTGGATTTACCACTGCCCGACGGACCAACGATAGCATACATCTTGCCTCCTGGCACGGTAAAACTAACATCCGTCAATAAATCGATGGACTTGTCGTAACTAAAAGCCACATGGTCATAAACAATGGGTTCGAGGTCAACGCTCGGTTTCGCACCATTTTCGGGAGAAACAATGGTATTCTCTCTGTCGAAGTAATCGAAAATTCTCGTAAAAAGTGCGAGAGAACGAGTGAAATCAACTTGCAAATTCAGAAGCTGCTCGATAGGTCTGTACAAGCGGTTAATTAACGTAACCGATGCTGTAATCGTACCAATGGTCAAAGTCGGGTCAATGTTGTTAATGATGAACCAACCACCAGCAAAATAAATGAGCAAGGGGCCTAGCTGAATGAACATGCCTAGCACAACCATGAACCATTTACCGCTGCGCTGCTCTTTAAGAGAAATTTCCGTAACCTCTTCGTTGACCTTGACGAAGTTTTTGTATTCCTCTTCCTCGCGAGTAAAAATTTTTACTAGCATGGAACCACTGACAGAAAGTGTTTCGTTTATGACTTGGTTCAGTTCGTCATTCTTCGCCTGACTCGCGCTCAACAGCTCCCAACGAGTTCTGCCTGCACTACGAGTGGGCAAAATCAAAAAAGGAATGATAACCATACCCACGAGAGCAAGCTGCCAGCTCATACTAAAAAGAGCCACGAGAGTGGTAATTACCGTCGCCACATTGCTGACGATGTTGGATAACGTCCCGCTGATAACAGTGCTGACACCGCTAATATCAGTGTTCATACGGGTGATGATGTCGCCCTGTTTTTCCGTGGTAAAAAATGAATGCGGCATGTATTGCAAATGATGATACATTTGGTTCTTCATATCGAAGATAATGCGTTGAGAAATCCACGCGTTAATATAGCTTTCTAAAACGCCAATTAATTGACTTGTTGTTAAAGCAGCAAGTGCCATTAATAATAGTTTAATTAAAAGATTTAAGTCTTTGCCCACAAGTGCCTCATCCACAATTTTACCCGTGATGATGGATGGTAAAAGTCCAACACCAGCCGAGATGAGGATGGCAATAAAAACAAAGACGAATTGCAACCAGTACGGTTTCAAATAAGAAAGAATGCGCGTAAGCAGTTCTGCAGTTACCTCTGGAACATTATTTTTTTCTTCATCAGTGAGGAAGCGACCTCCCGGTCCCATGCCTCCCCCAGGTCCCATAGCCATAATTTGCACCCCCAAAAAATTAAAGTAAATTTACTGGAACATACCAGGAATTTTCGTTAATCGGCATAATTTTATCGCAGCAATCTAAAATGATGCCTGTTTTTATATTAAGCTTATACTTACTTAAAACCCCAAAGTTTTTCGTGGGTTTCTTGGGTGCGATACCTTTTTTGATTTCAATGGGATAAATATCATCCATGTCAACATATAAAAGCTCAATTTCTTTTTGGTCAATGTCACGATAATAATACAAATAATTTTGCGGATTAATCCCAAAGGCGTACATATTCTTCACGATTTCACTGACAATATATGTTTCAAAAAATGCACCGCTCATAGCACAATCCTCTAGCATTTGTGCGTTGGGCCATTTACATAAAAAGGCGCAGAGGCCCGTGTCGAGGAAATATAATTTGGGTGCCTTGATAATTCTGTTGGAAATATTTGCCATATAGGGCTGCAAAAGATAAATAATTCCCGATGTTGCGAGAATGGAAATCCATTTCTTGCAGGTTCTTACATCAATGCCCACATCACGAGCAAGAATATCATAATGAAGCTCCTGGGATGTTCTGAGGGCAAGCATGGTGATAAAATTGCGGAACTGAATTTCGCTGGATGCGTTAATTAATTTTTTGACGTCCTTATTATATAGGAAAACTCCGATGAAAACAACATTGCAATGTCATTTTCATCGGAGTTTTTAAACATTGAATTAGCAAAGAGCTATTAGCAATTTTTGCCAAAAATAAATAGAAGAGACCGAACTTAATCAGTCTCTTCTTATAAATATGTCACGCATTTAACGAACTGTAAAGTATTTTTGGCTGTGGCTCCTGGGCTTGCTCGGATCCGTCAGACGCAGCTTGCCAGAAGCGTGGAGAGGTTACGCTTTTCGACGAAGACAAAAGCCGACGAGAGCACTTTATCTACCGTCGACACAAGTGAATTTAAAATGGGTATAAAATTAATTAGCTTGGATAGCTGCAAGCTCTTCTGCTGTATAAAGACCAGTTGATTTGATGCTTTCAAAAGTAACAATTCCTGATTTAATCAAATCCTTGGCTGATTTAATTTTTTGTTTGAAAGTTGCTTCCTTAGCAGCCTCTTCAGCAGCTTCACGTCTATTTCTTTCAATGATTTCGCACATTTGTCTAACTCCTTCTTCACTTTCTTTATAAATACGTTTCAATCTAGAAGTTTCAGGAAATCTTTCATCGTACGTATTTCTTTCGACAAAGACCTTCATTAATCCTGCTACCAATGAACCATCATTTTTAGTTGCATTGATAAAAATTTCTGTCAGTCCGTTACCAGGGACGCATCTTGCCAGATATACGACTAACCTGGTCAACAATAGTGAAATTACCACAGATTTTATACTGAATGAGAGGATTCGTCAAGAGGGAGGAAAAAAGTCGTTCCCACATAAGCAGGAACGACTCTTAATTTAGTTCAAAACTTTCCCAATCGCTTCTAGAACTCTTGCGATGGAAATAGGTTTAGCGACGTGTTCATTCATCCCAGCTTCTATAGCGAGCTTTCTATCTTCCTCGAATGCATTCGCCGTCATAGCAATAATTGGGATACTATTAATTTCAGGATTCGGAAGCTTACGAATATTTTTCGTTGCCTCGTATCCGTCCATGATAGGCATCTGGACGTCCATAAGGATAATATCGTAATTTCTCTTCTCTTCTTTAGCGAGTAATTGTACTGCTATAGAACCATCCTCTACACATTTTACCTTAGCGCCCATCTCACTCAAGAGAACATCAGCGATTTCGCGATTAAGCTCGTTATCCTCTACGAGAAGAATTCTCAAATCTTTAAGACTTTCAGCGGTTGCTTCTAATTTTTGGAGACCGTCGGAATCGAAATCACTTTCGCTGGCAATCTTAAAGGTGAAAATAATAGTAATTTCCGTACCAAAGCCTTTTTGACTGAGAACGTTAATTTCGCCGCCCATCATATCAATGATGTTTTTGGTAATGGCCATACCAAGACCAGTACCTTGAATACCACTGACGGTGACAGTTTCTTCACGACTGAAGGGTTCGAAAAGATGGTTGACAAATTCTTGGCTCATGCCGATACCTGTATCTCTGACAACAAACCTGAAGGTTGCGTAGCCTTCTTGCTCGCAAGGAATTTGCGCAACACGTAAGAAAATTTTGCCACCGGACTCGGTATATTTAATGGAATTGCCAATACAATTCAAGAGCACTTGACTCAGGCGTAATTTATCGCAGAAAATTTCTTCGTTGATGATTTCGCTAGCGTCGAAGGTTACCTTGAGATTTCTCTTCTTCGCATCAGTCTGAACGATATTTTGAATACTGCCGATGATGTTGGATAAACAAGTTGGTTTTTCTTCTATTTTTACTTTGCCGGACTCGATGCGACTCATATCTAATACGTCGTTAATGAGGGAAAGCAAATGATCAGAAGAAATTTGAATCTTGTTGAGATAATCTTTAACCTTCTCTGTGTCCTCAAGATGAGTTGCTGCAAGATTTGTAAAACCTATGATAGCATTCATAGGAGTACGAATATCATGACTCATGCTGTTGAGGAAAGTCGTTTTAGATTTGTTCGCATGTTCTGCTGCAGTCAATGCGTCTTGCAAAGCAATAGCTTGAGCAGTTTCGTTTTTCTTTTCTTCTGTAACATCTAAGGCAAAAACGTTGGCAATAAGATGTTCGGTGATGGGATCTTCAGAGATAAGTGCCATCGCGCGAATGTACATGTCTTCGCCAGGCAGGTAATATTCAACTGTCTCAGCGGACTTGCCCTCTAAGAAGGATTTTACCAAACCAGCACGGGAGAAAATTCTTTCGCCATTGGGAGTTAAAATTCTCGCACGATATGTCTCGAAAACTCTCTTGTTAGCTTCGTCAAAATTAACCGGAGCCCTGAGTCCAACCTTTTGTAATAAATCCGTACCTTTAGATGTGCGTATAGCCGATTCAATAACGCCTCTATCCAAATCCAAAGAGAAATTATAAATGGAATTATTTGTTAAGGCTTCAGCATATTTTGCCTTCTCAGCGGCTAAACGAATGATAGAATTTTCTTGCTCATCGATATCTTGTACAACACTATAGACTAATTTATTCCCCATAGCGTCTTCTACTAGTTTACCGTATTCATAAACCCAGAACCAATGACCGTCCTTGTGTTGAATTCTGTATTTGGCTTCATAAGATTGTTTATCTCTGAACTGCACCATGATTCGTTTCACGCCAGTATGCAGGTCATCAGGATGAACGTTGTTGGCTGCGTAGCCTTTGAAAACCTTCAAATATTCTTCCAAAGTATAACCTTGAATAGCACATAAATTTTTGCTGACGTAAACGTAGGGGAAATTTTCTTCGTATTTGCATATCTTGATGCCACCTTTTACACCGCCTAAGAATACCTCCAAGCGACTGTTAATATCTTTCGCTTCGTTTTCTTGTTGAGTGATATTAGTTAAGAAGCCTGCTATCAAACGAATCGCGCCATTAGGATGAGTTGCAATTCTTGCATGAGCCTGGAAGAGATCATAGGTGCCATCTTTCTTAAGCATACGGAATTTTGGTTCTGTCAATTCTTTGCTTTCAACAGTATGCCAGAATTTATTTAGCACTTTTTCCTTATCGTCAGGATGAATAGCATCAATCCAACTTTTAATGGTGTTAGGATATTCGTCCTCGTTTTTATAGCCAAGCATTGCCCGATACTTTTGGCTCCAAAAAACTTTGGTTATGTTATTATTTTCGTCGAAATTAATATACCAGAAGGAACCTTTAACAATATCATTTACAATGTCAAGATTTTCCTGAGCTTGAGCAGCTTGAATGCGCTCCATCTGACGCCTGGTAAGCTCTAGAGATTTTTCTTTTTGAATGGATTGAACAACTACTAATACCTTGACTACGATTTCGTTTTGATCTCTAAAAACAGGAATAATATATTGACGAGTCCATCCCATGGTCTTCAGCGGATATTCGAAAGAAAGAAATCTTTTGTCTTGCAAGCGCTCGTTCAAAGTTGAAAAATCGATAAACTCTAAATATTTTTCTTTTTCAGGACCATCCTTGGCTAAGTCACTCGCTGCAGCAACTAACTCGCTCAACTTACCATACTTGCCCAGAGAATTTTCCGTACAGCTTTCCTGGTCTAATTGTATGAAAGTTTCGTCCTTTAAGTCAATTTCGTAAACATTGGCGAAGATTGCTGCAAACCCTTTTGCTAATTGAGATGTTTTAAACTGTTCTCCATTGAATTCAGTAATGTCTTGCTTGTATCCTCTGATCAGATAACCTTCACCCTGATAAGTTCTATCCAAAATCCCGCCAGCACGAATAATGATATCTCCTCTCACCGGATGGTGGTAAAGATAAATTATCTCGCCTGCTTCACCGTCAATAATTTTTTGAATGGTGGCGAGAACTTCTTTCTTGGACGCTTGGTTGACGTTCTTGAACCAAGTTTTATACATAGTTTTGCCATCGATATTTTCGTCTACACCAATTAAATCGTGCAAAACGATATCTCCGGCACCTTCACTCTCAGCGCCATTGACGATTAAACTCCATAAACCTATTCTTGCTCCGGAAAGATTATCCATCGTTTGTACGTAAGTATTACGAGTTTTCGAACTTTCTGTGATATCGATAACACTACGTTGGACGATGATTTCGCCATCGTCGTCATGAAGAAGTCGAGCCTTGCCGAGACAAACTAATTCCTGACCATTTCTGTGACGAACATGATATTCAAACTCTACAGAATCATTTTCATCTTTTAAAGAATCCACCAGCTGTTGTATCTTCCTGGTATCAGAAGCGTAAACAGTATTTGCTACACCCGTGAAATGTTCCCGTTGCATTTCTTCTTTGGATTTGTAACCTAAAATCTTTAAAGCAATGTCGTTAATGAAAATTAATTCCTTGGTATTCTTCTTATATTGAATGATACCACAGTCGACTGCAGATAAATATCTTTTTAATTCTGCTTTAGAATCGTCTCGCTCAGTGATAACATCTGCAATCTTTGAACCTTTTTTTCGTTCCACGCGTTTTTCGATTTCTGCGAAGGTTGCGTATAATCCGTTCAAGCTACCCGCGTCATCGTAATGAGGAACTAAACAGCATCTCAGAATATGAGGGACGTTATCGCCAAAGTATGCTCTTGCCTCGGCGATATAAGTTTTTTTGATGCTTTCCAAAAAAGGTTTGTTGAAGACACCCATAATAATGTCTAAGTCTTCAGGATAAGCAAACTTAGTCATGTAAGACTTGGCCTGACCAAATGTCCAGACCGTGCCGATTAAACGTGGGACAATGACATCATGTAAAATTTTCACTTTACTATTAGCCGTATCAATATCCCAAACAGCACATGAAAAGTGAGCCATACTATTAAAGAGAGCATCATCATAATCATGAGAGCATCTACTCGCTGAACTGCCAGCCATAAAAATCACCACCCATTTCAAAAATTTTTCGAACAACTTCGTAACTATATTATATCAGAAAAAAAGATAAATTAAATTAATTAAAATGTGATTTTGTACGTAAAATTGTGAAATGTTTGTGAAATATGTGTCGAAAAATTGTGAACTATTAACAACGGAAATTCATTATTATTAGCGTGCACACTAAACGTACATCAATGCTTGTAGCAAGAATATGACTTTTAGATTTTTAGCTTATTGAATTTCAAGAATCATTCTTGAACACTCCTAATATGTTGTAATTCAAAACGATATTTTTGTTGAACGTTTGGATATTTTTTATGATTAACTTCCGACAAAAACATAGCTTTTGGACGAATCCAAAGTCCACAATCCTCGTACAATCTTCTATACACAACAAACTCTTCCTTGGTCTCACTGTCTAAGGCGACGTCCTCAACAAGATAAAAATCGCCCTTAAAATGCTTGTAAATGCCTTTGATTTTCAATTCATTCATAATTTTTACACCCTCTTTTTTGCAAATGTTTCAAAATTTTTTGCAGATTTACCATTATCAAAATTAAAACAAATGGATAATTATTCTCCGTAATTGAAGGTTTAGGTTATTGATTGCAAAACTTTAGTTATGCGACGGGCTGCTCGCAAAATTATTTCCACATCAAGAGAAAATTTCCTGCCTAAAAAATTTACATGGATAATTTGCTGAATAAATTTCCCGAAAAAATCCGAAAAGAAATTTTACAAAAAAGTTTGCAGTGAAACCTATTGAGATAATTTGAAAAGAAATTTATCCCAAAATTTTCAAAAAAATTTTTATTCTTGTAGTGTATACTTAATTCTATGCGTTGACAGTAACATTATATAGTGCTATACTGTAAAAAACTGTTGACGAAGAGCAAGTAGCTTACAAAAGTGTTTTGCAGCAAGTTCCGGGTGATGAAAGCGGAACAAATAACTTGTAAGTGAATGGGCTTCTGAGGGCGAGCTGAACTTTTAGTAGGCAAGACGGAGTTGACTCTCCGTTAAAAAGAGTCTGCATATGATTTGTATGCATGAAGGTGGGCGCAAGTTAGCGTCAAGCCGGGTGGCACCGCAGGAAAATTCCTGTCCCAGCAGTTTAGGACTGCGTGGGACTTTTTTTATTCCCTCAAAAGTCCTCTAGCAAAGAAAGGATGGTTAAAAAATGGCTGAAACAAAAATCCCTTACAAAATTTATTTGAACGAAAGCGAAATGCCTGACAAATGGTATAATGTTCGTGCCGATATGAAAAATAAACCGGCTCCCCTGTTGAACCCCGCAACCCACGAACCCATGAAACCAGAAGAATTAGGCGTTGTTTTCTGCGACGAACTTGTTGCTCAAGAGCTTGACAATACTAATCCTTATATCGAAATCCCTCAAGAGATTCGCGATTTCTACAAAATGTATCGTCCCTCTCCGCTGGTTCGTGCTTATTGCTTAGAAGAAAAGCTGCAAACCCCTGCGAAGATCTATTATAAATTCGAAGGCAACAATACTTCTGGCTCTCACAAATTAAATTCTGCAATCGCTCAAGCATATTATGCTAAAAAACAAGGCTTAAAAGGTGTTACCACCGAAACCGGTGCTGGTCAATGGGGCACTGCTCTCTCCATGGCTTGCAGCTATTTAGGTCTCGACTGCAAAGTTTACATGGTTAAATGTTCCTACGAACAAAAACCTTTCCGTCGTGAAGTTATGCGCACTTATGGTGCTAGCGTTATTCCCTCTCCTTCCATGACTACTCAAGTAGGTCAAAAAATTTTAGCAGAACATCCTGATACTACCGGTTCTTTGGGCTGTGCTATTTCCGAAGCTGTTGAAGTTGCTGTAACTAACGAAGGCTATCGTTATGTTTTAGGTTCTGTATTAAACCAAGTTCTCCTGCATCAAAGCATTATCGGTATGGAAACTAAAATCGCTATGGATAAATACGGCATCAAACCCGACATCATCATCGGTTGTGCAGGCGGTGGCTCCAACCTGGGCGGTCTCATCTCTCCTTTCATGGGTGAAAAACTTCGTGGCGAAGCCGATTACCAATTTATCGCCGTTGAACCTGCAAGCTGCCCGAGCTTCACTCGCGGCACCTACGCATACGATTTCTGCGATACCGGTATGATTTGCCCGTTGGCTAAGATGTATACCTTGGGCTGCGACTTTATTCCTAGCCCGAACCATGCAGGCGGCTTACGTTATCATGGCATGAGCCCTGTTCTCTCTCAACTTTATGATGACGGCTTGATGGAAGCTAGAAGCGTTATTCAAACCGATGTCTTTGAAGCTGCAGAAGCATTTGCTCGTGTGGAAGGTATCCTCCCCGCTCCCGAATCCTCTCATGCGATTCGCGTAGCTATTGACGAAGCACTTAAATGCAAAGAAACTGGCGAAGAAAAAACCATCCTCTTTGGTCTCACCGGTACCGGCTACTTCGATATGTATGCATATGAAAAATTCCACAACGGTGAAATGGGCGACTACATTCCTACCGACGAAGAACTCGCGAAATACAGAGCAGCTCTTCCCAAAGTTGACTAATTAATTTACAAGTTAAGAATCCAAAAGGCTGAGGCGTTTGCCTCAGCCTTTTTACATTTTTATTATCAATTGTTTTAAAGTGTATTTTTTCTTAAACAAATTTATCAAATGCTTTCGCATCAATAATAGTAAAACCTATACTTATGATAACTCTATAGTTCTGAAAAATTTGTATTGCCAAAATCCTAAAATAACTCTCGTTCTTAAAATTATTTATTATTTTAAGAATATGATATCCTTTATATATCGCAACTAATCGTTAAAACCAAATTTGGTTTTTATTTTATAGAACTTCATTTACCGCCAAACTACTATATATAGCTTTGAGTATCAGCTATAAATCTATATATAGTAAATAAAAAGATTTCTATTCACAAAATCACCCTTTATTTAGATGTTAAAAATAGTAAAAATTTTATTTTTATTTTTTCATTAAAACCAAAAAAGTTGATTTTTGGTTTTAATTATGGTATCCTATCTACAGGAGGAGACTATTATGAAAGGAATTTCTTATGATGCCAAATTATTACCGTTGAATAATGGTATTATTGATTATTCATATTTTTTGGATGAACTCATAGATGCTACCGCTAAACTTGAAGTTTATAAAGAAAAAATACTTGATAGCAAACTTGATAGTCGTTGGTTTATGCCAACCTTACAACAAAAGGAGGCACTAGCTTCATCTTCATTAGAAGGTACACAAGCAACGCTCGATGGTATTTTAATAAACCAAGTTACTCCAGATGATCAGGATATAAATAATAATGAAGTATCAAACTACTTTTCTGCCTCAGAAAAAGGAATGCACATTTTACTAAGAGAAAAATTTTCAAATGATTTTTTCTACGAGTTACATTCTACTCTTATGAAAGGAAATGTCCGCAAACCAAACGTAATTGGCAAGTATAGACAAAATCAAAACTATATTGGTAAAAATGATAACTCCCATTCAATTACGTTTACGCCTCCCAAACCTGAATTAGTGCCCGGGTTAATGGATAACTTAATTTCCTATATTAACTCACCAACAGACTCATTAAAGCCCCTTGTTCGAATTGCTATAATACATGCACAATTTGAAACTATACATCCATTCATGGACGGAAACGGAAGAGTCGGACGAATGCTAATTCCATTGTATCTTTACTACACAAAACAAATTGAATTACCATGTTTTTTTATTAGTGAAGCTTTAGAACATGATAAACTCCGATATTACAACTTGCTAAATAACATACGAGAGAAAAACAGTTGGAACGAGTGGATAAAATTTTTTCTAAGCACAGTAGCAAAACAGTGCGAAAAATATATAAACATCGTATCTGAAATAAACCGTCTATATGAAAAACATTTAGGGATTGCCTGTGAACTAACAAAATCAGCAAATGCATTGCCAGTTATAAATACACTTTACAGTCATCCAATTTCAACTGCAAAACATATAGTTGAACTAACAGACTTACCTATAACAAGTGTAAACAGGCTTTTAGGAATGTTGGTAGAAAAGAATATTCTCATTACAGATGGTAAGAAGCGTAATATAAAATATATTTATTACGGTCTTCTCGACATAATCAGATAGAATAAAATGTAGTTTATATCAGCAAAATAAACCTTATCATACGAAAGGGGATGGTTAAATTGAAAGTAGTAAAATAAAAACGCTACGCTTACAGCTGGAACTGTAAACGCAGCGCATTCGAGTACTTCAACTCGAATCTGAACGACAATATTTTATCATAAACAGACAAAAATATCAAGTTACACTACTACTTACCGATTTTTTTGAAAGCAAAATCTTATAGTATCATCGTTGCGGGTACTTCAACTCGAATCTGAACAATTTGTATGAACTACCCGCGCACGATGGAGTGGATAGCCCACCTATCCACAATCGTAGCCATAAAAGGAGGTAGTTATACCTTGGCTATTAAAAATTATAAACGTTCAGGTTGCAAAGATATATTCAATGCATTCTTGGTTTCATCTGCAGAATATGCGGATTTTTATGAATTTCCCATACTCATCCCATCTTCTGAAATTCCAAAACAATTAATCTCTTTCTCTAAAGCTATTCACAGCAATGATTATAACAATTGGGTACACTTCTATGAAGACGATGTTCAATTCGAAAGATTTTGGAGAACCCCTTAAAATACCTTGTAAAACTGAAAAAATACAGAGGTGTTATACTACCGGATTTTAGTCTTTATAGAGATATGCCATTGGTTATGCAATTATGGAATATTTATAGAAGCAGAGCTCTTGGTCATTGGTTAAATGAAAACGAAGTGCAAATAATCCCTAATATCAGATTTGGAGATCAAAGGACCTTTGATTGTTCCTGTTCCGGAATCCCTCAACACAGTGTTATATCATTAGGAAGCCACGGTACATTGAAATGTAAAAATGACAGGATAATTTTTACACAAGGGATAGATTTTATTGTTAAAAAACTTAATCCGAAAGCAATTATCATTTATGGTGCTGCTCCAACAGAAATTTTTAGTAAATTTAAAAATCAAGGAATCACTATAATTCAATTCGAAAGCGATTATGCCAAATCTCACAAGGAGGCGGTTTAATGGGTTGCGGATTACACGGCGGATTCGGAAATACAAAAGGATCTCAACCAGCAGTAAAAGGATACAAATATTTTAAGCCTGTCAATTTTAAAGGCACTGTCAAAGTAGATGGTGTTGAAGTTGATGTAAGCAGAAGAGTTTATCAGCGAAATGACATAGATTTTAATTACTATGATTCTGCTAGTGGCATGACCAATTTAGAAAGAATGCAAAACGGTAAAGCTCCCATCGGTAGTGACGGGAATCCAATACAACTCCACCATACTATTCAAAAAGAATCTGGAAACATGGCTGAGGTCAAGGAAATCACTCACCAAGAATACTATTCAACATTGCACGGTCTCATATCTAACGGAAACAGTTTTAGAAATAACGAAAAACTCAAACGACAATATAATAACTTTAGAAGATTATATTGGAAGTGGCGAGCACAACAATTTTTAGGAGGAAGTAATTAATGAACCAAGAATTACGAATTGCGATCAAAAGGCATGAGTCAATCGGAGATTTTACCTATCCCATTGTGGAAGATAAATTAATTTCCGAAGCTGAACATAAGTTATGCCTGGTACTACCAATATCTTATATTGAATTTCTAAAAGAATTTGGTCACGGCGGATTAGATGGTATTGAAACATTTGGCATAGGCAAAAATAACCAATTAATTTTTGTAGATGAAACTCTAAAATATCGTAATCTGGGTCTACCACACAACTTTATCGTAATAGAAAATTGCGACGAATGGCTTTATTGTTTAGACTCTAACAACGGGCAAATTATCACCTGGACGTATAACGAAACTCCAGAATTCTCTTTCAATTCTTTTGATGAGTATCTTCAATGCCGAATCAACGATGCTATAGATAATATGTAACATCATAAACAAAATCAAAAAGACACCCAGAACTTTTGATCCAAAAGTTTTGGGTGTTTTACGGGTATCCAAAGATTTTCTTCGTACTCTTCTAAATAATTTTTTAATTCCAAAATAATTTCTTGAACCTTACTAGCATCAGCTTCAGAATTTACTTTCAGTGCTTTAGCGTAAGTCTTAACCTCTTCCTCTAAAGCGAATAAAAGATCTGCCATTTCACTTACAGCGTCGATTTCATCGTCGAGTGCATCCGCTGCATCCTCGTTCTTGGGAATAATATTCTCTAGTTCATCAATGCGTTCGTCAAGAGCATCTCGCATGGCAGAAAGTAAATTTACATCTGCAGGATTATTTTTGAAAAGTTCAAGCGCATCTAAAATATTTTTCATTTTTCTTCCTTCTTTCATTATATATATCATGCGATGATTTTCTAAAAATTTTTCGTCCGAGAAATTTTTAAAGGATGCGTATCATTATTCCCGCGTAACTCGCTTGCAAGAAAATCACGCTAAGCCAAGCAATGCTAGTTCACTCAAGCTGATGCAATGCTTAAGCGTATTTTTTTCGATAGCCTCAAGACATTCGGCGAAATCTATCCACAAAACAGATTCTACTTCGCTATCTTGCAGGCGAAAATCTTTTTCCTCGTAATCGTCTAAGCGCAGGAGAAATACTTTCGTAACTTGTCTATCGTGATAAGGAACGCCATGAAATTCTGCGTCCCAGTCGATGGATTGGTAGCCGCAAGGAATTAATTGTTCCTCCCTCGCTTTGACGCCTAGCTCTTCTTCCAGCTCGCGCAGTGCGGAAACTTCGTAAGAATCACCCGCAGGAATGTGCCCCGCACTGGAAATATCATAACAACCTGGAAAGGAATCCTTTGTTTGGCAACGTTTTTGCAAAAGAATTTGTGTTCTGCCGTTTTTTATTCTATAAAGCCAAACGTGACTTGTCCTGTGACGAATTCCCTCTCTATGAGCGCGTGAACGTTCGACGACTTCCCCGGTTGGTTCTCCATAAATATCAACAACGTCTAAGTATTCCATGATTTAAAAATTTACCTCTAATTTTCAAAAACTAAAGACTGACTCATGAAAATATTTTCTGAGCCAGTCTTTGTTTTACTTATGAATCCAATGAGACAACACTCTTGCTAAAGCATGCATATCGATAGGTTTAGCGATATGTTCATTCATACCAGCGTTACGTGACTCAGCAATATCTTGTGCGAAAGCATTCGCTGACATGGCTATGATTGGTATACGTTTAGCGTAAACTCTATCCATTGCACGGATAGCTCTTGTCGCCTCGTAACCATTCATCTTCGGCATCTGAATATCCATGAAAATTAAATCGTAGTAATCGTCAGGACATGCATTCATTTTATCTACAGCAATGGTACCGTCTTCTGCACATTCAACCTCGAGACCTGTCATCGAAAGAATCTCGGTAGCAATCTCGCTGTTGAGTTCGTTGTCTTCGACAAGCAATACTCTGTGACCAGAAAGATCCATGCTGGTAATATCTTCTAACGGTTCCTCTTTTTTAGATTTTGTCTCACCCTTGTTAATGATTGTATCGAAGACTCTTACGAGACGAGACTTGAAGAGAGGCTTGGAGACAAATGCATCTACACCTGCAGTTCTCGCCTCTTGTTCAATATCACTCCAGTCGTAAGCCGAGATGATAATGATGGGTACGTCCGGTCCAACTTTTTCACGAATAATTCGTGCCGTGTGGACGCCGTCCATATCCGGCATTTTCCAGTCGAGAATTACCGCGAAGAAATCGTTCGCTGCCTGATGATGTTCGATGACGGCTTTAACTGCTTCCTTCCCAGAATTCACGCCCTCACTCTTCATGCCGATATCGTCTAGAATGATACAAGCGGATTCGCAGGCATCAGGATCGTCGTCAGCAACAAGGACACGCAAATCAGTAAACTCGCTGTAGTCGATGGCGTTTTCTTCCTGCAACTCCAGGAAAAGAGTTACCGTAAAAGTAGAGCCTTCGTCTAACTTACTCTTAACCTCAATGTCGCCACCCGTCATACGAGCAATGTTACGAGCTATCGGCATGCCAAGGCCTGTTCCCTGAATTTTAGTGATGCGTCCGTCCTCAGCTCTCGTAAACGGTTCGAAGATTTGTTTTTGGAAGTCCTCGGACATACCAATACCATTGTCCTCGAAGGTGAAGACGAAGCAACCCACCTTGGCCTTACCAGTTGGTTTTTCCTCGATGGTCAGAGTAATCTTGCCTCCATCAGGAGTATATTTAACAGCATTACTCATCATATTCATAAAGATTTGTTGCATGCGTAAGGGGACGCCAATAACTTTTTCGTGGATTACGTTACGAATACCAATACGGAAATCGTGTCCATGTTCCTCAACCTGAGGCTGTACCATGGAAACCATATTTTCTACGAGCTCGGAGAGATTGAATTCTTCTTCGGAAAGATCAACCTTGCCAGACTCAATCTTGGACATGTCTAATACTTCGTTGATGAGAGCAAGTAAATGTCTTGATGCTCCTGTAATTTTTTGCAAGCATTCGGTCACACGCTCTTTGTCGTCGATATGTGTTGCGGCAATAGCCGTCATACCAACGATACCATTCATCGGTGTGCGAATATCGTGGGACATATTTGCAAGGAAGTCAGACTTAGCACGATTTGCAGATTCTGCTTGCGCGAGTGCAGTACGTAAAAGCTCGTCCTTAATTTTTTTCTCCGTAATATCTACGAAAATGCCAACATAAATATCGGGCGTACCGTCCTTACGGCGTGCTACACGACCTGCAGCATGATACCAACGCCACTCGCCAGATTTTACTTGCAAACGATATTCTACATCGTAAACCTTTTTACCAGTGTAGTCGTTAATAGTTGCGTAATACTCCTTGAGCACACGTTCTTTATCATCGGGATGTAAAAGATCGGACCAAGATTCCAACTTGTTGGGGAATTCTTCGATACTACTGTAGCCAAGCATTTTTCTGAACTCGCTACTCCAGGTTACATTTTTCATATTGCCCTGCTCATCGAAAGCCATGCCCCACATACCAGAGCCAAGGATTTGGTGAGTAAGGAAGAAGCCAGTCTCGTAACCCTTGTCACGAACAAATTTTTCTCTTTCTTCTTTCTGAGCTGCTTCGGTAATATCAGCGGCAAAAACATAAAAGACGTCGCCATATTCTTCGGTGTGAACAAGATGACCATAATCGTCTAACCAACGAAGCTCACCATTGAGTGTAGACACGCGATATCTCACGTGGTCTTGCTGACCCAAATATCCGTCAGAGTGAATAATTTGTTGCCAAATAGATTTTTCTACGGTGTCTCTGTCTTCTTCATAAAGCATCCCAGAGAAGGAATTGCCTGTCAGCTTTATAAATTCTTCATCGGTAGAGCAACCACATATCTGACGAATGCGATGATTAACGTAAATAAATTCTTTTGTGTCATCTGCACGATAAATAAAGAAACCACCGGGCAAGCTATCTGCCAAGGACTCGATTACCGGCAGAGTCTGACTGTTAATAGCAAGATTACTGTAGACGTGACGTGACGCATAAAGTACATGTAACAGTTTACCATTTTCGTCTCTGTCTCCTACGATAAAGGATGCCTCAATCCAGCCCCTTTCCTCTGTATCCGTGAGTCTGCCAAAATATTGTGTTGATATAATCTGCTGCCCTTTCATACGCTCCTCGAGAGTATTAAGGTCAGTAAATTCTAACATGGCCGCAGCGTATTCTGCTCCCATTAAACTACCGCACACTTTGGCAAAGGCATTGGTCGCATTATTTTCTTCTCCTAAAGCTTTACGGAATTTATCCGTTGCTTTGACGGTTTGGAAAGTATGGTCCTCAAGAGAAACGTAAAAGACAGAGGAATAAATCTCTCCTAAAGAATCGATTATTTCCATTCTTCTTTGCAGTGTTTCTTGCTGGCGCAATTCTTTTTCTTTGCTGTCATTCACGGTCTCCGTTGCATAGATAGCCTGCTTAAGACGACCGTTTTCGTCACGTTTTACTGCGATTAGGGAACCTTCTGCCCAGCCTTCTCCTGTTGGAGTATTAACAAATTTGGAACCGTAATATTGAACAGTAATTATCTGTCGGTCAGCGAGTCTTTCTACCATAGTGTCGAGATTAGTAAAATTGCGCATCAATTCCTGGTAATCTTCTCTAACCATGTTATCGACAAAAATACTAAAAGCCCAGTCCGCACTACCTGTTTTACCTAAGATACCTTTGATGCCACTCTTAGTATTTACCTCTTTGAAAGTACGCTCGTCTAAATCGATTAAATAAGCAACCGTATATCTTGTGGCCATGGATTCAATAATTTCTTGATTTTGACGACGAGATTCTCTAACTTGTAGTTCCGCACGCATCGTTGCATCGACATTGCGGAAGCCTTGCACAAGATATTCCCTGCCGTCAGAGCCTTGGAACCTTGCATAGTTAATCTGAATATATAAAAAATCTTCTGCTTGGGTACCGATATTTATCAGACAACGACAAGGAACCGTATAAGTGCCTTTTTGGGGAACCAGCTCAAGAACTTTTTCCATATTAGCGATAAAACGAATTTTCTCACGGTCCTCCGGATGAACAGCAAAGTCTATATATGTATTCATCGCATCATCGATGGACGCACCACGTGCATAATGTTCACCAAAAATTTGAATTGCCTCACGATGAATTTCTTTATTTGTTGCACGATAAAAAACAAATTTTTTTGTGGATACATCTATGAGCTGCAGGAGTTCATACTCTTTGCCAAGAGCATCGATAATACCTTGTTGCCTTTGCATTTCCTCAAGATATCTGTTCGCCGTATTCTCACGATTTTTATCTAAAGCTGCGTCCTCACGTAAAATACGAGTGCAATAAAGCACCTTGGTAACTTTCCCGTTCTCATCTCGTTCTAAAGGATATATGGCAGCTCTTGACCATCCAGACGTAATACCCGTGTAGTCAAAGGTAATAATATCTTTGTCGCCAAGTCGCTCGGCTATGCTAGGAAAATCGTTAAACTCAAAAAGACCACTACGTTCTTTATCCGCAGTCAATTTCTCCACCATACCGAGGAGTGCATCCGTTGCCTTTCCGCGTTTGTCAAGCAGAGCATGGACAGCTGTATTCCCTTTTAAAATTTCGTAAGCGTTAGCTTGTAAATCCAAAATAACGATAGCGAAATAAATGTTGGTCAATGCTTTGAAGATAGCGCTTTCGAGAATATTCTGTGCTAGGCATTCGACACAAGAATGTTTTTTATCTTGCGTATGTAAATTTTTATTTTCCATCAGTAGTTTCCTCTCTGAAAATCTCTTATAAATGCATCGAGATTATCGGTGCAGAGTTCTCAATCTCTCAAGCAAGTAATTAATATATAAAACTCGCAGTGAGAAGTTCACTCTCCTTCTATTATATTATACATCCCTCCCATTCATAATTCAATTTCTTTAGCACTATTTACAATTTTTTCAAAAAAAAATTGTAAAGTTTCGGGAGTTCACGACAAAATAAAACTTTACAAGTCAAAAACAAAAAATATTTTACGTTTGCATTTAAACTATTTTTAAACATATTGAAAAAACTATACCCCTTTTGCAAAAAATATACAAAAAGGATATAGTTTCATTTCTTACTTTACTCTTTGACCATCTGTTCAAAGGTAATCAACTTGAAGTGTTCGTTTACTTGCGCAAGAGACTTACATCTTGAGGTAAAACTTTTTTTAGCAAATACATATAAATAAGTATTGTCGAAGGAAAAAATTTTGCTGCGCTCTTGTAATTTTTCTAAAACATCAATATCAACAGCTTCATTTGTCCATTTGCATTCAGCAAATAAAGCTGTGTGCTTGTCCTCTACAGCCATAATATCGATTTCTTCCTGTTTTCTTGTGCGAGGATTGTTTCCCCACCAATTGCCCATACTACCAAAGGTCAGAGATAAATTGCCGGACAAGAGCTGTTGCCACAGATATTGTTTACATATCTCTTCGAAAACCTTGCCCATATACTCGTTAAAATATGGTTCTATCCTTTTATAAACGATATCGGCTCCACCCATTGCAATGAGAGATGAATGCTGTGGTATAAAACGATACCAAAAACGAAACGTATTATCTTCCAAAGCATAAATTGCTTTGCGATTGCTTGCGTCTCCATAAGGATTTTCTTTTCTAACGAGGCCAAGATCAATTAAATTTTTAAGATAAGCAGTGCAAATACTTGTACCTTCTCCTACCCTGGCAGAAATATCAGTCATTCGGCTAGCACCATTAGCTATGGCTGTAATAATAGCATTATACAAAACAGGCTCTCTTACCTCTTGCTTAAGAAGATTCAAAGGCTCCTCATAGAGCATCGAATCCGGATTCAAAAGAGTACGCTTAAGATTTTCCTCGATAGAAAGCTTATCGTCAAATTGCAAAATATATTGAGGAGTGCCACCTAAAATACCATAAGCGAGAGCTTTGTCTTCATTTTTATAATTGGGGAAACATGCACAAAACTCTCTAAAGCTAAAAGGCAAGAGTTTTATCTGTCCCGTTCTTCGTCCATATAAAGGAGCCTTGTAAGCTAAAACCTCGTCTTCCATATAACTCATAGATGATCCACATAAAATTAACATCAGCTTGGAAGCATCTTTATATTTGTCTATGAGCATTTGCAGGGTGGAAGCTAAACTTTTATCAGAACGTGCTACGTAAGGATATTCGTCAATCACTAAAACAATGCGCTTTGTTTGAGCTAGTAAGAAAACTTGTTCCAGAGCATTTTGAAAATTTGCAAAAACGAGATCGGAAATACTATTTTGCTCATAAACATAAATGCTTTTACTTAAATTAGCAAGGTTCTGCTGCACATTACTTTCTAAACCCATAAAATAAATTGCATCCTTGCCGCTGATAAATTCCTTGATGAGGGCTGTTTTACCAACACGACGCCTACCATAAATGACTACGAATTCAAATTTGTCAGATGTATATAATTTTTCCAGGGTGTTGAGTTCCCTTTCTCTTCCTATGAACACATTTTCATCTCCCTGCTAAAAAATTTTTCTTTTTTTAATAATATAACACATCCTGTGTTTTTAGTAAAGTACGATTTACTAAAGTATACTTTACTAAATTACACTTGACTAAATTGCAAAAATTTTTCAAAATAAAAACCGCAAGCCTTAATTGGTTGTTAAAACCAAGAAAAACTTGCGGAAAATTTATTTTTTTGAAAACTGTCTTCGTCATCAAAGAACGAAACTTTTATTTTTTAATCCAACGGGACAATACTCTTGCCAACGCATGCATGTCAATAGGTTTTGCGATATGTTCGTTCATACCAGCGTTACGTGATTCTTCCACGTCTTGAGCAAAAGCGTTCGCCGTCATCGCGATAATGGGCACACGTTTTGCATAAGAATTATCCATTGCTCGAATAGCTCTCGTCGCCTCGTAGCCATTCATCTTCGGCATTTGAATATCCATGAAAATTAAATCGTAGTAACCGTTGGCACATGCACTCATCTTATCTACTGCAACGGTACCATCTTCTGCGCATTCAACCTCGAGACCTGTCATCGAAAGAATCTCGGTAGCAATCTCACTGTTGAGTTCGTTGTCTTCAACGAGCAATACCCTGTGACCAGAAAGATCCATACTAGAAATATCTTCTAAAGGCTCCTCTTTATCCGAAACATTTTCATCCTTGTTGATGATTGCGTCGAAAACTCTGACGAGACGAGACTTGAAGAGAGGCTTGGAGATGAATGCATCTACACCAGCAGCTCTCGCCTCTTGTTCGATATCACTCCAGTCGTAAGCCGAGATGATAATGATGGGTACGTCCGGTCCAACCTCCTCACGAATAACTCGCGCCGTATGCACGCCGTCCATGTCCGGCATCTTCCAATCAAGAATTACCGCGAAGAAATCATTTGCTGCCTCGTGATGTTCCACAACAGATGTGACTGCTTCCCTGCCAGAATTTACACCCTCACTCTTCATGCCGATATCCTCTAGCATGATGCAAGCGGATTCACAGGCAACAGGATCGTCGTCGGCAACGAGAACACGTAAATCGTTAAATTCACTGTAATCGATAGCATTTTCATCCTGCAGTTCGAGGAAGAGAGTTACTGTAAAGATAGAACCTTGGTCTAATTTACTCTTAACCTTGATGTCACCACCAGTCATACGGGCAATGTTACGAGCTATCGGCATGCCGAGGCCCGTTCCTTGAATCTTCGTAATACGTCCGTCCTCAGCTCTCGTAAAGGGGTCGAAGATTTGTTTTTGGAATTCCTCGGACATACCAATGCCATTATCCTCGAAGGTGAAGACGAAGCAACCTACCTTGGCTTTACCAGTTGGTTTTTCCTCAATGGTCAGAGTAATCTTGCCTCCATTAGGAGTATACTTAACAGCATTACTCATCATGTTCATAAAGATTTGTTGCATACGCAAGGAGTCGCCGATAACTTTTTCGTGCGTTACGTTACGAATAGCAATATTAAAATCGTGTCCGTGCTCTTCGATTTGTGGCTGTACCATAGTCACCATATTTTCCACAAGCTCCGAAAGATTGAATTCTTCTTCAGAAAGATCCACCTTGCCAGATTCAATCTTGGACATATCGAGTATTTCGTTGATGAGAGCAAGCAAGTGCTTGGAGGCACCTGTGATTTTTTGCAAGCACTCGGTTACACGTTCTTTGTCGTCGATATGGGTTGCGGCAATAGCCGTCATACCGATGATACCATTCATCGGTGTACGAATATCGTGGGACATATTTGCGAGGAAGTCAGACTTAGCATGATTTGCAGATTCCGCTTGCGCAAGTGCGTCACGCAAGAGAACTTGTTGCTGCAATTCTTTGGCTTTCTCTTCTTGAATTCTCTGGAATGCATAGAAGACATGCGTCAAATTACCATTGTCATCAAAACCTGCGGGGATTGCAGCACCTCTGCACCAGCCCTGATACTTATCGACATATTCGAAGGACAGATAAGTTAAGTCCTTAAGCCTCGTACCAATGGTAGATAAATTGATAAACTCTAAAGATTTCTCTAAATATTCGTCGTCGACAACTTGACGAACGACTTTATTCAATCCTTCCTGTGCACTATCGACAGATGTTTCCGTGCCACCAGAATTAGTTTTTAGAACTTCTATCTTGTCATTGAGAAGATCGACGTAATAAGCAGCAAAATAAATTTGGTTCATGGATTGGATAATATCC
Organism: Phascolarctobacterium sp.; assembly: GCA_030523325.1. Taxonomy (GTDB): domain Bacteria; phylum Bacillota; class Negativicutes; order Acidaminococcales; family Acidaminococcaceae; genus Phascolarctobacterium_A. The sequence continues at coordinate 54,343 of JAUNIS010000015.1, forward strand.
AGTCTACGTCGTGTCTCTTCTAAAATTTTTTCTTCTTGGAGTTTATTATCTGTAACATCCTTGCCACAGATAACAACTTTATTTCCTTGTTCGTTAGCCTTGATAAAAGTAAACTCGCCGTAGAATTTTCTGCCCAGGGCAATATCTTCAAAACGGAATGTGTATGATTTTTCCTTTTGCAAACGTTTCATAACGTAAGCGGGATCCGTCATCATTATGCAGCGTTCACGATCATCAGGGGCAATATCATTACGGACGTAACTGCCCATAGACTCGGAATAACTAGCCGTCGCACCATATTTTTCACTGAAATCGTCCGAGGTTTTGTAGGTGCGCATCTCATCAGTTAACATATCTGCATAATACATCGTTGCAAATTGGCTACGAGAAGTATTAAAGACAATATGCTCTTCATCCATTTGTTTACGATGCATAATCTCACTGTAAGAGTATGCTGAGATGGCGCGCAAAAGGAAAAATTCGTTTTGATGCGACGCAGGATCGTCAATACCTATAAAACCTACGATTTTTCCTTCCACGAAAAGTGGTGCGGCCATTAAACTCTCAATGCCTTGCATAGTAAGAATTTTGTAAGCCTCTGAATCCGGGTCGTATTCATCGTTTACGGATGTAATGTATAATTCTTTATCTTTTTCGAAAACTTCAAACCAATAAGCAAAAGCTTCTGGAGGAACATCCTGCAAGTTATCGATTTCTTTTGAGACACCATGGTCCGCCCATTCATATGTATTGTCAAAGTTATGCTTAGGATTGTATTCGAAAATATAGGCACGTTTTGCGTTGTAATATTTGCCTAATGCTTCGAGCATGCCGTTGATAACGATACTAGAATCGGAATTTTCGAACATCAGCCTTGTGCAATGCAAGAGAACCTGGGAGAGAGCTTGGTCACCCTGTTCTAAGCGCACGGACGCATCCACATCGCGAAAGGCTTGCACGAGATATTCTTTGCCGTCTGAACCTTTAAACTTAGCGTAATTCGCATTATAGTAGAGAACTTCTCCATTTAACTTATCAACATTTACTAATCTGCGATAGGGAACAGTATAAATTCCTTTGACAGGAACTTTTTTTATGATTTCGTCAACACTCGATGTGAAGCGAACTCTTTCACGATCTTCGGGATGCACAAAGGTATCGATATAGCAGCTCATTGCGTCATCAATAGAAACGCCTTCGCCCAAATTTTCTCCGAATAATTTTACAGCGCCATGATGAAAATCATTTTCTGAGGAACGATAGATAATAAAATTTTTAGTAGCTACATCTATAAGCAACAACAAGTCGTACTCGTTGCCGAGAGCTTCGATAACCCCTTGTTGTCTTTGAATCTCTTCGAGGAATCTTTCTTTTGTTGAATTGCGAACGCTTGCACTGCCAACAACTTCATGTAATGCACGCGCGCAATACAAAATTTTAACAACGCGTCCCTGCTCGTCACGTTCGATGGGATACATGGCAGCTCTCGCCCAACCAGAAGTAATGCCGGTATAATCGTAGGTAATGATGTCTCTGTCCCCAATGCGACTAGCAATGCTTGCGTAATCGTTAAAGGCAGCAATCCCGCTGCGGTCTTCGTCCGTTGTCATGCGTTCGACCATACGTTGAAGAGCTACTGTCGCCTTGCCACGTTTACCTAAAATAGCCTCTACCGCCATAGTTGATTTAAGCATTTCAAAGGTATCCATTTGCAAATCTACAAGTACGATAGCAAAATAAATATTTGTCAGCGCCCTGAAGATTGCACTGCCAAAAACATCTTTTAAATGCTCCTCGGCAAAAAATTTTTTAT
>JAUNIS010000083.1 GCA_030523325.1 Phascolarctobacterium sp.
TAAATCCAGGGGTACTAATCATTTTTTCGTGTCCAAGGTTATGGGTACATTATATAGTCCATCGAGACGAAGTCTCGATACATACACTCAGCACTCAGCACTATGAACTATGAACTCAAAAAGAACCGTCCCCGCTGACATAAAAGGAGAATCATTATGAACCTAAGATATGCACGAAAAATTGCAGGCTTAACACAAAAAGAAGTTGCCGATAAAATCGGTATTGACCGCAGAACGTTATCAACATGGGAACTAGGTCATAAACCCATCAATGATTATTACTTACATCGCTTGGCAATAGTATTAAAATGTCCTGTAGCTTACCTGCTTGGCGAGAAAAACATGACCATCCAAGAACACATTCAGTTAGAAAGTAACCACTCAACACTGGAAGATATCGAAATCATCAAAACCTTTGGAGTCCTCAGTCATGAAAACAGAGTCGCACTACTCTACGCGGCACGAGGCTTCCTCGAATGTCAAAAGGCACAGGCGGAAGAGGAGGATGAAGATTATGAAGATGAGTATGAAAACGAGTTTTACAGTGCTGAGTGCTGAGCGCATAGTGCATGTGGATATGTAGACAAACTAAATTTTATAGGAGAATATTTCATGCAATTAGATGTTAAAAATAAATCAGAAATCGATTCCATCAAGGTCAACGACCAGGTATTTAAAGTAGGTTACGACGCATACGCTGCCTACGATTTCATCAGCAGGATCTCGGCGATTACAGCCACAACCAAAGCAGGTATCGTCGAAGTAAACATCTACCACAAGCTTGACCAGGTATTCAATGATGCCGGCACCTTGGTAGATGTAGACAGTCCCAACGAATACCTTTTTAAAACAATTTATAGTCCCGACAGACTCGAGATACGTTATAAGCATGACGAACTAAACAGGGAATGTAAAAAGTTTCAAGAGGAACTGAATTCGAAAAACAAACACTAGAAAAAGTTAACTGAGTGAAAAAATATTGAACACAACTGTTGTAAAAATAACGAAAGGAGATAATGCGTTGAAAGTTTTTATAAACCCCGGGCACGATCTCGATTTAGACCCCGGTGCTTGCGCCAGCGGTCTCAAAGAATCAGAAGTTGTAGCCGAAGTCGGAGACCTTGTTAAACAATATTTAGAAGCAGCATACGTTGAAGTCGTACAGGTCTTGCAAGACGACGATTTGGATTATGTTTGTCGCGCTGCCAATCGCAGTGGTGCGGATATTTTCGTAAGTATCCATTGCAACGCAGCGACAAACGAACAAGCAAGTGGTACCGAAACCTTTGCCATGAGCGAAGCAATGTTTTCCAAAAGACTCGCCCACTATATCCAAGACCAAATAGTTTCGTCTTGTGGCACTGTAGATAGAGGCATCAAGTTTGCGAACTACTACATGTTAAAAAACACAACTATGCCTGCAGTCCTCGTTGAGCTCGCTTTCATCAGTAATAAATCCGATGCATTGCTTTTACTTGAAAAGAAAGACGAATTCGCACGAGCGATAGCGAGAGGAATAACGGACTATGAAGTAAGCCTTAAACCTTTCGTCAGCACAAATACTGGAAGAGAAAATAACCCATATGCGATGCGAGGTACGGGTTATGAATAACGTAGTTATCAGCGGACGCATCGAAGATGTTATAGAACCCTTTTTCACCGACAAGAAGCTTTGTATTGGCAGGTTCACGCTCATCGTCCAACGTCCCAAAAACGACAGAAAAATAACACCAGGTTCCAGTCCTGAGGACCGCTACGATTTTGTGCGTTGTATTGCCTTCGGCAAGCAAGCTTCTGTGCTCACCAGCTTCAAAAATGCAGGCAAGAAAATCACCGTCCAAGGACGCATACGAACAGGTTATTATTTTAATAAAGAAGGAAAGAAAATTAATACGACAGAAGTTATCGTAAATAATTTTGAATATGATGGAGGCGAAGACTTCCACGACTTCGGATCTTATGAAGAAGTAATTTAAAAGAACACTCCTAGGCACTAGTTGTTTAGGAGAATTTTTTTTGGCGACAAAGGAAAGTGCATGTGGATAGGAGACAAACTAAATTTTTATTTTCGAAATTCGTTTGACTAATTATTACTTTGTG
>JAUNIS010000046.1 GCA_030523325.1 Phascolarctobacterium sp.
CTTAAAGGTAAACAAGGTCGTTTCCGTCAAAACTTGCTTGGTAAACGTGTTGACTATTCTGGTCGTTCTGTAATCGTAGTTGGTCCGGAACTCAAAATGCATCAATGCGGCTTGCCTAAAGAAATGGCTTTGGAGCTTTTCAAACCTTTCGTAATGAAACGTTTGGTTACTTCTGGAGATGTTTCTAACATTAAAGCGGCTAAGAAGAGAGTTGAACGTGCAGATGCAGCTGTATGGGACGTACTTGAAGAGGTAATCAAGGAGCATCCTGTGCTTTTGAACCGTGCACCGACTTTGCACAGACTTGGTATCCAAGCTTTTGAGCCTATTCTTTCCGAAGGTCGTGCAATTAAACTGCATCCTCTCGTTTGTACCGCATATAATGCCGATTTCGACGGTGACCAAATGGCAGTGCATCTTCCCTTGTCCGTAGAAGCTCAAGCTGAAGCTCGCATGCTGATGATGTCTGTTAACAATATTCTTGCTCCGAAGGATGGCAAGCCTATTGCGGTTCCTTCTCAAGATATGGTTCTCGGCTCCTATTACCTGACCATCGTTAAGGATCGCGAAAAAGATGCTGATGGTAATCTTCTTCCCGTAAAACGTTACAGTTCTATTGAAGAAGCTCAACTGGCTTACTTCCATAAGGTAGTTACTCTTCAAGAAGAGATTAAAGTATATATTCCCAATAGAGAAATTCCTGACGAGGAAAAGAATGAAGGCATGAGCCTTGTTACCACTACAGTTGGTAATACTATTTTCAATGGCGAGCTTCCTAAAGAGATGCGTTATTATTCTAGAGAGCTCGATGAAAATGGCAAGGAAGTTTGGCGTCTTGGTAAACTTATCGACAAGAAAGAGCTTGGCGCATTGGTTGCTAAAGCTCATAAGCTCTATGGTAATTTAGGTACTGCTGAAGTCCTCGATATTGTTAAGAAGATTGGTTACGATAATGCTTGCTTGGCTGGTATTTCTATCGCAACCTCCGATATTAAGATTCCTGCTCAAAAGGCAGAGATTCTTGACAGAACTGAACACGAGGTTGATAAGACCGAAAAAATGTATCGCCGTGGTTTAATGACCGCTGAAGAACGTTATAAGAAGGTCATCAAGCTTTGGGAAGATGCAACTGAAGAAGTTACCAACGTACTTATGAAAGGTACCATGGATAAGTTTAACCCCGTATTCATGATGGCCGATTCCGGTGCTCGTGGTAATAAGCAACAAATTCGTCAATTAGCTGGTATGCGTGGCTTGATGGCCGATCCTTCTGGTCGTATCATCGACCGTCCTATCAAAGCTAATTTCCGTGAAGGCTTAACCATTTTGGAATACTTCATTTCTTCTCATGGCGCTCGTAAGGGTTTGGCCGATACCGCATTGCGTACTGCTGACTCTGGTTACTTGACTCGTCGTCTTGTAGACGTTGCGCAAGATGTAATAGTTCGTGAAGATGACTGCGATATTGTAGGCATGAACATTATTCGTGAACGCAATCGTTTGGTGAAGACCGTACTTGGTTGCACTCCTAATAAGATTCGCGAAAGGATTCTTGGTCGTACCTATTGCACTAGCTACCTTCCTAAAGAAGATAATACATTTGCGATTGAGGCTGATACAAAAGTTACCGAAGAGAATTTTGCAAAGCTTCTCGAAGCAAAGGTTGAAGAAATTAATCTTTACGAAAAGGTTGACGAAGAAGCAGGTATTTTTGAAGGCTGTGAAACTGTTCGCATCAATATCAACGAGGAATGGGCTAATGCTCAACTGAAAGAGTCCATGATGTATAACTTCAATGGCAAAGAGGTTGCTGCTGACATCGAAAATGAAGAAGGCGAAATTCTTGCTAAGGAAGGCGATACTGTTGATGAAGAGCTTATCGAAAAGGTTCTTGCTGATGGTACGGTTAAAGATATTCGTGTTCGTTTCAACGATATTGCTGGTATTGAAGTATCTGCAATTTACGAAGACAAAGCTAAAACTAAAATTGTTGAAAGTCTCTTTGATCGCGTAATCGGTCGTAATCTGGCTGAAGATATCATTTCTGAAACAGGAGAAGTTATCTTCCCGGAAAACACTTATGTTACCGAAGCAATCTGCGAAAAGATTTGCAGTATGCGTGACAAGGTTAAGATTCGCAGTGTCCTGACCTGTAAAGCAAAATTTGGCGTATGTCGTAAATGTTATGGCCGTAACCTGGCAACTGGCAAGAATGTTGATGTAGGTGAAGCAGTTGGTACTATCGCAGCTCAATCCATCGGCGAACCTGGTACCCAATTGACCATGCGTACCTTCCATACTGGTGGCGTCGCATCTGCCGAAGATATTACCCAAGGTCTGCCTCGTGTTGAAGAGCTTTTCGAAGCTCGTAAACCGAAACATACCGGTATGCTTTCCGAAATTGCTGGTAAGGTTACTATCGAATCTGATAATGGCGTGCGTAAGGTTATCGTAACTCCTGTTAATATTGTTCCTGTAGAAGTTAAAGAAGGCGAAATTGATCCTAACGCAGTTCACGAATATTCCATTCCTTATTCTGCTAAGCTGGCTGTTAATAATGGCGACATGGTTGAAAAAGGTGGCCGCTTAACTGAAGGTTCCTTGAATCCTCATGATGTTCTGCGTATCAGTGGCGTCAAAGCAACTCAAGATTACATCGTATCCGAGGTTGTTGGCGTATATAAATCTCAAGGTGTAGGTATTAACTCCAAGCACATCGAGGTTATGGTTCGTCAAATGCTTCGCAAGATTAAAATTGAAGAATCTGGTGATACCAGAATGCTTCCTGGCGAATACATTGATGTAACTGAATTCGAAGAACAAAATACTGCTATGCGTGAAGCTGGTAAAGAACCTGCAACTGGTAAACCCATCCTGCTTGGTATCACCAAAGCTTCCCTGGCAACAGACTCTTTCCTGTCTGCAGCATCCTTCCAAGAAACAACTCGCGTTCTTACTGATGCAGCAATTAAAGGCAAGGTCGATCCGCTTCTTGGCCTCAAGGAAAATGTTATCATTGGTAAATTGATTCCTGCTGGTACCGGCATGAGTCGTTATCGTGACGTAAAGGTTAAATACAATCTTCCTGAAGTAGTTTCGCAAACTCAAACTGAAGAAGTAGTTGAAGAAGCTGACGAAGTTTCTGTTGAAGAATAAATTTAACTAAAATATGAATGGCGTTCCTATTTTTAGGAACGCCACTTCTATAAATGGGTGAGCTTATGTACTATAATAAATATATTACTCCCACTCGCATCGATTACGTAGCATCTCCGTTAGAACCTGATGGGGATGGTGTGCGTGACATTGGCTATGCAGTAGGCAAATTAAGTGATGGCAGACCATACCGCGTAGAATGCTGGTGTATGGATGATTTAATCATGGCTACGATTATGTTACCACAAAAAGGTCTCGAGGCCTGGGACCGTGCCAACATGATTTTGCTTGCAGAGTTTGAGGACTTAGTCAAATTTGTCGAAGTAAGACCAAGACTACAAGCAGCTAAGACTACCGATGACGCCGGTAACGAGGTTTGGGCAATAAATATTATGCTCAGAAAAGAAGGCAAGGTTTATGCTGAATTGTTAATGGATTTAAAGCATTACGTTGTTTAAGGTCAGCATTTGTCAAAATAAAATATTTTTTGCAAACAACTCGCAATTCGCGGGTTGTTTTTTTCTTGCAGACAAATTTTCGGTTGTGCTTGTGACGAAATCATTATATAATTATAGTAACAACGTAAGACGAAGGAGGCTCTCTTATGTACCAAACCCCAGATTGGTCTCTCGGAGACAAATATCTGCGTGAAAACGTGCCAGAGCTTGCACCATTAGTCGATAAATATGCGCCCTGTCCTTTAAAACCCAAGGACGAAAAGCTTTATTTTTCTACATTGCTCTCAGGTATTGTTGCTCAACAATTACCGCCCGATGTCAGCCAAAAAATAATGAAGGAATTAGGCTCTTTGTTGGGAGAACCCATCCAACCTCAAGGGATTATCGACTTAGATGTTGACAGACTTCACGCAATAGGCATCACGTCTCAAAAAATTGATTACATGAAGGATTTTGCTCGTGCTTGCTTGAACGGTAAGATAACGATGAGTAATTTTGCTGAGATGACGGATTCGCAAATCACGAAACAACTTTTAGAAATACGTGGTCTCGGACAGTGGACCATCGAAATGTTTCTCTTGCTCTGCTTGTGCAGAACCGATGTTATTCCCAGTGCGGATTTTATTTTCAAAAAAGAATTGCAAAAGCTGCTCAATTTAGACGAAGTTCCCAAACGCGGGAAAATTAACAAATTAACGGAAAGCTGGAGACCTTGGCGCTCTCTTGCTGTTTGGTATCTTTGGGCTCAAGCTGGAGACAAATAAAAATAAACCCTAGAATTCTTTTCAAGAGAGTTCTAGGGTTTTTTTGAACAATGTTTATGCTAATTTTCCTTCGATGAGCTTGATGCAATTGTCCATGGCTTCAGACTCAATGCTTTCGATTTGTCCGAGGTCACAAGCAGTTGCGACTAAAGGATCGATAGGCAGGCGAGCAAGAATATCCAGGTCATAAGCTGCAGCGGTTTGAATCAAATGGCTGGGACCAAAGATTTCATATTCCTTGCCGTTATCCGGACAACGGAAGAAAGAAAAGTTTTCTACAATACCAAGGATGGGGATATTCATCATCTTGGCCATCTTAACAGCTTTGCCGACGATCATGCCGACTAATTCCTGAGGACTTGTCACGATGACGATACCATCAACAGGCAGGGATTGGAAAACGGTTAAGGGAACGTCACCAGTTCCAGGAGGCATATCTACAAACATGTAGTCGATGTTGTCCCAATGCACCTCGGACCAAAATTGTTTAACCATGCCGCTGACAACCGGGCCACGCCAAATAACTGGATCATCTTCGTTAGGCAGGAACATATTCGCAGTAACGAGCTCAATACCAGTAGTAGTCTCCAAGGGGAAAATACCAACGTCATCCCCGGTCGCACTACCACTCACACCAAAATCCTTGCCCATGGAAGGACCTGTAATATCCGCATCTAAAACCGCAACATTTTTACCGGTGCGACGCATAGCACAAGCGAGCATGGCTGTCACGAGTGATTTACCAACACCGCCTTTGCCGCTGACCACAGCGATAACTTTTTTTACAGAACTGCCTTCTCCCAGCTTAGCAGAAAAATCTACAGGAGCGCCGCCTTGATGAGAAGGACAGCCCTCGCAAGACTCACGACCGCAGGAAGAAGCACTTGCACATTCTTGATCTTTTGCCATAATCTATTTCCTCCAAATGCATAACAAAATGTTGTACTTTATAATTATATAAAATTTGCCACCTACTTGCAAATAAATTCCTCGCCTCCAAGTCATAAAAAATTTTCAAGTGTCAAAAGAAAAATATTTATAGTTTGATTTATAGTTCTTATGACGTAAATATAAATTGATACTTGAATGACGATAATGTAGGGAGTATAATATTTGTATACATGTATGCACGATTGACCGTGAATGAACTCAATATAGTGTATATTATTTATTCATAACCATCTCGGTCATAGAAAAATATGATAGGGAGAGAACTAGGAGGAAGAGAATGAAAAAACAAGGAATTTTAAACAGCGACATCTCTCGTGTATTGTCTTACATGGGACATACCGATAGAATTTGCGTAGGCGACTGTGGTTTGCCCATCCCCGACGAAACCGAACGCATCGATCTTGCTTTGGCTTTTGGTATTCCGGGCTTCATGCAAACCTTAAAAATTGTAGCCGCAGACATGAAGATCGAAAAAATTGTTCTGGCCGAAGAAATCAAAACCTGTAACCCCAAGGTTTTGAGTGAAATCGAAGAGCTTTTCGCAGGACAAAATATCGAAGTGGAATACGTTTCCCATGTGGAACTCAAAGCCTTGACTAAGGATTGCAAGGCTGTCATTAGAACGGGCGAGACCACTCCCTATGCTAATATTATTTTGCAAGCTGGTTGTATTTTCGCATAAGAGAGGAGCAAGCTACTGTGAATGTAGAGATGAAAGGCATCGACAAATCCTTCGGGACGAATCAGGTGCTCAAGAATGTAGAATTCTCCCTGCGAGACGGCGAGATACATGCGCTTATGGGAGAAAACGGCTCCGGTAAATCGACGATGATGAAGATTTTAACCGGCGTTTATACTCGTGATGCCGGCAAGGTTTTTGTAGATGGCCAAGAGGTTGTTTACAACAATCCTCAAGAGGCTGAGCGAGCTGGCATTGTATTCATTTACCAAGAATTAAACGTACTCTTTGACATGACCGTGGAAGAAAATATGTTCATGGGCAAGGAAATCGTTGGGCCCTTTGGTGTTTGCGACAAGGCTGCTATGCGTAAAAAAGCCCAAGAGGTCATGGACAAGTTGGGCGTAAATATTCCAGTTGATGCAGTTATGTCCGATCTATCCGTTGGTCAACAGCAAATGGTCGAGATCGCCAAGGCCCTCATGGTGGACGCCAAGGTTTTAATTATGGACGAACCCACTGCAGCCCTCACCCAAAGTGAGACGAGAACACTTTTTGACGTTGTTAAGGGCTTGCGTGCCAAGGGAGTATCCATCGTTTACATTTCCCACCGCATGGAAGAATTGTTCGAGCTGTGCGACCGCATTTCCATTTTGCGTGACGGTGAGTACGTGGGCACTCGCGATATGAAGACCGTCACCATGGAAGAAATTGTGCAGATGATGATTGGTCGTGAGATTGGCGAACGTTTCCCCAAGCGTGAACACAAGATTGGTGAAGAAATTTTCCGTGTAGAAAATTTAAATCATCCCAAGCTGTTCAAGAATGTTAATTTTAACGTGCGTGCTGGCGAAGTTTTAGGCGTAGCAGGTTTGATGGGCGCTGGTCGTACCGAAATCATGCACGCAATTTTCGGGAACATGCCAGGTGTCACTGGTAAGCTTTTCATTGACAACAAAGAGGTTTCCATAAAAAATCCGCGTCAGGCGATCGAAGCCGGCATTGGTTTTATTACCGAGGACCGCAAGGTCGAGGGCTTGCTCTTAGAAAAAAGCATCGCTGAAAATATCGAGATTGCCAACCTGGATATTATTTCCGAAAATAACGTGGTTTCCTTTGCCAAACGTGACGAGCTTGCTCAAGCAGGCATTGACGATTTCAAAATTCGTTGCTTTGGTACGGATCACGAATGTGTAAATCTTTCTGGCGGTAATCAACAAAAGGTTGTTTTAGCTAAATGGATTTATACGAGTCCGAAAATTTTAATCTTGGACGAACCTACTCGTGGTGTTGATATTGGTGCCAAGAAAGAAATTTACAATGTCATTAACGAGATGGCGGCTAAGGGAGTAGGCGTCATCATGGTCTCCTCGGAATTGCCCGAGGTACTTGGCATGGCTGACCGCGTGATGGTTATTCACGACGGCCAGGTCGCAGGTATTATCGATGGTGCTGAAGCCGACCAACAAAAAGTAATGACATTAGCTACGGGAGGAAGTCTGTGATGAAAGATAAAAAAATTTGTGGCGTCAAGATTGGTGAATACGGCGCCTTCATAGCTTTAATTTTTTTGGTTCTGGCGCTCAGTGCTATCAGCCCCGAGTTTAGAACCGCAAGTAATTTTTTGAATTTGCTGCGTCAAGCAAGCTTTAACGGTTTGATTGCTTTTGGTATGACCTGCGTAATCTTAACCGGTGGCATTGACTTGTCGGTTGGCTCAACCTTTGCACTGTCCGCGATTATTTGTGCGGAAATGATTATGTACGGGATGCCCGCGCCTGTAGCCGTACTCATCGCCTTGGCTTGTGGTACTCTCTTAGGCATGATCTCTGGTCTTTTAGTTACCAAAGGCAAGCTGCAACCCTTTATCGCGACCTTGATTACCATGACGGCTTATCGCGGACTTGCGATGATTTTGACCGATGGCAAGCCTATCAGCCGTTTGGCAGAGCATTGCTCCAGTGGTTCCTTCATCTTCAAGGCCATGGGCAAGGGTAATCTTGTCAGCATTTTTACGGATGCGATTAAGATCCCCATCCCAGCGATTATTCTCATCATCGTGTTCTTAGGTTTTTATTTTTTGTTAAATTACACGACTTATGGTCGTCGCATTTATGCAACAGGCTCCAACGAAAAATGTGCCGCATTAGTTGGCGTCAACATTAACAAGGTTAAATTAAATGTCTACGCGATTTCTGGTCTCATGTCAGCACTTGCTGGTCTCCTGATGATTTCCCGCGTAAATTCTGCTCAACCTAACTTGGGCGTTGGTTACGAGCTGGACGCAATCGCGGCCGTAGCCTTGGGCGGTACATCCATGAACGGTGGTCGCGGCAAGATCGCGGGCACTGTTGCAGGCGTATTAATTATCGCAGTATTGAACAACGGCTTGAATATTTTGGGCGTAACTTCTTATTATCAAGAGGTTATCAAGGCTCTGGTAATTCTTATCGCTGTTTTGTCTGACCGTAAATGATAGAAAAGGGAGGTAAATAAAATGAAAAAAGTCTTAATGCTTCTCTGCGTTATCATTGTGGCTATGGCAACCTTGTTCAAAGTAACTATTGATGGCGAAGAATCTGCAAATACTAAAGCTGTGGCCAATGGTTCCATTGGCTTGTCCGTCTCCACGCAAAATAATCCTTTCTTCGTAACTCTTGTAGAAGGCGCGAAGAAGGCTGCTGCTGATAAAAAAGTTCAATTACATGTGGTTGATGCAAGTGACGATGTAACGAAACAAGTTTCTAATATCGAAGACCTGGTACAAAAAAATGTTAGCGTGCTCATCGTTAATCCTGTTGACTCTGACGCTGTAGCCGGTGCGGTTAAAGCTGCCAAGGCAAAAGGCGTGAAGGTTATTTCCGTGGACCGTGCGGTTAATGGTGTCGAGATTGATTGCCAAATCGCTTCTGACAATGTTATGGGCGCTCAGCTGGCGACCGAATACATCGTTAAGCAAATGGGCGAGGGCGCAAAGGTTGCGGAACTCCAAGGTGTTCAAGGTGCTTCCGCTACTATCGACCGTGGCAAGGGCTTCCATAATGTTGCTGACAAAAAATTAAAGGTTGCTGCGAGCCAAATCGCGGACTTTGATCGTGCCAAAGGCATGAGTGTTATGGAAAACGTTCTTCAAGCTAACGGCGACATCAAAGCAGTATTCGCACATAATGACGAGATGGCACTGGGTGCAGTGGAAGCAATTTCCGGTGCGGGTAAAAAAGTTATGGTTGTGGGCTTTGACGCAACCGATGATGCAGTGGCTGCAGTAAAAGCTGGTCGTATGGCTGCAACGATCGCTCAACAACCTGCTCTCATCGGCGAGAAGGCTGTTTTAAATGCAGTTGAACTCATGAGCGGGAAAAATATTCCTAAAGCAATTCCGGTTGAAGTAACTCTCGTAACAAAGGATAATGTTGATACCTTTAACAAAACTGCCGACAAAAAAGTTTCTGGTACAGTTGGTCTTTCTATTTCCACCCAAAATAATCCGTTCTTCGTAACCTTGGCTGAGGGAGCGAAGAAGGCTGCTAAGGATAAAGGCATCGAACTTTTAGTTGTTGATGCGAATAATGACGTAACGAAACAAGTTTCCAACATCGAAGACCTTGTACAAAAAAATGTTAAGGTGCTCATCGTTAATCCTGTTGACTCTGACGCTGTAACCGGTGCGGTTAAGGCTGCTATGGCTAAGGGAGTGAAGGTTATCGCTGTAGACCGTGCGGTTAATGGTGTGAAGATTGATTGCCAAATCGCTTCCGACAATGTTATGGGCGCTCAGCTGGCTACAGATTATATCGTTAAACAAGTTGGCGAAGGCGTCAAGGTTGCGGAACTCCAAGGCGTTCAAGGTGCATCCGCTACTATCGACCGTGGCAAGGGCTTCCATAATGTTGCTGACAAAAAATTAAAGGTTGCTGCGAGCCAAATCGCGGACTTTGATCGTGCCAAAGGCATGAGTGTTATGGAAAACGTTCTTCAAGCTAACGGCGACATCAAAGCAGTATTCGCACATAATGACGAGATGGCACTGGGTGCAGTGGAAGCAATTTCCGGTGCGGGTAAAAAAGTTATGGTTGTGGGCTTTGACGCAACCGATGATGCAGTGGCTGCAGTAAAAGCTGGTCGCATGGCTGCAACAATTGCTCAACAACCTGCTCTCATCGGTGAGAAGGCTGTTTTAAATGCAGTTGAGCTCATGAGCGGTAAATCTATTCCAGCAACTATTCCGGTAGAAGTAACCTTAATCACGAAAGAAAATGCTAAATAAAAGGAGCCTAGTATGAAAGTTTTATGTATTGGTTCTATGAACCTTGACCATGTTTATATGATGGATCATATTGTTGCTCCTGGTGAAACCGAAGCCGTCAGCGAGATTAAAAATTTTTTAGGCGGGAAGGGGATGAACCAATCCGTTGCACTAGCTAAAGCAGGCGCGAATATTTATCACGCAGGCTTGATTGGTCCCGACGGACTCGTCTTCTTGGACGCTTGCAAGGAGCACGGAGTTAATGGTGAATATATTCGTCAAATAGATGAGTTCACTGGTCATGCTATCATTCAAATTGATAAGCATGCACAAAACTGCATTCTTCTTTATGGTGGCGCCAATCAAAAATTAACAGAAGCATATGTTGATGAAGTTTTAGCAGGCTTTGCAGCTGGCGATATCCTGCTCTTGCAAAACGAAGTCAACATGCTTGGTTATATTGTCGAGCAAGCATTTGCCAAGGGCATGCAAATCGCATTGAATCCTTCTCCCTTTAACGAAAAGCTTGATGAGGTAGATATGACCAAGATTAGTATTTTCCTCCTCAACGAAATCGAAGGCGGTCAAATCACTGGGCTTGTTAAACCTGAAGAAATTATTGCGAGCATGCAAGAAAAATTCCCGCAAGCAAAAATTGTCCTCACTCTCGGTAAGGATGGGGCGATGTATGCAGAAGGTGCAACCCAATATTATCAACCAATTTTCCCTGTGCAAGCAGTAGACACGACGGCTGCTGGGGATACCTTCACGGGTTATTTCCTGGCAGGACTTTCCGAGGGCATGCCCATCCCAGCTGTTCTCAAGATGAGTGCGAAAGCATCCTCTATCGCAGTAACTCGTCCTGGTGCAGTACCTTCCATTCCACTTCGCAAGGAAGTAGAAGAAGCATTAGCTAAATAAAATGCAACTCCCTCAGCCTGAAAAAGGTTGGGGGAGTTTTACTTATGGAAAATTTCTTGTGCAATTAGGAACTTTAAGGTAAACTATAATTAGCAGATTTTGAAAGGGAGATAAACTCATGAGTAAAAAATTAATATTCCTTGTGGTTGTTCTTATTGCTTTACTTGGGGCAGCAGGCTACTATTTTTTATATTTTACTAAAACCCCTGCTTATTCTATTTACCAAGCTTATGACGCAGCCAAGAATCACAACCTGGCAAAATTCGAAGAGCATGTTGATATCAATTCCGTCTACGCTAATGCTTATGATCAAATCGCCGAGAAAACTGTCGCTCAAAACCCGACCTTGGACAAGCTTTTTGGTGGTGTGAAGGATTATGTTGTCGACCAACTTGCGACTCAAACACGCAAATCCATTGCAGGTAAAAAGGATAACGAGGTTACCGAGGCTCCTGCCAAAGAAAAGGGAAATATTTTAGATGTTTTTAACGCAAGCTCTAAGATTAAGGATGCTGAAAAAGATTATATGGAACGTCATTTGAATTTTAAATACATGCGTTTCAAAGATATTTCTACTACTGAGCTAGTCGATGGCTCGGCTATTGTAACTGGTAAATTCCACGACATTCAGGTGGACAAGGATTTCTTCTTGAAATTAAAAATGGTGCCCAATGCTAATGGGCAGTGGAAGGTTACGCAGATAATGAATGCTGTTGATATTGCTTTAGAACGAGATAAGGCAGCATCTGAGAAGCTTGCGCAGCTGAATAAAAACATTCGTGATGAAATGGCACGTGTTTTTGTTGTGCAGGATGCTAAAGCCGAAGTGAAAAAAGGTGGCGGCTTCATTCCTACCAGCAAATTCGTTTATACTATCGCTTATACTCTGCCTGATAAAAATACTAGGGTTGCCGAGCTCGAAGGCGAGTTCACCATGTTAAACCCTCAAGGTCAGGTTGCTCAAAGGGAGACTCTTAAGTTAAACGGTTTGTTAGTCAAATACGCTGCGAGAGATTATGCTGCTGACAAGGTTTACACCGAAACCTTTACGAAGCGAGATATTATTGGTACCTTGTTTGGGCGTGAACGTGGAATCGTCGACAAGGGCGTGGAAAATTATACTTGTGAATTTGCTCTGGAAAAAATGATTCTCGCAGATGGCAAGGTTTTGCAGGCCATCACTAAGCTGCCGGAACCGAAGAGTTAATGCGGAATTCGGAATTCGGAACCTAATCTAATTCGGAATTCGGAATTCGGAATGCGGAATTGAGGAATCGAGCCGGAGGCTCGATGGATTAAAAATATTTGGCGTGAAAATTTGAGTTCGCAAAAAAGCCTGACTTTTTTGGTCAGGCTTTTTTGCGAACGGAAATAATTAATTTTATATTGCTTTACGAACGGAATTTATGTATAATATGTTTAAGAGGATTATTGGTCCGGCTTTTCTTCTTCAGT
>JAUNIS010000084.1 GCA_030523325.1 Phascolarctobacterium sp.
TTATGGGTCAATTTTTTGTTTAGTTGTTCAATTTCATTTTACAATTTAAGAATTTTTATTATTCGCACTCTATCACTAAAATTCCTGCAACAAAAAAACCCAGAGTCCTTGCGAACTCCAGGTTTCTGTCTATTCTTTTAATTTTTCAATCACAATCTTCTTCTCTACGGTGAAAACGAGCGAGACTTCCCTATCATCTTCTTTAATCCCCATGGCTTTGACCCAGGCGTTGGGAAGAGAAATGCGATAAGTTTTAGAAGAGGCTGCTGCGGTGCCACCGGGCCTTGCAATCATAATTTTTGCTTTTCTGCGTTGTTCCATAATCAATCCATTGTTTTAAATCTTTTCTCTGCTGAATTTCCTAAATCGTATGCTTCAAAATTCATAGAGGAGTAAGATAAAAATTTTTCGTGATCCTTGCGTAATTTTGCAATTGCTGCTTCTAAACCCTTGGCTGTTTCGATAAATATATTCGCGACTTCCTCGCCAATTTCTTGATCGCAACATGTTTCGTCATAAATTTTGTTAAGGGCAGTTACTTGCCAGAGAAGTCTATCCATATTGCACCATTTGATAAAATCCGCACTGTCAATCCAAACCTGTGTGTCCTGGTCCGCTTCCTCACTGGTGCAGTCGTATGTTTTTAAGATGGCGGACATTTCCTCGTAACCTTCAAACAAAATTTTGTACTGAGTTTGTGCGTTATCGTCTCCGTTTTTCTGAGCATTTGCAATGCGTCTAACGGTCTTATGAGTTATAGTGTCGCGCAGCTCATTTAATTTTTCAAAATCATTTTTAGAAATCATTTCTCCTACCTCCATTACACATGCCTATCTCTCACGAATATTATACCACTATTCGAGTCGAATAGGAAGAGGGAAAACAAACACTCTTAAGCACAAGTTGTTTAGGAGAATTTTTTTTGCAAAAAACCAAAAACCTCGCCGAAGCGAGGTTCTTGATTATAAATTTCCTTTTTAAAATAAGTAAAGAGCCGGGTTCCAACCAGTAATCCACTACCTCTATTTTACCACAAAGTAATAATTAGTCAAACAAATTTCGTAAATAAAATTTTTTCGTTTGTGACTGTAAAAAAATTAAGCCCGACCAAAAAAAGTCAGGCTTTTTTTACGAACTCAATCTTCACACTAATTAGTTTCAATCCATCAAGCCTCAGGCTTGATTCCACCACTCAGCACTTCAGCACTATGAACTATGAACTATGCACTCACTTGCCATATGTTTTACAATTCTCTTGTACAAGAAGGTCCTTTTGTGGTATCATTAAAATGGTTATAGAAATTTTTCAATGATAAAATTTACTATGAAAGGAGTCCTTTTCATGAAGCCTTTAAAATGCGAAATATGTGGCGCTACCGAATTAGTTAAAGAAGGAGACTTTTACGTTTGTCAATTTTGCGGTGTCAAATATAAAGCAGACGATATCAAAAAACTAATCGTCAGCATTGAAAAAAGTGAAGAGCAAAAAAAAGAAGAAGCGCTCGAGAAACAAAATTTTTATGAAAACGTTAAATTATGCCTCCAATACACCTACTGTAATGAAGATATAGAAAATCTTAAAAAAACTAAGAACGATAAATCAGTATCATCTGGTTGGCTTATTCTAGCTATTTTAATTTTGCTAATATTTGTCGCCAGACTTATATTTGTGCCCGCTTTTAAACTTTCAGAATTGCCTCTCCAAGCATGGGCGGAAGTTATAGTTTGTATTGGCGTAATGCTGTATTGGTATAATGCTCGTAACGAAAAAAATAATATAGACAAGAAGATCAATGAAGTTGTGCAGCAGCAAAAGGAAATAGGAGACCGTTTACTTACAAATGATTGTATTCCCTCAGCATATTGGTCAAGAGGGCACGAAATGATGCAATGCTTTGATGTGGGCATTACTAATATGAAAGAAGCAGCACAATTTATTGCCGCACAAACACCGAATATTATCGAAAAGCATTATCATCACGTTCATAGTTCACGGTAGACAAAACTAATTCGGAACTTAATTCAATTCGGAATTCGGAA
>JAUNIS010000016.1 GCA_030523325.1 Phascolarctobacterium sp.
GGGACTTAACCCAACATCTCACGACACGAGCTGACGACAGCCATGCACCACCTGTTTTCTTGTCTCCGAAGAGAGGGACATATCTCTATGCCTTTCAATCAATGTCAAGCCCTGGTAAGGTTCTTCGCGTTGCGTCGAATTAAACCACATACTCCACCGCTTGTGCGGGCCCCCGTCAATTCCTTTGAGTTTCATCCTTGCGGACGTACTCCCCAGGCGGGGCACTTATTGCGTTAACTCCGGCACAGGAGGGGTCGATACCTCCTACACCTAGTGCCCATCGTTTACGGCCAGGACTACCGGGGTATCTAATCCCGTTCGCTACCCTGGCTTTCGCATCTCAGCGTCAGACACAGTCCAGAAAGGCGCCTTCGCCACTGGTGTTCCTCCCAATATCTACGCATTTCACCGCTACACTGGGAATTCCCCTTTCCTCTCCTGCACTCAAGCCTCCCAGTATCCGGAGCCATACGGGGTTGAGCCCCGCATTTTCACTCCGGACTTAGGAAACCGCCTACATGCTCTTTACGCCCAATAATTCCGGACAACGCTCGCCACCTACGTATTACCGCGGCTGCTGGCACGTAGTTAGCCGTGGCTTCCTCGTCTGCTACCGTCACCGCCCCGGGCTATTAACCCCAGGCGCGTTCGTCACAGACAACAGAGCTTTACGGGACGAATCCCTTCTTCACTCACGCGGCATTGCTCCGTCAGGCTTTCGCCCATTGCGGAAGATTCCCCACTGCTGCCTCCCGTAGGAGTCTGGGCCGTGTCTCAGTCCCAATGTGGCCGTTCATCCTCTCAGACCGGCTACTGATCATCGCCTTGGTGGGCCGTTACCCCGCCAACAAGCTAATCAGACGCAGGCCCATCCTCCGGCGACAGCTTATGAATAGAGGCCGTCTTTCATCCCCGGGCCATGCGGCCCGGGGATCGTACTCGGTATTAGCACCCCTTTCGGGATGTTGTCCCCATCCGGAGGGCAGGTTGCCTACGCGTTACTCACCCGTTCGCCACTAAGACTACCGAAATAGTCTCCGTTCGACTTGCATGTGTTAGGCATGCCGCCAGCGTTCGTCCTGAGCCAGGATCAAACTCTCCAATAAAATTGCGTCAGGCTCTCGCCGGACTATACTGGAGAACCGATTTGGCTCTCGTTATTTGTAAGAAATTAGTTTTGACTCGGTCATACGGCTAAAGCCGTGTGACCCGCACATCTGCTTCTCTAGGTTGTTGTTCAGTTTTCAAGGTTCGCGCGCCGCCGAGTGGCGACGACTCGTATATAATACCATATGTATCGGAGCGTGTCAACACCATTTTTGTAAAAATTTTTACACTTTTCCTTGAAACACTTGGTTCCGTTGCCGACGAAATGTTTTTACGAATGCACTTTTACAAGATAATTTTTTTAGCATTTCGTCGATGATATGCCCAAGTCCGCGGGAATGTTTATATTTCTGTGTCAAAAACCTCGGGGCGTTAAATTTTTTTTACATGTTAAATTCCATATGAAATAGGACCATTCTTTCAACGAAGAATGGTCCGGAAAAAATTATTTTTAATAAATTTATTCAACAAAAGTAAAATTGTTGAACTTAGTCCTCAAGTCATCACCCTCTTGTGCTTCAGCAGCTAGAACGGCTTGAATGAGGATTGCGTTTTCCAAACGTTTTTGTTGTAGCTTACAACCATAAGCATAAGGCTTTGAAATATCGCCATTAATTAAATCGGCATTAGCATGGCAACCACCACTACAGAAGAAACGGGCCCAGCACTTAGTGCATTCAGGTTTCGTCATAACATGAGTGTGACGAAACTTTTGAACCAAGTCTTGTCTTTCGACACCAGTCTCAAGAGTTCCGAGTTTAAATTGTTCACGACCAACAAATTGGTGACATGGATAAATATCACCATCGGCAGTAATTGCAAAATATTCGTGACCAGCGCCACAGCCTGCCAAACGTTTGGCAACACAAGGTCCATTATCGAGAGCAACATTAAAATGGAAGAAATCAAAGGGATCTCCCTCGTGACGTCTATCGAGATATGCACGAGCAAGCTTATCGTATTCTTCGAAGATTATCGGCAAATCTTCTTCTGTCAAAACCCAAGGCTCGTCGATTCCAACTACAGGTTCAACAGAAATTTCTTTCCCAACCTTTGTCATATCTAGCACATCTTCACAGAAATGCGTACTAAAATGAGTATAAGTGCCACGTAAATAATAATTTTTGCCTTCACGACTTGCAATTACCTTCTTAAAGCCACGTACTGCTGCCTCATAGCTACCAGATTTATTTGGGAACGGTCGCATAGCATCGTGAGTTTCCTTTTTACCATCAAGACTAAGCACTAACATAACGCGATTATCGTTCAAGAATTTAATCTTTTCATCGTTTAGCAAAGTGCCGTTAGTAGTAAGAGTAAGCTTAATGTTTTTGCCAGTTTCTTTTTCACGATTGCGAACATATTCAACAATATGAGTTACAACCGGCCAATTCATCAAAGGCTCACCGCCAAACAGATCTAGTTCAAGATTATGACGTCTCTTACTTCCAGAAATTGCAAATTCAATTGCTTTTTCCGCAGTCTCCTTACTCATCAATTGACGACAACCACCGAAAGCGCCTGTATCGGCAAAGCAATAACCACAACGAAGATTACAATCATGAGTTACCAAGAGACAAAGAGATTTTACGATGGGAAGCTCTGCAAATGTAGGAGGCACCTGGAATGCAGGAGAAAAAAGCATTTCTTTTTTTTGCAAGTCTTGCATCTCTTCCATGGCTTCTTTAATATCCTCATCAGGATATTTTCCTTTAAGAGAAGCCATCGCCTCTTCTGGATTCGTACCATCGTAATAATCTAATAGGTCGTAAATTACCTCGTCCACAAGATGAACGGCACCACTATTAACATCTAGCACCGCCATATTGTCGTCGAGTCGCATTTTATGGATTAACATATTGATAGCCTTTCATAATAAAACAGCTCCCTGCAACAACAGGGAGCTGCATGTTGTTTAAAGATTACTTGCTGTGTTCGCAAACTTGGTTGCCAACGGTGCAAGAGGTTTTGCAAGCGGATTGGCAGGAAGCAGGGCATTCGCCACAGCCGCCGGTGCGGAGAGTTTTGTTCAGCATAGCTTTATTAACAGTTTTGATATGTTTTCTCATTTGAAATACCTCCAGGTAATTATATTATAAGTACAGTTTTATTTTAGCTTATTTCCTGATATTATGCAAGTAATTTTCTCTCATAAATTTTCTTACAAAAATTATTTTATGAAAATATCTCTCACAACATTAACATCAATGCCTTTTGTTTGTAAAAACCCAAAGAAATAAGCTTGCTCTAAACGTTTCTTGAAGCCTTCCAATCCATTACCGTCATCGGCCACCGTCACGCGATACATCTCCATAGGAGCTTTTTTAAATGTATCCGGCGTATTCAGGCCAATATGCCCAGTTACCGCTCTATAAAAACCATATTCTTTAGCCTTGGCAATGACAAGCTCGTTATAGTCTCCATTTGGATAAGCAAGACTTCTGACGATATAGCGATTATAATTCTTTTTTAAATAAAAACGAGATGTAGATAATTCCCAAGCCAAAAATTTCGGTTCAATTTTTGCAAGTGGTGCGTGACTCGTAGTATGAGAGCCAAGCTCCATACCATCAGCCAGCAAAGAAAAAATTTCAGTATCCCCCATTTTCTCTGGTTTACCGATGTCTTGGTTAATGACAAAGAATGTTCCCTTGGCTCCATATTTTTTCATAATGGGAATAGCAACTGTCGAATTATTTTTGTAACCGTCATCAAAAGTTAAGCCGATAAATTTATCGACGCTCTCGCCATCACTCAATCGCTTAGCAATTTCTTCGACGGCAACAATTGTATAGCCTTCTTCTTTTAAATATTTCATGTGGGATTCAAAAAGTTCCCCACTTAAAATTAGACTATCAGGCCAATTTTCTTTGCCTTCACGAGAGCCGACCGCGTGATACATAAGAATGGGGGCACCTATTTTCCTAAAGGCAGCGTATTCTTCTTTTAAACGAGCTTCGTTTTGAGTCCACCAGTAATAAGCAAAGCTGCAAAGACAAATAATAAGCACGCAGATTGCAGATAAAATTTTCTTAAGCATGACCTTCACCTGCGTCCACTCCGAGTTCAACAGCCATCTCCTGCAATTTTTTCAAGCGATGGTTGATGCCTGACTTACCAATACCACCAGAATATTCCACTAGATCATTTAAAGAAACATCAGGATATTTTAATCGCAGACGAGCAGTGTCCTCGAGGTTTTTCGACAAACTATGTAAGCCAATCCTTTCATCGAGAAATTTAATGCATTCCACCTGACGCATAGCAGCCTTGACAACCTTGTTTAAATTAGCAGTTTCACAATTAACCGCACGATTAACATCGTTGCGCAAATTTTTTACGATACGTACGTTTTCCATCTCGAGCCGTGCAGTATGTGCACCTATAAAGCTGAGAAAAGCAATAATGCTTTCAGCTTCTTTCATATAGACTATATAATCGTCCTTACGGTCGGTGAGTTTTGCTTTTAAATGGAAGCCATGCATGATTTTTATAAGTGTACGAGCAAAAGTTTCGTTTTCCGTTACCATTTCCAAATGATAATCGCTAGAAGGCCTGCTGACACTTCCTCCGCCCATAAAAGCTCCTCTGAGATAAGCGCGTCTGGGCATATCTTCTTTTATTAAATGATTATGCAAATCCGTGTCCATGCTTAAAAGCTGTAATTCGTCCAAGGCTTCACGTACAGCACGACTCGGTAAAACTCTCACCTGATAGCGGTTATTTTTTTTCAAACGACGAGAACGGGTAATCATAACCTCAGTCTGTACATTATAATTAGACTTCAAAAGTTGTAAAACACGTCTTGCCAAGGCAGCATTTTCTGTTGAAAAGTGGATGCCAATATTCATGCCACGGATTACAATGGCGCCGCTCATTCGCAAAAGGCCAAGGAGCTCAGCTTTATCTTCTAACACAGTATTAGATTCGATGCGAGCCAATTCATTTTTTACATCATTTGAAAATGACATCTACTTTCCCTTTCATAAGTAATTTTAATCCTCTCGATTCATCTTGCGCATACCTTCACGCATAAAGAAATAATCGAAGAAGACCATGCCACGACCATATAGACGCAGCTTATAAATTAATTTAATCAGCACTCTCGCTAATTTACGCGGATTATGACGAACTAAATTTGTTTTGCTAATCAGACTTGCAGGCATGACATCGATACCCAGGTTACGTATTTTTTCAATATCGGGGGTAATAGGCATAGCACCTTCCGCGTTATATTTAGCTAATTGCTCGATAGTTATGTCTTGACTGTTAACAACAACATAATCCAAAAATTGATGACCTACGTGATCTAAAAGAGCACGTACATGCTCGTAGGCACCGTAACCATCTGTTTCCCCAGGTTGAGTCATCACGTTGCAAATATAAATTTTGCGTGCCTTAGATTTAACTAAAGCTTCTCGAATGCCTTCTACCAAAAGATTAGGAATAACGGAAGTATAAAGACTGCCTGGCCCAAGCACGATAATATCCGCATCCATAATCGCTTCAACAGCTCCTTTGGAAGCCTGAGCATCAGCTGGAATCATGTTCATGCGCTTAATACGTTTCCGAGCCTTGGGAATATCCGATTCACCTGTTACAGTAGTACCGTCAGACATCTCAGCCATGAGGGAAATGTCTTCCATGGTAGAAGGAATAACACGACCACGTACCTTTAAGATTTGGCTAATGGCGTCGAGACCTGCTTCCATATTTCCTTCGGCCCCAGCCATACCTGCGATGAGTAAATTACCCACGCAGTGACCAGCGAGTGGAGAATCCCCTTCAAAACGATAATTCATCAAACGTTCCATCAATGGTTCACGGTCGGCAAGTGCTGTCAAGCAGTTCCGCAAATCACCGGGCGGTATGATTCCAAGTTCTTTACGCAGACGACCAGAAGAACCACCATCATCTGCAACAGTTACAAGAGCCGTACAATTATTAGTGATATATTTCATGCCACGCAGCAATGTGGATAAACCGGTGCCTCCACCAATTACTGTAATATTAGGACCATGAGTAAGCTTACGTTGATAGAAAATGGTTTCCATTATGGTGCCATTTTTATCAGGAACAACTGACTCTACTACGGAGGCAATCAATTTACGAGTACCGTAAATCATAATTGCAAATCCCAAGAGGATAAGTCCAGCACCAACTGCCATAATCAAACGATTTGAATAACGACCAGTTGTTACGTAGGTCATTTGGAAGAGTAATTCCTCCAGTGTTCCCATGATTTGATAATTAAAGAAAAATGCAATGCCCAGAGCACACAACATTACCCCAAAGGTAAAAAGCAGTAACCAACGTTTTAGATTAATGCCTGGACAAAGCCAACTAATCCAACCCATAATTTCCTCACTTATTTACCAGAAATTTCTCTATGAGTAATCTCAGCATTATAACCTTTAGACTTCAAATGTTCGTATAGCTTATTGGCAATAAAAACGCTACGGTGTTGACCACCAGTACAACCAACTGAAATCACGAGTTGGGCCTTGCCTTCGTTAATGTATTGGGGCACGAGATAATCTAAAAGCTGTTCTTCTAATCTAAGATATGTATTGGTTTGTTCATGACGAAGCAAAAATTCTTGAATAGGAAGATCATTCCCTGTCAAAGGACGCAGCTCTTCTACATAAAAAGGATTAGGCAAAAAGCGTACATCCAAAACTAAATCGCTATCTAAAGGCAAGCCATGCTTAAAGCCAAAGGAACGAACAACGATTCCCATTTTATTTGAAGCACTAGTTTCGCCAACAAATTCTAGCACCTTGTTTTTTAATTGAGCAGATGTAATATCACTGGTATCAATGATAGCGGTTGCTCTCATCTTAATCGGTTCAAGAAGCTCTCTTTCTTGTTGAATATTACTTAGCAGAGATGTTTTAGCTCCCAGAGGATGACGACGACGAGTTTCTTTATAACGACGCACTAAGGCTGCGTCATCCGCAGTCAAAAATAAAAGCTCATACTTTTGACCCGATGCTTCCATTTCATCAAGTACTTCTACTAAACTATTAAAGAAACGACCACCGCGAATATCTACAACTAAAGCAACTTTTTCTTCAGATGTTTGACGACAAAGTTCTGCAAATTTAGGAATCAAGGTTGCAGGCAGATTATCGATACAGAAAAAATTAAAATCTTCGAGAGTATGAACAACTTGAGTCTTGCCCGCACCACTAAGTCCTGTAATTATTAAGAAGTGTGATTGCATTTTTGTATCACCTCGAATTCATTAGTAACTTTAATTATAACATATTAAAAAACAAGTTTAAAACAAAAAAATAGGATTGACCTGAGTCAATCCTATAAAATCTCAATTTTAATCAAAATGCTCATAGTAGTTCGGCTACGGTGAACATGTTTTAAATTATTTTGCATAATCAACAGCACGAGTCTCGCGAATGATTACGACTTTAATTTGACCAGGATATTCCATTTCGGCTTCAATCTTCTTGGAAATATCGCGTGCCAAAATAATTGCACCATCGTCGTCGATAACCTCGGGCTTAACCATGATACGAATCTCACGACCTGCTTGAACCGCATAGCATTTCTCTACACCATCAAAGGATTCAGAGATTTCTTCCAATCGAGTTAAACGTTTCAAGTAAGATTCAAGAGTTTCACGTCTTGCACCAGGACGAGCTGCGGATACAGCATCGGCCGCACTTACGAGCACAGCCTCAATGCTCTTAGCCTCGCAATCTCCATGATGGGATAAAATTGTGTTGATAACAAGCTCGGATTCACGATATTTTTTGGCAATTTCTCCACCGATTTCTACGTGAGTGCCTTCCATTTCGTGGTCAACAGACTTACCAATATCGTGAA
The DNA here is from genome assembly GCA_030523325.1 of Phascolarctobacterium sp. Taxonomy (GTDB): domain Bacteria; phylum Bacillota; class Negativicutes; order Acidaminococcales; family Acidaminococcaceae; genus Phascolarctobacterium_A. Next base: position 7,954 of record JAUNIS010000016.1, read on the forward strand.
GAAGACCTGCGCGTTTAGCCAAGGTAACATCAACACCAAGCTCAGCAGCCATGTTGCCAGCTAATGTAGCAACCTCTACGGAATGGTTCAAACAATTTTGTCCATAAGATGTACGATATCTCATACGTCCTAAGAGTTTAACCATTTCAGGATGGATTCCGTGAATACCAAGACTGAAGACAGCTTGTTCGCCAGCTTCTTTAATTTTTTGCTCAACTTCTTTTTGTGCTTTTTCAACCATTTCTTCAATGCGGGACGGATGAATACGACCGTCATTGATTAATTTTTCCAAAGCTATGCGAGCAATTTCGCGACGAACCGGATCAAAACCAGAAATAATTACGGCTTCCGGAGTATCATCAATAATTAAATCGATACCGGTAAGTGTTTCCAAGGTGCGGATATTACGACCTTCACGACCGATAATGCGACCCTTCATTTCATCGTTAGGCAGTGCTACAACGGATACGGTAGTCTCTGCTACATGGTCAGCAGCACAACGTTGAATTGCCAAGGAGATAATTTCGCGAGCTTTTTTATCAGCCTCATCCTTAGCTTTTTGTTCCATATCTTTAATAAGCATTGCAGATTCGTGTTTTACTTCGTCGCCTAAAGTGGCTAAAAGTTCTTGTTTAGCTTCTTCGCTAGTTAAACCAGCCAAGCGTTCAAGTTCCGCAGTTTGTTTTTTAACGAGAGCATCAGCTTTTTCTTGAGTAGCATTTAAACGTTGTTCTTTAGAAGCTAGTTTTTCTTCCTTGCGCTCAAAAGATTCGATCTTTCTGTCGAGATTTTCTTCTTTTTGTTGGAGACGGCGTTCTTGACGTTGCATATCGCTACGTCTTTCCTTGTTCTCGCGTTCCATTTCATTACGCATGCGATGAATTTCTTCCTTAGCTTCCATCATCATCTCTTTGCGTTTATCCTCACAAGATTTTTCTGCATCTTGCATGATTTTAATTGCTTGTTCTTCTGCGGTAGCGATTTTGCTTTCGGCTACGTTCTTACGATACATATAGCCAACACCAACGCCTAAGATAGCACAAACAACAGCAGCTCCAATAATCGTTAAAATGATCCTCACCTCCTAATAGTGAATTTTCCAAAGTTTAATTTCATAAAAATTGCATAAATAAATATAAGGAGGCCAGGAGCAAAAACCTGTAGATTTCTTTAAAATTTTAATTATCTATGTTAACGAAGTCTAAAAAGTTTCGCTTATGGGTCCAAAAATATAAATTTATGCACGAAAATAACAGGCGCACGTTCTGCGTCTGCTATGAGATGTCCTTATTCAGTTGATTCTATATCCGATTTATTAAAAATATATTCTTCCCGATGTTAAAATCTATATCTATAAAATAAAATCTATAATAAAATCCTGAAACAGGGCAAAAAAATAAGGTAACACCAAGTGTTACCTAAAAAATAAACACGATTGGGTACTTACATTTTAAATAAAATATAAGCAAATGTCAAGTTTTGTACACTACATATCGTCATCGAAATGTAATTCTTCTAACAAAATACGGACATATCGTGAAGAAAAACCACGGGCTACCATAAAACGAGAGGCGGCCCCGTATATTTTAGGGTCCTTCGTCCCAAGCAATGCAATTTTTTTCTTGTTTCGATTAAGGAAGATACTTGCTGCCTTTCTTGCATGTTCTTCTTCTAAATCGCTGGTAAATGCTTCTAAAATTGTGCTGATAAGCTCTTGCTTGATACTGCGTTTAGTAAGTTCGGCTTGTAAATGCAGCTTACCGTAGGAACCTTTACTGAGCCAAGCAGCATAAACTCTCTCAGCATAACGTTCTTCATTAAGAATGCCGTATTCATTTAGTTTTTCAACAGCTTCCTTAGCCTGTTCATCTGTGGCTCCTTTTTTCTTTAACCTATCAGTCATAGCTTTTTCGCTAAAGTCATGATAATTCAAAAGATCTAGAGCCTTGTCATAAGCCTCCGCCGAGCTTTGCATTTCTAATTTAGTTTTCTTCGTTAAAGACCGGTTCAGCATTACCTGTTTCCTCTACGTTTTGTTCCACCTTGGCAATGGTCAGGGCACGGATTTTACTTTCTATTTCTTGAGCGACGTCAGGATTTTCTTTCAAGAAATCTTTAACCTTTTCTTTACCTTGTCCCAAGCGAACATCTTTATAAGAATACCAAGCACCGCTTTTAGCAATGATTTCTAAATCGGCGCCTAAATCAACAAGACAGCCTTCGTGAGAAATTCCTTCTCCATACATAATGTCGAATTCGGCTTGCTTGAAAGGAGGAGCAACTTTATTTTTAACAACTTTAACGCGGGTGCGGCTACCAATCATATCGTTGCCGTTCTTTAAAGTATCTACACGACGAACATCCATACGGATAGTGGAGTAGAATTTCAAAGCACGACCACCTGTCGTGGTCTCGGGATTGCCAAACATAACCCCAACCTTTTCACGGATTTGGTTAATGAAAATAGTTGCACATTTAGATTTGGAAATAATACCAGTTAATTTACGGAGAGCTTGGCTCATCAGACGAGCCTGCAGGCCAACGTGGGCGTCACCCATCTCGCCCTCGATTTCAGCACGAGGAACAAGGGCTGCAACGGAGTCAATAACAATAATGTCAATTGCCCCACTGCGTACGAGAGCATCCGCAATTTCTAAAGCTTGTTCACCATTGTCAGGTTGAGAAATCAAAAGGTTGTCAATATCAACGCCTAATTTACGAGCGTATTCTGGATCCAATGCATGTTCTGCATCGATGAAAGCTGCGTAACCACCCATTTTTTGTGCCTGCGCGATCATGTGCAAGGCAACTGTGGTTTTGCCGCTAGACTCAGGTCCGTAAATTTCTACTACACGTCCACGAGGAATACCACCAACTCCAAGAGCAATATCAAGAGATAAAGCACCGGTGGGAATAACCTCGATATTCATCTTTTGGCTTGCCTCGCCAAGTTTCATAATACTGCCTTTGCCAAAATCTTTTTCGATTTGGCGCATAGCCATATCTAAAGCTTTCTTTTTTTCTGCATCCATGTATAAGTCCTCCAATAAGTTTAATTCATACTATAATTATATGAACAAAGTTCAGTTTTGTCAAATATATTTTCGTTTTATTTGCCATCAAGCAAAGATTTGATTTCTTCTTGCGTGAATTTATACGTGGTATTACAAAATTGACAGTGAGCTTCAGTTACTTCGTCCTCAGAAATTTCCGCAAGAGCTTTTTTATCCAGGCTTGCCAGGGCATTCATAATCCGTTCGCGACTGCATCGGCATTTTAATTGGACCGGCTCGGATTCTTTAATGTCGACTGCAAGACCGCGACAAAGAACCTCTATCATTTTCTCCGGAGAATAACCAATTTCTAAAAGCTGAGTTACATAGGGAGTTAAATTGATATTATTCTCAAGTTTTTCCAAGGTTTCTTCCGCGCAGCCTGGCATTGCTTGGATAAAATAACCGCCAGCACATGTTACATTGCCTTCCTTGTCAACTAAAACGCCAAGGGCAACACTTGAAGGAGTTTGTTCGGACTCAAACAAATATTTTGTAATATCGCTAGCGATTTCACCATCTGCCAGCTCACAGTAACCAGTAAAAGGCTCAGAATTTTGTAAATAACGAGTAACAATGATGTTACCTGTTCCAACTGCCCCGCCTACATCAAGCTTGCCATTTTTTAAAGGCAAGAAAATATCGGGGTTTTCCACATAACCACGTACGTTTGTTCCTTCGGCGTCTGTAACAATTTCACCGAGAGGTCCGTCCCCCTTGATACGTAAGGAAATTCTCTCATTGTCCTTCATAGTTGCAGCTAGAAGGAGGACGCCAGTAAGAGTCCTACCAAGAGCGGCCGCTGCTAGATGAGAGCATCCGTGTTGTGCAGCTGCTTCACCAACTAAATTGGTTGTACGAAGAGCATAAATACGAACGCCATCACAGGTAGCTTTTGTTAATATATCTTGCATAATGCTAATCACCTCAAAAAATTAAAACAAATACATATAACCTGTTCTATTATATCAAAAATCTTCCTGCTTCGCTTAAAAATTTTTGACTCAAAATCGAAGTGATTGCCTTTATATTTACCTCCTGCATATATTATACAAAGGGTTTAGAGAAATCTCTTGGACAGAAAAAATTTTTTTATTAAAATAAAAATCTGGCTCGCGAGTCTTGACTCTCAAGCCAGATTTTTTAATTACATTTCTTTAAAAAGATTTACCATTTCAATAGCAGCCATTGCGCAGTCAACGCCTTTGTTACCTGCCTTAGTGCCAGCACGTTCAACTGCTTGTTGAATATTTTCCGTAGTTAATACGCCAAAGGCAACGGGCACACCTGTTTGCATGCTTACCTGTGCGATCCCCTTAGATGCTTCTGCGCAAACATAATCGAAATGAGGAGTTGCTCCACGAATTACGCAACCAAGTGCAATGACTGCATCATATTTTTTGCTTTCAGCCATTTTCTTTGCAGCCATTGGAATTTCGTAAGCACCCGGCACCCAAGCAAGAGTAATGTTGTCAGCCTCAGCACCATGACGAAGCAAACAATCTTCACAACCAGAAACTAATTTGCTAGTGATGAATTCGTTAAACCGAGCAGCAACGATACCAAATTTTAAACCTTGGGCTGTTAATTTACCTTCTAAAACTTTCATAATAATCCTCCAAATTTTTCTTCAACATTTTTAACAAAAAATTGCTTCGCAAATTTTATTCTCACTCACTTTATTACTAGTTAATTTTATTTTTTCTCTGGATCAAAGCTGAACACGTGACCCATCTTGCTTTCTTTAATTCCAAGATAGCTTTCGTTATATTTGTTCGGTTCCATGATAATAGGTACGCGACCTGTAACCGTGATTCCATATCCTGATAAGCCGACACGTTTAGCCGGATTATTAGTGATGAGACGAACGCTAGTGAGACCGAGGTCCGCAAGAATTTGCGCACCCATTCCGTAATCTCTAAGGTCAGGAGCAAAGCCAAGTTTGATATTGGCTTCAACTGTATCGAGTCCGCTGTCTTGCAAAGCATAAGCGCGAATCTTATTAGCCAAACCAATGCCACGACCTTCTTGACGCATATAAACGACTGCGCCCAAACCTTCTTTTTCAATCATTCTCATAGCTGTAGCAAGCTGATCGCCACAGTCACAACGCAAACTACCAAACGCATCACCGGTTAAACACTCGCTATGAACACGCACGAGAACATTTTCTTTACCAGCAACATCACCTTTAACGATGGCAATATGACAAAGATCGTCCAAATCATTTTCATAAGCGATGATGCGGAATTGACCATATTTAGAAGGCAGGTCAGCTTCAGCAACACGATGGACCATTTTTTCATGAGCCTTGCGATAAGCAACGAGAGACGCAACAGTAATAAAACAAAGGTCATGCTTTTGCGCAAACTTAATTAAATCAGGGGTACGAGACATATAGCCATCATCACCCATAATTTCTACGCAAATGCCAACAGGTTTTAAGCCAGCTAGCTTACACAAATCAACGGCTGTTTCTGTATGACCAGTACGAACGAGCACACCGCCTTCACGAGCACGTAAAGGGAAAACATGTCCAGGACGACGAAAATCTCCGGGCTGTGCATTTTCTTCGGCACATTTTTTCATAGTATAAGCGCGTTCGTAAGCTGAAATACCAGTAGTCGTATCAGCGTGGTCGATAGATACAGAGAATGCAGTTTCATGATTGTCCGTATTTTTTGCTACCATAGCACCAAATTGCAGCTTATCCATAATTTCAGGAGCAGCCGGCATGCAAATAAGCCCACGAGCTTCTTTAGCCATAAAATTTATAGCCTCAGGAGTACAGAGCTCAGCAGCCATAATTAAATCGCCTTCGTTTTCTCTGTCTTCATCGTCAGTAACAAGAACCATTTTGCCAGCTTTAATTGCCGCAATGGCTTCTTCAACCGTATTGTACTTAAAATTTTCCATGATGCACCTCACATAAAACCATTTTCAAAAAGAAAATTTTTGTCAATGTCTGTATTAGAAGATTTTTTATCCCAATTGAGCATACGCTCAACATATTTGCCAATGATATCCGTTTCTAAATTAACCTTGTCTCCTACCGTCTTAAAGCCAAGCGTAGTCTCTTTGGCTGTATGAGGAATAAGGGAAACAGAAAAGCTTAAGTCAGTAACCTTGGTAACTGTCAGACTAATGCCATCGATAGTAATGCTTCCCTTAGGAATGATGTACTTCAAAAGCTTAACGGGAGCCTCGAAGGTTACTACCTTGGCAATACCGTCGGCTTTTTCGCTGATAATCGTACCAAGTCCTTCCACATGTCCACTAACGATGTGACCATCAAGCCCATCGATAGGACGAAGGGTACGTTCAAGATTAACCTTGTCCCCAGCCTTTAACATACCAATATTTGTCAGTCTTGCAGTTTCAGGCATAACATCGACAGTGAATTCATGCTCCGTCATTTGCACGACCGTAAGACAAACTCCGTTGGTAGCCATGGAGTCGCCAATTTTTAAATTTGCCATAACCTTTTTAGCTTCAACAGTCAGATGATAGGACTCACCAAAGCGAGAAAGTTTTTTCACGCAGCCGAGCTCTGCTACCAAACCAGTAAACATTTAGTCCTCCTTTTTGGGTACAAGGCCTGTAATCAAGATGTCTTGCCCAAATTTTTCAATTTCAATTTCTTCTAAATTCCAAGCATCCTGCATTTCGTCAATGCCAGAGCCTGCAACGGGACTTAGAGCATGACGACCGCCACAAATTTTGGGGGCAATAAATGCATAAACACGGTCCACGAGTTCTTCGTCTCTGAAAGCTCCGTGAATTTCACTGCCGCCTTCCACAAGAACAGAAGTGATTTGACGCTTGTTTAATTCTTCAATGATATATTCTAGGATTAATTGCTTGCCCATACTCGGCACGCGCACAACCTCAACATTAGGAAATATCGTCAAGTTTTCTTCTTTAGTTTTGCTAGCCTCAAGCCCACAGAAAATAATTGTCTGTGCTGCTGGATTTAAAACCTGAGCCATGGGCGAAATTTTTAAGTCCCTATCTAAAACAATGCGAATGGGATTTTTACCACGCACAAGTCTTGTGGTTAGCTCCGGGTCATCGGATAAAACCGTGCCAATGCCAACTAAAATTGCATCGTGTTGTTTGCGCAGCTGATGAGCAAATGTGCGAGCAGCTTCTCCCGTAATCCATTTGCTGTCGCGAGTTTGCGTTGCCAATTTTCCATCCAATGTCATCGCGTATTTCATACTAATGAAGGGACGCTTTTTCGTAATCCAGGTCAAAAACTTTTCGTTCAAGCGCTCAGCTTCTTTTTGGCAAAGTCCCACTTCAACTTCAATATTTTGTAAGCGTAAATACTCAACTCCCTTACCTGCTACCTTAGGATTAGGATCAAGGCATGCGCAAACAACTTTTTTAATACCAGCCTTCGCTAAAGCAACACAGCAAGGGCCAGTTCTTCCGTAATGAGCGCATGGTTCTAAAGTTACATAAGCAGTCGCACCAATTGCCTGCTGTTTAGCTTCGGCCAATGCATTAACCTCCGCATGAGGCTCGCCTGCTTTATGGTGATAGCCCTCGCCAACAATTTCTCCGTCTGCATTCACAATGACGCAGCCAACCATTGGATTAGGAGAAGTATTTCCTTCAGCCTCTAGCGCAAGAGCTAGAGCTCGTTGCATATAATCTAAGTCTGTCATAAGTTTTCCCCGATAAAACTCCATAACCATGAACTCAGCACTTTAATCGTCCTCAGTTCCAATGTCCCAACTAAAAACAAAGGCGTACAGAAACACCTTGGAGATATTTCTGTACGCCAAATAAACATACATAGCTTGCCTTTTCTCATCCGGACTTTAACCGTCGGTTTCGGAATTGCACCGAATCATGCTCAAGAAAGCTCGCGGACTATACCGCCGGTAGGGAATTACACCCTGCCCCAAAGGTCAAATATTTAACTCGCTATCATTGTAGCACAAAACTTGAGATTGTCAATATTAATCTCTCAGTTTCGCTTTGTAAGCTTCACCTACTTCAGCAATAACTTGCTTCATGGATGCATCAACTTCTGCATCTGTTAAAGTGCGGTCGCTTGCTTGATAAGTAAGGTTGAACGCCAAAGACTTACAACCTTCAGCAACTTGTTTGCCTGTGTAAATATCAAAGATACGTACATCTTGCAGTAATTCACCAGCGAATTTACGAATAACGCTTTCAAGCTCTGCATTAGAAACTTCCTTAGGAACTACAACAGCAATGTCGCGGCTCATGCTGGGGAATTTAGGCAAATGAACATATTGCGGAACACGTGTTGCAGCTTCTACGAGAGGACTAATTTCTAATTCCATAACATAAGTTGCTTCAGGAACGTCAAAATTGTCAGCAACAGTCGGATGGATTTCACCCATATAACCGATCACTTTGTCATCATAAACAATTGCGCAGGATTTGCCAGGATGGAGATACGGTTGAGTTTCTAAAGTCAGCTTGTAATCCTTTACGCCAAGAGCTGCCATCAAACCTTCAAGAGCACCCTTCATATCATAGAAATCAATATTGTCTTTGGAAGTATTCCAGGAAAGTGCGTTGCGTTTACCGCTCATCACTGCACAAAGAACTTGTTTTTCTTCAGGGAAATCTTCTAAAGGCAAGCTTTGGGGATGGAAGGTCTTGCCGATTTCGAAAATTTTTACGGATTCAACTTGACGAGCTAGGTTATAGGAAGCAGTTTGCAGCATAGAAGGAATCATGCAGGTACGCATTACACCAAATTCGTCAGAGATTGGATTCATAATTTTAATATAAGTACGACGAGCATCGTTTTCAGCAAGTAAAAGCTTGTCGACAGCGTTAGGATGAATGAAAGTATAAGTCATCACTTCATCCATACCTGCACTAACCATATAATCTTCAACTTGGTCATTAACATCTTCGGCAACATCTTGACGACCTTGAACAAGATCGAGGGCTGGCATATGGCTTTCAATTTTATCGTAAGAATGCATACGGGCAATTTCTTCAGAGATATCTGCGTCACAGGTTACATCTTGTCTCCAAGTAGGAGCAGTGATTACAAGTAGCTCGCCCTCTTCTTCAACCTTAAATTGCAAACGGTTAAGGATGTCAATCATTTCTTCGCGAGAAATTTCTACACCAATGCGAGTGTTAATTGTTGCAGGAGTTACTTTGATTAAAGCGGGCTCGTAAGGAACCGCATAGCAATCGATAATACCAGGAACTGTTTCACAAGCACCCATAGCCTCAAGAAGATTTGCAGCACGATCAAGAGCAGCTGTGCAACGAGCTATGTCAATGCCACGTTCAAAACGACCGGATGCTTCTGAACGAAGGCCGAGCGCTTTAGATGTGCGACGAATAGAAGGACCATGGAAGGAAGCTGCTTCTAAGAGAACCGTTGTAGTCTTATCGGTTACTTCTGTTTCTAAACCACCCATAACGCCGCCAAGACCAACCGCATGCACAGGATCGGAAATAGTAATCATAGTATGGTCGAGAATTCTTTCTTGCCCGTCCAAAGTATTTAATTTTTCTCCATCATTACCACGACGAACGATAGTATGATGGTCGGTAATTGTATCATAGTCATAAGCATGCATAGGTTGACCAAGCTCCAACATTACATAGTTAGTTACGTCAACTACATTGCTAATCGGACGCATACCGCAAGCACGCAAATGATTTTGCATCCACATAGGTGAGGGCATGATTTTGATATTTTTCAAAACGCGTTCAGTAAAACGACTGCAAAGCTCGGGGCAAGCAATATCAACCCTAGCCATTTCATTTGCCTTGCCAGCTGCTTCTTCTTTTACCTTTAAAGAAGGCATGGTCATGGTCTTACCTAAAACGGCAGCAGCCTCGCGAGCAAGACCAGTCATGCAGAAGCAATCTTGTTTATTAGCAGTAAGATCGATGTCGAGAACATAGTCATCAAGTCCAATTACCTTGCGAATATCTACGCCAATAGGAGTATCTTCGGGAAGAATATAAATGCCGTTTCTTTGTTCTGGCAGTAAAAGCTTGGAATCAATTCCCAACTCATCAGCGGAGCAAAGCATACCAAAGCTATCAAGCCCACGCATCTTGCAAGCTTTTAGTTTCATGCCTTCTGGATTACGACCAGAAGGAGGCAAGGTTGCGCCGACAGTTGCCACAGGAACGATGTCATTTTGACGAACGTTTTGCGCACCGGTTAAAATTTGCACGTTTTCACCGCCTTGACCGTAGTCCATCATGCAAACCCAAAGATGATCAGAGTCGGGATGACGGCTGATTTCTACAACTTTACCAGTAACAACACCTTCAATTCCCTTGCCAAGTTCAATAACAGATTCAACCTCCAGACCTACGCTTGTCAAAGCTGCAGCCAATTCATCCGGAGTTACATCAATATCAACATAATTTTTTAACCAAGAAATAGATGCTAACATTTTCTTACCCCCTTATTTAAATTGACGCACGAAGCGTAAATCATTTTCAAAGAACAGACGCAAATCGTCAATGCCGTATTTTAACATAGCGATACGTTCAACACCCATACCAAAAGCATAACCGTTGATGATAGATGGATCGTAGCCGGACATTTCCAGTACGTGCGGATGAACCATACCGGAACCAAGAATTTCCAACCAGCCAGAATTTTTGCAAACACGACAGCCTTTACCACCACAAATTACGCAAGAGATATCGACTTCAGCAGAAGGTTCGGTGAACGGGAAATAAGAAGGACGCAGACGAATCTTCACGGAAGAGCCAAACATTTCCTTGCAGAAAAGTTCCAGAGTGCCTTTTAAATCGGCCAGGCTAATATTTTTGTCCAGCACTAGACCTTCAACTTGATGGAACATAGGAGAGTGAGTTGCGTCGTAGTCGTTACGATAAACCGTGCCAGGAGCAATCATACGAATGGGACTGTTAGGCTCACGAGATTGCATGGTACGCGCTTGAATCGGAGAGGTTTGGGTACGCAACAAAAATTTCTCGGTAATGTAGAAGGAGTCTTGCATATCGCGAGCGGGATGGTCTGCAGGAAGATTCAAAGCCTCGAAGTTAAAATAATCGTTTTCAATTTCAGGACCTTCCATAACATCAAAGCCCATACGCATGAAAATCTTTTTAATTTCACGCATGGTTAAGGTGATGGGATGAAGATGACCTTTTTCAGCCTTGCGACCTGGAAGAGTAATATCAACCTTATCGTTAGCAAGCTTATCAGCAAGAGCTTGCTTTTCTAAAACATCTGTCTTAGCATTGATTGCTTTTTCTAAAGCAGATTTAATTTCGTTAACGATTTGTCCGATGACAGGACGCTCTTCGGCAGGTAATTTACCCATGCCACGCAGGATTTCCGTCATTGGACCTTTTTTGCCGAGATATTTAACGCGAATATCTTTCAACGCATCAAGAGATGTTACTGCATCGAGTTCGGCCATTGCTTGCTCTTTTAAAGCTAACAATTTTTCTTTCATTTAAAATTCCTCCTAAATATAAAAAGCCCCTGTAGATTTTCTTCTACAGGGGCGCAAATTTTTAAAGCGCGGTACCACCCTAATTTATAACTCATTTGAGAATCTAGCCTTAACGCAGCTCACGCCCAGCCTACACAGCAAACCTTCAGCCAGGACACTCCCAAGGGAACTTCGATTAAACTTACGTACGAAACTCACAGCCTTGATTTCGCTTTCTGTAACGACAGATCTAACCTACTTTTCTTGTTCAACGTGCAACAGGGGTTTATTAAAATACTCAACCATTATAACACAGTTGTTCATTTAACGCAAATATTCGAAAAAACAAGGTACTCCCGCAACAATTCTTTTAGCTGAGCACATTCGTTTACTATTTTCCAATGTAAACGCGTTATTTTTTACAAAATACTTTGCAATTCGCTTCTGTTTGTAATATAATAGGTTAATAATTTGCTAAATATTAATCAGAAAATTTATTTATAAAATATTGGAAAGGTCAATCCATCCATGGAAATACTACATACTACTGTCAATGGTAAAAAAATAGAAAAATTAGTTGACCCATCCATACGTCTTGTTGATTTTTTGCGCCGCGATTTAGGTCTCGTGGGTGCAAAAATTGGCTGTGGTCAAGGTATGTGTGGAAGCTGTACAATTATTATGAACGGTCGTGCAGTACGCAGCTGTGTCATTCCCGTTATGAAAGCAAATAATGCTATCATCGAAACTATTGAAGGCGTAGCTCGAGGCGAAAAGCTTCATCCTTTGCAAGAAGAATTCATCAATAAAGGAGCCATTCAATGTGGCTTTTGTACGCCCGGCTTCATTATGTCGGCTAAAGCACTTTTAGATAAGAATAATAATCCTACGGTTCAGGAGGTTCGTCAAGCTTTACGTGGCAATTTGTGTCGTTGCACCGGCTATGTCAAGATTGAAGAAGCAGTCCTTGCTGCAGCGGAAAGGCTCAGAAACGGTGAGTGGAAATGAAATATTGTGGAACAAGTTATCCTAGAAATGACGGTTTCGATAAAGTAACCGGCAAAGGATATTTTACAGATGATATTTTTTTACCCCATATGCTTTACGCAAAAGTTTTAAGAAGTCCTTACGCTCATGCAAAAGTTATCTCCATCGACACATCTCTTGCCGAAGCATTGCCAGGTGTAGAAGCAGTTTGTACTTTCAAAAATACTCCTAACAAGCCCTTTAACACTTCTGCAACCATGATTACAACAAACCCAGGCATGGAACCGGTTCGAGATCAAACAATTTTTACAGACGAACCAAAATATATCGGTGATGAAATTGCAGCCGTTGCTGCCGAGACAGAAAAAATTGCTGAGGAGGCCGTAAAACTAATTAAAGTTGAATACGAAATTCTCCCAGCAGTTTATGATCCTCTGGAAGCTTTAAAACCAGGTGCACCAGTCGTGCAACCCAAATACCAAAATCCTGAACACAATAATATTTGTGGTTGCATCATCAACATTGGACTCGGTGATATTGAAAAAGGTTTCGCCCAGGCCGATGTGATTGTCGAAGCCGATATAAAATTACCTCGCGTTAAACAATGTCAACTCGAGCCTCACGGAGCTGTTGCATCTTATAAAAACGGCGAGCTGGAAATTTTGTCTACAACTCAGACTCCTCATCCGACTAAAATGATTGTTGCTTATGCTCTCGACATGCCGGAAAGTAAAATTCGCGTAGCCAACCCACCTTATATTGGCGGAGGCTTTGGGTCACGCATCGGTATCAGCGGCAAGGCTGAAGTTATTGCCGCAGTACTTACTATGAAAGCTTTAAAGCCTGTCAAACTTATTTACACCCGCAAGGAAGATATGGTTTGCTCCGACTCTCGTCATGGCGGCTACTTGCATGCACGTATGGGCGCAAAATTTGATGGCACCTTTGTAGCCTTAGATACTACGTCTTGGCTTAATACCGGCGCCTACTGTACATTTGGTGTAGAATTAGTCGGTGTATGTGGAGCTTGTGGTACAGCGGGAACATATCGCATACCCAATTTAAAATACGTCGGACATCCGGTTTATACTAACCAACAAACTGCTGGTGCTTTTAGAGGCTTTGGTACTCCTCAAGGCAACAGCATCGTCGAAGCTTGCGTTGATAAAATTGCTAAAATTTTAAAAAGAGATCCTGTTGATTTACGTAAGCAAAACACATCGAGGGAACACGACAAAAATTGGTTCCCCTTTGATATGGGAAGCATTGGCGTCAATGAATGTCTCGATAAAGCTGCGGCCGAGATTGGTTGGAAGGAAAAACGTGGCAAGAAGCAAACAGGAAATACTCGCCGAGGCGTTGGTATTGCTTGTGGTACTCACGTAAGTAATGCTGCTCCCTTCTGCGTAGATTACAATAGCATTAGCCTTCAGTTCGAACAAGACGGAAGCTTTATGATTCGTAGCGGTATCCCCGAGCTTGGTCCTGGCTCGACAACAGCTCTTTGTCAAGTTGCCTGCGATTTAATGGGTGTCCCCATGGAAACAACGAAAATGGTTTTTGGTGATACTTATTCTACACCTTTCGATATCGGCTCCCATGCTACACGAACATTATATTCTGTGAGTCAGGTTCTCGAAAAAGCAATCAAAGTTCTCAAAAAAGACGTGCTAAACTATGCGGCTAACTTTTTAGAAGTTCCTGAAGAAGAATTAACCTTAGACAATGCCATTGTTAGTGGCGCCGGCAAAGAAATTTCTCTGCAAAAGCTTTGCTATGAAGCTCACTTAAGAGGCAAACAATTTCTTGTTTCTGAATGCAACGTTCCCACAAACTCTCTTCCCTGGTACGCTCAAGCCGCTGAGGTCGAGGTTAACATGGAAAAAGGCATTGTAAAAGTTTTAAAAATTGCTGCTGCACACGATGTTGGTAAATGTATTAACCCCAGGTTGTGCGAAGGACAAATCGAGGGAGGAGCATTAATGGGCGTCGGTTATGCTACAACCGAAGAAATGATTTACGTTGAAGGCAAGGGTGTTATTAACGATACCTTTGCCACCTACAAAATTCCCAGAGCCGATACACGTCCCGAGATTAAAGCTATTATCGTCGAGAGCAGCGACCCCAAAGGAACCTTTGGTATAAAGGGCATTGGTGAAGTCGGAGTTTGTGCAATTGTTCCCGCTGTTCTTTCTGCGGTAGAAGATGCAACGGGCGTTCGCTTTGAAGAAGTTCCCCTCACCCCCGAGCGTGTTCTCAAAGGCTTAAAGGCTGCCGGAAAAATTTAAAATTCTACTAAAAAATAAACCATCAAGCGTTGAAAATTTTTTCAACGCTTGATGGTTTTTTGGCTTAGTAAAAACAAAAAAACCTGCAAGCTTCCTTGCAGGTTTTGAATTGCATATTCCAAAAATTAACGTTTGGAGTATTGGCTAGCCTTACGAGCTTTCTTCAAGCCATATTTACGACGTTCTTTTTCGCGCGGGTCGCGAGTTAAGAAGCCAGCTTTTTTGAGAGCAGGACGGAATTCAGCGTCTACTTTCAAGAGAGCACGTGCAATACCATGACGGATTGCACCAGCTTGACCAGAGAAACCACCGCCACAAACATTAACAAGAATGTCATATTTGCCTTTGGTTTCGGTAACTTCGAGGGGTTGATTTACGATTAATTCGAGGGTCTTCAGACCAAAATATTTGTTGAGTTCACGATCGTTGATAACAATGTTGCCTTCGCCCGGAACGAGACGAACACGAGCAACAGAAGATTTACGACGACCGGTTGCATTATAAGTAACTACTGCCATTTTTCTTCCTCCTGCTCTTAGCGAATATTAAGTTCCAGAACTTCAGGTTTTTGAGCTGCGTGCGGATGTTCAGCACCAGCATATACATGAAGCTTACCTGCAACAACTGCGCCGAGACGGTTATGAGGAATCATACCTTTAACAGCGAGTTCAACCATTCTTACCGGATTCTTAGCAAGCATATCACCTGCTTTTGTGTAGCTGTCGCCACCAAGATAGCCAGAATGACGGAAATAAATTTTTTGAGTTAATTTTTTGCCGGTCAGGCGAACCTTATCAGCATTGATAATAATTACGTGATCACCACAGTCCATATGCGGAGTAAAAGTAGGTTTATGTTTACCGCGCAGAACTTTTGCTACTTCAGCAGCCATGCGGCCGAGAGTTTTATCAGCTGCGTCAACAACGAACCATTTGCGTTCGATGTTGGACGGATTAGCCATAAAAGATTTCATCCTTATGTTCCTCCTAAAAATTTCGATTATTTGCGTTCGGTTGCGAATTTTCTCACCTTTTTTCGGGGCTATGAAATCCAGCGGAAAATCACGTAGATATATTATACACATATCATATCAACGCGTCAAGCAAAACTTAATACAACACTGTAATAAAAATTACAGTGTTAATGCTCATTTGACAATTTGTTAAGCAGCCTCAAATATTTTGCAAATATTTTCCAGAAGCTAAAACATTGCAAAATGCTTTTGGCACTTTCAAACTCGTATATTATAACACAAGCTCTTTTTTATCGCAAGAGTTTGATGTATTTTTTCTAAAATTTTTATACAAAAAATTTTGCTTCATCAGTAGAAAACTTTTGCCAAGTACAAACCTTGCGCAGGAGCTGGCTCGTTTAAAAATTCTGTGCGATGAGAATGCAGCTCAGTTAAAAAATTTTCAGGCGTTCGCTTGCCCAGTCCAACCTGCACCAAGGACCAAACAATGTTGCGCACCATATGATAAAGAAAACCGTCACCTTCAATAGTGAAGATAAATTCCTCACCCTTACACGTCCATTTGGCGCTATAAATTGTTTTTACTGGATCACCATCAATAGAACCGGACGAACGAAAGGCAGAAAAATCGTGAGAACCTAGCAAATATTCTGCTGCCTTGTTCATTGCTTTAATATCAATTGCTTCGCGAATTTGCCAAGCATATTTGACAAGGAAGGGACTATCGTGCTCATTCACAACCAGGCGATATTGATAACGCTTGCCCTTAGCACTGAATCTTGCATGAAAACCCTCTGACATTTCTTCAGCAGAAATTACGACAATATCGTTGGGCAAAAGACTTGCAGCAGCACGCACGATATTTTTAACAGGAATGCGACCGTTAGTTTTAAGTGTCACAGTCTGCTCGAGAGCATGCACGTTTGCATCCGTACGTCCACTGCCAGCAGTCGCAATTTCTTCACCACATAATTTACAAAGAACTTCTTCCAAAACGCCTTGTACTGTTACAAGTCCAGGTTGCTTTTGAAAGCCATGGTAGGCACTGCCATCATAGGCCACAGTTAATTTCAAAGTACGCATGCTTTACCCCATTTCATGAAAGCAAGTCCTACAAAAAGCAAAATTACAAGAAGATAAGCAAACATATCCCGAGAACCATAAGCAAGCTCACGCATACGCGTGCGTCCTTCCCCGCCTCGATAACAACGAGCCTCCATGGCAATCGCTAGCTCATCAGCTCTCCTGAAGGCGGAGATAAAAAGCGGAACTAAAATTGGCAACATATTGCGAATGTTTTGCAAAATATTCCCACTAGTAAAATCTGCTCCACGTGAAGTTTGCGCCTTCATGATGCGGTCCGTTTCTTCTAAAAGAGTTGGAATAAAACGCAGGGCGATAGTCATCATCATTGCCAGCTCGTGGGCAGGCACACCAATGCATTTAAAAGGACGCAGAAGTCTTTCGATACCATCAGTTAAAACGATGGGAGACGTGGTAAATGTCAAGATGGAGGAAAAAATCATCAAGAGTAAAAGACGGCTAGACATCTTCAGACCTGTTTCTAGTCCCTCTTGCGTGATAACAAAAAATTTCCAAGACCACAAAATATGTTCACCTGGATGAGTGAACATATGAATGAGCAAGGTAAAGATGACAATAATTAAAATTGGCTTAACACTTTTTAAAACCATGAGGATGGGTAAACGACTTGCCAAAATTACTAAAAAGGCAAAGCCAGCCAAAATTCCATAGCTCAAGGTTGACTCCGCAAAAAAAATAGCGATGATATAAATCAAGGTTGCCAAAATTTTTGTGCGGGGATCAAGTTTATGAATGAAAGATGTGCCGGGGAAATATTGACCCAGCGTAATATTGCTCAGCATTATTTCCACCCCTTCGCTTTTTTAATCGCTTTGGCTAATTCTTTCTCATCCTTTAAGCCTTCTGGCAAATTCATGCCCTGCTTACGAAGAAGAGCTGCCAATTTATAACTCTCTGGAATATCCATGCCTATTTCAATTAATTCGTCGGTATGCTCCTTGAAAATTTCTTCAGGCTTGCCGTCGAATAAAATATTGCCTTGGTTTATTACAAGCATACGCTTCGCATATTTTACTGCTTCCTCCATGCTATGAGTTACAAGGACGATGGCAAGCTTACGAGTGACGTGCAGATTCATGACTTCTCTAAAAACTGCGTCGCGGCTGCGAGGATCGAGACCAGCGGATGGTTCGTCCAAAACTAAATAATCCGGGTTCATGGCTACAATGCCTGCAATAGCCACGCGACGCATTTGCCCGCCAGATAGCTGGAAGGGTGAACGCTCCTTAAAGGTTTCAAAATCTAATCCGACAAAAGCCATGCCCTCACGCACAGCTTTATCCACCTCTTCAGGAGTAAAACCTTTATTGCGAGGCCCAAAAGCAATATCTTCATAAACTGTCTCAGCAAAAAGCTGATGCTCTGGATATTGAAAAACCATGCCAACCATTTGACGAGCTTTCTTAGCCTCAGAAGTTTTCGCTGAAATATCTATGTCTTCAACGGTAACCTTCCCGCTGCCAGGATTTAAAAGACCGTTCAGATGTTGAACCAAGGTTGACTTGCCGCTACCCGTATGACCAATGATAGCCACAATCTCACCAGGATTAATTGTGGTGCTCACACCTTTAAGAGCTAGGCTTTCAAAGGGAGTACCTTTTAAATATGTATAAATAACATTTGTTAAATTTATTGACATAATGCTAGCGCTAGCTCCTCATCAGTAATAATATCTTTGGGTAATTTCGCACCTGCTTTACGTAGTTCACTAGCTACCTTGGCTGCAAAGGGTGCCTCAAGTCCGAGTTGTTCAAGTTCATCAACACGAGAAAAAACTTCTTTGGGCGTTCCTTCAAAAGCAATTTTTCCTTTATGCATTGCTACCACCCTATCAGCCTCTAAAGCTTCTGACATATAGTGAGTGATATAAATAACAGTAATATTTTTTTCTTGCTTAAGTTTTTTCACGGTTTCCATGATTTGCTTGCGACCTTGTGGGTCAAGCATAGCCGTTGGTTCGTCAAGTACAAGACATTTCGGTTCCAAAGCCATGATGCCAGCAATAGCAACTCTTTGCTTTTGACCACCGGACAATCTATGAGGTGCATGCTTTGCAAATTCTAGCATGCCAACTGCTTCGAGAGCTGCCTTGACTCTCGGATAAATTTCTTTACTGGGCACACCCACATTTTCTAAACTAAAGGCGACATCTTCCTCGACAACTGCCGCCACGATTTGGTTGTCAGGATTTTGAAAGACCATGCCCACAGTTTGACGAATATCCCAAAGCTTTTCGTCGGACATCGTATCTAAGCCATCTACTTCACACTTACCACTAGTCGGAACTAGCAAAGCATTCAAATGACGAGCCAAGGTCGATTTACCACTGCCATTGGCACCGATAATGGCAACAAATTCACCTTGCTTAATCTCGAGACTAACTCCGTCAAGCGCTTTGACTTCTTTCCCATCCGCATCCGTATAATAATGTTTGAGCTCGGTAATCTTAATCATTTTATCTCCTAAATTCACAAAAGCTAATGCTAAATTATGAATTGCTAAATCAAGTCTTGCTTGATAATTTTTCGTAAAAGTTCCTACATATTATATATTGCTCCAAAAGATTAGTCAACCTAAAAATAAATCTAGGTTGACTACATAAATTATTCTTTTCGTCAAAGCTGTTACATCCTTTAAATATTAAATATCATCCGGAAACGATCACCGAATTGCAAATTCAAAAGTTCTTCCGTTTGTTTTTGTTCTGGATCTTCGGCGAGCAGCTCCTGAGCCATAGTCCTTGCTTTCACGACGATTTCTGTATCTCTAATTATATCTGCAACTTTTAAATCGGGCAAGCCGTGTTGACGCAAACCGAATAGCTGCCCAGCCCCACGCAGCTTTAAATCTTCTTCCGCAAGATAGAAGCCATCCTCACTATCGTGCAGGACCTGAAGTCGAGCAAGACTTTCCGGTGCATCGCTGCCGGCTAAAAGCACACAGAAGGATTGCAAGTCGCCGCGACCTACACGCCCACGTAATTGGTGCAGCTGCGCGAGGCCAAAACGTTCTGCGTTTTCGATAATCATTAAGGTCGCATTAGGAACATTGACGCCAACCTCAATAACAGTTGTGCTCACGAGTACTTTTATTTCCCCACTTGCAAAGCTAGCCATGATGCTTTCTTTTTCTGCACTCTTTAAGCGTCCGTGCAAAAGCGCAGCTGGAATATTTTTTAAATAACTCGCCTTGAGTTCTTCGTAAACATTTTCTGCGCTGCGCGCTTCCATGTTATCGCTTTGTTCGATGAGAGGACAGACTATGTAAGCCTGACGACCTTGGTTAACCTGACGCACAAGTCCAGCATAAACATCCTTCCTGCGTTCTTCCGTATAACAAAGAGTTTGCACAGATTTTCTCCCAGGAGGACGCCCCTTCATCAAAGAAACGTCTAAATCTCCATAAACAGTTAAAGCTAAGGTTCGAGGAATGGGTGTTGCCGTCATAATTAAATTGTCAGGAGTATTCTCCGACTTGTTCATAAGCTTAGCTCTTTGTTCAACGCCAAAGCGATGTTGCTCGTCGGTTACGACTAAGGAAAGCTTTGCAAATTTTACATTGTCTTCTAAAAGAACATGCGTACCAATGACCACATCAATGAGCCCGAGCTCAAGATTTTCCAGGAATTCTCTTTTAGCTTTTGCTCGCATACCACCAACCAAAAGGCCGATACGTACACCAAAGGGCGCAAGATATTGCGTTAATGTTTCGTAATGCTGAGCTGCAAGAATTTCTGTTGGAGCCATAATACAGCTTTGGTAACCATTTTCCACTGCCTTCGCAAGAGCTAGCGCAGAAATAACAGTCTTACCACTACCAACATCACCTTGTAAAATACGATGCATGGGTTTTACATCCTGCATATCTAAAGAAATCTCTTGCCATGCTTTCTTTTGCTGTGGTGTCAATGTAAAGGGCAAAGCCTGAATAATTTTTTTCAATAATTCCCCGTCTCTGCCGTGCTTGATACCACTTCTTGCATCCTGATGAAGACGACGATAATATAAAAGTCCCCATTGCAACAAAAACAGTTCTTCAAAAATAAAACGCTTACGAGCTCTGCGTAAATTTTCCCAGCTCGAAGGAAAATGAATGTCCTTCAATGCACTCAATCTATCAGGCAAATTCATGTTCCGAACAATTTTTTCTGGCAAACTCTCGGGCAGTTCATGCTCTGCCATCTCAAGAGCTGTTTTCATCCATTTACGCAAATTGTTTTGCGTGAGGGCGCCGCTCAAGGGATAAGTCGGTAAAATGCCTAGAGCAGTTGCGTCGCCATCTTCTGGCAATGGTTGGATGTTTGCATCCGTGATTGTGCAGGTAGTGCGACCAGGACGAACTTTACCAGTAATGAGCACGCTAGAACCAGGAAAAAGTTTTTTTGCCTTGTAACGAGAGGCACCGAACATAAAGAGAGTTGCATAACCCGTTTCATCGCGCACGGTTACATTTGTATAGTTGCGGACCTTGGGGCTATAGGCTTCACGCACGGAATAAATCTCCGCCTTGAAGATTTGGCTCGAGCCATCGGTAACAAGGTCGCGAATCTTTTTTAGTTGCGAGTAATCTAAATAAGCTTCTTGGCGAGGAAAATATTCCAAGAGATCGCCAATGGTCCTAATATCCACAACTAGTAAATCCGCTGCTTTTTTCGGTCCCACGCCTTTTAGTTTTGTGACTGGTTCTTTCCACCACATAAATTTTACTTCCATTCTAAATTATACTTGCTTTTATTTTTCTATTATGGTAAAATACCCTTGTTAAATTCAAATACACGCAAATAGATTAAATATTTTCGAGGAGGTGGAAATATGGCACACATTTGCGAAATCTGCGGCAAAGGTACTCGTTCCGGTTGCAACGTATCCCACTCCAACCGTCACACCAAACGCGCTTGGCTCCCCAACATCCAATCTGTAAAAGCTGTTGTTGATGGCCAAACTAAACGCGTTAACGTTTGCACTCGTTGCATGCGTTCTGGTAATGTAGTACGCGCTTAATTTACACAAACGAACCAAGCATTAACTTGCTTGGTTTTTTTGTTTGCCAAAAGCTTACTCGCATCCCGATTTAAATAGAGCCTGCGACTATAAATCGCAGGCTTCAGTTTTTTATTTTACAGGGAAACCACATTCGGGACAAAAACGCACAAGGGAAGAAATTTTTGCGCTGCAGCTCGGACAAATAATAAAGGCACGAAATTCTTTAAGCTTCTTTTCGAAATTCGCATAGAACTCTTCGACCTCGCCACTTTCAACCTTCCAACTGTAAATCTCCAGTCTTTCTTTTGTGGAATCCATAATAACTTGCACGCTGCCTTCATCTAAAGGCTGAATGCATACTTGCATAACCTTTTTCTTGTTATGGAATTTGATGATGCAATTGCTTTCATCCATGGAATCAATGATAACTCCCATCTCATTAATACTTAAGATGGCAATTTTCCAAGCAAGATCAATACTTAAATCATAAATACGATTGTCAAAGCAACCGCCTGCACCATTTATTCTCATAATATCCTCCAAAAATCTATTGCGAAATAAAATTATTGCGTATTTGACATTATCATTATAGCATATTTTTTAAGAGAATGTTTTATATTTTATTTGCAAATTTCTTGACAGTGCCTTGTGTAAGTGTTAAATTAATGGAGGTGTTTAAATTACATTAGCTTAGATGTGCATCCGCACTCAATTCATATTTCATTAAAGGAGTGAATATTATGAAAAAACTTTTATCATTAGCATGTGCTTTAGGCATGCTCGCAAGTGTAAGCGTTGTTTCTGCAGCTGATGTAGCTACTGCTCCAACTCAAAGCACAAAAAAAGTCAGTGGAATTGCTTCCCCGACATACAAATCATCTGTAGCAACTGCAAAAACTGAAGTTCCAGAAGGCGCTAAAATTTTTGGTTTTGAAACCAATGGCAACATCGATACTCTTAATTTCCGCGACAACGATTCTTATATCGAATATACTGCTTCTGTAGATAACATTAGCAATAAACTTTTATCTCTTGTTATTCACGGCTCTAATATTCCTGGCAGCACAACAATCAAATACGATGCTGACGGTATCAAAGAAGCTATCAAAAAAGCATATCCCGATGCTACTAATATTGAAGTTGTTTCCAAGAAAGATGGTAACAACACTTATTATGATGCAGCATTTGATATTGCCAAAGGTCATGTTACCGCTACTATGAATCCTTTCACTGCTGCATTCGGCGAAAGAAAAATCACTTACAAATAATTTTAAGTAAAAATTAAAGCGCTGACGCATAAAGTATTTTGTTTTGTGTGCCGGCGCTTTTTTATTTTTTTTGGAAGCTGTATTTCGTTTTCACGCTTCTTGAAAAATTTCATAAATTTATCCCTAAAAAGTAAAAATGCGAGCTTCCTGCAAGCTCGCATTTTTACTTATGTAAGATTAATCTATTCAAGTTTGATAATTTCATATAATTAAACAATAAAAATAACTTATAAGAAAATTATACAATACACGGAAAAGACAGTCAACTTTATTTTTGCGAAAAGTTAACTATTTTCTTTCTTTTTGCATAGATTTTGTTTATCAATCCACGCCATAAATAACATTTTACTTATAGAGTCTATGAAGCACGGATTTTCTTGCAAAATTCTTGCTTTTGGAGTATATTAATTTTACGGGTGGGTACCTACCGACAGTCAGGCTAATTTTTAAGCGTGGCTGTCTTTATTTATATAGAAGGAGATCTTAGTATGAATCTAACAATGTTTATTCCTGTAGGAATTATTGTCATCAGCAATGTTTTTTATCATATGTCCATGAAATCTACTCCAGCAAACATCAATACCTTTGCCTCATTAGTAATAACCTATCTAGTTGCCTCTGCCTCTAGCCTAGCTATGTATTTTCTTACTGCGAAAAACCCTAGTCTCATGAACGAATACGAGCACCTCACTTGGTCAAGCATTGTACTAGGCATTGCCATCATCGGTCTTGAGTTCGGCTTCATACTTATGTATAAAATGGGTTGGGCGATTTCCGCCGGAGAAATCGTTGCAGCCTCCCTGCTCGCAATCGTACTCTTAATCGTCGGTTATTTTGTGTACAACGAACCCATCACCTGGCAAAAAATTCTTGGCATTATCATTTGCTTATTCGGTTTATACTTGTTAAGCAAATAAAAAACAAAAGACTCCTGAGCTTTATTTTGTCTCTTTAAAAGACAAAGCAAAGCGCAGGAGTTAATTTTTAAACGAAGACGAATGTTCCTAAAAGCACACCCACAATACCAGAACCAAAAAGAACTTTAATTACAGAAACTTTTTTACGAATAGCCACGAGAGCCAAGGGTAGAATAATTACACCGATGTAGTCCAGGGTAGAAGAAAAATCTTTAGGAATAGCTTCTGTATTCCACAAAGCCAAGGTAATAAAGCTAATGCCTGCAGAACAAATCAGCGCGACTACAGCCGGACGTAAACCATTTAAGACGCCGCGAACAGGGCCAATGTCACCGTATTTATAAACCAGCTTAACCAAAGCCAAGACGATAAGCACGGACGGAAAGACAAAACCAACTGTAGCACAGATTGCCCCAGGAACACCAGCAAGTTTAGTTCCGACAAATGTTGCTGCATTAATACCGATAGGTCCAGGAGTCATTTGTGAAATGGTAAAGATGTCAATGAACTGTTGCATGGTCAGCCAATGATGTGCCTCAATAACCTCTGCTTGAATGAGAGGCATAGACGCATAACCACCGCCTACACAAAAGGCCCCAACTTTTACAAAGCTCCAAAACAATTGCCAGTAAATCATTATGCACACACCTCCTTAAGAATATTTCTTGTCACGCAGGAGGAAGAAGCCGATAAAGGCATCAACCACAACAGCGTACATAAGATTAACCTTGAAGAAATAATTGGCAATAAAAGTGCCAACAATTATTAAAAGCGGCAGAACCAACTTTTTCTTCATTTCTTTTTTTAGAAGATCCAGAGCAACATTAATGATAATTGCTGTCGCCCCGCATTGCATGCCTTTAAGAAGCAATTGAATGTAATGATTGGATGCAAATAAATCGTAGCAATACGCGATGGTTCCGAGAGTAATCAAAGGAGGTAAAATAGTTGCTGTTATAGCAGTCAAGGTTCCTTTGATTCCTGCAAAGCGATAACCTAGACCAATAGCTGCGTTTGTTGCTACAACGCCAGGGGCCGACTGAGCAATTGCGACTAAGTTCAACGCTTCCTTATCGTCAATCCAGTGGTATTCGTCGACAAATTTTGCTTTTAACAAAGGAATAATTACGTAACCGCCACCAATCGTAAAAGCAGAAATTAAAAATGTATCTTTAAAAAGTTTCCACAACAAGTCCTTGTCTTCGACTTGTTTAATTTCTTGATCCATCTTCACACCTCACAAAAAAATTGTCTGAAAAATAATACGGGATAATTATAACATACGTCTTCTATTTTGCCTACAAAAAAATGCTCCTGAAATCAGGAGCATTTCATTATAAACAAATTGTTTAGCAAAGCGCGTGTTATGAAAGTTTTAGTAAAGAATTTTATTTGCGATAACAAGGCGTTGGATTTGGTTAGTGCCTTCATAGATTTGCATGATTTTAGCGTCTCGCATCATTTTTTCTACAGGATAATCTTTAGTATAACCATAACCGCCCATTACTTGAACAGCGTCGGTAGTAACTTGCATTGCTACATCAGATGCATAGCATTTAGCCATAGCAGCTTCTTTAGCAAAAGGAATACCTTGATCACGCATCCAGCAACATTTTTGAACTAAAAGACGAGCGGTCTCAACTTTAATTGCCATGTCGGCGATCATAGATTGAACCATTTGGAAGGAAGCAATAGGTTGACCAAATTGACGACGTTCTTTCGCATATTTAACTGCACAATCAAGAGCTGCTTGAGCAATACCAACGGATACAGAACCAACAAAAGGACGAGCAGAATCGAGAGTATTCATAGCAATGCGGAAGCCTTCACCCTCGCGACCTACTCGATAGGATTCAGGAATTACTACATCTTGAAGAATTAACTCACAGGTATTGGAAGGACGGATACCCATCTTGTTTTCTTTTTTACCAACCTTAAAGCCAGGAGTTCCCTTTGGAACAATGAAAGCGGTAAGACCACGGATACCGCCGGTTTTACGAGTATTAGCAAATACTAAGAAAATCTCTGCTTGACCAGCATTAGTAATAAACATTTTGCTGCCATTCAAAGTATAAGTGCCTGCTTCTTTATTATGCTCGGCACGTGTAGATACGGAGCCAGCATCAGAACCAGCACCGGGTTCGGTCAAAGCGAAGGCAGCCATACCGCCATTATTTAATACGTCGCAATACATTTGTTTTTGTTCGTCGGTACCAGCGATTAAAACAGGCAGAGTTGCAAGTGAATTCGCTGCTAAAGATGTAGCTACACCAGCACAGCCTTTGCCTAATTCTTCATAAATAGCGGCAACAGCCAAGCTATCAAGACCAGGGCCACCCAATTCTTCGGGAACGATTACGTTTAAGAGACCCATTTCGTCAGCTTTTTCTACGAGACCGTCACGCATATGGTTTTCTGCGTCCATTTCTTGAGCATAAGGTGCCACTTCTTTTTCAACAAATTCTCTCACCATCTCAATAAGTTCTTGAGTTTCTTCACTGATTGCAAATTCCATTTTTCTTCTCCCATTCCTTTTTTGTTGTAATTACATTATCTTCTGACCAAACAGCTGGTATTTCCTGGAATCTTTCCAATACGAACATAACATTAGTAACCGTACCAGCTAACTTATCATCATTATCGTACAAACAAGAGTCCATTGTTATTGTGGTTCTTCCATGGTGCGTAATTTGGCTACGCACATAAATACGTCCAGGTTTTGTTATTGGACGTATGAAATTCATTGCCGTAGAAAGTGTCGCTACCTTGGCTCCAACACTTGCACCAGTAACACCAAGGACTGCGTCAGCCAATGCAATAAGGACACCTCCGTGACAAACTCCACGATGATTAAAGTGTTTTAAAGGATCTATTTCTAGACTAACGACCGCACTGCCATTGTGAATTTCGTCAATGCTAATACCAAAGCCTTCCATAAAATAGTTTCCCTTATACATTTCCCAAATATATTCAGGAACATTCTTTACTTGTTCCATTGTAAAATTCCCCTCTATTCATTCGGGAGCAAACACTCCTCACATTTTAATCTAAAATATTTTATCATAAAAAGAAGTTTTACTCAACTATTTAAATAAATTTTCCTAAAGAAAAAGGCTCGAAAACTCACGTTTTCGAGCCTAGTAAAAGCAGAATTTATTAATCGATCATATTTTGTTTATAAGTATGATAAAGTTCTTTCAGTTCGGCAACTGTTGAAGCAATTTCTAATTGCAAATCAGAGGCCTTGTCAAAATTGTCAGTTGCCAGCGCATTACGCATTGCTGTAAAGAGAGACAACTCATCAAAGGAATCCTTAGCCAGTCTTACGCGGAGATTGTTAATCTTTCTCCAGGTAGCCAAATCGCAGTCGGTACAGGTTTCTGCGTCATGCAGCTTCTTGGCATTAACAACAAGTTCATAATTTTCATGCAGGAATCTGGTGATGATTTCTGTTTTCCAGCGAATGAGTGCGCCTTGCTTGAAGCTTTCAAAATATTCTCTCTTGAAAATGCCGCCAGCTGTAAGAGCAGCCATCTTTTCAGGATATTTGTCAAAGGCTTGGAAGTTTTCCCAAACGGTTGCGGGCGGGGCACTAAACAGTCTATTGCGCTCTTCTGGAGTAAAATCTTCAAAAACATCTTCTTCGGTACGATATTGACGGTCTTTTTCCAGATAAAAGCCTTCTTCCCCAGCCTTCTTGGATATTTCTTTTTCCAAAGCTTTAAGGTCAAGACCGGAACGAACTGTTGCCTTAATACCATCCAGGCAACTTAAATAGAAAGCAGCTACTGCTAAATAAGTATTAGTGAACGGATTAGGAGAACGCATTTCTACGCGAGTAGCTTTATCGTTACCGATATCGCGAATAAGACCCGCCAAGATAGTTCTATTACGAGAAGGTATATTCGGAGCATGACCAAGGCTAGTTACGATACAAACAGGAGCCTCAAAACCAGGTTTCAAACGATTCAAAGAATCGAGGGTGCAGGAAATGATGGGATTAGTAACTTCGTAGTTTTTCAAAAGTCCCATAAGTGCACCAAAGCCTACTGCTGACAAGTAATCCTTTTGCATATCTTTAGGTGAAAAAAGATTTACAAATTTACCATTTTTTAAAATGGCACCGATACCTACGTGAACGTGTTCGCCACTGCCAGCTACACCAGGAATCGGTTTAGCAAGGAAGGATACTTCCAAACCATGTTTACGAAAAATTTCTTTAACTATGGTACGAGCTAAAACCTCGTTATCGGAAGGTTGAACACCGGAAGCAAATTTCCAGTCAACTTCGAGTTGTTCCATAACGTGGAGCATATGACCTTGTGAATCGATTTGACCTTTAACACCGCCGCATTCCTTATGCCCCATCTCAGGTTCCAAGCCGTAAAGATCCATAGCCTCAACAGTTTCTTCCAAAGCAGTACGAACATTACCACGAGTACGTTGCCAATATTGTTCTTGCATGATTTGAGAAGAGGAAAGCGCTTCAACGGAAGCATTTTCCATAGGAGTCTTAACCCAGAACTCTAATTCAGTTGCATTCGTAAAAACAATCTTTTTTATTTCGTTTAAGTCGATATGTTCAAGACCTGCAACATTAGGATATTCTTTGAAAAGTGCCAACATTTCTTTTTCAACATAATCCAAAGTATTTTTTAAAATGGAGCGAGAGCATACCATTTGGTTATTATGAACGAGGAAACAAGGAATACGCAAGGTACCAACCATGCGACCGGTCTCTTCATCAAAATGTTCGTAGTTATAATCGACAAACCAATTAACATCGCGGTCGGTTTTCATATCGACACGTGCATCGTTAAGAGTAGCAATGCCAGTCAAAACTACGGAAGAACCGTCTGTTTGAGCTGCACTGCCATTCAAAAATGCGTCCATATCATCCAAGAATGCTTTTACAGGAATTTTTTCGTCGGTGTCATTGCCTGCGAAGTCAATACCCATCAGAGAAACAAATTTAATCTCGCTGTGGGCTAAAAGCAAATCTTTTAAATCTTGTTCATTTTGTTGCTCAGGTTTAATTACATATAACAAATCTTTTTTGTTCATGATGTTTTGCAGTATTATAACTGCTCTCCTTTCGCTATACTCCCATATTCCAAAGTTCCCTAATACTTTTAGAATACTTAATAATGGCAAACAAAAAGACTTTTCCAAACGGGACATAAAAATCCCACGAAAAAGTCCTCGTTGACATTTTAATTATACCAAATAAAAATGTTTAAAGCAATTAACAATTATTAATTCTGCATATTTATTTATAAATTAAGTTAAAAGCTTCACCAAAATTTCCTCCAGGAGCTCGAAATCTCGGCCGCCCTTTCTGAGGCCCTTATTTAAATCACCAATCGCCATAAGGGCGTTAAGCAATGCCTCATCAGAAAATTTTCTGCACTGCTGCATTGTCATCTTAACCACAAAGGGATGAAGCTTGAGCTCTGCAGCAATGTTTTTTTGGTCGTAGCCTTGCTTCGCTAATTCTTTTATGCGTAGCATTTTTCTGAGCTGCGCTTGCACGCCACCACAAAGAAGCAGGATATGTTTGCCTTTCTTTTTCTCATCGGCCAAGAGCGTTAAGGCTTCCACTAATTTTTTATCAGCAATAAAATTATTCAAAGCATAATATGCTGCTTCAGGCAGTGCGGAAAAAATTGTTTCTACGTCATGCTTGGACCATTTTTTGCGTTCACCTGCGTAAACCGCAAGCTTGGTAATTTCCTGCGTCAAAAGGGCAAGAGGTGCCTCATCAGTAGCTGCAAGATAATCCATAATAGCAGGAATTGCATCGTAATCAAAGCGTCCGCCTAGTTCTTCAGCCTTGGCGTTAAGCCAAGGAGCTATATCTCGAACTTTAATGCTTTCGCAATTGGTAATCAATGCGTGCTCCTTCAAACTCTTGAAAAGCTTCATGCGTTTATCCATACTCTGTGCCAGAATAAGAATCGTGCAGTAATCCGGCACATCGCTTAAAATTTTCGCAAGCTCGTCAAGCTGTTTCTTTTTTGCCTCGCTAACCTTGTACTTATCAATCTTCCACAGCTTTTCGTCACGCAAAATCACAAGACTTAAACCGGAAAAGAAAGGATAAGTGTTAATTACGGCTTCTAGCTCGCTCAGGTTTGTATCCTTCTCAAAATAATTTATTTCTCTGTCCTCACTGGCTATGCCATCAAAAACATAGTCGGGAATGTACTTAGTAATTTCGCTGCGATAATAATTTTCATTGCCTATGGCAAGGATGATACGAGGACTACCAGGTAATTCTTTATGTTGTTTAAGACGTTGGATTAAATCCTCAGGCTTGATTTCCATGACAAACTCCTAAAAACAAAATTTAATTAACTAACTTTTTATCATTAACATAAGTGTACCATTTAATTTTTCCATCGTCAAAAGTAATCTTGATGCAACCCTCTTGGTCCGTACGCAAAATTTTGCTATTAATTGAGTGCAAATTGTTTAAAACATTTTTATGTGGATGACCATACATATTATTTCTGCCCACACTGACAATACTTAAAGCTGGTTCTACGCGAGAAATAAATGCTAAAGTGGAAGATGATTTTGAACCGTGATGCGCGACCTTTAGCACATCAGCCTTGGGATTCGCAATAAAATCATTTTCTCTGCTTGCATCCATATCACCCGTAAAAAGGATGCTCTTGCCTCCGTAACTAATTTTGGCAACCGTACTTGCCTCATTAGCCTTAGAGTCAAAGGTGCCTGCTCCAAGAATTTCTATTTTCGTATTGTCAATTGTAAATTCCATTCCGTCCTTAGCCACAAATTTTTTCGCCTTATTTTCCTTACAAAGCTGATAAATTTCCCAAGAAGATTCTGTAACCTTTTGCCTAGGCAAAATGATAGTGTCAACCTTGACGTTGCGCAGAAGACCTCTAAGGCCACCTACATGGTCATTATCGTAGTGACTGAGCATGAGATAATCTATTTGTTTCTTGCCTATAGATCGTAAAAAGGGAGCAAGAATATTTGCGCCCGTATCATAATTTTTTAGACCTCCCGTATCCACAACAATTACCTTGCGCCAGGGAGTTACGATAGCAGCACAATCCCCCTGACCCACGTCGAGAAAATAAACAGCAAAAGGACGAATCCAGAGATTGGACCATATATAAGCAACAAGCAAGCCTAAAGACAAAACCTTGATAGAAATATTTCTTTCCTTATTATGCAAATTCTTAATGAATTCGTCATCCATCCAAAGGATTAGCAGGGCATAGTAAACCCCATAGCTCCAAGCAGGCATGCTGGCGATAGCTATGGTACTGAAAGGTAAATTTCTCAAAAGCTCTGCCTGAAGCAAAACCTGCTCCAAAAAGAAACTGCTTAATTTTAAAATACTCTGCACATGCAGTGCATACCAAAGGTTTAAGCCAACCAAAGCGAGAAGGGCTGCTAATTCTAGCAATGGTAAAAAGAAAATATTGCTAATTAAAGAAATGACAGAAATCTGATGGAAGGCTTGAATGACTATGGGCAGAGTAATGATTTGCACGGACAAGGTTACACTCAAAGCCTCAGCAAGGAGCTCTGGTAAAATGAAGATAAGTCTTGCCTTAAGCTTTGGCAATAAATAGATTAACCCTGCGCTTGCTCCAAAGGATAATTGAAATCCTGTGTCAAGAAGCCAAACTGGTTTATATAAAAGGAGGAACAAGCCGGCAAGTCCGAGCAATCTTCCTCGTTCTACGCCACCTCCTCCATATAAAACAATGCTCGACATTAAAAGTGCACGCAAAACAGGTGCCTTCAAGCCGCAGAACATAGCATAGGTGCTAAGGTAAGCTAATACTATAATTTTTTGCAAATAGCTTGGCAAGGGTTTTAGTAAGGTTAAAAGAAGCCCAGCTAGTAAAACTAGGTGAGTACCCGAGACACTAAGCAAATGACTTATTCCGTTATCTGCAAAAATTTCTCGGCTCTCATCGTCTAAGCCACTGCCGCCAAGCAACATACCGCCGAGGAGATTGCTTAGCTTGGTAGGTAAATTTTCTGCCAAGGTTTGGCGAATACTTATGTTGATAAGCGCAAGCCTTGTCAGTAAGCTTGTATTGTCTTTAACATGGATGAGTCGTGCGCTGGCAAGCCTTGCGCCAATACCCTGGACTCTGTAATATGTTTTGCTGTCAAAGGAGCCTGGATTACGAAAGCCCACTTGCTTGCGCAGCTTGCCGACTAAAAGTACTTCTTTGCCCTGAAGAATTTTTGCTTCATTAATGTTCACGCGAATTTTTTTATGGTAGCTCAGTGTCGTGCCGTTTACTTCTAGCTTCTTTACATCAAGCACGAAGCTTTGCAAGCCATCTTTTTCTTTCCAAGAGAGTGAATCCACCGTACCACTTACGATGACTTGCTTGCCTAAATAATCCTGTAGTTCTTCCTGAGCGCTTGTGCCAAAGCGCAGCCCGTTCCATAAACCGAAGGTAAACATGGCTAAGCACAAGCTGAAAGCAAGTATGCTTCGAAACTTTTTTGATAATATGGACAAGGCAAAGCAAAGAGCTAACAATAAAATGAAATGTCGAAATGCATAGAAATTGCCCAAAAATAAACCAATATAGTCACCAAGAAAAAATAAAAGTAAAGAAAAAATAAATGATGTCATTCTATCTTCACATACTCCCTAACACGATTTAATTTAGCTTTGCCAATGCCTTTGATTTTTAGCAAATCGTCTACGGAAGTAAATTTTTGCTGCTCCCTGGCATGAATTATTCTTTGAGCCATAGCCGGCCCAATGCCAGGGAGCTGCTCAAGTTCCGCAGCCGACGCACTGTTGATATTAACGACACTTACATTTTGTTGCTTGATTTTAGTCGACTCTTGAGCCATTGTTTTATTTGTTGAACCAGTTTTACCGTTCTCCGTGTTCTTAGAAGCTTTGTTTAACTTTTTTGTTGGCACATTTACCTGCACACCGTCCTTCAGTTTGCGAGCAAGATTAACTTTTTCTAAATCGGCAAGCTCTGTAAAACCACCAGCCGCATTAATTGCATCATCCGCTCGTGAATCAACGAAAACATCATAAAGGCCCGGCTTTTTCACTGCCCCAGAAACGTAAATGCGGATGGTGGTTTTTCTATGAGCTGCTTGCACTTCTTCCGTTAGCATAGCTCCTTGTGATTTCTCCGTATTATCGTCTGTTAAATTCGCCAAAAAACTCGTAACTAAACATCCACAAATTAACAGAACAAGCATCAAGATTTTTTTCTGCGTATTATTCATCAGCCTCACCCTTCTTGTGCAATAAAAAAAAGAGCTGCACGAAATACATCATGCAGCTCATATTTTTATGTCTTATCAGCTTATGCTTAATTATTTGGCAACAACATTAACAAGACGACCAGGAACACAAATTACTTTACGAATGGTTGCAGCGCCAACGGCATTTTTTACGCCTGCATCATTCAAAGCAATTTGTTCAAGTTCTTCTTTAGTTGCAGCAGCGGGTACTACGAGACGGCCGCGAACTTTACCGTTAACTTGCAGTACGATTTCTACATTATCAACCTTGAGAGCTTCTTCATCATAAGAAGGCCATACTTGATCATGTACGGAAGATTCTGCGTCAAAGACGCCCTTCCAAATTTCTTCGGTGATATGAGGAACGAAGGGAGCTAACATTTTTACGAGAGTGGAGAGAGCTTCGTAAACAAGGCCAGCGTTAAATGCTTTCTTAGCTTCATAAGCATAGAGACCATTAACAAGTTCCATCATAGCGGAAATTGCGGTATTGAAATTGAAACGAGTATCAATATCGCTAGTAACCTTTTTAATAGTGCTGTGAAGCAGACGACGGAGATCTTTATCTGCTTCGGTAAGAGTAGCAACATCGTAAGAAGTTACTTTTTCTTCCAATACGGATTGGAATGAGTAAACAATACGCCATACGCGGTTCAGGAAACGGAAGGAACCTTCAACACCAGTATCGGACCAATCCAGTTCTCTTTCAGGAGGAGCAGCGAAGAGGATGAAGAGACGAGCTGTGTCAGCGCCGTATTTTTCCAGAATCTCTTCGGGGGATACGACGTTGCCAAGGGATTTACTCATCTTTGCACCATCTTTAATTACCATGCCTTGAGTCAACAAATTGGAGAAAGGTTCGTCGTAATCAACAAGGCCGGCATCACGTAATACCTTCAGGAAGAAACGGCTATAGAGCAAGTGGAGAATTGCATGCTCAATACCGCCGATGTATTGGTCAACAGGACCCCAATACATATTCGCATCTTTATCGAAGCATTTTTCAGCGTTCTTAGGATCGGTGTAACGGAGATAATACCAAGAGGAACACAGGAAGGTGTCCATGGTATCGGTTTCACGAATGGAATCGGCACCACATTTCGGACATTTGCAATGCATAAATTCTTCGCTAGTTGCCAGAGGAGATTTAGCACCAGCAGTGAAGCTTACATCCTCAGGAAGACGAACAGGCAGGTCTTCTTCAGGAACGAGAACCTCGCCACAGTTCGGACAATAAATTACAGGAATGGGAGCTCCCCAATAACGTTGACGGCTAATGAGCCAGTCGCGAAGACGATAATTAACTGTGCGTTTACCAAAGCCAAGCTTTTCTGCTTCCAAGCTGATTGCTTTCAAAGCTTCATGCATTTCCATGCCGGTAAATTTACCGGAGTTAACAACCATACCAGATTTTTCTTCATAAGCATGGTCCATCTCTTCTAATTTAAGTTCTTGACCAATAGGGCAAAGAGTTACAATTTTTTCGATGCCGTATTTAGTTGCGAACATCCAGTCACGTTGGTCTCCGGTAGGCACGCCCATTACTGCGCCAGTGCCATAATCATAAAGAACATAGTTGGTGATCCACATTTCAACCTTACGACCGGTAAAGGGGTTCACGCAATCAATGCCGGTGTACATGCCTTCTTTTTCAGATTCGGAAGAAGTTCTTTCGATATCGCTTTGGTTACGAACCTTATCACAGAAAGCTTTGATCTCTTCGGCACGAGGATTATTAGCGCAAATTTTTTCTACCAACGGATGTTCAGGAGGCAAAGCCATAAAGGTTACACCAAAAGCCGTGTCCGCACGAGTGGTATAAACAACAACTTCATCATTGAGAGCAGGAATTTGGAAAGTGAGTTCTAAACCTTCGCTACGACCGATCCAATTGCGTTGCATGGTTTTTACACGTTCGGGCCAGCCTTCGAGCAGGTCGAGATCTTTCAAAAGTTCTTCAGCATAATCGGTAATCTTAAAGAACCATTGGCTTAAATTTTTCTTGCGAACGTCATTGTCGCAACGCCAACATTTGCCGTCGATAACTTGTTCATTAGCAAGAACTGTATTACAAGTATCGCACCAGTTAACAGCAGATTCTTTTTTAACAGCAAGACCACGTTTGTAGAAAAGCTCGAAGAACCATTCAGTCCATTTGTAGTAATCTTCCTTACAGGTGGTAACCTCGCGGTCCCAGTCATAAGAAAGACCGAGAGACTTTTGTTGACGAGTCATATTAGCAATGTTATCCAAGGTCCAGGTCTTCGGAGGAATGCCACGTTTAATAGCAGCATTTTCTGCCGGCATACCAAAAGAATCCCAGCCCATAGGATGAAGAACATTGAAGCCCTTCATAGTACGGAAACGAGCAACTACGTCGCCGATAGAATAATTACGTACGTGACCCATATGAAGATTGCCAGAAGGATACGGGAACATTTCCAGCACGTATGATTTAGGTTTTGTTTTGTCAATTTCTACTTTAAAGGTTTTGTTTTCTTCCCAATATTTTTGCCACTTAGACTCAATATCATGGGGAGCATATTTTTCTTGAAGCATCTCTTTTCCTCCTAAAAATATAAAACCCTGACCTTATGTAAAGGTCAGGGACGAAGTCAGTTTCGCGGTACCACCCTGATTGTTGCTGATGCAACCACTTAATTTGCTCTGACGCGGCTTCACGTCCACACATTTCCTTGCGGCTTCTTCACGGTGAGTTCTGTCGAAAAAATTTACAGGCTTGCATCAACCGCCTGCTTTCTGATAAATATTTTCAGCATACTATTCCGCTTCACAGAATTTAATTATAAAATTTACCATACAATTATATACTACGTACTAATATAAGTCAATTGTATTGAAAAAAATAGTCACATATTTTACATTTTGGCTCCAAAAATTAGTTTCGTTTTTAGTGTATACAATATATTCAAAGTTTATGTATAGCACTATATTTTTCCTTGTGTTATAATCAATTTGTTAGCAAATAAAGTTTCTTTTAGGAAACTGATTTATTTTTGTAAAAAGGAGTAATTGTAATGAAAATTTCTAACCGCGTACAAAATATGTCCCTCTCCCCCATCAGAAAACTTGTTCCTTATGCTGATGCGGCAAAAGCTCAAGGCAAAAAGGTTTATCATCTAAACATTGGCCAACCGGATATCGAGACTCCAACTCAATTTATGGATGCTATCCGTGAATACGATGCAAAAATTATCGCTTATGGTAACTCCAAGGGCGAACCCAAGCTCATCAAAGCAATTCAAAAATATTATGCAGAAAAAGGCATGAATTATGACCTTGCTGATATCTATATCACTAACGGTGGTTCTGAAGCTTTGATTCTTACCGTTATGACTCTTTGCGATCCTGAAGACGAAATCATGGTCTTCGAACCCTTCTATGCAAACTATAATTCTTTTGCAAAAGAATTTGGTGCAAAAATGAATCCTGTTCCAACTTCCGTAGAAAACGGTTACCATCTGCCTAGCAAGGAGGAAATCGTTGCTCATATCACTCCGAACACTCGCTGCATCCTCTTGACTAACCCGGGTAACCCTACTGGCGTTGTTTATACCCCGGAAGAACAAGACATGCTGGTTGAAATTTGTAACGAACATGATATCGTGCTCATCGCTGACGAGGTTTATCGCGAATTCGTTTATGACGGAGCATATCGTTCCTTCGGCACCATTCCTGAAATTGCTGACCATCTTGTTATCGTTGACTCTGTATCCAAGAGATATTCTGCATGCGGCGCTCGTATTGGTTGCGTAATCTGCAAAAACAAAGATTTCAATGGCGGCATCATGAAGGCTTGCCAAACTCGTCTGTGTGTACCTGCTGTTGAACAAATCGGCGCAGCTGCTCTCTACGAAACACCGACATCTTATCTTGACGATGTTAACAAGGAATACAAGAAACGTCGCGACACGATTGCAGCTGCTCTCGCAAAGCTTCCTGGCGTTAAAGCCTCCGATCCGAAAGGCGCTTTCTATGTAATGGTTTCCCTGCCTGTTGACGACGCTGAAAAATTTGCTATTTGGATGCTGACCGAATTCGATATCAATGGTGAGACCACTATGTTTGCTCCTGGCAACGGTTTCTACTCTACTCCTGGTATGGGTGTAAACGAATGCCGTATGGCTTACGTTCTTAAATCTGAAGACTTGGAAAAAGCTATCTACATTCTTGGTGAAGGCCTGAAGAAATATCCTGGCTACACTTTAAAATAATTAATACTAAATAAAAAATGAGTGCTGAGACGAAAAATCTCAGCACTTTTTTATTAACTAAATTTTTCCCACAGACATCTTGTACAAATAGTTGAGCATCCAACCAGCAACTGTTGTATAAAACATCATCAAAAGATAACTGCCAACCAAACAGCCTTAGCCATGCAGGTGCCATTTAGAACCAGGAGCTTCGAGAGTCCTAAAGCTTTCCATGGGACTTCTTTGGCTGCCACGACCTACAGAAAATTCCATGGTCAACAGAGGAACGCCTATGCCGATAGCTGATGCGGCAGATAACATTATAAAGCCTAACCGTGATTGCAGCTTTTCTCTTTGCATACTAGCCTCCAAAGAATAATTAACGTTTTGATTGTATCAAAAATCATCCGGTTAAGCAAGAAAGCTCGGGGAAGCAACTCCCCGAGCCTTATTTATTATTATTTAACTTCTACAAGCTTATAGTATTTCTTGCCCATATTTAAATTAGCCATATGAGTCAATTGATGAAGGCCCTTACGACTTTCAATGCGGTTAATGAGATCATGCTTCTTCGCATGCTCGCTGTTATAAACTAAGTCTACTGAAGCTTGGTCGATAGCCAGAATATCGGTAGATGCCAGAATACCGATATCGCCAATAGTCGGTTCAGGTGCACTGGTACCTTCGCAGTCACAACCTATGGACATACGACGCAGGACGTTGACGAAAGTAATTTTCTTACCGAAATGATCTACAGTTGCCTTGGAGGATTCCGTCATACGTTCCATAAACGGTTCTTGGGAAATAGACCATTGACCGCCGGTAAATGGTCCATCAGCCTTCAAATCACCGCTATGAATCAAACCTTTACCGATGCGACCATCTGCACAACCGATACCAATATTTTTGTTAGAGCCACCGAAGCCTCCCATGGTATGGCCTTTAAAGTGAGTCAATACAACCAGGGAATCATAATCAAGGATACCTTTGCCCATGGACATTTCTTTAAAATGTTTACCGCCTTTAACTGGAAGCATAGCGGTTCCAAATTCGTCCATAATATCTACAGGACAGAATGTCCAACCATTAACCTGCAAGGTTTCACGATGTTGCTCGGTGGTATAACGATCGCCACCATAGTAAGTATTAGTTTCAACAATTTTACTGTTGGGAATATTCGCTTGCACTTGTTTAACCCAAGCACTAGGAATAATATTGGGACCATTTTTTTCGCCAGTGTGAAGTTTAATTGCAATTTTACCAGAAATATCTTTATTCACTAATTTATACATTTTTTCCAAATGAGCAGCATCCAGTGTTTTTGTGAAATAAACAATGGCAGCATCTTCTTTGGAATCTTCAGCCACACGAACAGAACCAACGACGGGTGCTTGAGGAAATTTAGTATTGGCTGAAGCTTTAGCAGTTTGTTTTGGTGCAGCTGCACAACCTGCAGTCAATAGCATGGTTAATGCTACAGAAATTGCTAAGAAAGATTTTTTCATACAATTACCTCCATTGATTTAACTTGTAAATTTATTATAAGTTATGGAGTGAACTCCAAGTCAAGCAAGAAATTTAAAAATGTGACTGACCATTTGTAAATGAACAGCCATATTTTATTTCGATTATTTAATTTGCCAAGTCCCACATGAGTTTGGCGTAAGAATATTCTATAGTATCATTGCCAGCACTCTCGGCCCCAAGTTTTTTAGCTAGGCTGCCGATTGGATAAGTATCGAGATGAACGCCATCATAGACGCATTGAGTTGCACAGACAACCTTTACCCCCGCTTGAATAGTTTTTTCGAGAGCGAAAAGCCAATTATTTTCTGCATTGGGAACGCCGCCTGCACCGAAGCTTTCTATAATTAAACCCTTGTAACCTTGCGCAACATAATAATCAAGCACATCGCTTGTAAGTCCGGGCATAAGTTTAATAACTGCAACTTTTTCTTCTAAATTAGTATGAATAACAAACTTTCCTGCAGGAGATTTTTTTAAAGCATCCTCTGACCAAACAATTTCTCCTTCGTCATAAATACCCAAAGGCTGACGATTGATGCTAAAGAAACCTGCAAAATTTTGACTGCACATTTTTTTTGCACACGAACCAGCGATGACAAGCTTATCGAAGGCAAGCATTACTCCGGGAACATCGCTAGCAGCAGCTTTGAAAGCAAGTAGAATATTATTAGGGGCATCGCTTGCTGCTGTGCCAATTGGCAATTGTGCACCTGTTAAAACAATTGGTTTAGCTGAATTCTGAATTATTATGGATAAAGCAGCCGCGCTGTAAGCCATTGTGTCGGTGCCGTGAGTAATAACAAAGCCGTCATAAGCCTCGTAATTTTCTGCA
Source organism: Phascolarctobacterium sp. (assembly GCA_030523325.1). Lineage (GTDB taxonomy): Bacteria > Bacillota > Negativicutes > Acidaminococcales > Acidaminococcaceae > Phascolarctobacterium_A. The sequence continues at coordinate 47,819 of JAUNIS010000016.1, forward strand.
ATAGTCACCGCCATTTGTTGCCAGTGACGAGGAGAAAGATTGCTGCTGTCTAAATTTAAAATTTCCTTGCACTCTATTGCGCATAAATTAGCGAGACCACTCACCATCTTGCACATAGTTTGTCCATCTAAGGCAGGAACTAAGCCATCCGGTCCCGGAACACTTGCGATGGTTCCTCCCGTGCCGATCATCAAAATTTTTTTCATAATAAACTCCTTAAAGCTTTTTTCATTACAAATTCTACACGAGATAAGCTCAGAGTGCAAGCAATCCAACAAATTTTTAAAACTAAAGGCAAATAAAAAACGGACCGAAGCAAAATCTCCAGTCCGCCTGATTTAATTTACAAAGAATAGCTTAGAAAAAATTATTCAGCAACCCATAAACCCTTTGCATCTTTTTTATAACCGGCCATTTGAATTGCTAAAGCAGCCATAACTTTTGTTTCGTCCTTGATTTGTACGTTCAATTCTTCTGCTCTGATAAAATCGTCATGACACATCTCGCTTGCTTTCTTGCTAGTAATCATTACATACTCGTTTTGCATATCGCTTAGTTTTTTAGCTTCCGCTTTGAATTCATCCATGTTATACTCTCCTCTTCGTTTTTATTCGCTTTACGTAGATAAATTTTCTCGTCCACGTCTTGCAAATTTTACAATAAACCTTCGCAGTTTATTTATAATACCAACATTATATCAAAGTAAAAACGTTCGGTCCACAATTGTTTAAACTTTTCTTGGGAAAGTTTATATGACAAATTAAAAACCCTTGGCTTTACTTAAAAGTGAAACCAAGGGTTTAATTGCGTAGTGAGAACTACACGAAGCTACTAGCGTAGCAAGTTAAATTATTTAACTTCGATGGTAGCGCCAGCTTCTTCGAGTTTAGCTTTGAGAGCTTCAGCATCAGCTTTGGAGATTTTTTCTTTGATTGCTTTAGGAGCATTGTCAACGAGTTCTTTAGCTTCTTTCAGGCCAAGACCAGTAGCTTCGCGAACAGCTTTGATAACAGCGATTTTAGCGGAACCAGCGGAAGTAAGAACTACGTCGAATTCGGTTTGTTCAGCAGCTTCAGCAGCAGCAGCGGGTGCAGCAGCAGCAACAGCTACAGGTGCAGCAGCGGATACGCCAAATTTGTCTTCCAGAGCTTTTACGAGTTCAGAGAGTTCGAGTACGGTCATTTGTTCAATAGCTTCGATGATTTGATCTTTATTCATTGTAATTTCCTCCATAATTTAGAAATAAATTTTAATTTAATATTATGCTGCATCTCGCAGCAAGCTTACAATTAAGCAGACTCTTTTGCTTTGCGTACAGCATCGATTGCATATACAACTTTGCGGATAGAACCTTGAAGAACATTGACAAAACCTGCGATAGGTGCATTCATGCTGCCCAACAGTTTTGCAACCAGAACTTCTTTCGGGGGCAGAGCTGCCAGAGCTTTAACTTCTTCAGCACTGATTACTTTGCCATCGAGAATGCCAACTTTAACTTTGAGTTCTTTGTTGGTTTTTGCGAAATCGCAAATAATTTTAGCAACTGCAACAGGATCTTCCGGGGAAATAGCGATAGCGGTGTTTTTCTCCAGGGAAGGTTCCAGGCCTTCGATACCAGCTTCTTGTGCAGCAATACGAAGCAGGGTATTTTTAACTACGATATATTTAATACCAGCTTTACGCATTTCAACACGGAATTTGGTGTCTTGTGCAACAGTCAAACCACAGAAGTCAACTAATACGGTTGCTTTAGAATTGGTAATCAACTCTTTGATTTCAGCAATCTTAGCGACTTTTTCAGGTCTAATTACTGCCATTTGTGTGTACCTCCTTCTTTTGATATTAATTTATTAAATCAAAAAGACCTCTCGGCCGTAGCCGGAGGTCGGAAGTCAGATTTATCTTCACGCTCCAGCCTCGGCAGGCGATTAAACTTACGCCAAACGGCACCTACTGTCTATGGCCCGATTATCTTCTGATTTAGTAAAATGAAAAACTATAATTGACTGCGAATTATTTATCGCTAGTTGCTTTCAATACGTCAACCGGTACGCCAGGGCCCATGGTAGTGGACAAGGTGATGGTCTTCATGTATTGACCTTTAGCTCCGGAAGGTTTAACTTTAACCAGAGTTTCGGAAAGAGCAATATAGTTTTCAAGAAGTTGCTCGTCAGTAAAAGAAACTTTACCAATCGGGCATTGTACGTTACCAGCTTTGTCGGTACGATATTGAATCTTACCAGCTTTGGATTCTTTAATTGCTTTAGTTACATCCATGGTAACGGTACCAACCTTCGGGTTCGGCATCAAACCACGAGGGCCAAGAATTTTACCAATACGTCCAACAAGACCCATCATGTCGGGGGTTGCGATAGCGATATCGAAATCCATCCAACCTTCTTTAATCTTGTTAACGAGTTCTTCGCCGCCTACGAAATCTGCGCCAGCAGCTTCAGCTTCAGCAACTTTAGGTCCTTTGCAGAATACCAAAACAGTTTTGGATTTGCCAGTACCATGGGGAAGAACCATTGCACCACGAACTTGTTGGTCGGGGTACTTAGGGTTAACGCCCAGACGGAATGCAACTTCAACAGTTGCATCAAATTTTACGGTAGCGGTTTTCTTAACCAGCTCTACTGCTTCCTTCGGAGAGTAGAATTTGCCTGCTTCGATTAATTTCAAAGCGTCATCGTACTTTTTACCCATTTACATAAACCTCCTAGGTGGTATTAACGGCATCCTTGCCTCCCACTCAATTAAGAAAACTGCTTAGAATCAGTCTTCAACTACGATACCCATGCTACGTGCAGTACCTTCTACCATTCTCATAGCAGCTTCTACAGATGCAGCATTAAGGTCAGCCATTTTGCTTTCTGCGATTTCGCGAACTTTATCACGTTTGATGGTTGCAACTTTCTTACGGTTAGGTTCACCGGAAGCAGTTTCAATACCTGCAGCTTTCTTCAAAAGAACAGCAGCGGGAGGGGTCTTAGTGATAAAAGTAAAGGAACGATCTTCATACACAGTAATTTCAACAGGAATGATTAAGCCAACTTGTTGAGCAGTACGTGCATTAAAGTCCTTTACGAAAGCCATAATGTTTACACCAGCTTGGCCCAAAGCAGGACCTACCGGAGGAGCCGGAGTAGCTTTAGCAGCCGGCACTTGCAATTTTACCATCTTAACGACTTTTTTCGGCATTCATTACACCTCCTTACGTTAAAATTTTAAATTTCTTCAACTTGTGTAAAATCAACATCGGTAGGAGTTACACGGCCGAATGCTTCAAGAAGAACGCGCAAGGTACCCTTGCCTTCGTTAATTGCATCGACTGTACCTTCTCTGCCTGTAAAAGCACCGTCGGTAATACGTACAACTTGACCGAGTTGAATATCAATTTTAGGACGAACAACTTCTTGCTTCTTTTCTTCAGGTAAGAATTTCAGAATTTCTTCGTCAGTTAAAGGGATAGGAATATTTCCGGAACCAACAAAACCAGTAACGCCCGGAGTATTACGAACTGCATACCAATTACGATCGTTGACAATCATGTCAAGAAATACATAACCAGGGAACAATTTACGTTCAACAGTAACCCTTTCAGTAGTAGTTACACCCTTACGAGTAACCTCTTTCTCTTCACGAACTGTTTCCATAGGTACTTTAATACTGAAGATTTCATTTTCCATGCCCATGGATTGAACTTTACGTTCCAGGTTCGCGCATACTTTGTTCTCATATCCGGAATAGGTATGAATTACATACCAATGTCTTCCTTGATTAACTTGCTTCTCTTCCATTTTAAAGTGGAAAGCTACGCTTCCCCTACCCTCCTTAAGCTTCTCAACAAATTATCGTAATAACATGCCAAACAAAATGCTAAAGATTGAATCGATAATCCAGATCAATCCCGCACAAAGTATAACTGCAATAAGCACTACGATAGTATTGGAAATGAGTTCTTGCTTAGTAGGCCAGGTAACCTTTTTTAATTCTACCTTGGTCTCACGTAAAAATTCTACTACACCGGTAGATGTAGATTCCTTTTCACTGCCAGTAGATTCTGGAACTGCCATTCTTTCACATCCTCACTATAGACCTACGCATTCACAAAAGAAAAATTACTTGGTTTCTTTGTGCAGAGTGTGTTTTTTGCAGAACTTGCAATATTTGTTAATCTCGATACGATCGGGATCGTTCTTTTTATTCTTGTTAGTTTGGTAATTTCTTTGCTTGCATTCAGTGCATGCCAAAGTAATAAGATTACGCATTATTTACACCTCGCTTACATATAAAATAAGGCTAATCACAAATTGTCGCTACAATAGATTAACACAACAAGTCTATCGTGTCAACAATTATTATTTTTTTTGTTAAAAAATTTACGAAATTACAAAATTAAAAATGAAGACCGATCAATCGACCGGTCTTCAAAAAAATTTTTAACGCAAATTTTTTTGTTGAAACGTAAAAGAATTAAACTTCTTCTACTTCAGATACAACGCCTGCGCCAACGGTACG
>JAUNIS010000001.1 GCA_030523325.1 Phascolarctobacterium sp.
AATAAAAAGAATTATATCAAAGATAGAAATAAAATTCCACGGCGTATCCTAAAGTATCTCCACAAACATCACCGGTTAAGTAGCCTCTGAATTTATCAAGTTTATTTCACTCTTTACAGCGAGAGAACTTCTTTGATATAAATATACCATTTTGGCTAAAAAAGAACTCAACCTTATGCAGTTTCCTAAGTATAACGAAAACAACGAGGTATGTCCTGTTACTACTGTAATCACCCACTGCAGCTGCCAAATGCTTATTTCTACTATGGTTGTAACTGTTGCAGCAAATCCCAAAGTGAATGATACCCAAACTTATGGTAGAACAATCACCTATGCACGTCGCAACACCATAAAGCAAAGATACTTCTTGTAGTAGAAGCTGATGACTGTACTTAAGGTAACTTATGTCTTCTTTCACAAGGGTTTCAGCACTTCTCAGTATAAAGATAAATTTGAAAAATGTACCAAGGTCTCTTAGTGACTATTTTAACGGTGAAATTTGCCAAATTACGCCGCTTTTAACAATGTCTTCATTTCAAATACAAATGGAAAAGCCGCTGTGAATAATCACAGCGGCTGGTAGTTTTAAAATAAAACAATTATTCTGCCCAAACAGCTTTCATGGTTTCTGCATTGTGCTCGTTGAGATGTTTAACAACAACGTCGATTACTGCGTGAACCAAGCCCGGTACGAATTCAGTATCGGTGGTGGGAATGCAGCTTTCAAGAACGATGCTACCTTCACCATCTACATAGTATTTGAATACTTTGTATTGACCATTCATTTGGTTCAGAAGGTCCATAACTTTCTTTTGGTTATTTTCTTTAACTACGCCTGCAGCCACACGAACTTGGAGCATTACATAGATGCTGTCGTCAATTACGAGCATAGTAGGAAGGTTTTGACCGCCAACTTCCATAAAAGTACGGTATACAACGGGATGCATGTCACCTTCAACTTCTTGCTGTTGGAACATTTGCAGGTTGTTCTCTTGCAAGAATTGGGAGAATTTTTCGGCTTTAGTGTTCATTGGAAACGCCTCGCTTTCAGTAATTTACTTTAGTATGTAGGGTCGTCAAGACCCCCAATAACATAATAAGAAATTTCCTCATTATTACATAACTATTATACAACAAATATTTTCTTTTGTAAAACTAAACTCGTTTAAATTTATGTAAATAAATAGTAAAAAAATTTAGATAAAGTTTTCTTTTCGTTTTATTTTGTTAACATTTCAAAATCTACTGTTTTGCGCTCCTTATTGATGCGTAAAATTTTGTCGTGATAAGCATTCAATGTGCTGCGGTGACCAACACTGACGAGCGTTGTCCCCGCAAGCTTCGTTTTAAGCAGTTCGTACATCGCTTTTTCTGTTTCTTCATCTAGCGCAGATGTTGCTTCGTCCAAGAATAACCAAAGAGGTTTTTGAATATGCGCACGACAAAAAGCAAGTCTTTGTTGCTCGCCAATACTAAGCACATGGGACCAGTCAGCTACTACGTCCAGCTTGTCCTTTAAATAACCAATATGGCAGAGTTCAAGATAAACAATTGTTTCTTCATCAGTAAGTCCCTTATTCCCTGGATAGTGCAAGGCTTCGCGTAAAGTTCCAAGAGGAATATAAGGGCGCTGCGGAACAAACATTAAATTTTTCGCCTCAGGAAGATTAATCTTGCCTTCGACGTAGGGCCAGATTCCGGCAATTGCTCTCAAGAGTGTACTTTTACCAGACCCAGATACACCTTTTACCAAAACATTGGTGCCAGGTTCCAGATTAAAGTTTATGTGATCAAGAAGAATCGTGCCGTCAGGCAAGCTTACTGTCATATTCTCGGCACTAACCTTCTCTGCTGTTGCAAATCTATCCAGATGGAACGATTCTGTTGCGTTATCAACCTCTTGCATATGATGTCCAAAGAGAGTTAGACGCATTACAACTGCTTGCCATTGCGCTAAGCTTGAATATGTATCAGCGAAATATGACAGCGAGTCCTGTACGCGTCCAAAAGCAGATGCGACCTGCATTAATCCTCCCAAAGTAAATTCTTTGGCAAGATAGCGACTCATAGCAGCAACAAATGGAAAGATGATGGCGATTTGTGAATAGGAAGAGTTAAGCCAAACCATTTGTTTCTGCTTGTTAACAAGTCTCCAAAAGTTTTCTAGCAAAGCTTTAAAACGGTTTTGTAAAACCTTTTGTTCCTGCTCTTCGCCCCTGTAAAAAGCGACACTCTCGCTACTTTCACGCAAACGAATCATGCTGAAACGAAAATCAGCCTCGTAGCGTTGTTGCACAAAGTTTAAATCTACAAGCTTGCGACCTACTAAATGAGTTACGTAGGTACCAAGGATGGAATAAATAAAGGACGCCCAGAATAAGTAACCGTTAATAGTTATTTGCTTACCCATCACGGTGAACTGTAGTGGTCCCGACATATTATAAAGGATCATAACAAAGGAACAAAAAGTTACGAAGGATTTTAATAAACCTATAGATAGACTTAATGTCATCTCCACGAACATGCGCACGTCCTCAGAGATACGTTGGTCCGGGTTATCAGTATCCTTCCCAAACATTTGCAAATTATAGTAGGTTTTATTTTTTAGCCAAATACTGATAAATTTCTCAGTTAACCACTTTCTCCAATTAAGAATTAACTTTTGTTGGAGATAATAGGAATAAACAGCCATAATAATATAACCAAATGCAAGATAGGTAAATCGCCACAGCTCACTATAAATTTTCTCTGTCTGATATTTTTGCAGAGCATCGTAGAATGAGTTATTCCATTTATTTAAAAGTACAAGCATATAAACGATGCCCAAAGTTAAGGCGATTATAGAAATTAAAAGCAGGAAGGCTTTCCCTTTTTCCTCGGACTGCCAATAGCTTTTTGTTAAATACCACACGTCTTTAAAAAACTGTTTGGAAAGTGTAAATTTTTTCATAATTACCTCTTTTATTTTTCTTATGATTATATTATACACTTGTGGTTTTAATATGACAAATTTAAAACAAAACTAAATATTAAATTTTTTCTTCTCGTGCACATAGATTTTTGAAATATATATTTTTAAAATCTGAATTAAAACCTTTGTTTAAAGTTTTTTAAATTACTAAAATGTATTTCAATCCTACTTACATACTTTTATAGTCATACATATTACTATAAAAAGGTATTGTTTTTCTTCGGTCCTGTTTCCTCAGTCTATTTTTAAAAATTTCTTCTTTATTTAACCATGCATTGTATGCTCTTTTATTTTTGAACTCGACAAAAATTAAGACAAACAATTACCATTGTTAAGATTAAAGTGCAAAATTACTCTACTAAATTGTTGATTATACTTTATCTATTTTTCTTTTAATAAGTCTACTTTTGTATATAGTCTTCATAAATAATCCTTATTCTATCTTAATCTAAAATCCAAAAGTATTTATTTTAACTCCATTACCCTATTCCTGTTTTATATAAGCGAATTCAAAATCTTTTTTATTACTGCAATACTAAAAATTACTAATTAACATACTTTATATTTAACAAAAATGATAATAATTAAAAAGCCCCACACTATTTCTAGTGCGGGGCTTTAGCGCTTTTGATTAAGCTACGTTGTCAAATAGAATTATTTGCCAACAGGGCCGATCATAGCGAGCATGGTGCCTGCAGCAACTGCAGTACCGATAACGCCAGCTACGTTAGGACCCATAGCATGCATCAGCAAGAAGTTAGCAGGGTTAGCTGCTTGACCAACTTTTTGAGATACACGAGCAGCCATAGGTACAGCGGATACGCCTGCGGAACCAATCAACGGGTTGGTAGCGCCACCATCAACCATGCACATGAGTTTGCCGAAGATAACGCCCAATGCAGTACCAGCAACGAATGCTACGAGACCCATGAAAATGATTTTGATGGTTTCGAAGTTCAGGAATGCATCAGCGGACATGGTCAAACCGGTACCAGTAGCAAGCATGATGGTTACGGTGTTCATCAAAGCGTTTTGTGCGGTGTCGGACAAACGATCCAAGCAACCAGCTTCTTTGAACAGGTTACCAAGCATGAGCATACCAATCAATGCAGTTACGGAAGGTAACAGCAAGGAGATAACGATGGTGCACATAATCGGGAATGCAATCTTTTCGAACTTGGAAACAGGACGAAGTTGTTTCATAACGATCTTACGGTCAGCTTCGGTGGTGAACAACTTCATGATAGGAGGTTGAATCAGCGGAACCAAAGACATGTAAGAGTAAGCAGCTACGGCGATAGCACCAAGAAGTTCCGGAGCCATCTTAGCAGCAAGATAAATAGAGGTAGGGCCGTCAGCACCACCGATGATGCCGATAGCAGCAGCTTGTTGTACGGTGAAACCAGAAAGCATAGCGCCAAGGAGAGCTACGAATACGCCACCTTGAGCAGCAGCACCCAACAGCAAGGTTTTCGGGTTAGCCAGCAGAGGACCGAAGTCGGTCATAGCGCCTACGCCCAAGAAAATCAGCGGAGGGAATACTTCGTGGTGAATACCATACATAATAACGGACATAACACCAGGTTCTTCAAAACCATTTTTAGGGATGTTAGCCAAAATACAACCAAATGCGATAGGGGATAACAGCAGGGGTTCGAAGCCTTTACCAATAGCCATGTAGAGAAGAATCAGACCTACTAAGATCATGATAGCATGGCCAGAGGTTAAAGCTTGGAAGCCAGAGTCAGCCCATACGGATGACAGTGCAACAATAAACGCTTCCATTTAATTTCCTCCTGGATAGTAATTTTTTTTTGTGGGAGCCAATGGATAGGCTCCCTATGAAATTCAAATCCTTCGTAGGACGAAATTACATTACGATCATAACGTCGCCAGTTGCAACGTTTTGGTTAGCGGAAACGCGAACTTCAGCGATGGTGCCGTCTTGCGGAGCCATGATTTCGTTTTGCATTTTCATAGCTTCGAGGATAAGGAGAACGTCGCCAGCTTTAACAGCGTCGCCAGCTTTTACGTTAACGGAGAGTACTTTACCAGGCATCGGAGCGGTAACGGTAGCAGCGCCTGCAGCAACAGGAGCAGCAGCAGCCGGAGCCGGAGCCGGAGCAGCTTTCGGAGCAGAAGCTACGGAACCAGCTTCTTCAACGCATACGTCATAAGCAGTGCCATTAACGGTGATGGTATATTGTTTCATGGATATAATCCTCCTAAGATTTTAATTTTAATAAATTAATAAATAGTTAAGTACAAATATTGTACGATGTACTATTAGTACATGTTGTGACGAACAGCTTGAACTTCGTTACGAGCCATGGAGGTCCAAACAGGAGTACCAGCACGACGAACGCAAGCGATTTGGTCAACAGAACAACCGGATGCAGCTACAGCTGCAGCGATAACAGCGATGATTTCGGAATCATCTTTAACAGGAGCTGCTGCTACGGGAGCAGGAGCTGCTTTAGGAGCTGCTACAGGTGCAGGAGCGCTAGATTTTTTTTTAGTGGGATCGATAACTTGGAGAAGGTTCATCAAAACACCAAGAGTGATAAGTACGCCAAATACGATGGTCATGTTGATGAGAGCAATCAACCAAGGATTAGTAGTAACAGGACCCATTATTTCACCTCAATATCTAACTAAATTAGTTCACAATGTATTCCTGACGGATTACAGAGGAATGTTGCCGTGACGTTTAGCCGGACGAACTTCGCGTTTGCTTTCGAGCATTGCAAGAGCGTTGCATACTGCAGGACGAGAGTTCTTAGGTTCAATGATCAAGTCAACCATTTGATGTTGAGCTGCATAGTACGGGGAAGCAAAGTTGTCAATGTATTCTTGAGTACGAGCGTCTTTGTCAGGATCTTTCTTGAAGATGATGTTAGCTGCGCCAGCAGGACCCATAACTGCGATTTCTGCAGTCGGCCAAGCAATAACTTGGTCAGCGCCCAATTCTTGAGAGCACATTGCAAGGTAAGAACCGCCGTAAGCTTTACGGGTTACGAGGGTAACTTTAGGAACGGTTGCTTCAGAGTAAGCATACAGCATTTTAGCGCCATGACGAATGATGCCGCCGTATTCTTGATAGGTGCCAGGCAGGAAGCCAGGAACGTCAACAAGGTTCAACAGAGGAATGTTGAATGCGTCGCAGAAACGAATGAAACGAGCAGCTTTGTCGGATGCGTTAATATCCAAGCAGCCAGCCATAACTTTCGGTTGGTTAGCGATGATACCTACAGTGCTGCCATCCATACGTGCGAAGCAGGTGATGATGTTTTGAGCATAGAATTTTTGGGATTCATAGAATTCGCCATTATCTACGATGGATTTGATAACATCATACATATCGTAAGGAGCATTGGAGTTATCCGGGAGAAGGGTATTGAGGCTTTCGTCAGTACGCATCGGATCGTCGCCAGTTTCAACTACCGGAGCGGGTTCCATGTTGTTGGAAGGCAGGAAGCTCAGGAGGTAACGAATTTGTTGGATGCAGTCTTCGTCGTTTTCAGCTGCGAAGTGAGCAACACCAGATTTGGAGTTGTGAGTCATAGCGCCGCCGAGAGCTTCTTTGGTTACAACTTCGCCGGTAACGGTCTTAACAACTTCAGGACCGGTAATGAACATTTGAGAAGTGTTCTTAACCATGTAGATGAAGTCGGTCAGAGCAGGGCTATAAACAGCGCCGCCAGCGGAAGGACCCATGATTGCGGAAATTTGAGGAATAACGCCGGATGCGCCAGTGTTTTCGAAGAAGATCTTACCATAACCGCCGAGAGCGTCGGTAGCTTCTTGAATACGAGCGCCGCCAGAATCGTTCATGCCAATGCATGGAGCACCCATTTTGAGAGCCAAGCGTTGAACTTTAACGATTTTGTTAGCATGCATTTCGCCAAGAGAACCACCTTCAACGGTGAAATCTTGTGCGAATACATAAACGAGACGGCCGTCAACAGTGCCGTAACCAGTGGTTACACCTTCACCAGGGCAGTCTTTTTTGTCTTGACCGAAGTTGTAGCAACGATGTTTTACAAAACGGTCTAATTCAACGAAGGAACCTTCGTCGAGGAGAGCTGCGATTCTTTCGCGAGCAGTCATTTTGCCTTGTTCATGTTGTTTAGCGATACGTTTTTCGCCGCCAGCAGCAATGATAACTTCGGCTTTTTTTAGCATTTTCTCAATTCTTTCTTGAGTAGACAAATCTTACACCTCCATCATGTTTGTGGGAGAATTTATTATACAAAAGTACTTAATTACATATCTCTTGTATGCACTAAGTACGTTGTATCAAATATCAAAGCTAGGAAGTGGAGAATCTCCACTCCCAGCTATAGACTTACAAGATTTTACCTATTGCTTATTCAACGTAGGTTGCAGCAGGTTGGCAAAGTTCAAGCAGCAGGCCAGCAGATTTCGGATGAACGAAAGCAATCTTCATAGCGCCAGCGCCATTACGAGGAGCTTTGTCGATCATTCTAACACCAGCAGCGGTGCAATCAGCGATTGCAGCTTTGATGTCGTCAACGCGCAGAGCCATATGTTGGATGCCAGGGCCGTTTTTAGCGATGTATTTGCCGATAGGGCCATCGTTATTTTCGGTGATGTCAACTAGGAGTTCAATAAGAGTTTCGCCGCAGGGAACGAAAACGGTTGCAACACCTTGTTCTTTTACTTCTTCAGTGCCAGTTGCTTCCAAACCGAGAACCTCGGTATAGATTTTAGCAGCGTCTTGGAGAGTGCCAGCGCAAGCTACGCCAACATGGTCAACACAAATAGTTTTGAATGCCATAATAATTTCCTCCTAAAAATAAAAGTTATTTGGTGGGTTTTATTTTAAAACTTTACCAACGATGTCATCAACGACAGAATACGGCTCGATTTCGCGATTTTGCATCTTAACTACAAGTGCATCAAATTCAGCGGTTTCGATAACGTTGCTGTCGATGTAACGGTTAACACGGTCATTAAGCATTGCAGTAACTTCATTTTTAATGCGTTTCTTGCGAATGTCAGACAGTTTACCGCTATCGATCAAATATGCTTTGTGAGCTTCAATGGAGTCCACAACAGCCTCTATACCTTCCGACTTGCTAGCAATGGTCCTGTTAATAGGAGGACGCCAGCCAACATGTTCCGGATTTAATTCGAGCATCATTTCAATCTCAATGTTGAGCTTGTCGGTACCATCACGGTCAGCTTTGTTAATAGTAAACAAGTCACCGATTTCAAGGATACCAGCTTTAATTGCTTGGATGTCATCACCCATGCCGGGGATTACTACTACCATAGTGGTATCTGCGGTTTTAACGATATCAACCTCAGATTGACCAACACCTACGGTTTCGATGATAATTACATCCATGCCATATGCATCCATCAGTTTAACAGCGTCACCTGCTTTTTGAGACAGGCCGCCCAAGCTGCCACGAGTAGCCATAGAACGTACAAAAATGCCGTCATCGGCCATTAAGTCCATCATTCTGATACGGTCGCCTAAGATAGCGCCACCAGAATACGGGCTAGTCGGATCGATTGCTACGATGCCGACAGTTTTACCGCGTTTGCGGTATTCTTTTGCGAGCTTATCGGTTAAGGTAGATTTACCAGCACCCGGAGGGCCAGTGATACCAATTACATATGCATTACCAGTATGAGGATAGATTTCAGTCATAATTTTAACTGCATCATCATACTCATTTTCTACGGCAGTAATTGCCTTGGATAATGCCAGGGTGGAATGATTAAGTAGTTTTTCAACAATTTCCATAATTGCCACCGCCTAATAATGAATTAAATAGTGGATAAATGCAAGCCGAGTTTCCTCGGCTTGCACTTATACTATTTTAGATTTTTAAATTAGATTTAAAAATTATACGTTAGCGTTGATGAAATCAACGATAGCAGAGGTCGGAGTGCCCGGGGTGAATACTTCTGCAATGCCAGCAGCTTTCAGGCCAGGGATGTCAGCGTCAGGAATAACGCCGCCGCCGATTACGAGAACGTTGTCAAGACCTTCAGCTTTGAGAAGTTCAACAACTTTCGGGAAAAGGGTGTTGTGAGCGCCGGAGAGCAGGGAAAGAGCTACTACTTGAACGTCGTCTTGCAGAGCTGCTTTAGCGATTTGTTCCGGGGTCAGACGGATACCGGTGTAAATAACTTCGAAACCAGCGTCGCGGAGTGCGCGAGCTACTACTTTAGCGCCACGATCATGACCATCGAGGCCGGGTTTTGCTACTAAAACTTTAACGTTAGCCATTGTATAATACCTCCGTATAATGGTAGTTAGATTTTAAATTAGAGAGTGGTATGAGGTTGATATTCGCCGAATACTTTTCTCATAACGCCGCAGATTTCGCCTTCAGTTGCGTATGCACGAACTGCTTCGAGAATCAAAGGCATCAGGTTAACACTTTCATCAGCGCAGCCAGCTTCAAGAGCTTTCAGAGCAGCTTCAACAGCAGCATTGTCGCGGCGAGCTTTCAGAGCAGCAATCTTTTCAGCTTGGAGTTTGCCAACGGAACCATCTACGCGGAGTAAGCCTTTAGGAGGTTCTTCTTCTTGGGTGAATTTGTTAACGCCAACGATGATGCGGTCGCCTTTTTCAATATCCATTTGCCATTTGTAAGCGGAGTCTTGAATTTCTTTTTGGATGTAGCCTTTAGCAATAGCTTCAGGAGCGCCACCGATTTCATCAATCTTCTTGATGTAATCCCAAGCTTCAGCTTCGATCTTGTCGGTCAAAGCTTCTACATAGTAGGAGCCGCCCAACGGGTCAACAGTGTCAGCCAGGCCGGATTCGTAAGCAACGATTTGTTGGGTACGAAGAGCGATGGTTACAGATTCAGTGGTAGGAAGTGCAAGAGCTTCGTCTTTGGAGTTGGTATGGAGGGATTGGGTACCGCCCATAACAGCTGCAGCAGTTTGCAGAGCAACACGAACGATGTTGTTGTTCGGTTGTTGAGCAGTCAGCATGGAGCCAGCAGTTTGAGTATGAACACGGAGCATCATGGATTTAGGTTTCTTAGCGCCGAATCTTTCTTTCATAACTTTAGCCCATACACGACGAGAAGCACGGAATTTAGCAACTTCTTCGAGTACGTTGTTGTGTGCATTCCAGAAGAAGGACAGGCGGCCAGCAAATGCGTCAACGTCCAAACCAGCTTTGATAGCAGCTTCTACATAAGCGATGCCGTCAGCGATGGTGAATGCGATTTCTTGAGAAGCGGTGGAACCAGCTTCACGAATATGGTAACCGGAAATGGAGATGGTGTTCCACAGCGGTACGTTCTTGGAGCAATATTCGAAGATATTGGTGATCAAACGCATAGAGGGTTTCGGCGGGAAAATGTAGGTGCCGCGAGCTGCATATTCTTTAAGAATATCGTTTTGAATAGTGCCGCGGAGTTTGTCAGCAGAAACGCCTTGTTTTTCAGCAACTGCGATGTACATGCAAAGAAGTACGGATGCAGGAGCATTGATGGTCATAGAGGTGGATACTTTATCGAGGGAGATTTGGTCGAACAGGATTTCCATATCAGCCAAGGAGTCGATAGCTACGCCTACTTTACCAACTTCGCCTTCGGACATCGGGTCAGTGGAGTCATAACCGATTTGGGTCGGAAGGTCAAATGCGCAGGATAAGCCGGAACCACCGTTAGCCAGCAGGTAACGATAACGTTTGTTGGATTCTTCTGCAGTGGAGAAGCCAGCATACATACGCATGGTCCAGAAACGACCACGATACATAGTGGGTTGTACGCCACGGGTGTAAGGATATTCGCCAGGGAAACCTAATTTGGTTACATAGTCAAAATCTTCACCAAGATCCAACGGGGTGTAGAGTCTGTTCGGTGCCAAGTTTGCACGTTCGGGAGCTTTTGCAAGTTTTGCTTCAACGCCTGCCATGTAAGCGTCGAAACCAGCTTTAATTTCTTCAAATGCCATTCTGAAATCCTCCTTAAAATTTTGTTCACAACTCAGAGTGGACAGTTCCAAGTTATGGTGAGAGTGTCCGTCCTTTAGACGGTAAATAATCTATGGCAAAGCCGCTGCTTCGTCAACAATTTTTATCATACCCGCCTGCGTCTCTCACAGACGCAGGCAGAGTACTTACATAGTTTAACCTATTTTTGGAAATTTCTCAAGTATTATTTTTAAATTCCAAAATTAGTCTTTGATTTCCATGGTGCCAGTCTTTGCAAGGCGTTCATAGCAATCAAATGCTTCGCTGAGGATATGCGGAGTTTGGCTGTTGCCGCAAGCTTCGCATGCTCTCTTGAAGTAATCATAGAGCCAAGGTTGATATTTGGGGTTAGCGATTTGGTCGATGATGATAGGAGCTTTTTCTTTCGGGGACAGGCCACGAAGGTCAGCTACGCCACGTTCAGAAACGATTACGTCAACGTCGAGAGTTGCATGGTCGATATGAGAGCAGAACGGAACTACGGAGCTGATAGCACCTTTTTTAGCCAAGGAGTTGGTGAAGAATACGGTCAAGAAGCCATTACGTGCAAAGTCACCAGAGCCGCCAACACCATTCATCAGTTTGGTACCGGTGGTATGGGTGGAGTTAACGTTGCCGTAAATATCAACTTCGATAGCGGTGTTCATTGCGATTACGCCAATACGACGAGCAACTTCAGGGCTGTTGGAGATTTCTTGCGGACGCAGAATGATGTATTTTTTGTATTTTTCTACGTTTTCATAGAATTTCTTCAGGCATTCAGGAGACGGGCTCAGAGAAGTGCCGGAAGCAACACGGAGCTTGCCTACATCGATAAGGTCAAACATACCGTCTTGGATAACTTCGGTGTAAACGGTGAGGTCTTCGAAGTCGGAATTAACAAGACCGTTGATAACTGCATTAGCTACAGAACCTACGCCAGATTGTAACGGAAGCAGGTTTTTCGGGAGACGACCTTCTTTAACTTCGTTTTTCAGGAAGTTAACGAGGTTAGAGCCCATTGCTTTAGCTTCGTCATCGATTTCGCCGAGAGGACGAACTTTATCGGTGATGTCGGAAGGAACTACTGCAACGATTTTAGCGATTTCGCAAGGAATGTACGGAGTACCAATGCGATCTTCAGGAGCAGTGATAGGAATAGGTTGACGGCACGGAGGATCCAGAGGAACATAGGAGTCATGCATGCCTTCGAGAGCAACCGGTTGAGTTACGTTTACTTCAACGATAACTTTGTCAGCGCCTTGAACATAAGAGGAGCTGTTGCCCATAGAAGTAGTAGGAACGATACCAACTTTGCCTTCGCCAAGGTCAATAATTTTGCAAGCTTCAACGATTGCAACATCAACGCCTTTACGGTTAGCCATGAAGCCATAACGAACCATTTGAGCCATATGAGACAGATGGATGTCAGCATATTTAACTTTGCCTGCGTTGATAGCATTACGCATATCTTTGTTGGTTTGGTAAGGGAGACGACGATTTACGATGCCAGCGTTGGTCATAGCGGAGTCCATTTCGGGGCCTACGGAAGCGCCGGTCCAAACGTTGATTTTCAGTTGTTCACCAGCAAGGCCTCTATCTGCCAATGCCAGGGGAACTGCTTTCGGATAACCGCAAGGGGTAAAGCCGGAAGTACCTACGTTGTCACCATCTTTTACGAATTTTGCAGCTTCAGCAGCTTCCATAACTAAGCCTTTAACTGCGTCGCAAATGCGATCTTGAATGTCGATCATTTTTACCTTCCTCCTTAATTTGGGTTTGGACCATCGTCCAAAATATAATTTGCTTATCGGCTAAGCCCGATAAGAATATTACCAAAATCTTTCTAGTAACATACCCGTCACAAGGTTCAATTCGACAAAAAGGCACAGATTTCCTGCATTAATCTGAGTCTATTTGTAAAATTTGTAGTTTGAAAAATTTTGCTTATACATATTATAACACACAATGTAAATTTCTTCATCATGTAATTAAAAAAATTTATGTATACAAAAATTTTCTCTCATCGCTCAAATATAATACTAAAAATTTTGTAACATGGCAAGTCCCTTGTTGTAAAGTTTTTTATACTTTTTCTTTTTGTCGACTATGAACAGTCTTTTTATGTAGTAAATTTTCAGCACTTTCTTTACACGTATGCATAAATCTCAGCCTTGCGTTAAACGTTTGCTTTTTCCGAATATACATTTAGTTTAAGATTACACTAAAATGCTGTTTTAAATTTGCAAATGAATTTTTAATGTAATTTATGCATATAAACAGAAAAAAAGAAGAAATTCTGCGTGCTTTTTGCAGAACTTCTTCTAAAAAGATTTAATTTATAAAATTGTTTCGTGATTATTTTGATTAATCTTATTTAGTCGATAGCAAATCATAGTAAGAATTCCTGTAAGCCAAAATAAGCAGCCCATTTGCGTATTGAAATAAACATGGTCTGTTAAACCTCCAACGGCAATGCCGACAGAAGCAATCACGTAACTCATCCCCATAGCTTTAAACCAAGGAGCCGTTCCTTCATGAGCCAATTTATATCCAGCTTTGATGAACATACCCCACACCAATAAAAAAACAATTAAGCCGTGAAGTCCGAGCTCTGACCAAACGTTGAGGAACATATTGTGACAGTGATACATAATGACGCTTGTATCATCCAAATAAAAATTATAATCGGGATATACAAAACGATAACCATACCAGCCTACGCCAAAAGGAAAATCCTCAATGATTGCTACCGTGCTTTCAAGATAAGCGATGCGGAGAGCTGCGGATGTGTCTTCGCCACTTGTAATCGAAGTCAGACGTTGAATGACCGCCCTGCCTCCCATGGCTAGGCCGATAAGTCCGGCAATAGTTACAGGAAGCGCTGCTCGTTTGCAAAACAAAATTGTAAAAGCAAAAAGCATCACTACTGCCGCAATCCAATTACCTCTTGAATAAGTGTAAAGCAAGCAAACGAGCGCTAACAAGCCTGTTGCTGCAATAAGCTTCTTCAACTTGCGATAGTCGTGGTAAAAATTATAGAACCAGCCAACAGCATAGGCTACTACTAGAACTAAGTAACCACCTAAAATATTTGGATTAACTAATGTAGAATAAACTCGCACCTTTAAGTCCGGGAATTGGTCTGGATCTACCCAGATTCCCTCGCCAGTGATACCTAAAATTTTTTGCGCTATACCAATCAAGCTAACAAAAATGGAAACGATGAGCATGACGGTAATCATTTGCAAGGGCCTTGGCATTGCGAAAAATTTTTCTTTGATGCCTTCAGTTCCCTGTTCCCTAACCTTATCATATGTTTCCGCATCAAGTAAACCGTACCTTAGCAAAACAAATACGAGACCGAGATATTGACCACCAACGTATAAATAATTCCACCCAGATAGAAATCTATCTTTTGAAAAATAAATGCTGATAATGCCAATGGTAAAAAGCAAATAAAGTGCATATTGCTGCCAATCCTCTAAAATTTTCGGCGTGGTTTTCTTCTTAAAGCAGGCTACAAAAAGAGCCAATAAAAAATTAACCGCTATAAGTCCTGCCATCAGCTCTTGCTTTAAAGGAATCACTGCTACAGTCAAAAGCAAAATATAATATATGTACTTGTCTATTTTTACTGCTAATTTTTGAAGATTCATAAATTAATTAAGTTGTTCTCTTGCCTCTAAAAGCATTTTTTTAAATTCACCAACGAGATAAAGAGAACCACAAACACAAACCACGCCGCTTTTTCCTGCTTCAGCGAGAGCCTTGCTATACGCTTCACCTAAAGATTCTACGGGGATCGCATTGGTGCCAATAAGTTTTGCCAGATCTTGAGCTTCAGCGGCACGAGCACCGCTGTCTGCACGTACAGCATAAACCTTGTCGTTAGTTTTAATAAGTGTGTTAATGACGCCACTCATGTCTTTATCACCCATCATGCCAAAAACAAAGTGGATACGTTGCTCGGGGTAATATTTATCTAGTGCCTTACGCAAAGCTTCCGCGCCATTAGGATTGTGCGCTCCATCTAAAATAATATCGGGTTTTTGATGAATGCGTTCCAAACGTCCAGGCCAAAATGTATTAGCTACACCAATGTGAAGAGCGAGCTCGTTAATACGAGCGTCTTGCTTGGAAACAAGTTTGGCCGCGACAATTGCGAGACTCGTATTTTTTATTTGATGTTCGCCAGGCAATTTTATTTCGTATTCACTTTGATAAATATCGCCGGCATGAAGCAAAAATTTTTGCCCGTCCATGGAGCTTGTAACTTCCTCGCCCCAAAAAGCTTTACCATACAAATACACGGGCGCTTCCTTAAACATAGCCATAGTAACGATGGGTCCGAGAGCATTGTCTCCTTCGGCAGCAGTTACAAGAGGAACCTTGTCTTTAATGATGCCTGCCTTTTGCATAGCAATGCGTTCGATGGATTTACCAAGTCGTTCGTCGTGGTCCATAGCAACATTAGTGATAACGCTAACTACAGGAGTAATAACGTTAGTGGAATCCCACAGACCTCCCATGCCAACTTCTATTACCGCGTAATCCACCTTTTGCAAATAAAAATGCAAGAAGGCAGCCGCCGTTAAAATTTCAAATTGCGTTGGCTGCTCGCATACACCTTTTCTTACTACACTATCGGCGGCAACCTTTACTGCAGTAATTGTTAGAGCAAAATCTTCGTCAGAAATATCTGCTCCGTTAATGGCGATGCGTTCATTATATTTTACAAGATGAGGCGAAGTGAATTTGCCTACCTTGAGATTGGCTGCTAATAATATATTCGTAATCATACTGGCAACGGAGCCTTTACCATTGGTGCCCGTTACATGCACAGTTTTAATTTTTTGTTCTGGATTATCTAACTCACGCAGCAAACCTTCAATGCGTTCCATCCCCAGACGGATGCCAAACTTACCTAGACTATCTAAATATTCCAGACTTTCTGTGTAATTCATACTTGCCTCCGTAAATAGATGTGGGGGCTATCAAGATAGATAGCCCCTATAAGTTTTAATTAAAGAGTTTTCAGATATTCAAGACGTTCGAGAATAGCTGCTTTCTTTTGGTTGAGTTCTTCAGCTTTAGCTTTTTCTTTTTCGATAACTGCTTCAGGAGCTTTTGCTAAGAAGCCTGCGTTACCCAATTTGCCTTCGACACGAGCAAGTTCTTTGTCAATGGTAGCAAGTTCTTTAGAAAGGCGAGCGTTTTCTTTTTCAACATCAATGAGACCTGCAAGCGGAAGATAAACTTCCACACCGCTTACAACAGTTGCCATTGCATTTTCTGGTTTAGCTGCGTCTGCATCAAGAACAGTAAGATCGCTGATAGCACCCATAAGGTGAATGTAGTTTTCATTAGCTTCGATGCCAGCTTTTAAGTCAGCTGCTACAAGAAGAATTGCCGGAACCTTCTTTCCAGGAGGTACGTTTACTTCTGCACGCATGTTACGAATAGCTTTAATGCTATCCATTATTGCGTTCATCAAACGTTCAGCTTCGTCGTCCATAAGTTCTTCTTTAGCAAAGGGCCATGCGGATACCATAATGCTTTGATCCTTGTGAGGCAAGCATTGATAAATTTCCTCGGTGATAAAGGGCATATAAGGATGAAGGAGTTGCATTGCACTTACAAGTACAGTAGAAAGTACGTGTTGAGCGGTTGCACGTTCAGCAGCATTTTCTTTATTGTACAGACGTGGCTTTGCAAGTTCGATATACCAGTCACAAACTTCGCCCCAAATAAAGTCGTAAATCATGCGACCAGCTTCGCCAAGCTCAAATTTTTCCAGCATATTTGTAACACCTTGGGATGTGTGTTGCAAACGGGAAAGAATCCATTTATCTGCAAGAGTAAGAGGAGCTTGCTCGGCATTTTCATCGTAACCTTCCATATTCATGAGGGCAAAACGAGATGCATTCCAAATTTTATTGGCAAAATTACGGGTTGCTTCGACACGTTCCCAGTAGAAACGCATATCGTTACCAGGAGTATTACCGGTGATAAGCATGAAACGCAGAGTATCTGCACCATATTGTTGAATAACCTCGAGAGGATCGATACCATTGCCAAGAGATTTAGACATCTTACGTCCTTGGCTATCGCGTACGAGGCCATGAATAAATACTTTGTCGAAGGGTTGTTCATGAATGAATTCTTCAGTCATGAAAATCATACGTGCAACCCAGAAGAAAATAATATCGTAACCGGTTACAAGTACGCTGGTCGGATGGAATTGCTTCATCAAATCGGTCTTTTCAGGCCAACCCATGGTGCTGAAGGTCCACAGTGCGCTACTGAACCAAGTATCAAGAGCATCCTCGTCTTGATGAATGTTTGTGCTGCCGCATTTGCTGCACTTGCAAAGGTCGGTGCGAGAACACATTACTTCGCCGCAATCGTCACAGTACCATACCGGAATACGGTGACCCCACCAAATTTGACGAGAAATGCACCAATCGCGAATATTTTCCATCCAGCCAAGATAAGTCTTGGTGAAACGTTCAGGAACGAATTGAGTATGACCTTCTTCAACACAATCAACAGCCGCTTTTACGAGGGGTTGCATTTTTACGAACCATTGAGTAGAAACGAGAGGTTCGATAACATGACCACAACGTTGGCAATGACCTACGGCATGGGGTGCGTTTTCAATGCGCAGGAAAAGTCCCATTTCCGTTAAATCTTTGATGACATTGTCGCGAGCTTCGTAACGATCCTGTCCTTCGTATCTGCCAGATTCAGCAGTCATCTTGCCGTCCATACCGATAACTACAACGGTGTCTAAATGCTGACGAAGACCCATTTCATAGTCGTTGGGGTCGTGTGCCGGAGTAATTTTTACAGCACCAGTACCGAATTCGATATCTACATAACTATCTGCAATAATAGGAATTTCGCATTCGCGCAGGGGATGCCAAACAGTTTTACCAACAAGGTGACCATAACGAGGATCTTCCGGATTAACAGCAATAGCAGTATCGCCGGGGATGGTTTCAGGACGAGAGGTTGCAAATTCCAAATACATATCCTCTTCGCCCATTACTTTATACTTGCAGTACCAAAGATAACCTTCGTCATCCTTATGTTCTACTTCGATATCGGATAAAGCAGTATTACAATTTACGCACCAGTTAGTGATACGAGTGCCTTTGTAAATGAGGCCCTTTTCGTACAAGGAGCAGAAAACCTCACGTACTGCACGGCTGCAGCCCTCATCCAAGGTAAAACGTTTGCGATCCCAGTCGCAGGATACACCTAAATTTTTTAATTGGTTAATAATGCGGTCGCCGTATTGGTCCTTCCAAGCCCAAACGCGTTTCAAAAATTCTTCACGACCAAGATCGTAACGAGTCTTGTTCTCTTCTTTTTTCAAAACCTCTTCTACTTTGATTTGGGTAGCAAGACCTGCATGGTCATAACCGGGCATCCAAAGAGTATTGTCGCCCATCATACGGTGCCAACGAATAAGAATATCTTGCAGAGTATTATCCAGAGCATGGCCCATATGTAATTGACCAGTGATATTCGGAGGAGGAATAACGATGGAGAAAGGCTTCTTGCCTTCTTCTACTTCTGCGTGGAAGAGCTTATTGTCTTCCCAGAATTTGTACCATTTCTTTTCTACGGACGCAGGGTCGTAAACCTTAGGAATGTTGTGTTCTTCAGACATTAATATATACCTCTTTTCAAATATTAACAAAACAGCAAATTAACAATCAA
Organism: Phascolarctobacterium sp.; assembly: GCA_030523325.1. Taxonomy (GTDB): domain Bacteria; phylum Bacillota; class Negativicutes; order Acidaminococcales; family Acidaminococcaceae; genus Phascolarctobacterium_A. The sequence goes on from JAUNIS010000001.1 coordinate 18,657, forward strand.
CAAATAATTAAGTATAAACTTCGATTTTATATCTGCAAATTTTCGATTATAAAACCGCAGGATTCCTCAATTATTAATTATCAATTATAAATTAAAAAAACGTCCCATCGTGTTTTACACGACAGGACGTAGTTAACGCGGTACCACCTATCTTCTCCAGCAAAAACTGAAGCTCTCAAACATTTAACGCATGTCTGCGCACTTCCCTACTATTAGTTCAGGCAGCGAGCTCCCGGACTACAACCTAAATATCTTCGTAGCAGCTTGCACCAAACGCTACCTCTCTAAAACAAATCCAAATAGGTCCTTCCGTTCCTAGCCTGTAAATATATTACCGCAATATATTAACAAATGTTTTATAAGTTTGTCAATACAAATTTAATTTTGTACTAAAAGGAATGGGAAGATTAAGAATTAAGAGTTATGATTTGGTGAATGGGAATGCAGAATTCCAAATGTCCTAAATCCGAAGGTATCGAGCCCGCGGCTCAATGAATTAAATTTAGACGAGTTTGGAGCCACATTCGATGCAGAACTTGGGTGCATTGCTCGGGTCTTTGGGAACCCAGCCACAAGCAGGACATTGAACGATATGGGCAAGCTTGGGTGCGGCTTGTTCAGGCACCGGCTCGGACTTCGGCTCAGGTTGTACAGAAGTAACTGGTTCGGGTATCGGCTCGGGTTTTTGTTCTGGCTTTGCCTCAGAAACGACTGATTCGACAGGTTTAGTCTCAGCCTTAACTTCAGGTTTTGCAAATTCTACAGGTTTTACTTCTACTTGAGCTTCTGCAGGTTGCTTCATGCCACAGGTTACGCAGAATTTTGTTGTATTTATTTCGCCACACGCAGGACAAGTCCAACCCCCTTCGATTGGTTGAGCAGAAACTTCTTGCACGGGTTCAGCCTTAACTTCAGGTTGTACAGAAGCAACTGGTTCGGGTATCGGCTCGGGTTTTTGTTCTGGCTTTGCCTCAGAAACGACTGATTCTACATGTTTTTGCTCAGGCTTAACTTCAGACATTGCAGTTGCAACGGATTGAGGTTCAGGTTTTACCTCGGGGATTGCAGGTGCAACGGGCTCGTGCTTTACATCGCGAGGAGCATCTTTCGGTTGCCCACATTCATTGCAAAACTTGCCGGTATTTTTTGTTCCGCAAGCGCAAACCCATTCTTCTGGTTTTGGCTTGCCGCATTCGTTACAGAATTTACCAATATTTTTAACACCGCAAGAGCAGGTCCATTCTTCGGGCTTTGCTTTGCCGCATTCATTACAGAATTTGCCAGTGTTTTTTACACCACATGAACAAGTCCAGGTGTTTTGTGCCTCAGGAGTATTGTAATAGTTTTGTCCTGCTACATAAACGCCTTGGGGCTGACTTTGAGCATCAACATAACCAACACCTGCCACATAAACCTTGCCAGGACCAGGAACACCGCCAACATAACCGATACCATCTTTAGTATAAGACATAGATAACTCCTCCTTGTGATATTGTTTATAAGCCTCGCTGTCAAAAAATATTAAATTACGATAGAAAAAGGACCAAGGCAACCAAGTTAAACCGAAAAAATTATTTTGCGAATTATCCAAGTTGAGAAAATTTTCATTTTCAGCTTTTTCCATGTATAGCTCCTTTACTAACGAATGAACATATGTAAAGCATCAAGACAATCGTCATTATACTTATTGTATCATAATTAAGGAAGAATTGGTGTTGAAAATTTGTCAGTGCATAAAAAATACCATGCGCATCACAAAGGAACACGCATGGTATTAATTATTATTTATTTTTTATCTTTCTCGGTCTCGCAATTGCACCCACAATGATCACAAGTCCCACAACCCATGCAACCACCATGCTTGACGGTTTTCAACACCGAACGAAGCGCAAAATAAAGCGCGAGCAAGATAATAAAACCAATAACCCAATTAATCATGGAAGCCTCCATTAATTTTTAACAACAGCTGTGCTCTTTGCCTTTAACTCCATGGGTTCGGACGCAGGACGCAGTACCAGATAGATTGCAAATACTACGATAACAGCAGCCACACCAGTCATGGCATTGAAAGCTTCGCCTTCAACAAAGACACGACCAAATTGATAGATTACGGTGCAAAGGAGATAAGCATAGATATTTTGGAAAGCAATGGCACGGAAGGTCCATTTTTTGGAGTTCATTTCGCGATTAATTGCTGCAATAGCTGCAAAGCAAGGGGAATCCATCAGGTTAAATACCAAGAAGGAAAAAGCTGCACTAACACTCGGGAAAAGCGCACGAGTCGCGTCGAACAATTCTTTAGCTTCTTCAACCTCTTCAGGTTCTTCTAAGCCAGATACAATAGCGATAGTAGATACAATACCTTCCTTGGCAACAAAGCCAGTGATGGATGCGGCAACAGCTTGCCAAGTATCAAAACCGAGGGGAGCAAAAATAGGAGCAATAGCACCACCGATAACACCGATAAAGCTATTTGCATTGTCTTCAACCATAGCAAGAGCACCTTCTTCGAAACCAAAAGAAGAAAGGAACCACATAGCTGCGCAGCATACGAAGATAATGGTGCCGGCTTTTTTCAGGAAGTCGCTAACACGTTCCCAAGTATGCATGAACAAGTTTTTCAAGGTCGGCATATGATACGGAGGCAATTCCATTACGAAAGGAGCTGGATCGCCAGCAAACATTGCACATTTTTTCAGAATGAGGCAAGCCAAAATTACGGAAGCGATACCGATGAAATACATAGCGGTAGCCATCCAGCCTTCACCACCCATAATTACACCAGAGAAAAGTGCAATTACAGGAAGCTTTGCACCACAAGGAATAAAGGTGGTAGTCATGATAGTCATACGGCGATCACGTTCATTTTCAATGGTACGAGTAGCCATAATACCAGGAACACCGCAACCGGAAGAAACGATTAAAGGAATAAAGCTCTTACCGGACAAACCAAAGAATCTGAAGATTTTATCCATGATGAAAGCAATACGGGACATGTAGCCGCAGTCTTCTAAGAAGCTAAGCATGAAAAAGAGCACTGCCATTTGCGGAGCAAATCCAAGAGGTGCACCTACGCCTGCGATGATACCATCTACTACAAGACTCGTAAGCCATTCCTCGCAGCCGGCTCCTTCCATCCACTCTTGAACGCCCGGTTGAATAATCTCGCCGAAGAGCACGTCGTTTACCCAGTCAGTCATATCAGCGCCAATGGAATCCATAGCAATATAATAAACAAGGAACATAACGCCGAGGAAAATCGGCAGAGCGAAAATGCGAGAGGTAACAAGCTTATCGATTTTGTCAGAAATTGTGTTCACGCTATCATTTTTCACAACAGCGTCTTTAATAATTGCTTCGATAAAATTATAACGTTCGTTAGAGATAATGCTTTCTGCATCGTCGCCCAATTTATCTTCGCAAGCATTTACGATTGCGTTTAACTTTTTGTTTTCTTCAGAAGAAAGAGCCAAGCCTTCTAAAACTTTTTTATCTCTTTCAAAAAGTTTTACCAAGTACCAACGTTTAGTTTGTTTAGGAAGCTTTGCACCAAGAAGCTCGTCAATTCCTTGAATAGCTTTTTCTACGGGAGCAGCAAATTTAATAACCGCTTGTTTAGAAACATCGCCACCAACTGCCTTAACAGCTGCTTGAGCTGCTTCTTTAACACCCTTGCCGTCAATACCGCAAGTCTCTATGATCTCACAGCCTAAAAGCTGGGACAATCTTTTTACGTCAATCTTATCTCCGCGACTCTTAACGATATCCATCATGTTCAGAGCAATGGCAACAGGCTTACCCATTTCCATGACTTGAGTAGTCAAGTAAAGATTACGTTCGATGTTGGATGCATCAACTAAATTTAAAATGCTATCAACATCTTCACCCAAAGCATAGTTACGAGAAATAATTTCTTCTGGGCTATAAGGAGACAAGGAATAGATACCAGGCAAGTCGGCAATCTTAACATTGTCAGAGCCTTTTAAATGACCTTCCTTTTTTTCGACAGTTACACCAGGCCAGTTACCAACATATTGATTGGCACCAGTTAAATCGTTGAACAGTGTGGTTTTGCCACAGTTTTGGTTGCCGACAAGGGCAATAATTGTTTCTTTCATCTTCACACCTTCTATTCGACAACAATACGTTCAGCTTCAGCTTGACGCAGGCTCAATTCATAGCCACGCACATGAATTTGCATAGGATCACCCAAGGGTGCAAGCTTGCGAACGAGAATGCTAACGCCTTTTGTAATACCCATGTCCAAGAGGCGTCTTCTTAAAGCGCCTTCGCCTAAAATTTTTACTACGACCCCAGTCTCACCGACTGGAATATCTTTTAAAGATTTCATTGCTTGCCTCCATTACTCTCGGCCTTGCCCTAAGGCAAAAAAATATTTAAAAATAGAAGCCTATTTACATAACGAAATAGTCGCGGTTGCTACTTGCTAACCATAATCGATAGTTTACCATCACATTTTTCGTTTGTCAATGCTAACTGTGGAGAATTTTCCAGAAAATTAAAAGACACCACTTCGTATGAAGTGATGCCTTAAAAATTTTTTTATTGTTTTTAGGATTATAACAAGTTTACCTTAATTTAAAATCCCTATTGAGAAATTTTTATAATCACTCGCCAAGCTGTTTCACTCGTTAGTTAAACTAAAAATTTACTTATTAGATTTGCAAATTTGCTTGTCAAACTTTGGCAAGCAGTTGCTAAAATTTTCATTTCTTATGTCAAACTTGCCAAAATTTGCAAAGTTTTGAGCAAATTTTACGTTTTAGTTTGCAAACTTTACAATTTCGCTTTCAAACTTTGCATTTTAGTTGACAAATTTTTGGCAAGTTGCTATGATTTTAACAAGTGGAATCATCGAGGTGATTAAATTGGATTCAAATGCATTATTATCATTAATAACTGAGCTGCAGGAACAAAAAAGTGAACGACAAAACGTAGAACTTAAATCCTGCGCTTTGGGATTTCCCAAAAAAATATATGACGCCCTCTCGTCTTTTTCTAATCAAGACAACGGAGGAATAATAATCTTCGGCATTCAAGAAAAACCTGATTTTGAAATAGTCGGCGTCTATGATGCGGATGACGTACAGAAAAAAATCATGGAAAACTGTAATCAGATGGAACCTAAAGTTCGTCCGTTAATAAATATTTGCACAATTAACGAAAAAATTATTGTAGCCGCCGAAATACCTGGCGTAGAAATTAATAAGAGACCAGTTTTTTATGCTGGAGTCGGACGCATTAAAGGATCCTATATTCGTGTCGGCGATGCTGATGAACCTATGAGCGAATATGAAATTTACAGTTACGAAGCTTTTCGCAAAAGAATTAGAGAAGACCAACGCCTTGTGGACAGAGTCCAAATCGAATTATTCGACCAACAATTGTTAGAAAAATATTTGCAAGCCGTTAAGCACGAGCGTAAAAATTTATCAAAAAATCTTAGCGACGAACAAATTCTAGAATTAATGGGCGTAACCTTCTCAAACAAACCGACTTTAGCCGGAGTTCTTGTTTTCTCGAGATACCCACAAACATTTTTCTCACAGCTCTGCATAACTTGCGTTTCTGTTCCAGGAACTGAAATCGGTTCCATCGGTGACGAAGGAGAAAGATTTATTGATAACAAACGATACACAGGTCCTATTACAGATATGCTCGAAGGTGCTGTGGAATTTATCCGTAGGAACAGCAGAACTAAAACAGTAATAGATGAAAACGGTCACAGGAAGGATAAACCTGAATATCCCATGCTAGCTGTCCGCGAAGCTGTTTTAAACGCACTAGTGCACCGTGATTACAGCATGTATACTGAAAATATTCCCATTAGCATCGAAATGTATCGCGATAGATTAGAAATTAAAAATAGCGGTGGGCTTTACGGAAACACACCCGTACAGGCCTTAGGCAGTGTGCGACCCGAAACAAGAAACGCCATCCTAGCAAACATCCTCGAACTCTTAAAAATAACAGAGAATAGATACTCCGGTATTCCTACCATTCAAAACGAATTGCGCAAAGCAGGACTTCCACCTGCTGAATTTAGCGTGAGACGTGGAGAATTCACCGTAGTATTTAGAAATAATATTTTTCCTCAAGAGCTTGCCGTTGACAAAAACAGTTTAGAGCATCTTATACTTACTTTTTGTAAAGAACCTAAGAGCCGCCAAGAAATTGTCGCCCTAGTCGGTAAATCTCGTTATTACGTTATGAAGGAATTAGTTCAACCGTTAATCCAAAAAGGTTTGCTAGCAATGACCATGCCGGAAAAACCTCAAAGTTCCAAACAAAAATTCTATAGCGTATAAAAAATCAAAAAAGCTCCTGCGTGTTATCATGCAGGAGCTTTGTTAATTTAAGGATTATAAAGCGTACGTCGACTGAGCCCGACAAAGCAGTTCAAGTGCTAAATAAATTTTATCCAAAACTCATAGAGTGCGTGAGATGCGAGGAAGCCCGAGACGGCGTACTAAATAAAGCGTACGTCTAGGAGGGCTGCGAAAAAATATCGCGTACTTTTTCCCCAAAACGCAGAGAGTGCGTAAGATGCGAGGAGGACGAGGGAGTCGTACTAAAAGAAGCGTACGTCGACCGAGTCCGACGAAGCAGATTGCGTGCTATCTGCGTATTCTTCGATTAAACGTCGAACTATTCTTTACCGTTCCAACAATAAGTACACAGCCTATCCTTGTCGATGCCAACGGACTCGAGCAAATCGTCGAGACGATGGTAACGGAGAGAAGTGAAATTCATTTTCTTACGAATGCCCTCGACCATTGCCGCATATTTTTCGGTGTCCGGGTCAGCATATTCTGCAAGAAGCTCGGGGTCTGTGACGGGAGCCCCTTCAAGTTCAGCAATAACTTGACGAGCGATGAGTTCCATCTCGGAATTGCTACGAGAGAAGTTCAAATATTTGCAGCCATACATGATGGGCGGGCAAGCAGGACGAATGTGCAGTTCTTTAACGCCAGCTTCATATAAATATTCGCCGGTCTCACGCAGTTGTGTTCCACGTACGATGGAGTCGTCAATGAGAATCATCTTCTTGTCCTTGATTAAATCGGGAACAGGAATTAATTTCATGTGGGCAACTTGATTTCTCATGCTTTGAATAGTCGGCATAAAGGAACGAGACCAAGTCGGGGTATATTTAATGAAAGGTCTGGAGAAAGGAATGCCACTTGCATTAGCATAACCAACTGCATGAGCCGTGCCAGAGTCAGGAACACCTGCAACAATGTCAGCCTCAACGCCTGCGTCACGACCAGCCAAAAGCTTGCCGCAATTATAACGCATTTGCTCTACGCTTACGCCCTCGTAGGATGCAGAAGGATAACCATAATATACCCAGAGGAAGGTGCAGATACGCGTAGGACAATTGGAACCAGCGCATAAAGTTTTCACGCCGTTCTCATCAAAGACAACAATTTCGCCAGGCTTAAGTTCACGCAAGGTTTCGTAGCCAAGATTAATGAAAGCAAAGCTTTCGAAGCTTGCGCAATAGCCTTCAGCTTTTTTGCCGATGACGATAGGAGTACGACCGTGATTATCGCGAGCTGCGTAAATTCCTTTCGGAGTCAGGATTAACATGGAAAGAGAGCCATCAACTTTATCAAGAGCATATTTAATGCCATCGATTAAATTTTCCTTTGTGTTAATCATAGCAGCAACTAGCTCGGTAGAACTAATCTCGCCATTGCCCATCTCATTGAAGAACCCGCCCTTGGACATAAATTCTTCAACGATTTCTTTTGTATTGTTAATTTTACTTACGGTAGAAATTGCGAAGGTTCCATGTTGAGAACGAACTACGATAGGTTGACCTTCATAGTCGGATATACAACCGATACCCATGTTGCCGGTAAAATTGTTAATTTCTTTGCCAAATTTTGCACGGAAGGGAGTTGTCAAAACATCATGGATGGCTCTTTCAAAACCATCTTTTTTATCGTAGGTAGCCATGCCAGCACGTCTTGTTCCCAAATGGGAATGATAGTCAGTACCAAAAAATAAATCGCCGATACATTGTTCTTTTAAAGCTACACCAAAAAATCCACTCATAATATTTCTCTCCTAATCTCTCTGCTTAAAAAATAAAACCCTCGAAAATAAATCAAATCTTCTTTACGAATTAAGCATGCTTGTTGACAATGCGGGTTTCGTAGGAACCATCTTCGATGTTGATATAACGAACGAATAAGGAAACCTTATTTGCTTCGTTAAGATTTTCCCAAAGAAGTTTAGTATAAGCGTCGATATCGTCAAGGATATCAACTAATTCCGGCTCACCTTCAAAGCTAGGCAGCGGATTAGCATCGTTCATATAGGTATGAATGAAACGAGCTTCGCCGGCAATAGGAGTAGCATAAGCAAAGGTATAACGGTTACAAGCTTCCGGATTACCATTATTGCTCTTTAAAATGCTCATAGCATAGCTGTATTTACCGCTTTCGAGATGCATGATGCCAGAAATACGCGGGGTGTAGTTAGGACCATCGGGTTCGAACTCGCGGCAACGCAAGGATTGCTCAAAGGTCATTTGCTTATCCATTTGATCGAAAATAGTATCGGTTTGGTCACCGTTAGTAACGATGGTTTTGTTGCCGAGTACACGCACGGGTGCATAAATGATAAGAGAAGGGTCTTCTAATTTAGAAGGATCATAAGCCTCGGTGCGAATACCTTCACCATCTTCAACGAAAACGCGGTTACGGCTGTTTTCACTGCGGCCCATAATGAAATAAGCAGTTGCAGCTTTCTTGCCGTCCGGAGTTTTGCCGATAATAATGCCACGTCCAGGATAAGAATTGTTTTTTAAGGTTTCAGCAATGGATTGCATTTTCATTTGTATCTTCTCCTCTAACAAGTTTTTATTTTATAGCACCAAATGCTCAAGGAAAACCTTGAGCATTTAGAAAATTTTACGCTATTTTAAGCGCAATTACTCAAGAATTATTTAGGATAGCTGGAGCTTGCGTTTTCTTTTAAGAGAACGTCATGAGCACCGCCTTCAACAAGAGATGTTGCGGAAATCAGAGTAATCTTAGCTTTTGCTTGTAGTTCGGGAATATTTAAAGCACCACAGTTGCACATGGTGGAACGAACCTTAGAGAGAGACAAGTTTACATTGTCCTTTAAGGAACCTGCATAAGGAACATAGGAGTCAACGCCTTCTTCAAATGACAATTTTGCTGCACCACCCATATCATAACGTTGCCAGTTACGAGCACGTGCAGAGCCCTCGCCCCAATATTCTTTCATATATGTGCCATTTACATTAATTTTATTAGTCGGAGATTCGTCAAAGCGAGCGAAATAACGACCGAGCATCATGAAATCTGCTCCCATAGCCAGAGCCAAAGTCATATGATAATCGTATACGATACCACCGTCAGAGCATACAGGTACATAAATACCGGTTTCTTTATAATATTGGTCACGAGCTTGGCATACGTCGATAAGTGCAGTTGCTTGACCACGACCAATGCCTTTTTGTTCACGAGTAATGCAGATAGAACCGCCGCCGATACCAACTTTAATAAAATCAGCACCAGCTTCTGCTAAGAAACGGAAGCCTTCAGCATCAACAACGTTACCAGCACCAACCTTTACAGAATCGCCGTAACGTTCGCGAATCCAATCGAGGGTAATTTTTTGCCAAGCAGAATAACCTTCGGAAGAGTCAATGCATAATACATCGGCACCAGCCTCGATCAAAGCTGGTACACGTTCAGCATAGTCACGGGTGTTAATACCAGCGCCAACGATATGACGTTTTTGATCGTCGAGAAGTTCTAACGGATATTCTTTATGAGCAACATAGTCTTTGCGGAATACGAAATACATCAGACGACCTTCATCGTCGATAATGGGCAGGGTGTTAATTTTGTTTTCCCAAATAATATCGTTAGCTTGTTGCAAAGTGGTTTCCTTACCAGCAGTAACAAGTTTAGAAAGCGGAGTCATGAATTCAGAAACTTTTTGATCAAGGCTCATACGGCTCGGACGATAATCGCGGCTAGTAACAATGCCTTCTAATTTACCAAGAGCTGTACCATCAGATGTTACAGCGACAGTGCTATGACCAGTTTGTTCCTTAAGAGCAAGAACATCGGCCAAGGTTGCGTCGGGGCTAATATTAGAGTCGGAAGGTACGAAGCCTGCGCGATGATTTTTAACGCGAGCTACCATAGCAGCTTCATCGGCTACAGATTGGGAACCATAAATAAAGGATACGCCACCTTCTTTAGAAAGAGCGATAGCAAGCTTTTCACCGGATACGGATTGCATGATTGCAGAAACCATGGGAATATTCATGGTAATAGCACTCTTCTCACCTTTTTTAAATTTAACAAGCGGGGTGCTTAAATCTACATTAGCAGGAATGCATTTTTCAGAAGAATAACCAGGAACTAAAAGATATTCACTAAAAGTATGAGCTGGTTCAGAATAATAGAATGCCATGTCGAAACTTCCTTTCTATAAATAAAACAAATTGATAATTTAGGAATAAATCCTTCGGATTTATAATTAAAACTGATGCGTTTAGGCAAATTTTTAATATGAAGATTTCCGTAGGAAATCATCCTCAATTGCTAATTGCTCATTACTAATTGCTAATTATCTATTGAGTGCTCTCCAAGCGATGTCCCTTCTCGAGAATGCTTTCTCAAAAGAAATTTTATCTACTGCTGTGTAAGCTTTGTCGCGAGCAGCCTTAATATTATCGTCCACTGCCGTTACGCCAAGTACACGTCCGCCACTTGTAACAATTTTATCGCCAGCAAGCTTCGTGCCTGCGTGGAATACAACAGCACCGAGCTCGCTTGCTGCGTCAAGCCCGGAAATTTCTTTGCCTTTTTCGTAGCTTTCAGGATAACCACCAGATGCTACGACTACACAAACAGCAGCCTTGTCGGACCATTTGATTTCAATCTGATCCAATTTACCAGTTGCACAAGCAAGCATAATCTCAGCTAAATCGCTATCGAGCAAGGGAAGAACCACTTGGGTTTCGGGATCGCCAAAACGACAATTGAATTCTACAACCTTGACACTGTCACCTTTAACCATGAGACCTGCATACAAGCATCCCTTATAAGGAGTGCCTTCTTTTTGCATAGCACTAATCATGGGTTTTAAAATTTCTTCAGTTGCTTTATCTCTAAGAGCAGGAGTCAATACGGGAGCCGGAGCATATGTGCCCATACCACCTGTATTAGGTCCTTTGTCACCATCGAATGCTCGCTTATGATCTTGAGAAGCAATCATGGGAACAATAATTTTACCGTCAGTAAATGCTAAGAGAGAGGCTTCTTCGCCGTCCATAAACTCTTCTAAGACTACGCGAGCACCCGCGCTGCCAAATTTATGGTCGCCCATCATCTCATCGAGAGCGGACAAAGCTTCCTCTTTTGTGAAAGCAACAACTACGCCCTTGCCTGCTGCTAAGCCATCAGCCTTAACAACAATAGGGGCACCTTTTGCTTCTACATAAGCTTTGGCATCTTCAAGATTATCGCAAATTTTGAAGAATGCCGTGGGAACATTATATTTTGCCATAATGTTCTTAGAAAACGCTTTGGAGCCTTCCAATTGCGCTGCAGCCTTTGAAGGACCAAATACCGTTAAGCCTCTTGCCTCGAAAACATCGGCAAGACCAGCTACCAATGGAGCTTCAGGACCAACAACCGTCAAATCGATTTTATTTTCTTGAGCGAAATCTGCAACCAGGTCGAGATTCTCCACGTCAAGAGAAATGCATTCACATTTGTCTAAAAGACCGATACCAGGATTACCAGGAGCCACCAAAAGTTTTTCGACCTTGGGGCTTTGGGCCAGCTTCCATGCCAGAGCATGTTCGCGACCACCACTACCGATTAATAATACGTTCATGGATGTTACCTTTCTTTCGCTCACTTTTTAATTCTAACCTTGCGTCCCACAATTTCCAATTTATTTTCTGCCCAAAGCTTGAGTGCCTCTGGCATGGCGATATGTTCTTGCACAAGAATGCGATCGGAAAGAGAATCTTCCGTATCGTCATCCATAACAGGAACAACCTTTTGCAAAATGATAGGACCGGAGTCAGTACCTGCATCAACAAAATGCACCGTACAGCCCGCAACCTTCACGCCATAATCGAGAGCTTGCTTTTGGCCGTGTAAGCCCGGGAAGGAAGGAAGAATTGCCGGATGGATGTTGATGATTTTATGTTCCCAAGTGTTGACGAAGTCCGCACTTAAGATTCTCATAAAGCCTGCGAGAACAACAAGCTCACAACCAGCTGCTTTGAGTTCCGCAGTAATTTTAGCTTCGAAGTCTTCTTTACTCGCATAATCCTTACGCGGGATGGCAATATTTTTAATACCGGCCATGCTCGCTCTCTCTAGAGCAAAAGCATCAGCCTTGTCGCTGATAACGACTGCGATTTCAAGAGGCAGGTAATTATCTTGAATACGATCCATAATCGCTTGCAGATTACTACCTCGACCGCTGACTAATACACCGATCTTACGCACCGAAAACGCCGCCCTTCATAATAGTTTTTTGTTCGCCACTAATAACTTCACCAAGTTCATAGAAGGTTTCGCCTGCTTCTGTAAGATGAGCGCGAACTGCCTCAGCCTCGGAAGGATCAACAACGATGACCATGCCTACGCCCATGTTGAAGGTGCGATACATTTCTTTCCAATCGACGTTGCCCCATTCTTGTAATTTTTTGAAAACAACAGGAACTTCCCATGCTTCAGCATTTACAAGAGCGTCACAACCCTCAGGAAGAATACGAGGAATATTATCGTAGAAACCACCACCGGTAATATGAACCATACCGTGGAGATCAAATTTGTCGATTAAAGGCAAGCATGTCTTGGGATAAAGACGAGTCGGAGTGATTAATTTTTCTCCAAGAGTGCAGCCAAATTCAGGAATAAAGGTGTTCATGTCAAAGCCCATGTGTTCGAAGCAAATCTTACGAACAAGAGAAAAGCCGTTAGAATGAACACCGCTAGAAGGAAGCCCTAACAGAATATCGCCGACCTTTACCTTTTCGCCGGTAATCATTTTAGATTTATCTACGCAGCCAACACAGAAGCCTGCGATATCATATTCACCTTTGGAATAGAAGCCAGCCATCTCAGCTGTTTCGCCACCAATAAGTGCGCAGCCAGATTCTTTGCAAGCATTGGCAACACCTTTAACGATGTTAGCAACCTTTTGAGAGTCAACCTTATCTACAGCAATATAGTCAAGAAAGAAGAGAGGCTCTGCTCCTTGTACGAGAATATCATTGACGCACATAGCTACGGCATCTTGACCGATAGTGTCGTGCTTATCAGCCATGAAAGCGAGTTTTAATTTTGTGCCAACTCCGTCCGTGCCAGAAACAAGCACGGGTTCTTTATATTTTGCGATGTTCAGTGCGAACAGACCGCCAAAACCACCTAAGTCGCCAATTACCTCGGGACGATAGGAAGCGCGTACGCTGTCTTTCATAAGTTCAACCGCTTTATTACCAGCATCAATATCTACGCCAGCATCTGCGTAAGTGATGGATTTTTTTTCTTCTGCCATTTGTCAGTCTCCTATCTCACTGATGATTGAAAAAGATTAATTGTTTTCGGCTCTGAGTTTGGCTAACTTTTCTCCCTTAGCAAGAACCTCTGCTTGCATCTTTTTGCGATCATCAGCCATTTTCTCAACTAATTCAGGATATTTGGTGGAAAGAATTTGCACAGCGAATAAAGCTGCATTCTTCGCACCATTGATTGCCATAGTAGCTACAGGAATACCAGAAGGCATTTGCACAAAGCTCAATAGAGCATCCATGCCTTGCAGGGATGTGGCATTAATGGGAACGCCGATAACAGGAAGAGTTGTAAAAGCAGCAATGACTCCGCCTAAATGCGCGGCTGCCCCAGCAGCTGCGATAATTACTTCGACCCCGCGCTCACGAGCACCAGATGCAAATTCGTGCACAAGTTCAGGAGTTCTATGTGCACTTGCTACAACAACTTCAACTTCAACCCCAAAAGACTTCAAGGTTTTTTCTGCAGGCTCCAGGATGGGCCAGTCACTATTTGAGCCCATAATAATTGCTACTTTCATTGCAATTAATCCTCCTCAAAAAACGCAAATTAAAATTGTCTAAATTGTATATACTATATTTACAAAAAAGACAATAAAATAGTGAATTTTAAAAGAAAAAACTCATATTTCATTCTATAACATTTCAAGGAGAAAAGTCAATAAAAACTGTCTCATTTTTAACAGTTTTTCTTTATCGAGCTACACGCAAATAATGTTCTGAAATTTTTTCCTAAACCTTTTTCAGGCCATGAAGAAAAAATCTTGAGACCTTCAAATGACTCAGCAAATTGATTGCAAAAGAAAATGACCGCAGAGTTCGTTGCTCCACGGTCATTTTCTGGAAAGGAGGGTGTATGAAAAAGTCTATCTAAAAAAGGATGTATTTTAAATGAATTATTTTAATTGAACGTCAATCTTACCGTCCGTGAGCACAACAAGGGCTTCGTCCCCCGCCTTAATCTCGCCAGCAACGATTTTGCGGCCCAAAATATTTTCCACGCTATGTACGATTAATCTCTTCAAAGGTCTAGCCCCAAAGGCTGGGTCGAAGCCTTCTTTAGCCAAGAACTCAACTGCTTCGTCAGATGCACTGAGTTTGAGTTCAAGCTGTCTATCAAGACGGTTGGACAATTCCTTAAGGATAAGCTTAACGATGCCTTGAATTTCTTTTACGCCCAAAGCCTTAAAGGTTACGATATCATCCACACGGTTTAAAAATTCCGGTCGGAAGAAATTGAGTAGCATTTGTTGGATTTGGTCGCGGTCCATAGCACCTGCGTTCTTCATGATTTCGGCTGAGCCAAGATTACTCGTCATGATGATAAGCGTGTTCTTGAAATCAACTACTCTGCCTTGACCATCCGTCAAACGACCGTCGTCTAAAACCTGAAGCAAAACGTTAAAGACATCTTGGTGAGCCTTCTCGATTTCGTCCAATAAAATTACGCAGTAGGGATGACGACGCACGGCTTCGGTTAATTGACCGCCTTCATCATAGCCAACGTATCCCGGAGGAGCACCAATAAGACGAGTTACGGAGAATTTCTCCATGTATTCACTCATGTCGATGCGGACCATATTTTTTTCGTCATCAAAAAGAACCTCAGCAAGAGTTTTTGCAAGCTCAGTCTTACCTACACCAGTAGGTCCAAGGAAAATAAAGCTGCCAATCGGTTTATCAGGATCCTTAATACCTGCTCTTGCGCGAATAACGGCTTCGCTTACAGCTGTAACGGCTTCATCTTGACCAACAACGCGTTCGTGCAAAATATCTTCCAGGTGGATGAGTTTTTCGCGCTCGCCACTGCCAAGTCTTGCCACAGGAATACCTGTCCAGGTAGAAACAACTTTAGCAATATCTTCTTCGTCAACTTCTTCCTTGAGCATGGATTTTTCTTCCTCGCTCTTACTAGAAAGTTCGGCTAATTCTTTTTGGAGTTCTGGCAGACGACCGTATTTAAGCTGAGCCATCTTGTTGAGATCGTAATCTCTTTCGGCTTGCTCCATCTCAGTTTGGACACGGTCAATTTCTTCCTTGACCTCGCGAATGCGTGCGATACCGGCTTTAGCTGCTTCCCACTTAGCAACAAGCTCGTCGTTGTCAGCTTTCAGCTTAGCTAAATCTTCTTTTAATTTTTCCAGTCGCTCTTTAGATTGTTCGTCTTCTTCTTTGGCTAATGCTTGTTCTTCGATTTCCAGCTGTAGAATGCGGCGCTTGCTTTCGTCAAGCTCTGTAGGCAAGCTAT
The DNA here is from genome assembly GCA_030523325.1 of Phascolarctobacterium sp. Lineage (GTDB taxonomy): Bacteria > Bacillota > Negativicutes > Acidaminococcales > Acidaminococcaceae > Phascolarctobacterium_A. Next base: position 34,517 of record JAUNIS010000001.1, read on the forward strand.
CGATTTCCGTTCGGAGGCGTGCAGCTGCCTCATCAACTAAATCGATAGCTTTGTCGGGCAGGAAACGATCATTAATATAACGATTACTCATCACTGCTGCAGCTACAAGCGCCGCATCTTTAATACGAACGCCATGATGAACCTCGTAACGTTCGCGCAAGCCACGCAAAATGGAAATAGTATCCTCTACGCCCGGCTCTTGAACCATAACAGGTTGGAAACGACGTTCGAGGGCAGAATCTTTTTCGATATATTTACGATACTCGTTCAAGGTTGTTGCGCCAATGCAACGCAGCTCTCCGCGGGCAAGCATGGGTTTTAAAATATTACCTGCGTCCATAGAACCTTCAGCCGCACCAGCACCTACAACAGTATGGAGTTCGTCGATAAACATAATAATTTGTCCGTTAGAATCGGAAACAGCCTTGAGAACTTTTTTCAGACGCTCTTCGAATTCCCCACGGAATTTCGCACCAGCTACAAGAGACGCCAGGTCGAGAGCGTACAAAATTTTATTTTGCAAGCCCTCAGGTACGTCACCTGCCACAATACGGCGAGCAAGACCTTCGGCAATTGCCGTCTTGCCTACACCAGGTTCACCGATAAGTACCGGGTTATTTTTCTTACGACGAGAAAGTATTTCGATAACACGACGAATTTCTTCATCACGACCGATAACAGGATCGAGTTTGCCGTCTTTAGCCTTGGCAGTTAAATCTTGACCAAATTTTTCCAGAGTTTTCTTAGTCTCATCGTCCTGTGCTTCCGTTTGATAGCTTTGATAAGCTGCTTCAATTTTTGCTTTCGTCATACCGTATTTGTTCAGCAAGTCCTTAGCTTCGCTATCACCGTCCGAGGCAATCCGTGCAAGCAATGCACCAATAGTAATTTCACCGGTTACGTCTTGTTTAGCCATAGCAGCTGCTCTGCCAAGACCCATGCTCATCATCAGGCCACGGTCTTGACCTTTTACGGAAGGCAGCTTCTTTAAAAGAGCTGCCGTTTCATTTTTAAATTGTTTTTGATTAGCACCAACTTGTGCTAAAAGAAAAGGAAAGAAGCCGTCACTTTCTGCCAAAGCATCGAGAACATGAGCGCAGCTGAGCTCTTGATGATAGCTTGTCATGGCTTTGGATTGCGCTGCTTCTAAAATATTTAAAACTTCTTGCGTGTAGCGTTCGGACATAGAGAACATCTCCTTTGTTGTTGCGAAATAAATTCAATTTGCAATGTGGAATGCAGGAGTGTGGAGGAAATTTGCTACGCAAATTCATCCGTGATTGCTAATTGGTCATTCTTAATTGTTCATTGTTTTGTTCTTTACATATATTATAAGTCAAAAAGTCAAAAAGTCAATACATAAATTTGACTTTTAAAAAAATTTTTTTGACTTTTAAAAAATTAATTAGAAGTGTGGCAGAATTTTTTACTGGTCCAGACATTATGTAAGTAATAAGTCCGTTGAGCAAAGCAACAAACACTACAAACGGTATCGAGTCTACAGCTTCATGACTAAAACAAAAAACTTGGAGAGCAACTCCCCAAGTTCAAATTCGAACAATATATTTTGAAATCATCGACTTATTTTATTTTTATCTTATTAAAAAAGCACGAATAAGCTCCAGTATGACATGCTGGTCCATTAAGTTTTGCTTTGACAAGGATTGCGTCTGCATCACAGTCGTAATACATCTCCACAATTTTTTGCATATTCCCACTAGTTGCCCCCTTGTTCCATAGCTCTTGACGACTACGAGACCAAAACCAGGTGAAACCAGTTTCGAGGCAGAGCTTGAGAGATTCCGCGTTCATATAAGCAAGCATGACGACTGCATTAGTCTCTACGTCTTGCACCACTGCCGGAACGAGACCCTTGGAGTCAAATTTAATTGTGTTTACATCAAAAGCCATCAGAGTCTCACCTCAATCCCTCGGGAACGCAAATATTCTTTTACTTCACGAATGGTGAAGGTTTTGTAATGGAAAACCGAGGCTGCAAGAACTGCGTCAGCACCGCCTTCAGTTAAAACGTCGTAAAAATCTTCCAACTTACCTGCTCCGCCAGAGGCGATGACCGGAACATTTACCGCCGAAGAGATTGCTTTCGTTAAAGGAATATCGTAGCCGTTTTTTGTTCCATCCGCATCCATACTTGTTAAAAGTATTTCCCCGGCCCCAAGAGCAACAGCCTTCTTAGCCCATTCAACTGCATCAAGTCCTGTGGGCTTACGTCCGCCAGCTACGTAAACCTCCCACTTGCCTTCGGCAACTTTTTTGGCGTCGATAGCAAGGACGATGCATTGACTACCAAAAAGCTTGGCTCCGTCAGCGATGAGTTGGGGATTTCTTACGGCTGCCGAGTTCAGGGAAGTTTTGTCGGCGCCAGCTCTGAGCGTGTTACGAATATCTTCGACAGAATTTAAACCGCCACCAACAGTTAAAGGCATAAAAACTTTAGCCGCAGTCTTACGAATAACATCGAGCATGGTCTTGCGTTCTTCAAAGGTCGCAGTGATATCAAGGAAAACCAACTCGTCAGCTTCTTCTAAATCGTAGGCAGCTGCTCGCTCCACAGGATCTCCCGCGTCGCGTAGTCCTACAAAATTTGTTCCCTTAACCACGCGTCCTTCTTTCACGTCAAGGCAAGGAATAATTCTTTTTGTCAGCATCTTAGTCCTCCTTCGCAAGAGCAAGTGCCACTTTTAGATCCACTGCGCCAGTATAAATTGCCTTCCCGATAATGCAACCGGTTACGCCATCCTTTTCGTATGGCTTTAAACGGCGAATATCATCGAGGGATGCAACCCCGCCCGAAGCAATAATTTCAATACCACAGGCACGCGCAAGCTCACCTGTTGCCTCTGCATTAACGCCTGAGAGCATGCCATCACGAGAAATATCTGTAAAAATAATTTTGTCAACGCCAACATCAGCCATACGTTTAGCAAGCTCTGTGTAACCAATACCCGAGCCCTCTCCCCAGCCTTCAATGGCAACATCACCATTTTTTGCATCAATACCACAAGCGATGTGACCCGGATAGTTTTTGCAGGCTTCAGCAACAAGGGACGGATTCTTTACGGCTGCAGAGCCTAAGATAAGACGAGCGATTCCTAAATCTAAAAGCTTTTCGATTTGCTCCATAGAACGAATACCGCCACCAAGCTCCACAGGAATCCTGATAGTTTCTAAAATTTTTTGAATTGCAGGCAAATTTTTGCTTTCCCCAGCTAGCGCGCCGTCTAAATCCACAAGATGAAGCCATTCGGCTCCAAGACTTGCCCACTTAACGGCCATTTCACTTGGATCGTCCGCAAAAACTGTTTCTTTATCAAAGCGTCCTTCGGTAAGACGCACGCAGCGTCCACCACGCATATCAATTGCAGGATAAATAATCATGGTTGCCACTCCTTAAATGCTCGTAAAAGAGCAAGACCTACCTTGCTGCTTTTTTCCGGATGAAATTGGAAGGCCTGTACGCTGCCTTTACCAACGGATGCAGTTACCTCTGTTCCGTAATCCGTCACAGCTGTAATAATGCTTTTGTCTTCGGAATCGCAAAAATAACTGTGCACGAAATAAACGTACTTGCCATCAGCATCCTTCAGCAAAGGAGAAACTGTTTTTAATTCTAAAGAGTTCCAGCCCATATGAGGAATTTTTAAATCCGTCTGAATTTTTTTCACCTGGCCCTTAAAATAACCCAGGCCTTTGACTCCCGGGTCTTCCTCGCTGCCTTCAAAGAGGACTTGCATACCGAGGCAAATTCCTAAAAACGGCTTGCCGCTATTTAAAGCTTCCTTTATAACAGGAATCAAACCAGACTTTTCTAGGTTCGACATGCAATCCCCAAAGGCTCCCACGCCCGGTAGCAAAATTTTCTCGGCACGTCTAATCTCTTGTGCGTCGCTGGTCACAACCGGTTCAGCACCCAAATTTTTCAGCGCGTTCACAACGCTATAGAGATTACCCATTCCGTAATCGATAATTGTAATCTTACTTTTCATCTGTTGACCTACTTAATCAAATTAGCAATTAGCAAAGTGCAATGAGCAATTGTGGATGATTTGCCCCGCAAATCTTTTTATTTAATCTAATTGCTTTTTTCTTTCAATGTTTTTGTAATCGACATAAGAATTCTTAATATCTCTTTACAATCCACATAAATACTATTGAAAGCTTCTTCATCTATATATCCGCTTTCATATAACAATTCAAGCCAATATTCTGTTTCACTAGCTTCTTTTAACGCAACATACATTTTAGTATTAAAGTCGGCTTTGCTTTGGGCGTATATTCCTTCTTTTACATTTGCACCAATACTAGTTCCACTTCTTAGAACTTGTTTTGACATAACATATTCTTTCTTTTCATTGCACAAAAATCTATTGAGTTTTACAATTCGCAATGCAAAACTTTTACTTTTTTGCACAATGACATTATTTTCTTCCATACTTTATCCTTTTCAAAAATTTTTATAATTATCAAAGTATACAATTCGCAAAGCAGCTCTTGAGTTTTTTCACAACGAAATTATTTGCTTCTGTCTTTCAACATTTGCGACATATTTTTAATCATAATCGCGCAGCGATTATTCCTTCATTGCTCATCGCTCTTTGCTAATTACTAATTTTTTAAAGACTGCCCTTTGAGCTCATCACTCCATGCACCTTTGGGTCAATAGCGATAGCCTCCGCAAGTGCTCTAGCAAAACCTTTAAAAATAGCCTCGATAATGTGATGAATATTTTTGCCAGAGAGCACGCGAATATGCAAGGTCAGTCCTGCATTCATTGCAACTGCACGGAAAAACTCTTCTGTCATTTCGGCATCGTAAATGCCCAATTGCACTTTAGGAATATCTGCATCAAAAACAAGATAGGGACGACCACTAAAGTCAAGGCAAACTTGTACCAAGGCCTCGTCCATCGGCAGAAAGCAATTGCCATAACGATGAATGCCAGCTTTATCCCCGATAGCTTCTTTTAAAGCTTGGCCCAAGACAATGCCGCAATCTTCAATGGTATGATGGCTGTCAACATCTAGGTCACCATTAGCTGTGATACTTAAATCGGTAAAGCTATGCTTAGCAAGAAGAGTCAACATATGGTCCAAGAAACCAATGCCCGTGTCAATATCACATAAACCAGTGCCGTCAAGCTCCCATTCACAACTGACGCCAGTTTCTAAAGTTTTACGTTCTATATTGGCAATTCTCATCATAGTCCTCCTTATCAGGCAAGAGCATTCTTAATTGCTTCCATAATTTTTATATTTTCTTCGGGTGTCCCCACAGTAATACGCAGGCAGCCAGTGAGTACCGGGTGACCGGTAAAATCACGGGGCAAAATACTTTGGCTCAATAATTCTTTGAAAAGATATTTGCCCGCAGCCTCGAGACCTTGTTTATCCTTACCATATTTCGTTTGATAAGCTTGTGCCATTTTCTTTGCCAACTCGCCTTCAGGGCGGAAGCAAACAAAATTGGTTGCTGTATCATAAACATAGAAGCCTAAATCCTTTAAAGCAGCTGCCATGTTATCACGTTCTGCGCGAATGAGTTTGATTTGCTCTTTGTAAGCCAATTTATTTTTGTAGACACATTCCGCAACGATAAGAGAAAAAGCATTAACGCAATAGGGCAAAATAACCTTAGATAGCTCTCGCATAAGTTTATGAGAGCCAAGACCATAGCCGCAGCGCATACCCGCAAGACCGTAAGCCTTGGAGAAGGTACGAAAGACCATGAAGTTATTGTATTTGTTTAAGAGTGACAAGGTCGAACCAGCAACAAGCCATAATTTATTCAAGGGACGCATATCGTTAGGTGCCACAGCTTTGCCGTCGGCAAATTCCATGTACGCTTCGTCCATCACAACAGGGCAATCCACATTAGCAATAATTTTTTCCATGTCGGCAAGTTCGTTATAATTGCCAGTGGGATTATTGGGGTTGCAAATGATGAGCAATGCAGGTTTTTCTTTCTTGCACATATCAATCACTGCGTCTGGATCCACGTAACCTTCTTTGGTTAAGTTATAACGAAGCGGTTCGCTGTCTGCAAGAGCTGCGTACTCACCGTACATAGAAAAAGAAGGCCAGGGCACAGCAATTTTTTTGCCTGCACCACCAAAAGCGTAGCAAACTTTTTCTAAGAGTTCGGAGGAACCGTTGCCAATTTGGATACAGCTCATATCTACGTCCAACTCTTTAGCAATAACCTCACGTAAATTTTCGGAATTCATAGGCGGGTAACGATTGAAAGGAAATTGGGGTACAACTGCACTAACTGCATCGCGTACTACTTGAGGAGTAGGATAATTATTTTCGTTAGCATTGACAATGATATCGGCGTCGATTGTTTCAACCTCATACACCTCCATATCAGCAATGCTTTCTCTTACTGAATATTCCAGCATTATTTGCCCTCCTTTGCTACACGTTTGCGAATCGCATTAGCATGAGCTTGCAAGCCTTCGGCTTCCGCCAAGGTAATGATGTCGTCGGCAACAGCTAAAAGTGCGGAAGCCGTATAAGAAATAATGCTTGTTTTCTTCATAAAGGTTTCTACGTTTAAAACACTGTAGAATTTGGCAGTGCCACCGGTCGGGAGAACATGGTTCGGACCTGCGTAATAATCGCCCAATGGTTCGGGAGAATTTTTACCAAGGAAGATGGCTCCTGCGTTACGAATAGACGGAAGAATTGCAAAGGGATCCTTCGTCATGACTTCAAGATGCTCGGGAGCAGACATATTACTCATTTCTATAACGGATTCCAAATCTTTTGCGAGCACAATCTTGCCTGCTTGAGCAAGGGAAGTGCCAGCAATTTCTTTCCGAGGCAGCTTGTCGAGCTGAATTTCTACTTCTTTCGCAACTTCATTAGCCACGCGTTCACTATCTGTAAGAAGAATTGCACAAGCAAGTGGATCATGTTCAGCTTGAGAGAGCATATCTGCAGCCAAATATTCTGGGTCTGCACTGTCATCAGCAACGATTAAGATTTCACTAGGGCCGGCTAGCATGTCAATATCCGCGTGACCAATGATAGCTTTTTTCGCTAGTGTTACGAAAATGTTGCCAGGCCCAGTAATTTTTTCTACCTTGGGAACTGTTTCCGTACCGAAAGCAAGAGCTGCAATAGCTTGGGCACCGCCCATCTTATAAATTTCGGTGACACCGATAAGTTTTGCAGTTACAAGCACATTAGCATTAACCTTGCCGTCCTTTCCAGGAGGAACAGCCATGACGATGCGAGGCACACCAGCAACCTTAGCCGGGCAAGCATTCATCATTACAGAAGACGGATAAGCAGCTGTACCACCGGGCACGTAAATGCCTACACTATCAACAGGCGTAATTTTTTGACCCAGCATGGAACCATAAGGACGGTTGGTGAGCCAAGTCTTAGGCATCTGTTCTTCGTGAAATTTAGTTACGTTAGCAATCGCACGCGTAAGAGCAGCCTTAACCTCAGGGCTGACAATTGCCTCTGCTTCGGCAAATTCTTCTTCCGTAACCTTAATATTTTCTGGAGTAAGTTCTACGCGGTCGATTAATTTTGTATAGTAAAATAATTTTTCGTCTCCATCGCTTCTAACATCGGCGACGATTTGGTCTACAACCTGAGCAGCAGTCATGTGACGACCAAACATTGCGTCCGTTCCTGCTTGAATACGGGGAGAAAGTTCTACCTCATCAAAAGCTTTCTTTTTCATTAAAGCAGTCATTTCTTTGACTGTCATCTTACGAGCGTCGGTAACGAGCATCTTTAGGTTCCTTCTTTCTATCGTTAGTACGGCATGTCAAATTAGCAATTAAGGATGTTTTTGCTTCTGTCTTTCGACCTTTGCAACATATTTTAAATCATAATCGCACAGCGATTATTCCTTCATTGCTAATTGCTCATTGCTAGTTGCTAATTTATTTACTTCTTTCCTTCATCTTCCAAGACCTGTCTTAAGTCTTCCACCAGCTTGTGCAAACGGTCGAACTTGAGTTTAAAGCTTGCACGGTTAGCGATGAGACGAGCTGTGGCAGTGAATACGGAATCAACCTCCACAAGCTTGTTTTCTTTTAAGGTGCGACCTGTTTCCACGATATCGACAATCATTTCGGAAATACCCACGATGGGTCCAAGCTCGATGGAGCCGTTGAGCTTAACAATTTCTACTTGAATGCCCAGCTCATTAAAATATTTTTTTGCACAATTGGGATATTTTGTAGCAGCTCTGAGATGAGCATAATTTTTTAAATCGCCACGCAGCTTTGCTTCGGGTACAGCCATCATAAGACGACATTTGCCAAAGCCTAAATCTAAAAGCTCTACAACATCCTTTTCTTGTTCTAAAAGCACGTCCTTACCGATGATGCCGATATCAGCCGCACCGTATTCAACATAAGTAGGCACGTCGACTGTTTTGGCAATGATGAAACGCACCTTGGTCTCTTCATTACTAATGATGAGCTTACGGGAATCTTCTACAACATTCTCCGCACTGTAACCAACTTTTTCTAGGAGAGCCACAGATTTTTTAAATAACTTGCCCTTGGGAAGAGCAATTGTAATATATTCTTCCATCTCTATCTCCTTAAGCAATGTAAACTAAGCTTGTGCAGCATAAAGCTTGGGATTCTTTCGCAGCCTCTTCAAGAGTCATGGCTTCCGTCGCAAGCTTGACGGATTTTCCCTCGGCCCGAAGAGCTGTTGCTTTTTGAATGGCTGCTTGTAATTTTCCTTCTGGGAAAGCAACCAGCGCGTCCCAACTGCGATTATTTTTTTGACCCAGACGCGAGAGAGCCAGCATTAAACGGTCAACACCTAGAGCAAAGCCAGTTGCCGGACAATCCATGCCAAAGCCCTTCATCATCTTGTCATAACGACCGCCACCTGCAACGGGATAGCCCATCTCCGGCAAATACATTTCAAAAAGCATGCCCGTATAATAATTAAAGGAGCGATAAAGCCCTAGATCAAAGCTAATGTATTTGCTTGCGCCATAAGCTTCTAAAAGTTCGTAGATTTTGCGTAAATTTTCGAGAGCTGCGAGAGACCTTTCGTCTTTAACAATTTTGGCAACGCGGTCGATTAATTCGATGCCGCCTTGCAAAAAGACGAAGTCGGCGAAAAGCTTTTGGATTTCTTGGCTAATATTTTGCATACGTCTTGCCATTTCATAAATTGCAACAGCGTCATGTCTACGCAGGCAAGCTTTTAATTCTTGCGTCTCGTCTTCATTAAAGCCTGCCTCACGAGCAAGGCCGTTAACGAAATCCACATGACCAATACTAATGGCAAAATTTTCGATGCCCGCAGCCTTAAAAGCTTCAGCCGCAAGAACAATAATCTCAGCATCGGCCGCCGGACCCGAAGCGCCAAGCAGTTCTACACCAGCCTGCTCGAACTCGCATTGACGACCTGCTTGAATCTCTTCGTAGCGATAAAGATTTGCCAAATAACAAAGGCGTTTAATTTTTTCTCCGCTTTCCAGTCTCGTTGCTGCAAGTCTTGCGATAGGTGCAGTCATGTCGGTGCGTAGCATCAAAAGTTTGTTAGCTTTGTCAAAGAAACGGAAATTGCTTTCGTCGCCAGTTGAACCAAAGGTCTCGACATATTCAAAGTCAGGAGTTTGTACTTCGTCATAGCCCCATTTATCAAAAACATTGATAATGGAATTTTCTATTTTGCGGCGAGCTTTCATCTCGCCCGGCAAAATATCTTTTGTTCCGTAAGGAACCTGATAAACTTTATTTGCCATCTTTCTCTACCTTTCTTAAATCCTTCATAATGGAATTGTAACCGTCAGCTCCATAAACAAGGCAACGTTTTACGCGAGAAATTGTCGCCGTGCTTGCACCTGTAATCTCTACGATTGCTTCGTAACGCTCGCCCTTGTCTAAAAGTCTTGCCACTTCTAAGCGTTGAGCCATGGCTTTGATTTCGCTAATGGTACAAATATCTTCGAAAAATCTATAGCATTGATCTTCATCCTGAAGAGATACGATTGTTTTCATCAATTGATCGGTCAAACGGTCGTGAAAATTAGCAGACATTTTACTACCTCCAAATTTATTTTTTCTGAGAAAAATTTTTCATCGAGAAATTTTTGATTGTGCTCTCTACTTTAACACTTTATCGCGTGAAAGTCAATAATTTTAAAATTTTCTTCTTGAAAATTATTTGAAAAATTTTTCAGTTACAATAATTTTTTTAATAACAAAAAATGGCTGAAGCAAAACAGCTTCAGCCAAATTAATTTTGCGAAAAATTTTCTGATGAAAAGCATCATTCTTTTTCTTAGAGTTTGTTTTTATTAAGCTTCTTAGAAAGATTGTCGCCCAATGATTGCATAACTTGAACCATGACGATGAGGACGATTACGGTTGCAATCATGACATCCATTTGGAAACGTTGATAACCATAACGAATCGCTAAGTCACCAAGACCACCACCACCTAAGGTGCCAGCCATTGCCGAATAACCGATTAAGGAAATGATTGCGAGAGTTACGCCAAGCACGATAGAATGCAATGACTCGGGAACAAGCACCTTAGTGATAATTTGCATAGGGCTTGCACCCATAGCTTGAGCTGCTTCGATAATGCCAGGATTAATTTCGAGCAATGATGATTCGATGATACGCGCAATAAAAGGAGCAGCAGAAATTGTCAGAGGTACAATTGCCGCAGTGGTGCCGATGGACGAACCAACGATCATGCGGGTCAAAGGAATAATTGCTACCATTAAAATAATGAACGGTGTAGAACGAGTTGCATTAACAATAGCGCCAAGCACTGCGTTCAGTGTCGGGTTGGGCAAAATATGTTCCTTACGAGTTACGCATAAGATGATGCCCAGAGGTAAACCGATTAGTGTGGACAAAACGGTAGACGAGAAAACCATGTAACAGGTTTCCCAGAAGGATTTCATTAAAAGGTTAAGCATTTCAGGACTCATAGCCAAGCACCTCCACCTTTAAATTTTGGTCGTGCAAATATTTAAGGGCAGACTCAATATTTTCACGGCTGCCAGACACCTCGATTAAAAGGACGCCGAAGGGCATATCTTTTAATTGGTCGATATTAGCACTGATGATGGAAATATCTACGTCATGATGCTTAACCATGCCGCTAACAACTGGTTCACCTGCGCTATCACCGATAAAGGTCAGACGTACGAAAAGCTTGGAGCCTCCCACATAAACAGGAGAAAGATTTTCTTGTTTAATCATCTCCGGCAAATTAACATTGATAACTGATTTAGTAAACTCCTTGGTAGTTTCTGTTTGCGGGTTGGTGAAAACATCAACCATGTTACCTTCTTCGATGATGACACCGTTTTCGATAACGGCTACACGGTCGCAAATAGTTTTGACAACTTCCATTTGGTGCGTAATAAGGACGATGGTAAGATTCATCTTCTTATTAATATCTAAGAGCAGTTGTAAAATTGATTTAGTTGTTTGCGGATCGAGAGCAGAGGTGGCTTCGTCGCAAAGCAAAACTTTAGGATTGGAAGCGAGTGCGCGAGCAATGCCTACACGTTGCTTTTGACCGCCCGATAATTGGCTGGGATAATAATCGCCACGAGTTTCGAGACCAACGAGTTCTAGCAGAGGACGCACGCGTTTTTCAATTTCATCTTTGCCCATGCCTTGAATTTCCAAGGGGAAAGCAATGTTATCATAAACAGTACGGCTAGTCAAAAGATTAAAATGTTGGAAAATCATGCCGATATTTTGACGAGCCTTTCTCAGCTCGGAATCATTCATTTTTGTAAGCTCAGCTCCGTCAACAAAAACTTGACCATTTGTAGGACGTTCGAGCATATTAATGCAACGTACCAGGGTGGACTTACCAGCACCGGACAAACCGATAATGCCGAAGATTTCACCTTCGTTGATGGTCAGATTAGTTTTTTTCAAAGCGTGGATATCGCCTGCTTTTGAAAAGTACGTCTTTTCCACATTGATTAAATCAATCATCTTGTCTTTCCTTTCTTGTATGAATTGTATTCTATGTCAAAAATTTCGAAAGTACTGTATTGCAGTTTTCTTTGGTAAAGATTTGGCAAAAAGAAAATTCCCTCACGCAGTGAAGGAACAACATCTAAGAATTTCTTCATCTGCCGGTTTCTTAACCGATGGAATTGGCACCGTTCACTTGTGTGTGGTTGCCGTAGCTTCATAGGGCCAGTCCCTCAGCTACTCTGGATGAATACGATGTACAGTTCTTACGATAATATATCAAGAGTTAATTTTTGTCAAGCGAAAACCCAAAACTTATCTGATAATTTTCTTAGCAAAGCAAAAGAAAACTGACTCGAAGCTTTTCAGTCCGAGTCAGTTGTAATTTTTAACACTTGCTAATCTTTTTTTTAGCGATTATCCCCTCAATTGGCTTTTATTTTTTGAAATTTACGTAAGAGTTGATGAACTTATCGCTACCAGAAGCTACCATGGGTTCAACCATGTTATCGCGACCAATATTTACTTCGATTAGATAAGGTGCATTCATCTCCATGGCTTTTTCAACAGCACTAGCAAGAGCTTCAGGAGTGCTTACATGTTCACCTGCAATACCAAAGGCACCTGCATATTTAACAAAGTCGGTACAAGGAGACAGCTCGCAAGCCATAAATCTTTCTTCAAAGAAAACAGTTTGCAGTTGACGAATCATGCCGAGGCCTGTGTTATTGATAACGATGGCGATAACAGGAATATTATATTGAGCAAGGGTAAAAAGCTCGGAGCCAGTCATCTTAAAACCGCCATCACCCGAAATACTCATAACCTTTGCCTCGGGGCGAGCTAGCTTAGCGCCAATCGCAGCCGGCAAACCAAAGCCCATGGTTCCTAAGCCGCCGCTGGAAATAAATTGGCGAGCAAATTGAATGCGCAAATTTTGTGCTGCCCACATTTGATGTTGACCGACATCAGTAGTGATAACATAGTCTTTATCTTTAATGACAGGATTCAAGGCCTTAAAGAAAGCAGGTGCTTCTGCACTGCCACAATCTTCGTCATTAGAGGGCCAACTTTCGATTAAGTTCCACCATTCGTCAAGATTGTGTTCCTTTGTGCCTTTCTCTAAAAGGTTCAAGGTAATATTCATATTGCCTGTGATACCAAGACCCGTGCTAACATTTTTGTCAACTTCAGCCGGATCGATATCGAGATGGATGATGTGTTTACCTTGGGTATAATTTTTGGCATCACCAGTTACGCGGTCGTTAAAACGGGTGCCCACTGCCAAAATTACATCGGCTTCGCGAATTGCATTATTTGCTTTTTCGTGACCGTGCAAGCCTGTCAGTCCTAAGAACAGAGAACGATAGGCTGAGATAGCTCCAAGCCCCATAAGAGTGCTGACAACTGGGATATGTAATTTTTCGCACAGATGCATGGCATCGTATTCGCCATTAGCATTAATAACCCCACCACCGATAATCATTACAGGACGCTTAGCATTGTTAATTACTTCGCATGCCTTGTCAACTAATTTTTGGTCGGGCATTACCTCACGCACGGGTCTTAATTTATCTACAGTATATTCGATGGTTGCAGTTTGAACGTCACGAGGCACGTCGATAAGCACTGGACCTGGGCGACCTGACTTAGCGATTTGAATTGCCAGGCGAATTGTCTGCGCTAAGTGAGCGGGATCCTTAACTAAAAAATTGTGTTTTGTAATAGGCATAGTGATAGAAGTAATATCAACCTCTTGGAAAGCATCATGCCCGATTAATGATTTATTTACTTGTCCCGTGAAAGCAATAACAGGAATGGAATCGAGAAAGGCAGTTGCAAGACCTGTTACTAAATTGGTTGCGCCCGGGCCTGACGTAGCAACGCATACGCCAATCTTACCTGTTGCTCGAGCATAGCCATCGGCTGCATGAGTTGCGCCCTGCTCGTGAGCTGTTAAAATATGTTGAATAGTTCCAGATGCACGAATTGCATCGTAAAAAGGAAGTATCGCTCCGCCTGGATAACCAAATATTGTATCAACGCCTTCTTCGGCTAAACATTTTACCATAATCTCTGCGCCAGTTAATTTCATGAGCTCACGTCCTTTCTAATTAAACAGCTTTGTTTTCTTCAAAAACGGGCCATTCGTAACGAGATTCTTCAACACCAAGATGCTCGTCCCCTCTTTCAAGAGCAACAAGACCTGTTTGTACCATTTCACTGATACCGTAATCTCTCATTACATTTACGAAGGCTGCAAGCTTTGCATCGTCGCCGGTTACTAAAAAGATTAAGGATTCGCCGGTTACATCAACTGCATGAGCACGGAAAACTTCGGCAAGGCGAAGAATTTCGATACGTTTTTCTCCTGCGTGAACCTTAACCATAGCCATGCTACGTTTAGCGCTGGACGCGGGAGGAAGAACCTTTACTTTTTCAACCTCGGGAAGCTTGGCGATTTGTTTTACAACTTGGATAATTGTGGGCTCGTCCGCTTCCATAGTTACTGTCATACGAGATAATTCGGGAGTTTGAGTTGTACCAACAGCCAAGCTGTCGATATTGTAACCACGACGAGAGAATAAACCAGCAACGCGCATCAATACGCCCGGTTGGTTTTGTACAACGATAGAAATAATTTGTTCCATGTTTTTCCTCCTAAAAACAACTTCGCCCCCATCTGGCTTGCAGACAGGGGCGAATATTTTCGCGGTACCACCCTTATTTTAACTTCATTTTATGGAGGCGTTTACTCCACACGTAACGCTGTGCCTGCGTCAACCCCTACTACTGGTTCAGGATTGCGGCTCCGGGACTACAACTCAAGGACTTTTCGTAACGACTTGCACCAAAATATCGTCTCTCTTACCAATATCTCCTAGGTCCTCCCCATCGTGGCCTTTATTTAATTTGAATCTAGGCAATATTATGCAAAATTTTAGAAATTTCGTCAAGAAAATATTTTTAATTCTTTTTTTATGTACAAGTTCAACCCTTCCTCAAAAAAAAAGTGTAACTTGTATAACAAAATTAAATGTTAGCGAGTTATTTCTCCACCACGTTTAACTGCAAAACATCGGTTCTAGCGTAATGACCGCATACATCATGCTCCATCTTACTAGCCGGAACCATTTGCATATCCAGGGTAGCAAAGATAATTTCTTCCTTGTCCCAAATCGTTTCGGAAACTGCGTGACCCTTAGGATCGATTACGCAGCTACCACCTCGACAAACAATTTCTGGCAATGCAGCAATTTCTGCAGCTGCACTAAAGGTTTCAGGATAATCCTTCTTCGTGAAATACATGTCGCAGTTGATAAAGTAACAATGTCCCTCAATGGCAATATGCCTGATAGTATCCTGCCATTCTTTGTTATCGTTAGTATTAGGAGAAATATAAATAGAAATACCTTTTTGATAAAGTGCAACGCGTGCCAAAGGCATATAACTTTCCCAGCAAATAAGATTGCCCATAGGCCCCCAGGGAGTATTCATCACCGGGAAAAATTCTTTATCGGCGTCACCCCACACAACACGTTCAGAACCGGTTGGTTTTAATTTTCTATGGTTCAATGCCTCCCCCGTAGGAGAAATCATCATATTGGAATTATAAAGAGTTCCTGTAACAGCATCTCTCTCGGAATAACCGATACTTACATAGACGCCATAGCGAACAGCAGCCTCGATAATTTTTTTCATTTCAGGTCCGTCTTTAAGGATAGAATTATCGTAATAAGTTTTCCAATCCTTACGACCAATTTCATTGCGAGAGCCAACAGTGAAACCAAAGGTCATACCATAGGGATAACCAGGAACAAATAATTCCGGAAAAACTATGAGCTCAGCTCCTTGCTCTGCACATTCAGTAATATATTTTAAAACTTTTTCTACGCATTTATCGGCGTCAAACATGACGGGAGTAGCTTGAACAAGTGCTAGCTTACAGGTATCCTTTAAATTTTTCATACACTCACCTCTAAAGAAATTTTTTAATGAAATCTTATCACAAATCAAATACGTCGTAAACAAAAAAGAACTTGCTGAGCAAGTTCTTTTGAGACAATTTGGTGCGAGTGACAGGAATCGAACCTGCACGCCGAAAGGCGCTAGATCCTAAGTCTAGTGCGTCTGCCAGTTCCGCCACACTCGCACGTAACAGAAAATATTATATCTTAAAAAATAAAATATTTCAAGAAAAAATTACAAGAGACGCACTGATGTTCCTCGCCCACCGCGAAAAAAATTTTTCGATTACTTGCCACTATTAATATCGGCGTTAATGCGAGCCTTCATATCTTCCCAAACGATAATCTTGGCTTTGCTAAAACCATTAAAATTCGTAGCAGATGCCGATGTATACGCGCCGCAGGCTGGTACCAAAAGCTTGTCACCCATCTCTAGGGTAGCTGTCATACTGCCACGAAACATAACGTCTAAGGAGTCACAGCTAGGCCCAGCAAAGGTTGCTACAATTTTTTTAACTCCTTTTTTAAAGCTTAATAACTGAAAGTCCCATTGATCGAAAAGCACACCTGAAAAGGTTCCGTATAGTCCTTCGTCCAAAAAATACCAGGGCATCCCCCCGCGCTTGGTAACACCGATAACACTAGTAATCAAGTTAACAGCCGTACCACAGATAAAACGACCAGGCTCACACCAAATTTCTGCGTCCGGAAAATCTTCATCCAAACGAGCAGAGATTTGCTTGAGCATTTCCGGCAGGTTGAACTTTACTTTTTGTTCAGGAATGGGCATGCCACCACCAATATCTAGAATATGTAAATCGAGACCAACCTCTTTGGCCTCGGCAAATAATTCACGAGAAATGTCAAGCGCCTGTAAGTAAGGATCAGCTACCACCGTTTGACTACCTACATGGAAAGCAATGCCAGCCATATCTAAACCAGCTTCCTTAGCTTGGAGCATTAAATTGAGTGCGTCCTCGCGTGACGCGCCAAATTTTGAGTTTAAATCTACATGAGCAGAAGAATTATCGACACGTAGACGCAGCAGTACAGTCGCACCAGGACACACCGCCTGTATTTTTCCAATCTCTGTAACACTATCAAAGGTCATACGGTGTACGCCGCAATCACTGCATGCTAAAAGACCCACGTGAGTCTTTACAGGATTTGCATAGATAAGTCGACTGCCATCTACACCCATATCATACAAAGTCTTAATTTCACCGTCGGATGCAACGTCAAAGCAAGAACCCAGCTTTGACATTAACCGCAAAATTTCTGGATGGGGATTCGCCTTGATGGCGTAATGCACCTTCGCACGTGGCAAATGCTTTCGTAAAACTTCGTAGTTCTTCTTTACCTGGTCTAATGATAATACTAGTAAAGGAGAGCCAAAACGTGCCACTAATTTTTCCACAGCTACTTGACTAAGTTGAAAACCTTTGTTCATGTAACAATCCTCCTTAGAATAATATTTATCGTATAGAAGAATACAATAAGTTTTGCAGAAAACGCATAAAGAAAGATTAAGGAAATGCGTCAAAACCTGTTTTTTCCTCCCTGATTATCTTCCATACTTTATTTGTCCGATGTTTTGACTTGAGCATTTAAAATTTAATAAAAATAAAGCGACTCACAAGTTGAAAGATTTTCTCCAACCAACTCCTTCGTCGCTTTACGGACACATTATAAACCTGCTTTTTTTGATTGTAAAGTAGTTTTTTTATGAAAAATTAAGTATTCTCTGTGTCCACTAATCTTGACAAGTTTCTAAAGCAAAAATAACTACGCCTAACTCAGGCGTAGTCATTTTGTATTTCATGTTTTTATCTAAAATCCGCAACGCCGACGCCTTCAGAACGTACTATGTCACGCAGATGCTCCAAGGCAGCAGCATCAGGGCGATAAAAATCATCTGTTGGCTTCTCAAGACCCAAGGCTTCGTGAGCAGGACGATATAACTATGCCCTGGGTGTTTTTGATTATTGCGCTTATTAAAATATTAATAAACTTCTCGTACGTGATAGGTTATTATAGACTCTTCTAAAAAGAAATGGTCTAACAAACAATATGAAATAGATTAAAAAATCCACTTGACTTTGTCATTGACATATATTAGAATATACCAAGAAATAAATTATTAACCTAATTGGTTAATAATAACTGCTTCGAAAGGTTGACTACAATGGATAATATTACTTCTCCAATAAACCCTAGTATTATTCTGAAGAATTTACTACAAGTTAGCGGAATGTCCCAAAAAGAATTAGCCATACGTACAGGTGTAACAGAAAAACATATCTGCAACATTATAAAAGGAGAAAAGGAGATTTCTGATGCTTTTGCGCGCAAGTTGAGTTACGCCTTGCCTCATAGCGAAGACTGGGCTGTTTTACAAGCTAAATACAAGGCCTATCAGTTAAAATTAGAAGACGAAAACTCCATTTCAGAAGAAGAAATAAATGTTTTAAAACAACTTAAAGAAATTATAGGTTACTGTATAGAGAAGAAATTTATGCATAATCATTGCAGTGATGCTGAAAAAGTTCTTCAGTTGCGAGAATTACTTAAGATAAGCGACCTGACATCTATTCCTAAAATCACTTATAACGCAGCCTATCGGGCACAAATCTCAAGTAATGCCAAAGTTAACGCTTATGTTCTCTTTGCATGGCAAATGCTCTGCGAAAAGGAAACAGAATCAGAAAATGTTGTTACAGTATTAAATAAATCTTTATTGAAAGATAAACTAAATGAAATTCGCAGTCTAATGTTTGATAAAATCAGTGATAGTTGTAATGCATTACAACAAATACTTGCTGAATGTGGCATCATTTTTCATATCGCTCACAATTTTCGCGGTGCTCCGGTACAGGGTTTTATCAAACCTACTAGCGATAATAAGTTATTGCTTTGTCTAACTATAAGACGCAACCGTGCAGATATCTTTTGGTTTACGTTATTTCACGAAATTGCTCATGTCCTACATGGTGATTTCGCAACAAGATTTGTGGACTTCGAGTCCGTAGAAACGGATATAGAAGCTAAAGCCAACAAATTTGCACGTGATATACTTATTTCTCCCATAGTCTATAGGGATTTTGTTCAAAGTACTACTAATTTCAATTGGTCCGCTGTGCTAGAACTTGCTAGAAGAGCAAATGTAACACCTACGATTGCCCTAGGGCGCTTGCAAAAAGATGAACTCGTAGAATGGAATTTGTATTCCGACAAAGTTGAAAGGTATCAGTGGGTACAATAAAACATTTTTTCATCGGAGGTGAGGCCTATGACTGAAAAAAACAAAACGCATTGAAAAACTGTTGGCGCAGTTAATCAATACGTTTCATTATCCGGAGATGATAAATCATAACCAGAGTAGTTGCTATTTATGGTATCATCTCCACATATGGTTGTCAATTGAAATTTATATTATTTTAGAAATGGCAAACTAGTCTGTAAAGGAGTTGATCTTATGACTAGCAAAGAAATGCGCGAAAACCCATTATTTATGCGTAACAATTTTAATTCTGTAGGCAAATGGGGTTTTGCGCTTAATAAGAAGCAAAATATCGATTTAAACAACATCCAACTCATCGCATCTTCAAACATAAAAACTAATGACACTGAGGAAAATAAACAAAAAGGTGTCCATCATTATGTGGATGATTATAGATTCAACAGTTTATATGATCATCCAGAAAAAAGTCTTAAACGCTATTCCCAGTACAAATTCTTAATTTTACCAGAGTATTCCACTTTCGCCGACATGGACCTTTGGCGACAAATAGAAAGCACTGGCAAAAATCGTTGGGTCGGTGCCTATTGGCAATCTCATGGACTTCTCGTAGTACCAGCTATTTGTTGGAGCACACCACGTAGTTATGAATTTTGTTTCGATGCTGTCGAACGTGGTTCTGTCGTAGCAGTAGGTATGATTGAATGCAAAAAACAAAAAAAATTATTTCTATATGGATACGATGCTATGTTAGAACGCATAAATCCATCTGCTATTATCATACTCGGCTCACCCTTCACAGAAATGCGTGGTAATATCATTCCTGTAAAATACAGTTATAACGGAGGGAATTGCTAGAATGGGAGGAAAAGGCACTTACTCATCAGGAAAATCACCCTCTTTCACCTATAAAAAAATTGGTGAAATTTCAGGTATTAAAATATTAGCTCCTATTGATGAAACAAAAGCTCTCAAACTTCCTGAGGAATCTCATAGTCCCAAAACAAGTTACGTTGTTCTTGATAAAAATGGAATTTTTCATCAATTTAGAGAGTATAACGAAAACCACGAAGTTGTGCTGGAAATAGGATATCACCACGAGCCAAGGTTAGGCACTGGGGATGTTCTACACGTACATATTCACAGCACTCCAGGTGTAATACATCATCGTGAAGCTGAAAAACGAGTCATAAAATCTGGCGATCCCATCTACGAAAAATATAAATTTCTATTTAAGGGGGTAAATTAAAAATGAAAGGTAATTCGCTTCCCGAGTTCATAGATGACTTGTTGACCGCAGGGGGTCCTGAAAAAGAGTTTATTTTCCACGACAAACGTTATTTTCTCGAGACAATTTGGCACGAAGATTTACAAGAAAACGAAATGTACATTTTTGAAATTACTGACAATGACAAAATCGTGTTCAGTTGTTTCGGAAAAAATCTTGAAGAATGTGTAAGACAATTTGAAAAAGCGCCTATCTTTGACGGCCTAAATATCTATCAAGTTGAACAAGAAATTTCTGTTTTATTTGGATAAGTAGTAAAAAACTATGCTGAATTTCAAGGGAGTCACAAATTGTGACTCCCCATTTTTTTACATAATATAATTTTCGAAAAAATATCCTTATTAGATTCAAGATTTTCTTCTATATCTAACTCTCCTGCCTAGCGAAAATCCGCAACGTCGACGCCTTCAGAACGTACTATGTCACGCAGATGCTCCAAGGCAGCAGCATCCGGGCGGTAAAAATCAGTTGTCGGTTGCTCAAGACCTAAGGCTTCGTATTTTATAGTACCGTACTTATGATAAGGAAGAAGCTCGATTCGTGCCTTAGGCAAATGCTCGTGTACATAGCAAGCCGTCGCACGAATATTTTCTTCGTCATCGTTAACTCCGCCAATGGTCGGAATACGAATGACAACTCTCGCATCAACCTCGTTAAGACGACTAACATTCGCCAAGGTTTGCTCGTTGCCAAGTCCCGTATAAAAGCGATGCTTCTCGTCATCCATGTGCTTAATATCCATAAAGATTAAGTCCATACGAGCCAAAATATGCTTAACCTTGTCAAAATTAAAATAACCACAGGTTTCAATGTCCAAGCTATAGCCCAAATCGTAAAGCTTTTGACTTAAATAATCAAGAAGCTCCGTCTGATAAGTAGCCTCGCCGCCTGAAAAAGTTACCCCGCCATTACTACCTCGTAAAAATGTAGCATCCTTTTCCACAGCCTTAATTAAATCATCCGCATCGTGATAGCTCACCAAAAATGAACGAGCTCCCTTAGGACAAGCAGCGACACAGGCACCGCAACTAATGCAATGCTCTCGCTGTAAATTTAAATTGATGCCGATATGTTGAGGACAAACCTTCGCGCAAGCCCCACAGCCAATACAATTACGCTCGTACCAGCCAACCTTTTGAGTTGCTTGCATGCCCTCGGGGTTGGAACACCATTTACAATGCATAGGACAGCCAGCTAAAAATAAAATTGTGCGAATACCATCCCCATCATTAACCGAAAATGGCTGAGCCTGCATGACATAGCCTTTTACACCCATCTTCTCCTCCAAAAAAATTTCCACAAAACTTATAAAAGGACGCAGCCCTTTTTTCAAAAGGCTGCGGCTCCTCATAATTTATAAATACTTTTTAGTACATTCCGTGTGCAGATCTAGCCATGATGGAGTCTTGCATTTCACGAGAAAGATTTACCCAATGAGCAGAATAACCAGCAACACGAACAAGCAAATCTTTATAATTTTCCGGATGAGCTTGCGCGTCCTTCAATACCTCGTTATCGATAGTATTGAATTGAACGTGGAAAGCCCCCAGGCTAAAGTAAGATTGCAGCATATTGCCAAAATTAGCCTTGCCTCTCGGAGTAGCCAAAAGCTCGGGGCTAAGTCTTTGGTTAAGAAGAATGCCACCAGAATGAATGTCGTGATTCATTTTTGCTGCAGATTTCATGGCTGCAAGACAAGTACCTTTATCCGTGCCGGTGTAAGGGGATACACCTTCGCTGATGGGTTCCATTGCCTTACGTCCATCAGGAGTTGCACCAAGAACTTTACCAGTAGGCATATAGTTAGAGATACCCATGAAGGCAGTGATATAGTTATGGCCGTAGGTATCTTTGTATTTGATAACCTCTTGATGATAGAAATCAGCCAATTTTTTCGCGATGCCATCAACATAATCGTTATCATTACCATATTTAGGAACTGCTTGAGCTTTGGCACGCAGCTCTTCGTAGCCTTCCCAGTTGGCATTCAATGCATCGATAATCTCTGACAAAGTCGTAACCTTGTCTTCGTAAACAAGCTTTTTAATTACAGCAAGACAATTAGCAGTTACAGACAGACCAACACCAGTGAATACAGGACCGATATTATATTTAGCGCCACCTTCAACAAGGTCCTTGCCGTTAATCATGCAATATTCGTTGCAAGCAGAAAGGAAAGGACGATAACCTTGCTCACGGTGAATTTGCTGAGCAGTGTTCAAGGAAATTACCCCATGCTTAACCATATAAGCAAATTGTTTCTTCCAAGCAGCGATGATTTCTTCGTAAGATGTAAAGGTCTTAGGATCTTTTTCCTCCAGTGCAACTCTTACACCTGAGAGACGGGACTTGCCTTCGTTAAGAGCAAATTCCAAAGCAGCAGTAAAGCTGATATTACAAGAAGAGGTCCATTCGTAGGTTTTTCTGGAGTGAGGTACTACGCAGCCACAGTTATTCCAATCCTTGGAGTCTTGTGGGTCATAGCCCAGGTTAGCCAGCATTTGATAACCAGTTCTATCGCTATGAATTGCCGGGAAGCCGCAGCCAGTAGAAACAAGGTCGGCAACAGCCATGAGAAATTCTTGCGGACAATCCGCAGGAACACGACAAGACAAAGTCGGTTGATGGCTCTTAAGATTTTTGGTAGCTTTGATACACATATAAGTTACATCGTTAATAGCACAGCTGCCGTCAACCTTGGTACCGCCAATGGTAAGGTTTTCGAAATTGGTGTAACCAGCGAAGAAACCTGTAGTGTTCTTGGAAATAGTCCAAGCCCATTCGGAATATTTGAGCCACAAGAGTTCGATAAGTTCTTGAGCAGCAGCCTCGTCAATTTTTCCTGCTTCCAAATCTTTCTTGTAGTAAGGATATACAAATTGGTCGAAGCGACCTACGTTGAGAGCCAAACCATTTTCGGAGAAAATTGCGCACATTTGGGTGAACCAAATCAATTGGATTGCTTCTCTGAAATTAGTGGGCGGGTTTTCGGGAACTACAGCCAGTACCGCAGCAATTTCTTCAAGTTCTGCCTTGCGAACAGGGTCCTTTTCTACAGCAGCCATTTCTAAAGCTTTGTCTGCATAACGTTTACCCCAAAGAATAACGCCTTCACAAACGAGGACGATTGCTTTATAATAATTAATTTTTTGAGTATTGGTGCCATCGGTCTCATCCAAAACAGCCAGATGCTCTTCGGCTTCCTTCTTAATACCGCCAAAGCCTTTCGGTAAAATTACGTCGATATAGTCCGGAGACATTTCGCCGATACCATTACGCCATTTAGAGTCCGTATCAATAAAACCAGTGTCGACGCCAATTAATTTAGTAGCTTCAGATGTACGTGCTAAGAAAATTTCCTCGATGGATTTACCTTTCCAATAGGGGAAAATTTCCTCGCGCAATTCTTTGATTTGTTCTTCAGAAATATCGTAAGGATCTTGAGGACGAGTGGGGAAAGTATCCATCTCGTCATTAATCCATTTCCAGCCAAATTCCGGAGTAACAATACCACATTTACGGTACTCACCGGTTGTGCCTACGATTAATTCGCCGTCCCAAATTGTTACAGTTACTTCGCTGCAAGCATCCTTAAATGCTTGTGCTGTACGGATAATTTGCGGGAGACCCTCAGTTCTCTTAAAAGAGTTGGTCCAGCTACGTGCTCTCTCTGTAGAGATGTGAGGCATGTTGTCCACATAATATTGTCTAATTTTTTCAACTCTTGCGGTACTACCTTGTGCTGTTTTCATTTTAGCTCCTTACCTTTCTGAAAAATATTGTAAAAAACCAAGTACCCAACGGTTTATAATTTTCTTTTGAAAATGGGACTTGTTCACAGTAACTAAATTTTAAAGTTCGGGATGCTGAGCAAGATACTCGGAAAGACGTTGGCCTGCGTTCAGCAAATGCTTGCGTAAAATAGTCTTGGCCAATCTTTTATCACCCTTACGACAAGCCTCGAGCAGATTCCTGTGTTCTGCGTGTGAATCATCCTTGTGCAACATTCCGTCTAAGTACAGTGTCGTATAGCGACTCACATGGCTGTGCAGCTTAGCGATAAGCTTTAACAAAGTCTCGTTGCCACAACGTTCGTAAAGTTTGTTGTGAAACTGCTGATTGATTTTACTGTAAAGTACAGGCTCCGTGCAAAACTCTTCTTCATCGAGCAAACCTTCCAGGATAAAAAAATCTTCTTCTGTGAGGTTGGGCATAGAACGAGCAAGCGCTTCACATTCTGTTATCTGACGGACGTCAAAAATTTCTAAAGCCTCCTCAAGAGTCATGCGTTTAACATTGGCTCCCTTGTTAGCCGTAAACTCGATAAGGCCCTCTCCCTCTAGCGCCTTCATGGCCTCGCGCAGGGTACTTATACTAACGCCATAGCGCTGAGCTAGTGTGTCCTGCTTAAGCACCATTCCTCCCTTTAGCGTGCCGTCAAGAATCTCCTGTCTGAGCTTGATAATAATCATTCCAGCCATTGATAAATGGTTTCTTAAATCGTATGCGAATAACTTTTCCATAACATCTCAAGTATAACATACTTACTAATAAAAGAACAACAAGTTTAAGAAAATTTTCTAATGTATACAATATACATTAGAAAATTTTCTGTTTTGTGAAAAATTAAAAAATTTATTCTGCCTTCACAAAAAAAATTTTATGAAGCATTAATCCAACAACTTTTAAATTTTTTTCATTCCAACTGATTACTCCCAAAAAACAAAAAATGCACCCTTAAAGTGCATTTCCTGTTCATAATATCATTTACTTGTTGGCTAACAGTTTAGCACATGCCGCACAAGCCGGACAGTCGCAATAATCCGCTCCCTTGGCTTCAAGTTCAGCGGCGTGAGCTCCTATAGCAGCGGCAGTATCTTTACCTAAAGCAGCAATTACAGGTTCTAACTTCATTGCAGCAGCAACCTGTGCCGGTGTCATAATATCAACTTTAGCTTCTGCAATTAAATTTTCCCTAGCTACATCTTCGTCATCTTTGCCGATTGATTCTAAATATTTTTTAGCAGCACTTTTAAGTTCTGCACAAGCAGAGGGCGCGTTGTAAGCTTCTTGGGCAGCTTCTACAAAAACAGACTTGTTCATGATGAATCCTCCTTATATTAAACTCGAACTGAGTATAGCATACCCCATTCGCAAAATCAATAATTAACTCCAAATGCAAAACATCATGCTCTCTGCGAGCCAAATTTTTTTTTAGCAGGACTTACATATATCGCTAACGTATTATCTTGCCAATTCTATTAAAGATTTGTAAAGCATTTTTATAGTAAAAATCTTCATGGTATTTTTCTGGAATAACGTTCCCGAGAATTTCAATATAGGCAGGAATGTTAACTAAGGGCCAGTCGCTACCATACATTACTTTGCTGTAATCACCCATATATTGCAGCCAGGTACGCAAATTATCGAAAACACCTTGATACTTTTTTAATGCATCCGCAACATTTGGCTTGCCGGATATTATGCCTGATAAATCCAACGCCACATTTTTATTCTTGGCAGCTACCTCGCAAGCATCAATAAACCAAGGACAACCACAATGCGCAAGAACAAATTTTGTGTCAGGAAAATCTGCAGCTGCATCATCTACCGTCAGAGGATGGCTATATTTTAAATGAGCCCTAGGCCAAGCAGTATCTCCTGTATGTATCACGATAGGCACGTCATAAGCTTTTGCCAATTCGAATAAAGGCCAATGTATTCTATCATTTACGTAGACAGAATTATATCCAGGATATAGTTTAATTCCCATTACATGGCTTTTTTCTATCGGAAGCTTCAGGTAATACTCAAATTCGAGAGCAGTTTTTTCAGCAAGAGATTCGTTAATAAGGTCGCTCTGTACTCCTAAACAATAACCTATGTTATCTCCTTGATTAAAATTTTCTTCGTCAAATGGACCACTTAGATCTATAAAACGAGGCTGAATTCCACCATAACGCACACTGCCATCATAAGTATTACCCATGGCTATACTAAAGATAATATTATTCTCCTTGGCAATTTCTTGCCAACAATCAGAAGTGTTCTCATGTCCGGCCGCCTTAGCCAAAATATCGAAGCCATCTACATTAAAATAATGAAAATGCGCATCTATTATCGGTCCGTTATACATTTCTTGCTCCTTTAACATTTAATACAGCGATAAGCTCTTTGTAAACTTCTTTTAAGCACTTAATGCTGTTCTCTATTTCTTAAAACGTAAAACGTTCCGGTCGCGGTAGCGTAAAGAGTTTCTTTGTCATCAAAGCATTTTGCCTCGGTTATTATGGATGTTCTACCTACGTGAATTATATCAGCGGTTGCATAAACCAAAGTATTTGTTTTCGCTCCACGAATGAAGTTAATATTAAGGTTCATTGTGACAACGTTTTTTCCTTGAATCATACAACTAAGTCCCATTACTGTATCTAAAAGACCGCTAATCGCACCGCCATGTGCTATGGCATGAGCATTGCTAATGTCTTCCGTTATTAACATGGATAAAGTTAATTTCTTGTCCTTTATCCCTGCAACTTTAATGCCGCAAAGCTTACGCCAACCAGTTTGTTCGCAGCGATTATGAAGGATTTCTAATATTTCTTGTTCGTTCATAATTAAAAAATTTTCCCTTTTTCTATATGCTTAGGATTAAATCACATATAATATTATAATTTTGTCTACGAAAATGTCAACATTACTTAAGATTACAACTGCAAGAGTAAAAACTGCGTTGGCGTTTTAGATGCTTAAAGTTTTTGATTATTGAAATGTATTTTAAAAAATTCCTCCCCAAGAAATCCTGGGATCACTGCAAAATTTTCGAAAACTGTGTTACGCCTCAGTACTGTTTTATCCCTTGCTCGTATATAATGATGACAAGAATATTTTTAAGGAGGCACGGAGCAATGAAAAAAGTACTTCGTTATGCTTGCCTTGCTGCAGGTATAACTTTGTTTGGCGCCACCGCCTATTTGTACACTAGTTTTTATCACATGCCCAAATTTGTACGGGTCACGGATAACAACTATCACAAGGACAACGACAATAATCTGCTCCTACTTCAAGGCAAAATCGCTGCCAAGGAAGAGGTAACTGATAAGAAGCTAAAGGTATCCTTTAAAACACCCATCATGCAACGCAAGGTGGAGATGCTCCAGTATTACCTAGAAGATGACAAGGTAAAGGCGGGCTGGAAAGATAAGGCTGTGCCCAGCTTTAAGGATAAGACGGGCAAGGAATGGAGCAATCCTCCTTTTTATAAAACACATACCACCAACACATTCTTCCATGATTTTTATCTGGATAAAGGCGATTTGCCTATTAGCAGCGTTTATCTGAAGGATGACTTTGATATGACAAAGTACGCCGATAAGTTTGGAGTCATTGCTAGACTGCCAAAAGAAAGCACCCCTGCTGGCTTTGAATATAAGCGGAATTTTTATGTGCAGCGTACTACGGCCCCTAATAACATTGGCAGTGTACGTATATATTATAAGGTACTAAATCTTGCCAAGCCAATGCCTGAGTTTACCATTGTGGGCAGCCAGTATAATAAAAAGGTCAACAAGTCCAATCATTATGCCCGCTTCTATGATAAGCGTATGGAACCGGAGGAAATGCGCAGTTCATATACTGAGGACCGCTTTGATGCAGCACTGGGCACCTTCCTTTTGGGAATATGCTTTACGCTGGTTGGCTTGTTTAAAGCTAAGGAATAAGGAGGGACGCAAATGGACGCAAAGGAAAATTTTGACGAAATGCAGGAAACATTTACTAATCCTCTCCAAATTCGTTGTGAGGGCTGCGGTGCCCCAGCTGAATACGATATTATCCACGAAAATTATCATTGCCAAAGCTGTGGTGCTACTACAGATATTCATGCACCTATTAGAGCCCTCGAGCGCTATCGTAAAAAACACGCCGAAAATTTGCAAGCTGGACATCACAGAGAGAAGCTGCACAGATATAATTGTCCTAACTGTGGTGCCATTGTAGTTATTGACAAAACCGAGGCTACAGGCAAATGTGATTTCTGCGGCACGAAAATGGTTAACTCAGAGTTTGTCACCAGCGACTCCTTTCCCGAGCTGATTATCCCCTTTAAGCTGACGCTTGAAGAGGCAAAGGTAGAGCTGCGCAAGTGGCTTGATGCTAACAAAAACACTCAGGAGGCCAAGGAGCTGGCGAGTCACGTTGATGACCTCAAGGGCTACTACTTGCCCTATCAGGTTATCAAGGGACCAGTGCGAGGCAAGGTTACTAGAGCACGCAGCTCTATGAACTACACCTATGGCAGCTTTGTAGAGGAGGTTGCCGTTAACACATCGAAGCAGCTGAACAACATGCTACTAGACAATATGGAACCCTTTGACTGGCGCGAGGTGCAGCCCTTTCAATATGGCTACATAGCAGGTCAGCACACGAAGCTCCAGGACGCCACGGATAAGCAAATTGACGCAAGAATTGCTGAAGAAATGAAAAACACCTACGAGCCTGTAGTAGAAGAAGCACTAATGAGCCAGGATCTGTTAAATGTGGTGAATGTGCAAAACGTACTAAAAATACCTGCATTGATGCCAGTGTATATTTTTAACGTAGGCAAAATCAACTGCGCCGTCAACGGCCAAACAGGCAGAGTTGCTGTTAGTCCCCATGGGCCTACCACTACTCAGTACGCTTGGCTGGAGCCTGTTGTCATAACTCTCTTTGTTATGGCTCTGTGTCAATTGGTGCCTATCTTCATCTTTGATAGCAGTTCTAATGTACTCATGTCCCTCATGTTTGGTGGTACAACCGCACTTATCACCGGAATTGCCTACAGCCATACGGAAAACGTAAAAAAATATATTTATCTGCAGAGTGCTAAGCAGCTGGCCAAGCGCGTCAATAATCAGCTGACCTTTACTGATGGCAAGGAGCTGCCTGATAACCCTGCCCTCAAGCCTGTGTTCTTTGCAGACCTAGGCAAGGGCGAAGAGGCTGTCGACATCGCCTTCTATACTCCGGATAGAATTGCCATGTTCATAGGAATTGCGGGGCTGCTAGTGTTCTTGCCCAATCTTATTGGCGGTTGCATCGGCCTTGCCACGGGCATAGGCTTCATGGGTCCCAAGCATAGCTACGCAGGAGCCTGGTGGTGCTTGTTTATTCCTATCTGCTTTATTCTTTACCTATCCTATATCCGCCGCGATATTTTCAATTCCCCTGTTTATTTCCGCCTGAAACCTGATGGCAGTAAGGTACGTGCTAAGGACGAACGACCCAACAGCAACAGTATAGGAATAATGGATCTGCTAAAATACTGCTTTGTGCCACCTTTCTTATGGCTAACACTTTTTATCCTCTTTATGATTTTCGGCTCTGTAGGAGCTATGTTCTTCTAAGCAGCTTTTAACAAAAATTTACACGTGCATAATAAAAGGCCGACTGCCTAGTGCAGCCGGTCTTTTGCATCCTATTATTTTTTAGTACAGCACACCGTCAAATTCTACACCCTGCTTGCTTTCGCAGGTAATCACTCCTTCACAGACATCAATAATTAGGCTTTGGCTTTTTACCCTGTACAAACTGGGCGGACACATAACCCTCCTGACCATTTTCACGTTGCACACGGGCCCAATCCCAAGGCTTATCAAAGCCCTGCACGCTCTGGCAGAAGCCTAGCAAGGAAATAAGCTCGCCCTGCTCAAAATAGCCAAGCACTTGGCAATTGGTGTTGGGCTCAGCACGGAAGCGCACCTCAGTGCCTTTAATGGCGCCGAAGCCGTTGTGCGCAGGAAAGAAGTCAGAGTACACGCTAACCTTATTGGTAATATTAATCCAGCCCAGCAGCATGGGTACAGGCTTTTGCGGGTCATCAATAATATCGTACATGCAGGTGATAACGGGATCTTCGGTCTCACTGCTGTAGAAGTCCGTCAGGCGATACCAGTAGCTGTAGGCGTCCTTAGTCCCCAGCTGAGAAATATAATGAGCGGCGTAGGCAGCATTAACACCGGAATCCGTGCTGCCCTTAAAGTTGGTCCACAGCACCTCAGGGTCAGCATTGGGCAGCAACGCCAGAGTAATGTAGTTATTGTCATGGT
Organism: Phascolarctobacterium sp.; assembly: GCA_030523325.1. Taxonomy (GTDB): domain Bacteria; phylum Bacillota; class Negativicutes; order Acidaminococcales; family Acidaminococcaceae; genus Phascolarctobacterium_A. The sequence goes on from JAUNIS010000001.1 coordinate 65,066, forward strand.
AGTTAATCTTAACCATGTCCTGGTCATTGTGGCGCAGATAATGATTATGATTATCCGTCACAATGGTAATGTTCTCATTGAGGCGGAAGGTTTCTACCGCCGCATAGCTCTTGCTCATAGGCAGCACGCTCAGCAGACAGAACAGGCTGAGCACTAATAGGCTAAAAATTTTACGCATAGTGCAGACCTCACTTCCTTATTTTTTAATTTGGCAATATTGAGCGGCTACAAAGCCCTTCTGACCGTTAGCACGAATAACGTAGCACCAGTCTCTTTCATCATAGCCGTGGGCAAGACCCGCAACGGTAACCTTTTCGTTGATTTCCGTAATGCCTAAAATACCCGAATCCACCGTAGGCCTATGGCGCAGGCGCACCTCAGTGCCTGTAATTACGCCCTGGCCGTAGCATTTCTCCAGGCGCAGGTTGGGCTTGTAGCTGGCTATCTGCTTGATAATTCTGCCCAGCTCCATATTGTTTTCGTACAGCTCCCAGCTGTTGTCGCCCGTATAGTACAGGCGGAGCTTAGCCTGATTAACTTCATCGTTCACCTTATTTACATCCTCAAACCGTTTATAATAGGTATCGCCCTCCAGCATGTAGGCTAACAGCAGCGGGCTAATTTCAACGCTTCCTTCAACATGAGTATAGCTGCCTTTCATTACCTCAGCAATTTTCATGCTAGCCCATGTGACGCTCTCTCCTTCAAAGCCATCAATCATACCCACGTTGACATGGCCCTCGCCGTCAAAGCTAAAGACAGCTGCATCCCGTGCATAGCTAGGCGTCATATTCTGCTCTCCAAACTGCTTCTTATCCAATAGCAGGGCTTTCTCAGCAGCACCGGCAGTATCTGTCTTCCAGATATATTTGGTAGCCATTTGGCCCAGTACGTTTCCATCAGCAGCATAAGCCTCTAGCCAGATGAGCTCAGCCAACTGTTGGCCCAGCCCATACTTGACAGCCGTCTGGCTCTCCACCACATACATACGCGCCTCCAGATGGCCGTCACCAGCATACTTTTCATAAATGCCCTCTACAGGCAGAACAGCAAAAGCCGTGCTAGTCAAAAGCAATAGCAAGCCAGCCGTCAAAGAAATTTTTTTTAAGCTTAACATATACACATACCTCCTTGGCGTAAATAATTAACAGCAGTTAAAAAGTACCCTTCCTCGTACATAGAATAGCACACCTAAAAACTTTTAAGTACTGAGGTTTTGCTCAGTATTGGAAAAAAATATAAAAAACTGAGGTTTTGCTCAGGATACATTTGCAAAAAAATTTGTTAAAATTATTATGGGTATTGGGCTCTCCATCCTAAACACAAAGGGCGACGTACTCGACTAGTAAAAATAGTAAATATTTAATAGGAGGTAAAATCCATGAACAAATACGCAAAATATTTATTAATCGGCGGTATGATTACTGCCTTTGCTTTTGCAGCTGGCTGCGGTGGCGATGACAAGAAAAAGGAAGAGCCCAAGAAGCCCGCTACCACTAACACCCAAAAGCAAACCGATACTAAGAAGACCACTACCAATAATACAGCTAAGCCTGCCGGCAAGCTGGCTTCTGGTCCTAACTGGGTATATCCAGCTTACATTAAGAACGCATCTGAAACCCCCAAGATGACTCCTGAGATTCAAAAAATTGTTGACGATTGCTACAAGCAAATGAAACTCCATCCCAGTGCAAATGGCAAGCTGCTCAACGACTCCAAAATCAGCCCTAGCGACCAACGCAAGGTGCGCGACCTGTGGTTCCACGCAAGAGGTGCCAACTACAACCGTGACATAAAGTTCAAGGACACCAAGGGCAAAGACCGTTGTCAAGAAGAGATGTTCCACATTCGCTTTATTGTTGACAAGGACACCAGCGCTATCAAATCCTACAAGTTTACCAAATACGAGAGAAATAAGACAGTTCCCGATGGCAAGGAAACCGTTTTCGCCAACAAAAAATTCTAATAGCTTAAGCACCTAAAGAGATTCGACAATTCCCCTAAAACTCAAATGGACTTAGTGAAACCGAATGGTAACACTAGGTCCATTTCATTTTAACGATTTCTTAACATCGTCTATTACTTTATGGGAAATTCCTAACAGTTTCCTCATTTTCTGGTGATCCACCAGAGACTCGAACTCCAGACACCCTGATTAAAAGTTATATCGCCATTAAAAATTCAAATGACCATGTTTATGATATTAATCCAAGCTCAGGCTTGCTTTAGTATCATATGCCTTGATGAATTCCTTTACATTGCCATACGGCAGTTCAATTTTAAGGAACGAAGACATTTCTTTTATTCTTGCACTCATTTCCTCATAATTTTCGTCATCAAGTGCCTTGTTTACGGAAGAAGTGATTGAATTAAAAGCTTTCTGCTGAGCATTAAGGACGTCAATCGCAACTGTATCCATGGACTCAGTTGCAGACTCGACGTCTTTTATACGAGCATTAAATACCTCTTCAATAACCAATTGACGCTTTTCGGATTTTACGCTGAACAAGTCTAGTTTTTCAAGAGTATTCATAAAAAGTGCAGACAAAAGCCCGCTACACAACGTAGCCAGTACCATCCTTGCCCACCCAGGAATTATAACAATCTGGGACAAAAGTTGCTCCACTCCGATACCGATCAGACCGCCAATTGCTGCGCCGACAAGTTTTAGCACAGCATCACCCTTCTGGCGTGATGTCATGTTTTTGCCTTCTTCACCCCAGATAATCTTATACGACCTTACAAAAATCTTGACACCCTCTTTGACAATTTTGAAAACCATTTTGTAGAAGCCGATAAATAGGTTGATGACGCCTTCAATGAAAGAGCTTATCAGCATCTTGACAAAGTCTTTTGTCATACCCCAAAGTTCGCCAATTCCGTTTTCTAAAATGTAATCTTTTACTCTTGTAAACCTCTTCTTGATAGCAGAAATTTTCCCTTTTACAGCCACCCCAGCTTCTAGCCCCTTCTTGATAATATCTTTCATCTCATATACTATGGGCTTCAAGATAAAAATTATAAAATTTCCCAAGGCATAATCCGAACTTTGAGAAACTGCATTTTGGGTTAAATTCCCATATACCTCCTTGGCTTTATCCTCCTGCTTTTGTTTTTTTACAGTTTCCCTCATTTCCTTGCTGAGTGCTTTCCGTTCCTCATCGGATAAGTTCTTCCCATATTGCTTCGTTATAGCAGCATCGACTTCTGCGTCACTGACACTGACGTTGCCTTCACCTGTAAGTGTTTTGGCAACAAATTCGTTGGCTTTCTGATTGATTGCCGTTTGCGCTTTTTCGGATTCCCGTTTCATTTCTTGCTTGTCAGCATGATACTTCTCTAAAGGTTCACCGTGAAAAGTTTCCATTTCTTCATTTAATTGGTCGTTCTTGCCCTTATTAAAGCCACGATCTGTTATAGCAAAATTATCACCTTGATTAGCCATTTGCTTCATGTCTTCAGTATTAAGAGCATTGTTTCTCTGAAATTGGTCGTGAACCCTTGTCAATGGAATGATGTGATCAGGACTGCTTGTATCTTTAGTTATGTAGTCATCCCTGTATTCGTCCTTTCTTCTAGGACGGTTACCAAAATATTCATCCGTACCGGCAGCCATCTTATTCTTGTCCTCATAAGACGTCCTGTTACTGTTATAATCGATAGTTTCTGAATTTGGATGGGCTTCTCCAAGCATATCTTGGTTTTCCTGATTTCTTGCTTCTCTGGCTTTATTTTTTCCAGTTGCAGCCTTAAAATCGTAACCATCAGGAACTGCAGTAGCATGCAACGTAGTTACATCACCGTCAAACCCTGATTTCTCACGAATGTTCTTGGATTCCTGATAAGCATCCGGAGTACTTTCAACATCAGGAGTATTCTCATAAGAAAAGTTCTCGCATTCCGTCCAAATCCTAGACGCAGTAAGTCCCTTAGATCTTAAATCCCTCAACGGTTTTACTGTTTCTAGAAGCGAATCTACAATAGAAAGCATAACGGGTTTCAATACGTTTTCGACCTGACTGTCACCGTTCTCAAACTTTTGATACACTTCGTCAAAAACTTCTTGCGACTCCTTCTTGTCGTAAAGTTCAATTTTCTTGAGAGCTAATGCAACCTCTAACGGTGATGAAGCACGGAGTTGCTGCTCTATAAGTTGTGCTCTGTCCATAATATCCCTCTCAGGCTGCTGCAGCCTTGAAATTATCGTTTAGTTTCTCATATTTTTTAATGTCAACATCCTCACTGCTGTCTGTCAGGTGCAATTTAGCAACATCGTTAAGTATCTTTGAAAGGTTGAACAGGGCATACATGAGATGTTGGTCGGCATCAGGCAGGCTTTCCAGCTTGCAGTACTTTTCATCAAGAGCATGAGTGAATTGCATACACTTAAAACGCAGTACTTTGGCAACATTTTCAGCCTTGCATAACACATTTTCATAAACATCAATCATATCGGCCAACATTTTATCGGTCTGCTCCAATGCAGTCTTCATAAGGCTGTAGCGCTGAAGTTCAGCTGTCATTCTGGACATAGCATATTCAAGTTTTTTGACTTCATTCTTAGCCTCGTCCAGTGATTCACTAGCCTGGCTGTTAGCCCACATACCCAAGGTGCAAAATGCTTTCAATCTTGATTTTATGGGATTTTTTTTGAAATCAATCTTCAGCACGTCACTACGCAGCTCTATAGGGCTAATAATTACCTGCCCGCCGCTCAAATGCTCCATAGCGAAGCGCTTTTTATATTTTATTTTCGACAGAATACCTTGCATTTTTTCAAGCAAAACGTCAACAATATATTCTTTTTTCTTGTTTATGCTGTCCAATACCTCTGTCCGGGCTCTGTTGAGCGAATCCATTTCCCCAGTATATTGTTTCACGGCTTCATCATATTCCTTTCTTTTTTCATTATATATTCTCCGTGCTTCTTCCGATATGCGCTCCGCTTTGTTGCCAGATACGTTATCAATTACATATTCAACACCTGAACAAATACCGGAAACTACTTTTTTCGTTGTTTCCACGGGATGAGTAACAGCATACAATTCAACCTTACCAACTTTTTCTACAGCGCTCCAAAATCCCATTACAACCTCTCCTTCTGATTTATATATTCAAATCCTTCAGCTAAAAGATCATTAAAATCCATAACCCACCTTATTATCTTTTTCATTTCGCTTTCCCTGAATCCCCAGCTTGTTGCAATGTCAAACAACCAATCACGTTCTTCGGGTGCGATTTCCTCATCAGCATACAACATGCCAGCCAACTCAAAAAGGAAAACTTTCTTGTTCCTTTTTGTGCTGGTGTCAACATAGATTTTTAGTTTATCAATAGGAATATTTTTGATGACATATTCCTGCAGATCCGTTTCTTTCCGAAACATTTCCAGCATATGAAGTTCAGACTCCATAATAACTCCGTCGACATTCATCGCAATATTTGCAAGTTCAAGGAAATATTCCTGTTCTTTCTTGTTCAGCATTACCAAAAACATACCTGCTTACCTCCTCGGCTTATCAATCTCGACACTAATTTTACCGTTTTTATTAATATAAGTTTTTCTTTCTTCGACCTGCCCACTTGCATCATACTTGGTTTCAGACGTAATACCACCATCATCGTCAAATGTCTTACTGAAAATCATCCGTCCGTTTTGATACCCAGCCATGAATGACAGCTTATTATTTTCGTGCATCTCGCTGTGAATAGTAATGCCTGCCTGTTTTGTATTTATAATAACAGCATTTTCGTCTTTTACCTCAATAATTTCCTGTTCCTGCTCTTTACTTTTTATTAACTTAACACAGTTCTTAATTGAGGCAAGAATCTCTTCTTTGTTGCCTGCAGTAGTTTGAGATATCAGTGCAACTGCCTTCAGGTTTTCTTCTAAACAGTTTCGGAACATAGAGAGATTATCATTAATCTCTTTACTGTTTTTTTCTTGTGCCGAAACCTTGGAACTTATCTTCTCAAATTCATCTTTCTGTGCGTCAGCTACGTCCTTAATCTTTTTCTGCAGGTTTTCGTTACCTGCTTTCACTACATTTTTAATATTATCTTCTATATCCTCTATACCTTTAATAATTTTTTCATTAGAACTTCCAATAAACTCTTCAAATCGCTCATTATCAAGTTTCATCTGGTTGGTTATTTGTGCGTTGGATTTTTCTTGACTTTCTAGTATTTTCGATCCTTCTTCATTTATTCTTTGGACTACATCGCTATTTAGAGAAATTATCGAATTAGCTAGCTCGTTATGACACGTCTGTACAGTGCTGCAGTTAGCGTCGCCAGCTTCTTTGATCGCTTTTACAGAGTCACTATGGAGAGCATCCATTTTTTCTCTCAGTTCTTTATTCAGTTCAATTCCGTTTTGTTTAACCCTTACAATTTCTTCTGACAACTTATCGGATAAGCCCTGCTTAAGCTTGTCAAAATAAATTTCCAAATACATAAACAGCAACAAACACCCAACTGCACCTACCACAACATCAAGGTAAGGGTACAGTGTTCCCAGTTTTGTAGAAACTAAAATCAAAACAGCAAACACTGTCGCACCTTTTAATCCCATAGAATCTACTATACCTTTCATAATTCAACCTCCTTTGTTACTACTGAATCATAATATTCCCCTACTCCCAGCACCAACGAGCATTTCTTTTGACACATTCATATTGCAACTATCCTACCTATAAAAATTATATCACCATTGTGCCCCCCCACAAGACATTTATATGTTCATAAGTGTATTCTCTGTGTCAGTTCTGTGAATTTTATGTGAACATAAAAATAAAAGTCCGGCATATCATGGCCGAACCCTTTTACACAGCGAAAATTCTTCTTAAATCCAAAACACAAAAAGCCCCGGAACTTTTGTTCCGAGGCCTTATTTTCTGGTGATCCACCGGAGACTCGAACTCCGGACACCCTGATTAAAAGTCAGGTGCTCTACCGACTGAGCTAGTGAATCGATTGTTGTTATTCCGAAAAAAATTCAAGGAATAACAAATAATAAACCTCTGGATTTTCATCCAGAGGCATTACTTTCGTGGTGATCCACCGGAGACTCGAACTCCGGACACCCTGATTAAAAGTCAGGTGCTCTACCGACTGAGCTAGTGAATCACATTGGCAGGGGCAGCAGGACTCGAACCTACGCATGACGGAGTCAAAGTCCGTTGCCTTACCGACTTGGCTATGCCCCTACAAAATTCTGGATTAACAAGTGGGGTGACTGGAGGGGGTCGAACCCTCGCGTAACGGAGCCACAATCCGCCGTGTTAACCACTTCACCACAGCCACCAAATTCATTTCCAAACTTAATAGCTTGGCGACGAAAGTTATTATACTACAAAGCCGCAAACCCGTCAAGGTTTTTTTATAAAAAATTTGCTTTTTAGCAAAACACAGCTCGCCTTAAAAACTATTTAAAAGCTTGGATTAATTTTATTGCTTATATTCACCCAAGAAAGCAAAAACCCCAAGGGAAAAAGCTAGCGAAAAATTTCTACGTTAAATTATTTAGTTGCAATGCATTCGATTTCGACGCGAGCGCCAAGAGGAAGTGCAGCTACTTGTACGCAAGAGCGAGCAGGAGGATCACTTTTGAAAGCTTTTGCGTAAACTGCGTTAACAGCTGCAAAATTTGCAATATCGGTGAGGAACACTGTTGTCTTAACAACATTTTCAAAGCCCATACGAGCTTCAGCAAGAACTGCTTCAAGATTGTCGAGAACTTGTTGAGTTTCTGCTTCGATGCTGTCTTGAACCAATTTGCCCGTTGCCGGATTAATAGCAACTTGACCAGAAGTGTATACGGTAAAACCGGAAAGAATTGCTTGAGAGTAAGGACCGACAGCTGCCGGAGCTTCTTTTGTAGAAATGGGTCTCATGATAAAATCCTCCAATTAAATAATTTATTCTTTTCCTTGAGCAAAATATTTTTTTGCCCAAGCAAGAGCTGACGGTGACAAAGCAAGCCCACCACCAGCAGTTTCACGTAAAGCACAAGGCAAGAGGTCGCCAACTTCTTTCATCGCATCAATCGCTTCGTCGCAATTAATGAAGCTTGTTATCCCCGCCAAAGAAAGTTCAGCTGCTAAGAGAGCTTGCAGGGCACACGCTCCGTTTCTCTTAATACAGGGAACCTCGACTAATCCTGCGACCGGGTCGCAAACAAGTCCTAAAATATTTTTAAAAACGATAGCTACGGCAGTACCAACCTGCTCAGCATTGCCTCCTAGCATACTTACAGCTGCGCCTGCGGCCATTGCCCCAGCACTACCACATTCCGCTTGACAACCACCAGTCGCGCCTGCAAGCGATGCACGTGTGCCGATAACCATACCAATCGTACCCGCAACGACTAAGCCTTTAGCAAGTTCGTCGTCAGACAAATTGTAGTGTTTGGCTAGTGAAAAAAACACTCCAGGTAAAACGCCTGACGCGCCAGCTGTTGGAGCCGCTACAATTCGACCCATAGCCGCATTGCATTCGCCAACAGCCATCGCATAAACAACTGCGTCGAAAGCTTTTTCACCGAGAATCCCCACAAACCTTTCGTTACCAGATGCCGCCAATAATTTTTTGGCGTCTCCGCCAGTTAAATTGCTGCGTGACTTTACTCCCGTCAAACCATAATCGATAGAACCACGCATGACCTTAAGCATCGCTTTCATTTGTGCTAAAAGTTTTTCAGGAGTTGTTTCTAATTCCTTAGCGTTATATTGCAAAAGAAAATCTTGAAACGAGCAGTCTTGTTGTTGAGACTCTTCTATTAATCTAAGCAGAGATAATTTATCTTTTTTCACGCTGCTCCTCCTTAAAGAACCTTATCAACGAAACGAATGGAACGAATAGCCGGAATACTTCCAATTGCATTTAGCACGCAAGAGTCGATAGCGTTGTCACATTCAATGACCATGGAAGCAAGCCCACCTTTATTAGTTCGGAACACTCGCATAGTAGCAATATTAACGCTCATATTTGCAAGGAGCGTGCTTACTACAGAAATAATACCGGGCTTGTCCTCGTGATTTGTAATAAGCGCTGGCAATCTACCAGAAAGTTCTACGGGGAAGCCGTCTATCTCACTAACAAGCACTTGCCCTCCGCCAATGGAAGAACCAACGATTTCACATTCACGTCCAGAATTCGCTGTTAATTTGAACAAAACTGTATTAGGATGCGTTGCGGTTCCCAAATCTATTTTTTGAAAGCAGAAATCTAGTCCTGCATTTTTTGCATATTCAAAGGATTCCGGAATTCTCTCATCATCCGGAGCCCAACCCATTAAGCCTGCGATAAGAGCTAAATCAGTTCCATGACCCTTGTGTGTTTCCGCAAAGGAACCATGAAGAAAAAGTTCTGCTTTAACAGGCTGAGAACCAAGAATGGATGCAGCCAAGAGACCAAGTCTTGCAGCACCTGCCGTGTGAGAGCTACTGGGTCCAATCATCACCGGACCAATTACATCGATTAAATTCATTCTCTTACCTCAAAATTATTCGTCGGATGCTAGTGAGCGATGAGCCAAACTCACGCACATCTCGTTCAAATTAAGAACGCCAACACCCATAAAAATTGCTACACATAGATGTTCGCCACTGCGAGCGATACCAATTTTCCCACCCACGTTAAAACCGACCGCCTTACTCATAACCTGAGCCAAAGCCTCATGAGCTGCACCTGCAACTGCCCCAGCGCCTACATGGGTCTCTGTTACGAGACCTTGGCGCTGAGCAGCTACAACTGCACGTTCAACAATTTTTACAATGGAGGGAATAAATTCGCCACCAAAATCGACGGCTGTAGAACGAATTCCACTCTTTAAAAGCTCTTCCTTAACCAAATTTTCTTCTTGTCTTGTGGCTGTCAGAGCAATATTCAGAGCCGCTCTACCAATTGCCATACTATTTGTTGCTGATTTAATCATTACCCTCACCCTCTGTAAAGAAACGCTACTTAAGAATAAAAATTATTCTTCTTCCTCTTCTGCAACCATTACTACTTCTTTAATATTGTTTTTGTCAATTACAGAAACAAGCAAGAAAGTAAGAATGCAGATAGGCCATTCAAAATAGATTACTTCGTTAGCAAATACGGGTTTTAAACCTTGGATAGGACTTGCAGGCATGTACCATAAAACCATACCGATGATACCAGCTAAGGTAGTCCAGAACGCGCTGCTGCGACGGCAAAGACTAGGAGCCCAGATGGTAAAGAAGAAGATACAGGTCAAAGCGGTAGTCATGGACAAGCCAGCAATCATGGTTCTTACAATACCTGCTGCGTTGAAAGCAAACCACAGGGTAATCAAGCCTACTGCGACAACAGTAAGACGGCTAATTACAACGGCTTTGGTTTCGCTAACGCCAGGATTGATAAGACGTTTATAAATATCTTGGGTAAACAAGGTTGCTGCACCCATCAGAATTGCACAAGCAGTAGATACATCAGCAGCCCACATAGCAGCTAGAGTAACACCACCAGCTAATGGATCCAAGGACATGATGACCTTAGGCATTGCCATAGCAGCTTGAGACATAGGCATTTCCGGATACATGACTTTGGCAACTAAACCAACAATTGCACAAATAAAACCAACCGGGAAAATCATCAAGCCAGCAAGAATGTAACCATTACGAGCAGACTTTGCATCCTTAGCCGCACAAGCAAATTGTACAGGACCTTGAGCAGTAATTGTTTGAGTAATCATTACAATAATATTACCTACGATAACTGCTAAAGGCAAACCCAAGAAGGGAGAAGCCATAACTTCAGAGTTAGGAAGCTTAGAAACCATTGCCTCCCAACCGCCTACATTAGATACGGATTGAGTTGCGGAATAAACGATACCAACATAAATTAAAGTAACACTTACGATATTGGACAAACCAGAAGACCACAGGCCACCGATTAAAGTGATGCCGATAAATACAACAGCACTCATAATCATGCCACCCTTAAAGGAGAAAATATCCGGCAAAAGGGAAGATAAAATTGCGCCACCCGCCATATATTGCAAGGAGGTGATTACGCCCATGATAATGATAAGACCAATCGCACCAATCAACCGACCTTTTGCATCGTAATAGTTTTCGAAAAATTCCGGGATGGTGGAAACACGCATTGCACGTAATTTACCAGCAGCAACAAGACCCATGACAATCGCACCTATGGACCAAGCACCGTTATACCAACCAGCTGATAAACCAACACCAAAAGCTCTTTGAGCTACACCAACAGTTGATGCAGCGCCAACAGCAAGACCAGTTACATTTACTGCAACAAGAACAGTTGTCAGCTTACGACTTGCCAAAAGGAAAGCCGTCGAGCCTTGGTCAGCTCTTTTCTTAACCCACACGCTTATGCCAAACAGCAAAGCGATGTACAGACATACGATGACTAATTGAATAGACATTTTTCAACACTACCTTTCTTCCATGCTTCAACATGTTTAAAATTCTAAGCTACCGTACTACCAAATGAGGGGCTGGTAATAAATCAACTAATATTATACTATACTCTGATGTTTTATGCTACAACAAAAAGAGCTCAAATGCAAAAGCATTTGAGCTCGATGATGTTCGAACGATTATCTTGTCTCGCGTCCGTGTGTATAAATGGGCAGAAGCTTAGGAGAAGCTTCTCCACCAGCAATTCCTGCAGCTTGAAGCTCAGCTTCAAAGGAAGCAACATGATTCATGTTCAGCTTGCCAATCGTAATCTCTTTAGAAGCTTTTGCCGCTTCACTGCCAGCGATACGACCAAAGACAATGATATCGAGCAGGCTGTTACCCATAAGACGATTTGTTCCGTGAATACCGCCAACAGCTTCGCCTGCAACAAAGAGCCCAGGAATTTTTGATTCAGCTTTCTTATCAATCAAGATGCCGCCGTTTTGATAATGCAAGGTCGGGAAAACAAGAATTGGTTCCTTGCGAATATCGATGCCAAATTTTAAATACATGCGCAACATACCGGGAATGCGTTTAGCAATCGTTCCCTCACCGTGCAGCATTTCGATAAGCGGAGTATCAAGCCAGAGAGCAACGCCGTCTAAAGCTTTAACGCCTTTGCCTCTTGCTTTGCATTCACGAATGATGGATGCAGCAGCAACGTCACGAGTTTCCAGAGGATGCATAAAGATTTCGCCATCAGCATTTACAAGCTGAGCCCCAATGGAACGAACTTTTTCTGTAACGAGTGCACCATAAATTTGTGCAGGATATGCGACGCCCGTCGGATGATATTGAATGGCATCAGCATAAATCAAGGGAGCACCAGCTCGATAAGCCATGATCAAACCATCAGCTGTTGCGCCATAGTGATTCGAGGTGGGGAAGCCTTGATAATGAAGACGTCCTGCTCCACCTGTTGCCATGATTACAGATTTAGCTTTAACGACTTTATATTCTTGCGAATCATAATCAAAAAGAATTGCACCAGCTACGCGACCGGTATCGTCCTTTAAAAGTTCTACGGCCGGAGCAAATTCTAAAACCTTGACGCCTAAATTTAGAACCTCGTCACGAATGACACGCATAATTTCTGCACCAGAATAATCGGCGCAAGCATGCATGCGTTTACGAGAGGTACCGCCACCATGAGTCGTAACCATGGTTCCATCGGTTTCTTTGTCAAACATAACGCCAAGCTTAGAGAGCCAATCGATGGCCAGCGGTCCATTAACAACTAATTGTTCCAAAAGCTCGGGAATATTTTTGTAATGTCCGCCTCCAAAAGCATCGAGATAATGTTGAGCAGGAGAATCGTTAGCTTTATCGGCTGCTTGAATGCCACCTTCAGCCATCATCGTATTAGCATCGCCCATACGTAATTTGGTAACGATCAAAACATTTGCACCAGCATTTTTTGCTTCAATAGCAGCTGCTGCACCTGCACCGCCTGCACCAATGATTAAAACGTCGACGTCGTAATCAATTCTCTCCAAATCAATATTTAGATTTGCCACACGACTTTGGCCTTCTAAAAGAGCTGCCAGTTCAACTGGAACCTTGTCGCCCTTATTGGGTCCAACCTCAAGTACCTTGAAACCTTTTACACTATAGTCAGGATGAAATTCCTTTAGCAGTTCATCCTTTTCATCCGCGGAGAAACGCTGGATGTTCGCACCCAAACGAGAAGCACGAGTGCGTTCAACATTCGCCATGGATTTTAACATATCTTCAGTAAATGCGCTCATAACTTCCTCCTATTTCTCAATCTCACGTTTATTGTAAAGGTCCTTAATCTCATCCAAGGGCATCTTTTTTAATTTTTCTAAAAGAATATCAAAGTCACCGTTTTCGATTTCAGCAACACGTGCCTCGAGATGCTCACATTTGGGAGCGATGTATTTGCCAGTCAAACGACGACAAAGCAAACCAACCGCACTATGACTAATTTGAGCCGGGCAACGACTTGCGCAAATATTACAGCTTACACAGTCAAAGGATGCATGCGCAGCTTGTTCGTATTTGCCTCGTTGGGCAAAAGCGATATATTGCAAAACCTTGAGACCTTGTGGACAACTTTTTGTGCAAGCGTTACAGCCTACGCAATTATAAATTTCTGGATAAAGCTGACCAACGATATTATCGTCCGCCTTAATCTCTTCGATATTGAAGGTACGTTTATTAATAGGAAAGCTTTCGATTCTACCTACGCACATATTTTCCTCAACCTTAGTTTGACAGGAAAGACATACCTTGAGTTCGTTTTTACCTTTGATTCTATAAATTACTGCACAAGCTCCGCAAAAACCACTACGACAGCCAACACCACGTACTAGCTTATAACCTACATATTCCATGGCATCCATAATCGTCAAGGTTGCGGGAACGGAATATTCTTTGCCCATTAAGTATACTGTTACCATTTCTTCCATACTTATTTTCTTTCTCCTTTAGTATTCGTCCGGCATTTCGTCGATTTGGTCACAGGTAAATACAGGACCATCCTTACAAACATATTTTTTACCGATATTACAACGACCACATTTGCCAACACCGCATTTCATTTTCAGTTCCAATGTTGTATAAACCTGAGTCTTGGAAAAGCCCATCTCTATGAGAGCTGCCAAACAAAGCTTAATCATGATGGGAGGACCGCAAAGAAGCACGGTTTTATCAGGAGTAAATTTCAAATCCTTGAGGAAATTTGGAACGAAACCTACATAACCATCCCAGCCTTCCTGGGCACGGTCAATCGTTAAATGAACGCGAGTATCCTTTTGGATAGGCCAAACATTGGTGAGCTCGTCGTAACGAACAAAATCTTCTTTAGATCTTGCACCATAAACAATATCAATGCTACCATAATCTGCACGTTTGTCAAGCATATAGTTAATGACAGAACGCATGGGAGCAAGACCGATACCCCCAGCAATAAAGAGTACATCCTTACCTTGAAGCTTATCTTCTACAGGAAAATGATTCCCGTATGGTCCGCGAACAGCAATTTGTTGACCAGCTTCTACATCGAAATGCAGGAAATCAGTAATGGAGCCGCATCTTTTAATACTGAATTCCATATATTTTTCATTGGTAGGAGAAGAAGTGATAGAGAAAATTGCTTCGCCCTTGCCAGGTACAGAAAGCACCGCGCATTGTCCAGGCATATGCTCGAATAATTTGCCACCGGTTAAGCTTTCTACGCGGAAGGTTTTTACATCGGCAGTTTCTTCGCAAATGTCAGTGATGACGCCGATTTGAGGAATCAAAGTATCACCGCAATTACACATCGTCACTCACCTCCAAAGCTTTTGCAACCTTTACGATATTTAAATTAGCAGGACATTTCTCTAAGCAACGACCACAGCCTACACATGCATAATCGCCATCGTTATTTTCAGGGAAGTAAACAAGCTTATGCATGTAGCGTTGACGGAAACGTTCCAGCTTAGTCTTACGAGGATTGCCATGAGCCATCTTCGTAAAATCACTAGCCATGCAACTATCCCAGCAACGGAAACGCTCGGTTGTATTATCGTCCGTCTTGTAATCGCGAATATCGTAGCAATGACAAGTCGGGCACACATAGGTACAAGTGCAGCAGGAAAGACATGTTGCACTCAAGTCCCCCCAAACCTTGCTATTAAATGTTACAAGCTCATCGCGAGTAAACTTTTCTGCAATTTTAAAATTGGCTAAGGGAAGCAGGCTGAGAATATTTTTAGTTAATTGAGCTTGCTCTTTTACTGGTTTTGTATCCGCCTCTTCAAAGAGAGCAGCAACTTTTTCCGTTAATGCTTGCCCCTTTTCGCTAACAGGAGACCAATAAAGTTCTTCGCCAACAAGCCAAGTATTAATATCTGCCTCGGGACTCGTTGCGTCAATATTAAATGTAGAACAGAAACAAGTTTCTTCAGGCTCAGAGCAACCAAGTCCGACGATTAAACAATTTTCACGACGAGCCTTGTAATAAGAATCAACGGGGTTTGCGAGAAAAACCTTGTCCAAAAGCTTAAAACTACGAGCATCACAAGCTCTTACGCCAAATAAAATTGTTGCGTGCTCGGGAGGAAGAGCTTGCTCGAGACTTAGGCTCTTGCCCTCGGCTTTAAATTTCAAAAGATTTTCTACTTGAGGAAAGAAGATATCTTTCGCACTTCGAGAAGTTTTTTCATCAAGACAAATCTCGACATCTTCTGAGAATTTTTTGTAGTCCACCTTGCCGGCTTTATTTTTGGCAGGAACGAGAAGTTCTGCTTTCTTATTTAGTGATGCACAAAGTTCGGGAAGCTTAGCAAGAGAAATCTTAAGCATTTTGACTTCCCCCTTTCACTGCTTCACTTGGTTCGGGATCGTCTTCCTTGTAGGTTACTTGAGGCGCGCGCGTCTCACAGTCTGCTCCAGCTTGGAACTTTCCGTAGAAGGAGTTGATGTCCTTCATGAATTTCATATTCAAAAGTCCAAGCTTTACACCTTGAGGGCATACGCGTGCGCATTCGCCACAACCAACACAACGACCAGCTACATGGAACGCACGAATGATATGGAAAAGCTGTTCTTCGACAGAATCTGCATAAGCTTTGCCTGCAACCGGTGCTTCAGGATTGTCGAAAATACATTGCTCGCAGTTACAAGCAGGACAAATATCGCGACACGCATTGCAACGAATACATTTAGAAAGTTCTTCCTGCCAGAAGGCAAATTTTTCTTCCGAGCTCATTGCTTCCACAGCCTTCACAGCTGCAAAGCGGTCGCCAGTGAATACTGGTACAGGAAGTTTTTCCGCTAACTCTTCGTCGCAAATCATGTAGTCATTGCCCTTACACATCAAACATTTGTCGAAAAGAAAATCTTTTTTAGCTAGTTCAACCTTTCCCTTAGGAGTTGTTACGAAAATTTTTTCGCCAGCAACTTCTACCTTGAGTAGTGTTTTATAACCAGCAGCTTTAATTTTTTTCGCATCAACCATGCCAGAGCAAGGAGTGCCGATAGCGTAAACAACTTCTCTCTTGACGCGATTGTCTTTGATGAGTTGATTGACACCATAAGTATCACATGGTTTAAGAAATACTGCAGTCTTAATTCCTGCTTTCGAGCTAGCCATCAAATATTTGCTCAAATTCGCAGGACAGAATTCGTTGTAAATAATTTCTTGGCAAACAGCTTCATTTTCAAAAGAAGCTGGAGCATTATCGTAGAAAAATTCGCCAGCCTTCCAAGCCAAAACTTTTTTTATTTCGCCCTTAGCTAAAAGCTCTTGGGCTTTAACTTGCATTAATGAGTTTATTTTTTGCATCTTAAATCCCTCAGCTTAATATTTTCTCCAAGAGCAGTTACATCTGCCACAAAGCTATTCATTACCTCTGCAAAACGGGCTCCTTCAGCCGCACTCACCCATTCTACGCGGAAACGATTTTTATCAACGCCCATAAATTCAAGCATGCTCATCAACAAAGTCATACGACGACGAGCATAATAATTGCCAGTCATATAATGGCAATCTCCTGGATGACAGCCGCACATAATGACTCCATCAGCTCCACGTGCAAAAGCACGGAGCACGAACATGGGATTGACACGACAGGAACAGGGAACTTTTATTATTTTTACATTTGCTGGATAATTTTTGCGAGCCGTACCAGCTCCATCGGCACCTGCATAGCTGCACCAATTACAGCAAAAAGCTACGATTTTGGGTTCAAATTTATTTTCTAGCATAATGCATCCACCTCTGCCAGAATTTGTTTGTTGCTAAATCCTTTTAGATCCATTGCTAAAGAAGGACAAGCAACAGTGCACGCACCACAGCCTTGGCAAAGAGCTTGGTTTACACTTGCTACAACTCTCTCTTCACGCACACCGGCGAGAGAAATAACAGTTTTCTTTTCAGAAGTGATTGCGCCATAAGGACAAACCTTGGTACAAGTCAAGCAACCAGAACAAATTTTTTCGTTGCATTCAGCTGTGCAAGGATTAGTCAGAAGCTTATTCTTTGCTAAAAGACCGATAACCTTGGCAGCTGCCGCACCAGCTTGAGAAACTGTTTCCGGAATATCCTTCGGGCCTTGACACATACCGGATAAGAAAATGCCGGCCGTCGGACTTTCAACAGGACGAAGCTTAGGATGAGCTTCGACATAGAAATCGTTTGTGTCAATACTTGCAGTAACCATGGTCGCAATTTTGCGAGCTGTATGAGCAGGAACGACTGCAGCCGCAAGCACGACTAAGTCCGCGTCCATCATCAAATGCTTGCCGCTATTTAAATCGCTAGCGAAGACGATTAATTTTCCATCTTGCATGGTTACAACCTTCCCGACTTGCCCGCGAATATAATGCACGCCATATTCTTCGACAGCACGACGTTGAAATTCGTCAAAGCCTTTGCCAGGAGTACGCACATCTATGTAGAAAACCGTTACATCAACGTTGGGATATTTTTCGCGAATATACATGGCATGCTTTGCATTATACATGCAGCAAACCTTGGAACAATAAGTTTTACCACGTTCCGTCGTGTCGCGAGAACCAACGCAGGAAACAATGACGACTTTTTTAGGCTCCTTGCCGTTGGACGGACGAACCAGGTGACCTTCAGTTGGTCCAGCTGCGTTGGTGAGACGTTCGAGCTGTAAAGAAGTAATGACGTCCTTGCTTCTGCCCCAACCAAGCTCGCCGAATTTTTTCAGGTCAAGCATTTCAAAGCCAGTCGCCAAAACAACAGCACCATATTTTTGCGTAATAATTTCGTCTTCTTGACCGTAATCGATGGCACCCGCAGGACAAACCTTGGAACAAATACCACATTTACCTGTTTTAAATTTAATGCAAGCATTACGATCGATAACAGGAACCTTCGGAATTGCTTGAGCAAAAGGAATATAAATTGCTCCGCGATTTTTAAGTCCCGTGTCGAATTCGGAAGGAGTCTTACGAGAAGGACACTTCTCGGTACAAATTCCACAGCCAGAACAAATATCAGCCTTAACACTTCTTGCTCTCTTGCGAATTTGTACTTCAAAATTACCTACAAAGCCAGAAACATTTTCGATTTCGCTGTAGGTATAAAGCGTAATATTTTCATGGCTAGCAGCATCAACCATTTTGGGAGTCAGGATACAAGCAGAACAGTCAAGTGTGGGAAAGGTCTTGTCGATTTGCGCCATCTTCCCACCAATGGTCGGTTCTTTTTCGACAATATCAACCTGGTAGCCGGCTTCAGCGATATCAAGAGCCGTTTGAATACCTGCGATACCGCCACCAATAACGAGAGCACGTTTAACAACTTGGCTTTCTCCAGCTTGCAGTGGAGAATTAAAACGAACCTTAGCAATAGCTGCCTTAGCTAAACTAATTGCTTTTGCCGTTGCCACTTCTTTGTCTTTAAGAACCCAGGAGCATTGCTCACGAATATTAGCAATCTCTACCATATAAGGGTTAATGCCAACACCCTCAGCACATTTGCGGAAGGTTCCCTCGTGCATACGAGGAGAGCAAGAGCAAACTACAATGCGATCGAGTCCATGCTCACGAACTGCATTGCGAATAATTTCTTGGCCCTGTTCTGAGCACATATATTTATAATCGGTTGCAAAAGCTACGTCAGGAATTATTTTTACTGCTTCAACAACCTTGGCCACATCTACTGTGCCGGCAATATTTGAGCCGCACCAGCAAACAAATACACCTATGCGTTGCACTTTTGCACCTCCTATTTATTATATTTGCGAAGCGCAGCCACCAAGGCTTGTTGAGGCATAGCTTCGTCATAATTTTGTAA
Source organism: Phascolarctobacterium sp. (assembly GCA_030523325.1). GTDB lineage: Bacteria > Bacillota > Negativicutes > Acidaminococcales > Acidaminococcaceae > Phascolarctobacterium_A. Next base: position 84,305 of record JAUNIS010000001.1, read on the forward strand.
GTCTTCGATAGCAATTTTATTATTGCCTTGTTGACGGATAGTGTAGAGCCTTAAGGCTTCCATTAATCTTGCCGGGCTTACCTTTCTCGGGCAACGAGTTTCGCAAGCAAAACAAGATAAACATTTCCAAGGAGAAGTTGCCTTTAAAATATCTTCGGCTCTTCCCGATTTTAATTCCCAGACAATACGAGAAGGAAGTAAATCCATCTTGTCACCCATGGGACAACAAGCAGAACATTTACCACATTGAATGCAGGCAGCAATATCCGTGCTAGCCAATTCTAAAATAGCTTGCACTTTTTCTTGTTCGGTTACTACCATTATGCTTCCCCTCCTTCAACGCCTAGAGCCTCAACCAAAATCTCGGTAAAATATTTTACGTTAATTTTCTTTTCGCTGGCATTAGCAACTAAATTATATTGACAAAGAGGACAGGATGTAACAAGCTCAAGAGCACCAGCTTCCAAAGCACAGCCATTAATTTCATTTACCATTCTTTGGCAAAGAGATTTATCTGTGACAGCCATGTAACCAGCACAACATTCGTTACGCATATCATAAATTACCGGCTTGGCACCTAAAGCAAGAATCAAATCTTCGATAATCTTAGGACTTTCCGGGTCGTCAAAGGACAAAACGCGTCCCGGCTTAAGCAACAAACAACCATAGTAAGCCCCAATCATTCGACCCGTGAGAGGATTAACAACTTTTGCCTTTAGATTTGCAAAACCAATTTCATCTCTCAATACTTCCAAAAAATGCAAAACCTTGGTCTCGCCACTATAAGGAACATCTACCTCGAGATAATTATTAATCTTGTCACGTATAATTTTGTTATTAGCCATGTCGTCATTGACTCTCTTAAGCACATGATGACAAGCACTACATAAAGTTACGAGCACTCCTCCATTATCCCTCGCAGCAATTAAAGCTCGAGCCGCACTTAACCGCTCAGCAATTGCATCCTCGGCCATGGGATAAACTGCCCCACAGCATTGCCATTCGGGGAGCTCTACTAAAGGAAACCCAAGAGCTTCAGCGCATTTTCTTGCGGCCACATCTAAAGCCTTAGCCTTTGTAGAGAGAGTGCAACCAGGATAGTAATTATAAATCATACAAAATCTCCTCCCTTCGCACTTACATAAACATCCATACTTACTCTTATTCGACGCGTTTTCCTTTTTTACTCCTATGCAACAGAAAAAATTTATAAAATATTTTAATTAATTCCATTTATAAGAAAAGCCGTCTAAAAGACGGCGATGTTAATGTTGAATTCTGAATTCATTTATTTATCTATTCAAAAACTCAAAGATCTTTTGTCTCACTTCTTCCTCGCTCGGAATGATCTCGTCGATTTTGGCCGAGACTGATTCGAGAGCTTCAGAAAATCTTGCGATGGTTTCGTCCATATCTTCGTCTGCTTCACGAAGCTTTTGTTCCACGAGAGGTTTTTGTGATTCTAGAAAGAGATCGATTTCTCTTTGATGCTCTTGCCATAGGTCCCCTGCTTTGTCTATGGGCTCAGCGAGATATGTTTTCAAAAGCTCTTCGATCATTTCCGCTTGACGGCTTGTAGACAAACCCGTTCTACACCACATAGCGAAATGCTCGCAATTATTAGACGTAAGCTTGTAGTTGCTCTCGCCAATTCTTTTTCTCGCTCTCTCTAAGGTTTGGTCCAACGAAAAAATGTCAACCCGCTCGAACTTCTTCCAAGTGTCTTCATTAAAACGCAAAACGAAAAATCTTTTCGTTAGCTTGCCCATAAATTGTCCGAGGAATTCGCTGAAAGGTGCCTCATGAATAAAACATTCTTGAGCATCGGCAACATTTTCGGAAACAATATCGGTAATATTTTTTAATTTTTCAACGATTTCGGCAACATCACTAGGCATGTCAGAACGTTTGATATCGTAATTGTAATTCCAAGCATTTTTTAAGGCAGCCTTACAGCTTTTGGCATCCCAACCGGCAAAACTGTCGTCACCATCCCAATTGAGCGGGGCGTAATGAATAACCTTGCCCTCCCCCGCATAAACTGCATAATGCACATAAGGACAGATTACATACAGGCGTTCTACACCAATAATATCGCCGGGATTTAGCTTATCCATTTCCCCGGAAGCAAGAAAATCCCTATACACTAGTTGTCCATAATGATATTCAGCTTGAGAAGGGACAGAGCCCCATTTTTGTAAGTCCACGCAACGGCCTCCAATAAACGAAGATAAATCGAAGTGATGAAGTCTCGATTCCTTCACTTAGCACTTTTATTTGCAATTCGCAACTCATAATATTCTTAACGCAACGATTATACCACAAACCACCATAAAATATCTATCAGTTTTTCTATCATCGTTATATAATATTAATGAAGAAATGTGTTTTTTCTAAGGTAAGTTAAAAGTTTTGGAGATAGAGATGAAATACAAAAAAATTGTTAAAGGCAAATTTTTAAAAAGGATTAATAGATTCGTCGCTCACGTGGAGATTGATGGAGAATTTCACGTAGTGCACGTGAAAAATACAGGTCGCTGCAAGGAGCTTTTGACGGACGGGGCAACTGTGTATTTAGAAGAAAGTGATAATCCGTCTCGCAAAACAAAATATGATTTAGTTGCCGTACGCAAGGGAAATTTACTTATCAACATGGACTCACAAGCACCTAACAAGGTTGTCGGCGAATGGCTTACAGAAAGTTGTCCCTGGGGCAAGCCTACTTTTATTAAAGCGGAATGCACTCACGGTGACTCACGTTTTGATTTTTATGTCGAAACTGAAGAAGAGAAAATTTTCGTGGAAGTCAAAGGCGTAACCCTAGAACGTGACGGTGTCGTACTTTTTCCCGACGCACCAACTGAACGCGGAGTTAAACATCTTAACGGACTTGTAAAATTAATTGATGAAGGCTACAAAACAGCTGTGTTTTTTGTCATCCAAATGCAAGGCGTAAAATATTTCACACCCAACCGAGAAACTCATTTGGAATTTGCCAATGCACTCGTCAATGCAGCTCATGCTGGCGTAGAAGTTCTTGCGTATGATTGCATAGTCCAAGAAGATGGATTCGTCATCAACGAAAAGGTTGCCGTAAAACTGTAGAATTGCCAAAAATAAAAGGACACTCGCATTTTTTCATGAGTGTCCTTCAATTTTATTTTACCCAAGTAACAGCATTGCCAGTTCTTTCGGCAACCTTTTGGATGAGAGGTTCCACGTAGCCCACGCTTACGGCGGTGCACATAGTTTCGTCATCAGCAAGACCAAGGCTCATCATGAAGGAGCGAATGATTTCATCATTGTCGAGCCAATTCAGTTGATTGATATAGCATGCACCCAAACCTAAAGCATTTGCCGCAAGAAGAATGTTTTCCGTTGCACAAGCGCTATCGGCCATAGCATTGCCGTATTCTTTTTTATTAGCAACGACGATTAAAGCCGGCGCCTTGTAATGGAACACGTAATTGCCGCGTTTGGAAAATTTCACGGAATTAGCCATGGATTTGTACATGCCTTCGAATAAATCCCACTTAGCAAATTCTTCTTGCACAAGTTTAGCAAGCTCTGCGAGAACTTCTTTATTCGTAATCACCAGAAAATGACAGCTTTGGGAATTGCCGCCGCAAGGAGCTTGACGACCAGCCTCTACAAGTGCCCTAAGTTTTTCATCTTCAATAGGCTTATCTATAAATTTCCTATTGCTTCGCCTCGTCATAATACAATCAAGAGCATCCATGGTAACCTCCTCCATCCTCCAAAATAATTATGAATGAATCTTTGCATTTACATTTTAACACTTTTAGAGAAGATAAGCAAAACGCGAAAGATTTGGTTTAGACGAGGCGGAAGGAAAAAAGGATATGGGGACAGTACTGATACCGTACGGACCCATATCCTTTTTGACGACAACGAAGTATAAACCAAATATCTCGCGTTTTTACAAAAACTTGCAAGAATCGTCTTTAAACAAGGCGCACGAAAAACAGGTCATTGGGACAGTACTAAAGCGTACGGACCGATGACCTGTTTGAGTGCAACGCAGTATAAAGCGATTATCGCAAGTTTTAACCGATTAGTTCGACTTTTTCCATTACCACTGGTTTCTTCGGACGATCGCGGAAATCGGTGGGAGTGATACCAATTTTACGAACGACTTCGATGCCTTCTACAACTTTGCCGAAAATTGCATGGTGACCATTGAGCCAAGGACAGGGAACAAGAGTGATGAAGAATTGAGAACCTCCGGTATTAGGACCTGCATTAGCCATAGAAAGAATACCTTCGTCGTCATGCTTTAAGCCAGGACCAAATTCATCTTCGATTTGATAACCAGGACCACCGATACCAATACCTTGAGGGCAACCGCCTTGAATCATGAAATCTGCAATTACACGATGGAAAATCAATCCATTGTAAAAGCCTTTTTCAGTCAGGTCAATAAAATTCTTAGTTGTTTTCGGAGCCTTGTCCTCAAACATTTCTGCAACAAAGATACCCATATTAGTAGTAAATTTAATTTTTCTGTTTGCCACGATGATTACTCCTTTTTAATTTAGTTTGCAACTTTTTAAATTGATAATTAACAATTGATAATTTTGGCAGGATGTACTTCGCTAATCCTATTCAATTGCGAATCGAACATTTATTTTACGTTTACTTCCTTCATCACAAGTGCTCTAAACAAGTTTACGCCACAACCTATTGCAGCCATAATTGCAGGAATTAGAGCCATAACCGCTTTGTTCCCATGCAAAAGAGAGAGCGAAGCAATAATCATCAGGAAGAAACCACAGCCGATTTGCAGGCGGCTGCCAGAGATTGGTTGATAGCTTTTATCACCCACTGCCTTCGTATAACGAGCCAAACGAATTTCCGGCAGAAAGATAAAAAGTACAACCATTAAGAAATATAAATAATTTGCGTTTAAAGAATTGTCATGAACATTAAATTTAGCAAAAACAAGGGAGCCGAAAGCAATACCTGCTAAATAAAGACTTGAGGAATAACCGTAAATGATTTGGCTTTCCATAACGTATGCTGCAGCTGTGAGCATAGGATACAAGTAGTAGCCTTCCCAGCCAAGATAAGCAGCGCAACCTAAAATGATAACGTTATCACCGATTTGATGACGATCGCCACTCGTACGGGTAAACATTCTCAAAATCCAAAGGAGCCACAAGGTAACAACCCAGTCACCCGTGCCGAAGAAGGCAAAAGCAAGAGCCGAAAGCACACCACCGATGAGTCCGCCCAATTTACGGTCGGGATCTAACTCTTGACCAATCATAAAACTAAAAATAATGCTCATAGCCATGCCAACAGCAAACATGCCTGCATCCGTAAAGTTCATACCGTTAACCATCTTCCAAATAATACCGCCCACTAGGCAAAGAATAGCAATGGCGACAGCCGTTCTTTGAGATAAGTCGTCCACAATATCTAAAGGTCTGCCAAGACCAATGTATTCATCAAAACCGCTACGGTTTTTAAGCTCATAGGTTTTTTTAGGAGCATCTTTATATTTATTTAATTTTTTACTCATTTCACGTACCTCACGCAATAATTTTAACTTATATATTTTATCATATACTCCGCAGGTTTGTGAAGAGAAAAGTACGGAAGGAGGCGAGCCTGCGGCTCGAAGAAATTCTGAAAGCTGAATTTATGAATTGAACTTCACTAGATAAATTTAAAATCTACGTTATATACCAAGTTTACAGAATCAATCGTCCAATTTTACAAATTTTAAGACAAAAAGACTTGGAAACCGAAATTTAATTTTCAATTCCCAAGCCTAAGAATATTGATTTTGTTTTATTAAAGATTTTGCTTCGCAAAAGCTTTCCCTAATTCCGAATGAGAAATTTTATAAAGCTTGCACTTAATTTTCTTCCACTTTCACCGAGCGGTTAATTGCACAAATAATGCCTTGGAGTGCAGCAACGTTGATATTCGTATGAATGCCTACACCAAAGACATGCTTGCCGTTTGGATCTGCCAACTCGATGTAGCAAATACCTTTGGAGTCAGAGCCTTGAGATACAGCATGTTCATGATAGTTAATGAAGCTATAACCCTTTACGCCCAGTCCGTCGAGAGCCAGGAAGAAGGAGTCGATAGGACCGTTACCGTTGCCAGAGATAAATCTTTCGTCGCCATCAACCATGATGGAGCCTTCAAAACGAGAATGGATGGAGCCATCTGCTTCATTAAGTTCGAAGAAACGATGTCTCTTAAGAACATATTTCTTATCTTCGAAATCAAGATATTCTTTATTGAAGATTTCCACGATTTGTTCGGAGGACAACTCGTCACCATAAGCATCGGCAGCTGCCTTAATTACATTGCCAAAATCTGGATGCATGGACTTAGGCAGACGATAGCCACAAGCTGCTTCTAGAACATAAACAGCCCCGCCCTTACCGGATTGAGAATTAATGCGGATAACTGGCTCGTATTGGCGATTAATATCTGCAGGGTTGATAGGCAGATACGGAACCTCCCAGTACTCCGTGCCAGATGTCTTCATATATTCGTAGCCCTTGCGAATCGCATCTTGATGGGAACCACTGAAAGCGGTGAAACAAAGATCACCAGCATAAGGTTGACGAGGAGGAACAGTCATCTTTGTAACTTCTTCGTAAACCTTGCGAACATCCATGATGTTGGAGAAATCAAGCTCGGGATCAACATTTTGCGTGAACATATTAAGAGCAACAGTAATGATATCCAAATTACCAGTACGTTCACCATTACCAAAGAGAGTACCTTCAATACGGTCAGCACCAGCCATCAAACCAAGTTCTGCACAAGCAACGCCTGTGCCACGATCATTATGAGGATGAAGAGAAATAATTGCTGCATCGCGATTCTTCATATGGGTGCAGAAATATTCGATTTGGTCCGCGTAAGTATTAGCCGTGCACATCTCAACTGTGGAAGGAAGGTTAATGATGATGGGATGCTCTTTTGTTGCACCCATTTCTTCCATAACCGCTTCACAAATCTCGATAGAATAATCAATCTCGGTACCGGTGAAGCTTTCGGGAGAATATTCATAACGAATGTTCATACCACTGCGTGCAACCTCTTCTTCGGTTAATTGTTTGATAAGCTTTGCTCCGTTAACAGCAATCTCGGTAATGCCAGCCATGTCTTTTTGGAAAACAATCTTTCTTTGCAAGGTGGAAGTGGAATTGTAGAAATGCACGATAACATTTTTGGCTCCACGAACTGCTTCAAAGGTTTTGCGAATTAATTCTTCACGAGCTTGCACGAGAACTTGCACCCAAACATCGTCAGGAATATGACCTTCTTCGATTAATGTACGCAAAATTGCATATTCAGTTTCAGACGCGGAAGGAAAACCAACTTCAATTTCTTTAAAACCACAATCGATCAAGGTATGAAAGAAGCGAATTTTTTCCTCGATACCCATGGGAGTGATGAGAGCTTGGTTACCATCACGCAAATCAACAGAACACCAAACGGGTGCTTTATCAATAATTTTAGTCGGCCATTGACGATTGGGTAGATTAATTTGTTCAAAAGGGATATACTTTTTTTCAGATTTCATTTTAATTTCCTCCTAGTTCTATCGGGGCAAATAAAAAATCGCCCCATAACATAATGTTAGGGGCGAAGAAAAATTCCACGCGGTACCACCCTATTTCAACATGCATCGCATGTCCTCATTAGCCTCCAACAAGGCCTTCGCCTGTAACGTGACTCGCACGTCCACCCCTTATCAAGGTGGCAACTCTAGGACGAGCTTCGCATTCCATCCGCTGCTGACTTCCACCAACCGTCAGCTCTCTAAAAACTTCATGGATGCCTTCTTTCCCTTCAAAGTCTTTATATGTGGTTTATTAAGTTGTAAAGATATTATACTAGTATACACTAAAGGTGTCAATAAAAAAGTTTTCGCTCGGCATAACAAACTATGCTCTCAAGCAGAGCTCTCTGCCCAATCGCGAAAAGTTTTTAAATTCACAGAGTGCGCGAGATGCGAGGCAACCAAAAAAAATTCTAAGGAACTCGCAGAGCGGTCCAGATTCTAAGAGAAGCATTCGTGAAAAATTTTTAACTTCATAGAGTGCGCGAGATGCGAGGCAGCCAAAAAAAATTCTAAGGAACTCGCAGAGTGGGCCAGATTCTAGGAGGACTCGCGAAGGCGTACTTTCGGCGGAGCCGTACGTCGAGCGAGAGCAACTTGCAAAGCAAGTTGCGGTGCCGACAACGAAGATGGCCCGCTATCCGAGTTCCAGCACCAAATAAAAAAAGACCTTAAGGGCTATGCCCTTAAGGTCTAGTTTTTTATTTGGTGCGGTTGGTGGGATTTGAACCCACACGAGGTCTCCCTCACTACCCCCTCAAAGTAGCGTGTCTGCCGTTCCACCACAACCGCGTGGCTTGCTTATTTAGTAGTGTGGTGCGGTAGAGAGGATTTGAACCTCCACGGGGTTGCCCCCACTAGCTCCTGAGGCTAGCGCGTCTGCCGTTCCGCCACTACCGCGCGGGTCTAAATTAGCAACAAGGATATGATAACATAATCGAGCAATGGTGTCAACACCTTTTTGAAAATTTTTAATTACTTTTTCAGTTTGTTCTTATAATACAAATAATAACGGTCCCTATCCTGCAAAACTCGTTGCACGTACTCGCGGGTCTCCGGGTAAGGAATATTTTCAGGATGATTGAAATCATAATTCCAATTATTTTCTTTCATCCAAATATTTGTCTGACCTCGTCCAGCGTTATAGGCCATCATTACAAGAGCCATGTTCCCTTGGAATTCATGATAAAGCTCGCCCACATACCAGCAGCCCATACGAATATTCGTGCGGCTCGTAAATAAATCCTCCGTCTTAAAATCCTTGATTCCCATTTGCTTAGCGATCCACTGCCCGGTCTCAGGCATGATTTGCATTAAACCAATTGCTCCGACAGGAGACTTCGCCTTATGGTCGTAATGACTTTCATTTTTTATAATGGCAGCTACGAGAAAAGGATCCACATTATTCTTTTTACTATAAGTAATGATATCCTGCTGATAATCCCACATGTATACGTAACGCATTTGTACAGCGTCTGATTCCCAAACCTTCCAGGCGCCAAAAGATAAAATTAAAAGACAAAGAACGCCTACAAAAATTTTCTTTGGGGTACTCAGCCAAGAAGAAGTCACGTTAACTTTCTTTTTTGGTGCTACCTTACGTTTAGGAGTGGGAGTTTTCTTTACTGCCTGTTTTTTTGCCAATTTACTCTCCTAAAAGTTTTGCTAATTCTTGATGAACAAATGCAATAGTATCTTCTAACTTACCACTATTATCAATGATTAAGTCCGCATGCATTGCCTTTTCTTCAAAAGGCAATTGCGCTTTAATTCTTGCTTTAACCTGTTCTTCTGTAAAATTGTCACGCAACATTGCTCGTTTGATTTGCTCTGCTTCACTTACCACCACGAGCCATACCTTGTCGACTTCTTTGTATAAACCGGTTTCTATTAATAACGGTACGTCTAGCACAACAATTTTATCATTCTGATGCGCTTGTAAAAATTTATCCCGATCTTCTCTTACGGCGGCATGTACAATATGATTTAATTTCGAACGAGCGTCTTGGTCGTTAAAAACAAGCTGAGCCATCATGGGACGATTAAGCTCGCCCTCTTGCGTGAGAAATTGCTCGCCAAAAACCTTGACAATTTCCTTTAAACCGTCGCTTCCTTTTGCCACAACTTGACGACTTACTAAATCTGCATCGTGAACAGCAATCCCTAAACGAGATAATTCTTTAGAAACGCTGCTTTTCCCAGAAGCAATGCCTCCGGTTAAACCAATGATAATCATTTTCCTCTCCTATTTTTGACAATGAGCACAGAAAACACTGCCCCTACCACCAATCTTCATAGTACTCAAAGCTTCTCCACATGTTTTGCAAGACTTGCCACCACGAGAATAAACTAAAAGATGTTCTTGGTTGGAGCCCTTATTCCCTTCTCCATCCTTATAATCGCGGAAGGTTGTGCCTTTATTCTTAATTCCTTGCGCAATGACTATGTTAATTGCCTTGCAGAGTTCAACAATTTCTTCATCACTCAAGGTATTAGCGTGGCGATAAGGAAGAATTCGGGAAAGAGCCAAGCACTCATCGGCGTAAATATTGCCAAGACCTGCGATAATTTTTTGGTCCAAGATAAAAGTTTTAACGGGTTTCTTGGCCTTTCTAGCTAGGGGAGTCAAATATTCAGCCGTAAAACCTTCGCTCAATGGTTCGGGACCAAGTGATTCGTAGCCATCAATATAAAAATCGTCATCAGTCACAAGGTAGAGTGTGCCGAAGGTACGAATATCCGTGAACCACATGGTAACGCCGTCTGACAAAGTAAATTTAATTTTTGCATAAGGGGGAGCCTCGAGCTCATTTTTTTGTGCAATCAACGCACCTGTCATGCGCAGGTGCACGATTAATTTTTGGTTAGCAGCCGTGTGAAGGACTAAATACTTACCCTTGCGTCCAACCTTTTCGATAGTTTTACCTACAAGTCCCGCAATAAATTTTTCCACGGAAGGATGCTTTACTAAACGAGCTAGGTAAACTTCGACATTTTCTATTTTTTTACCTTGAATATGAGGAGCAAGTGTTTTACGCACCTGTTCCACTTCTGGCATCTCAGGCATAATTATCTCCTATTTGGCCTCGGCCCAATTTTTGCCGAAAGCAACCTCTGCTTCGAGAGGGATTTCCATAATATAAGCATTTTCCATAGCCGTCTTAACAATATTGGCCGCTTGTTCTTTTTCATTTTCAGGAACTTCTAAAACTAATTCGTCGTGTACTTGCAGTAAGATGCGAGACTTCAGTCCTGCTTCCTTAAGGGCAGCGTCGACCTTGAGCATGGCTAGCTTCATAATATCGGCAGCCGTTCCTTGGATGGGCGTGTTGATAGCAGTCCTTTCTGCAAAGCTACGCAGATTAAAATTGCTGTGCTTAATATCTGGCAAGTAACGTCTGCGACCCATCAGGGTTGACACGTAACCTTGCATTCTTGCTTTTGCGACGATGTCAGTCATGTATTCCTTGACGCCCGTGTAACGAGCAAAGTATGAGTCGATATAGCCTTGGGCTTCCTTACGACTTACATCAAGCTGGGTTGCAAGGCCAAAGTCACTAATGCCATAGACAATGCCAAAATTAACAGCTTTTGCTCTCGAACGCATGGATTTCGTAACAGCGTCTAAGCTTACCCCAAATACCTCAGAAGCAGTACGCGCATGTACATCCTGATTATTTTTGAAGGAGTCGATTAACAAATGATCTTGAGCGATGCAAGCAAGAATTCTCAGTTCAACCTGGGAATAGTCGCAGCTCATCAAATAATCAAAGCCATCGCCCGGCACAAAAATGCGACGAATTTCTTTGCCTTCTTCCGTACGAGTAGGAATGTTTTGCAAGTTCGGGTTCACAGAGCTTAAGCGGCCTGTAACCGTAACCGTTTGTTGGAAGGTTGTGTGAATACGGGCTGTCTTGGGATTGACAAGCGGACGCAATCCTTCGAGGTAAGTACTTTGCAATTTTGCAAGCTTGCGATGTTCTAAAATTATATTGATGATAGGATGCTCGCCCTTGAGAGCTTCTAAAACCTTTGCATCAGTACTGTAGCCGGTTTTCGTTTTCTTTTGTACAGGCAGACCCAATTTTTCAAATAAAAGCACACCCAATTGTTTGGTGGATTTAATATTGAATTCTTCACCCGCAACCTCGTAAGCTTGCTTTTCTAAATTGGCAATGCGGAAAGTCATATCCTCGTTCAATTGGTCCAACAAAACCGTGTCGGGGACAATGCCAATATTCTCCATCTCGGCTAAAACTTTTGTTAATGGAAGTTCTAGCTCTTCATATAATCTAACTTGGGCGCGCAGCGCTAGTTGCTCACGCAGTACCGGAATTAAGAGAGCAATATTTTCTGCTTCGTTTTTAAACGTATTGTTCAAGTATCTATCTGCAAGATCTTTTACTTCGTAGGAGGAAAGACCTGCGTCAACCAAATAAGCTGCGATAGCAACATCATCCACAATGCCTTTGACTTCTTTTTTCGAGCACAGACAAACCTTGTAAATATCTTTAGCATTAGCCGTCGCCTTCTTGGATGCTTCATCGCTAAGCCAAGTCATGAAAGCATCCCAAGCCGAACTCATGGTATCGATTGTGTAAAGCTTGTCTTCGAAATAAAGCTCTGCATAATCAAAATAAAGCTCAGGAATTGTTCCTGCAGTTTTTACGGCAAAAGAAATCACTTGACCTGTGGTTTTAAGCTTTGCAAAAAAATCTCGGGCTTGCTCGTCGCTGACAAGTTCTTCTTTAGGAGTCTCAACTAAGTCAACCAATTCGCCAAATAAATCGAAGCTATCTTCATTTCCCCCAAGCACTGCCGCAAAACGCTCGTACATGTTGCGGAACTCCAATTCTTTGAGTAAAGGCTGTGCTTCTTCTCGGATTCTGCACAATGCATATGCATCGATATTTAAATCCACGGGAGCTTCTAAATAAATTGTAGCTAATTTTTTGGAAAGCAACGCGGACTCTTTATTTTCTGCTAGCTTTTGCTTTAAGCTTTTGCCATTAACCTTGTCAATATTTTCTAAAACAGTTTCCACGTCGCCATATTCTTTAATAAGCTTGAGTGCTGTCTTAGGACCAACCCCTGGTACGCCTGGAATGTTATCGCTAGCGTCTCCCATGAGCCCTTTTAGTTCGATAAGCTGCTTGGGCACGAGTCCTTCGTAAACCTCCGCGAATTCTGCTTCATCAAAAATTTGGATATCAGTGATACCGCGCTTCGTGTAATAAACCTTGGTACGTTTGTCGATTAACTGCAGCTCATCCTTGTCGCCTGTTACAACAATAACTTCCACATCAGCGGGTGCATGCTTTGCAAATGTACCAATGATGTCATCGGCCTCGTAGTCGTCGAGTTCCAGATTCTTAATGCCGATGGCGTCGAGAACCTTCATGGAGAGAGGAAACTGTTCGCCCAGCTCGGGTGGAGTCGGTTTGCGTTGTCCCTTGTAATCTGGATACATTAGGGTACGAAAAGTTTTACGCGATTTATCAAAGGCAACAGCCATATATTTAGGATTGACATCTTCGATTAATTTTAAAAGCATATTGCACAAGCCGTATACGGCTCCGGTGTTAACGCCATTTTTATTTACCAGAGGAGGCAGAGCAAAGAATGCTCTATGGATGAGGCTTGAACCATCGATGAGCAAAAATTTATCAGCCATAGTCTTGCTCCTTTCAGTCGCAATCTATTATGTTTTTTAATACATCTAACTTACTAATTATATGATAAATCACAGAATTATTCTACTAGAAAATTCACCGCAAATAAAAAGAGCCTCTGGGAAAAATCCCACAAGCTCAAATTTAATTTAAAAAAATTTTCCCGTATTATCTGAAGAAACTGAAAATAATATTTAGAATGATGCTGATGATAATGCAGCTAGCTAAAGGAAAATAAAAAGAGCTATTGCCACTAGACCATTTGAAATCTCCAGGTAAGTTGCCGAAATCTATGAATTTGCCGCCAAACTGCATGATGCAGCCAACGACAATTAAAACGATGCCTAAATTAATTAACGTTTTCCCCATGGCCATACCTCCGAAAGAATTCTTCTATAAAAAATTAGTAAATCTCTTTTTGTTAACACATTATTTTCGTGCGTATTTTTTGTGTGCATTATTCTTAGACAATTTCTTTTCAGAAATATTATATCACAACGGAAAAAACTTTTTTGTAAATCGCAAAAAAATATAAGGAGCTCGTCTTCTAAGAGATGAGCTCCAAAAAAATTACTTAAGGCAGATATTTATATTTTTCTTTTGGTAAAAATTCTAGCCATTCAACCGTATGTTTTCCCGCAGGACTAATCGCTAAGTGAGCAAATTTACTATTGGGAGCAGCACCATGCCAATGAGTTTTTCCGGGCGGGCAGTAAGCTACATCACCGGGATACATCACTTGAACCTCGCCGTGTGAAAGCTGATGCAGACCAATCCCGTCGGTAGCGATGAGGATTTGTCCTTCTCCGTGAGTGTGCCATCTATTGTAAACGCCTTTGCCGAAGGCAACGTATGCCCAAGCAGGAGAACCAGCGGCATTTTCTTTATCAACTACGCGTTTTAAATAAACGGGTTTAGTAAAGTTAGGAGATTTATATTTTTCTTTAGGCAGGTTAAAAGTCCATTCTTTAGAAACCTTGCCCTCGTAGGTAGGCGCGTCTACAAATTTTAAAGCAGCATATTCTTCATCGGTAACCTTGCCCTTGTGAACTTGCAAACCTTCCGGAGCCTTCCAATTCTTATCGTAAATAACTAATTGTTGGAAGCGAGAATTTTTTGTTGCTCCATGCCAATGGCTGACACCAGCAGGAATCTCAACTACGTCTCCCTTGCGAATGAGAACAGCTGGCTTGCCATATTCTTGGTAAATGCCCTCGCCCTCAACGCCAATAATAACCATACCACCGTGAACATGCCAACCACTTCTTGAGCCGGGTTCAAAAGAAATACAGTTAGTTTGAGGAATTTTGTAAGTATCGTCCAAGTTAATTAAATCGTTACGATGAACTGTCCCAGTAAAGCGAGCAGAAACATCGTTACCCAAAGGGAAGCGATAATCGTTTGTCTTCGCAAAAGCCAGCGAGGCAACGGTGCACAGAGCCAGGGTCAGAGCAACTGTTTTGAATTTAAGCATACGTTTCACTCCTTTATTTAGATTATACGTATATCATACAAGTTAAAGTGAACTTTAAGTCAAGAAAATTTTTTGATACAAATACCCATCCTCGCAAAACGACGATGGGTATTAAGATTTTTATTCGGGGAATAACAATTGCAAAATATGTACGACGTCAGCTCCGCCATCCTTTAAAGCTACGTAACAAGCGTTGCATGAGCATACGATTCTTTGCGTTGTAATTTTTTTTGCGTGTTGTTTAAGAAACTCACTGCGTTCTTCTGCAGTCATAACAGTATTTTTTGTAAGTGGTACAAAATGTTTGGGTGCTGTCCGCACATTGGCAGCCTTGGGTGCAATAGTTACAAGATTACAAAAATCGGCTTTATCTCTATTGTTGGGCAGCTCCACTACTTGAAAGTTCATGCGTTCTAACAATGTACGCACGGCTTGCTGAGAAGCAGTACGCTCTCTAGCCATACAACAATCTTGTACGGTGATTGCCTCGCCGTGATAGTCTGGAAAAACAAATTGTTCATCTTCGACAATATATTCCCAAGCGTATTTTATTTTTTTAGCGGCACTGCTTTCTTCGATGATCGAAGCACAAGTATTACAAACTACTACTGCCGTATCAGAGTCAGTCAAAGTTTGATGATTGATGCGACAACAACCCGTAGAAGGAATATGGAAACGCTCAAGTAAATATTTTGTGAGCTGCTCATCTTCCTTGGAGAATGCAGCACTTACTCCACAACTAGGAAAAAACATTTTTTCATCTCCTCGATACAAATACCCATCCTCGCAGGGCGACGATGGGTATTAATATTTTATTCGTGTAACTTACTGTTTTTTCTGCCCTCGGCTATCGCCGCATTGCAATCCTTGTCGATAAGTTCTGCTGCTTGCTCGGGAGTCAGCCTGCCTTCTAGCATCTCGTGAATGGGAACCCAGAACACATTACGCACGCCGCGCCAGTTAGGATTGTTACCAGTTACATTAATAATGTTGGCGCTGTTTTCCGCAAAAAGTTTTAATTCCGGTTGCTTTTCCGCAAAACGTGATACAACCTTCTTGCTCACAGGCAAAGCTCCTGCAGAATAATCCATCAGTTCATCGCTTGCGTAAATAAATTTGATGAACTCCTTGGACCATTTTAACTTGGCAGCATTTTTATTATCGAAAACCTCGAAGCCTGAGAGGAACGAGCTGGCAAAACCTTTTCCATCATGACCAGGGAAATTTACGTAACCATATTGTTCCTTAGGATACCTGCTTTTAATAGCATTATTATAAACATTAATGGTCAGCTTTTTATTTTGGTTCAGCATCATGCAATCCTTGATTTGTAAAAACTGACACTCATGAGGGAAGTAACCTTTTTTATTTCCTTCTTGTAACCAACGCAAGGCTTGAATGCCTTCGGGAGTATTGACGTGGAAATTACCTTTGTCATCGAAAAATTTTGCACCCTTGCTGCGTAAATACACCATGGTATGCGTATCGCCCTGCTCGTTCTTTGCATACATCATCAGCGGCGCAGCTCCATTAGGTTTTTTAGCAGCCAACGTACTGAGAATTTCTTCCCATTCAGCATCCGTCCAATGTTGAAGACTTCCGTCATCCTTAACAAATTTATCCAAGCCAGCTGCTCGCATCTGGGACTTTTCGTAAGCCAAAATGTTTTGCATATCGTAGTAAGGCATCATATAAGTCTTGCCGTTTACCTTGCTCATTTGCCAGCGATGTTCGTCGATATCCTGTTGCATTGCCGGTGTAATAATATCGTCCAAGGGCACGACGCGACCGGTATAAATGTAGCTGGACATATTGAAATAATTTTCAAAGAGAACATCAGGCGCGTTAGGTTTGTCGAAGGTTGCTTTGATAGCCTTGTCTTCATCCCTAACCTGGAAAACTTCCACGTTACAGGTAACTTTATCTTTAGCGTGCAGCTTATTAAATGCTTCGGCCGCTCTACGAATAATTTCTGGTGCGCCGTTAACATGTTTGCCGCTATTTATATCTACAGAAAGTCCTGACACCTTCACGTTAATCGTCACTGGCTCAGCTGCCTTCTGGGAGCTGCAGCCGGCTAGCACACATAACATTACCATACTGACTCCCGCTAAAATTTTTTTCACATCCTCACCTACTCCCCAACTCGCACTAAAATTTTTTTAGAACATAAATACTAATTCACTCCAAACAGTGCGTTCTTGTTTATTTTCAACTAAACGATTGTCTCTATCTTTAACATGAATGTAACGTACTGCGGCTGTAACATTTTTTGCTAAGCAAAGCTTGAGACCAGTTTCCCAGCCTTTGAAACCATCGGTCGTATAACCCCAAGAGCTTTGATACCACTTGCCATCTTTTTCGTAAGCGCCACCGCCTGCGTAAGAATTTCTGTCCGGCAAAGAGCAGAAGCCCGTATAAATAACAGGAGAATAATAAGTTGATAACGGTCTATCGTAGTAGGTCGCATAAAGTTGCCAAGAACCTGGTTTCTTAAAAGACATGGTTCCGTAATATGCGCCTAAGCAATAACCAAAATTATCGTTGCCTTGCATAACAGGAGCTAGCTCCTCGCCAACTTTCTGGTCACCGTAATAACCTGCAGTCATGAGTTCCCACTTACTGCCAACCTTTGTTCTTACGTCGAGCTCGTGAATTTTACGTCCGTAGCTACCACTCGTATGATAGAAGCGATAGGTAGGTGTCACAGCACCAATACGTTTTGAAATACCAGCCATTACAGACGTATGACTATCCCATTGCTTAGCACTGCCCAATACGTAAGGATCGTTAAAAGAATCACCGCTGCCCTGGAGCGCATTCATGTGACCATTTTCTGCCATGCCGCGTACAGCGAAGCCTTCTAAGTAAACCTTGTCAGGCTTGCCCCATTCAGCGTATACGCCTGATACGTTGGAGTCGAAAACATGATAATACGTAAAGCCTTGTCGACCTAAACGAATATGTAAATCGCGATTGCGGTAATCCACATGAGCTTGGTTCAAATAAAGTCTTTCGTGCCAACCATTTTTCTTTACGGCTTCATCGATGGCACCATTTGTTCTATAGTCGTTTTGTAAACGTACGGTGTAAGTAAAATGATCGTTCATGCGACCACTAACCCACAAAAGATTACGCATACGTCCTTCAGAGAAACTGTCGTTAGGTTTAATAGCTTTATAAGAAAAACGAATATGTCCATTAATCCAAACGTTGCCAGTTTTTTTCTCAAGGTTTTCTACACGCACGCCTAATTTATTTAATTCGTCAGCGAATTCTGCGGACAGCTTGCCAACATCTGCACCTCTTGCCATAGCTCTAGCGACGATTTGCGCCATCTCGTAGCGAGTCATAATCTGATTGCCAGCGAAATTCCCGTCGCCATAGCCCTCAATAACTCCTTGAGCCGCCAGTTTATCAATGCTATCATATGCCCAATGACCACTCGGCACATCGTCAAAAGGATTCGCTGCCATAGCCGTGCAGCTCGCCATCATCAACCCCAAAGTAATTGCGTAACTTAATTTTTTCATAACATACATCTCTCTTTGCAAATATAAAATTTTTATTTTAAATTCTCTGAAAAAAATTATTCGTGCAGCTTACTGTTCTTTCTGCCTTCGGCAATGGCTGCGTTACAATCGGCGTCAATTTTTGCTGCGGCCTGAGCCGGAGTCAAGCGTCCGTCCATCAAAGCGTTGATTGGTTTCCAGAAAACATTGCGCACGCCTCGCCAGTTAGGATTATTAGCCGTAAAATCGACGAGCGTTGCTTGGTTATCCGTAAAACGTTTAATCTCTGGTAGCTTTTCTTGATGTCTTGCGATAACTTTTTTACTATACGGAATGGCTCCCATAGAATAGTCCATATATTTATCGCTGTTATAAATAAATTTTACGAATTCTTTGGACCATTTTAATTTTTCGGGATTTTTATTATCGAATACTTCAAAGCCGCTGATGAATGCGCTGCTCAAACCCTTGCCGTTGTTACCAGGGAAGTTGACGAAGCTTAAGTCTTCGATTTTAATTTTTCCATTATAACTATTATTGAAAATGAAGAGAGCTAACTTGCCGCTGTAACCCAATTGTACGGAGTCGCCTATTTGCAAATTTTCACAGCCAGCGGGAAAATAACCTTTTTTGTTGGCGTCCTGCAACCATTTCAAGGTCGCAATGCCTTCCGGCGTATTCAAATTAAAATTGCCTTTGTCGTCAAAAAATTTGCAGCCCCTGCTACGCAATAAAACCATGGTATGGGTATCGCCTTGTTCATTTTTTGCGTACATGGGATAAGGGAAGGCGCCGTTAGGTTTTTTCGCCGCTAAAGTATCTAATACCTCGGTCCACTCAGCTTCGGTCCAGGATTGAACTTTATAAATATCGTCCACAACATATTTATCTAAGCCTGCTTGCCTAAATAAATTTTTATTGATAGCCAAAACATTGTGGTGACCAAAATAAGGCAACATATAAAGCTTGCCGTTAATCGTGCTTTGCTGCATGGCTCCTGCGTCCAGGTCAGCCTTTTGCTCTGCCGTCAGGACATCGTCTAATGGTACTACGCGACCCGTGTGGATGTAGCTATTCATATTAAAGTAGCCTTCCATTAGCACGTCGGTAGCGTCCGGTGTATCAAAAGTTTTAGTAATAAAAGCATCCTCATCTTTATAAGGGAATTTTACCAGTTTAATTTTTACGTTATCCTTGGCGTGTTGTTTTTCAAAATCTTCTGCGACCATTTGCAACATAGCGTAAGTGTCTTTAATGTTAACAACTTTATTTTGGGCAAAGGACAGAGTAGGAGTTTTAACATTAATGATTATAGGCCCCGAGGATTTTTTACCCCCCCCACAGCCAGACAAAAGCGTTATCACACTTAACGCTACGGCAAAGCCGATAAATTTTTTCTTCATTCTACACACCTCCTAACAGTTAACCTTTAAGAGCTTGTCTGAAAAATTTTTCCAACCTGCTTCTCTTACAATTAGCTGCGCTTCTACAAATAACAAATTTAAACTAGCTTAGTTTGAACTAAGAATCCCTCGCGAGAAAAAATATTTTACGAACTGCTTAACTACATCTTGATATGGCGCAATTTTCTGAGCATATCGTTTAAATCTACCGGCTTCGTCAAATATTCATTCATGCCTGCTTCAAGAGCTCTATCCACATCTTCTTTCATGGTATTAGCACTGCAGCCAAAAATTTTGATGGTCTTAGCATCCGGTCTATCCATAGCACGAATAATTTTTGTTGCTTCGCAGCCATCGTGCACGGGCATCAAGACGTCCATCAAAATTAAATTGTATTCGTAAGGCTTGGACTTAGCAAACATTTCTACAACCTTGCCGCCGTCTTCCGCGTGTTGTACGTTAACGCCCTCGTCTTGTAATACTTCTATTAAAATCTCGGCGTTGAGTTCGTTGTCTTCGGCTACAAGAATGTGCAGGTCTTCGAGTTTAATTTCTGCAGTCGAATCGATATTAGCATCAGCAGGTGCTTCAGCAATCTCCAAGGGAATGCTCAAGGTAAAGGTACTGCCTTCGTCTAATTTACTTTGTACCTGTAGGTCAGCGCCCATCTGTTTACTCAACATACCGCTGATGGACATGCCTAAGCCCGTGCCTTTAACACTGCCCTGGATCTTGTTGCGTTCCTGACTAAAAGCATCGAAAATTTTCTTTTGGAATCCTTCACTCATACCAACACCCGTATCGGACATGATAAAAGTGGTGAGTGCTTTGTCATCTTCTATTTCTTGATTAATGGTAAAGGTGATGACGCCACCAGACGGAGTAAACTTGGCAGCGTTGCCCAAAATATTCATAAGGATTTGCTTAATATGAAGCTCGTCGCCTTTAACCCATTTAGAAACACTATTATTGTTTACGATGAATTCAATGCCGCGAGAAGTAATATTTTCTCTTTGCATGGCTTCTACGGTCGCAATCATTTCATCAATGTCAAAATCTTCAGAGACAATGTCAAATTTACCGGCTTGCAGTTTGGACATATCAAGTACGTCATTAACAAGACTCAAAAGATAGTTCGCCGTGTTCTTGGACTTGATGAGATAATCTTGCATCTTTGGTTTATCGTCTAGATTCATTTGCATCAAATGATTCAGACCAATAAGGCCGTTGAGCGGCGTACGAATTTCATGGCTCATGTTAGACAAGAATTCGCTGCGCGCTCTCACGGATTGTTGCGACACGTTGTACATCATAAAGGTGATAGCGATACCCATGAGTACTAACAAAATAACGCCCGTCATTAAAATCGTAATACCTAAGAGCTCGTTACTTCTTTGTACGAACAAACGGATAGGTACGTTCATAAGGAAGTACCAGTCAATCTCTTCGATAGGAATAATGGCGATAGCGTATTCTTCACCATTGGTATGAATATGGGAGGAAAAGAAAGATCTGTTATCGCGAATAGCTTCTTTGATTTGCGCTATGATTTGTTTGTTGTCTTGGGTAGATGCTTCCATGCGCTGATAAATACTCGTACGGCTCCAAATGGTAGCACTCGACTCTTCATTAACAACGTAAAAACCCTCAGCATCGATAACACTACTAAAGCCTTGGTTCTGGAAAGAATTTATTTTTAAATTATTACGAATATCGATCAAGTCGTTGGAGCCGATGATCGCAACAATTTCTTTGTCTTCAACCTTGAAATTGGTTAAGCGTTGTCCAAAAACGATGGACTCGTGCTCGGCCTCCAAAAAACCAGCCTTCGTATCCATGCGAGCTGTAAAAGTATCCTTGCCGAGAGAAAACATTTTGAGAATCTCCAGCCCGCCCTTGTCTATTCTATTGTAAGTATTTTCGTAAATAGTACCTTCACTATCTACCACGTAGAGCTCGTAGAAACCATTACGTCCACTGAGCCTATTGAGAGTTGTTTGTAGCTCGTCCAATGTTTTAGGGTCAGATCTTTGCAAAATGTAACCAACATTATCTACAACATAATGCTTTTCCTTAACGTAGGTAGTAATAACGCGAGCGTCATGGTTGGCTAGCTCGACCATATTATCGTGAGTAGTCTCTACTACGATGCTCTTGATCATCTGCACAAAAGTAAAACCGGTAACTATTATAAAAATGAAGCCTGCTGCTATGGCCCAATAATAATATTTGAATTGGCTGTAGCTGGGCAAGATATCGTCCAGTTTATCCTTCAGATTCCGCCACCATGTCATCTATCAGCACATCCTTTCGTAGGCAACTGAGGACGTTTCCTCAAGTCGTTAGTTCAAGCTTTTATCTTCTGAACCTTTCCGTAAATTGTAAAAGAAAAGTTTTTACAATTTGATTAGAAGTCAGTAATTTTTCTAGCAATTTATCAAAGTGTTGCTTGTATTTACACTTATAGTTATACACGATAAGTATACTACAATTTTGTAGCAAAAACAAGATTTCGTGAAAATTTTACAAAAATTATTTTCGATTGTAAAATAAATGACAATCTGTTCTCTCAAATACGGTCAGCGATGTAAAAAATAAGAAAACCACAGTCACGAAGCCGGACTGTGGTTCTTTTGGGTTTGTTGAGTTTCTTTAGGAGAAAAGCATTGGATTTTTAATCCTTTAGCCATGCTTGTATCTCAGATGATTTTTTAACAATTTCTTTTAAATATTGTCTCCGGGAGAACAAGTCCTTTCCTTTCACTAATTTATCTATACATAATTCGAATATTATATCGTCGATTTCTGCGTCATTTTCTAATTTTGATAGTATTTTGGCTTCTACTTCGCTGTCAGAATATGTTAAATCCCTGAGACTAGATATCTTGCCAGATTTATATGCTTTAACGTCTTCAATCATTTTTTCTACAGCTTTATCAACTAATTCTTTTTTGGATTCTGTTAATAAATAATCAAAGTCAATGCTGTCATAATGCGTGTACAACATATATTCTGGCCATTCGTTATCGTCCTGCCAAAAGACTCTGCCTTTAATTCGATCCAGTATAATATCTTCTATTCCGATTATTTTAGCTTTTCCGTATTCGGTTTCAATTTCTTGGACTCTGTTTATGTCACCAGCTAGAGGAGCCTTAGGAAATTCTATAATTACATTCGTATCAGGATGAGACCATATGTATTGATTGTCAATGTTAAATCCAAGAGAATTCATAATCTCTGCTATTTTGAAATCGTCCCTAGCAATAAAATCTAAGTCAGACGTCATATAGCTAGCTGCTGTATAAAATTCTACCGCCGAGCCACCTACTACGACTAGTTCATTAGAAAACTGCTTAGCTCTTTCGGATATTAAAGCTGCAATATTAATTCTTTCTGCAATTTTATTGGTTGAATATTTGTTATGAATTTCTTTGATTAAATTTTCTCTGGACATAATTTATAGCCTTTTTCGGTTACAACTAAAAATCCTGTTGCTAACCATTCGTCCCATGCCTTTTTACAACTGATAGCTAATGCTAGTTTTTTCTCTGTACTTCTTGTTTTATGACCTTTTTTCTTAGGCCTCATAGAAGGCGGAGTGTTAGAAAGCTTTTCTTCTATTTCTTTTTGCCAATCGTCTAAATTTTTAACGGTTCGCATCTTATCACCTCAGTTTATCTACGATAGTAGAAATTAAAAAAGTTTTGTTTTGAGATTGTACATTTATTTTACTCTAAGTTAATGTTTTCTTCAACAAGAAGTTCACGCACGGCCGCGTAAATTTACTGTAGGAAAGAACAAGAGAGACTACACCATTTTTTTACAATTAACTCATTAGCTAAGTTATCGATAAAAAAATTTTTCCTCGCTAGTTAACCATTCAGATGATTTTAACTTTATCATTCAAATTAAAAAAGTTAAAAGTTAGCGCATTCCACAAGTTTTTTAAAGAACCTTAAAGCTATATCATAATCGGCCGGAGTATTTTGTTTATCGCAAAGAACCAGTTTAACTTCATTTTCCGGATGAAATTGAACGCCAACACAGAATTTTTTACCAGGATGCTCGATAGCCTCAGTAATTTCCACGCCATTATAAATTGTTCTCGCGGTCTGCACAAGTTCGGTGCCATCAAGACTTCCAACTGCTTGATGATGCCAGGATGAGACACTCTTAAGAATATCTGCTCCTACAATTTCGTACATATGGGAATTGCGGCCCACTAGCTCTACATCATGACGAACATAGCGCTCACCATTAGTTGCAAGCAACGCTCTATGGATATCGTTAGTATAATCTGAATTATTTGCCTCGTAATAGTCTCTAATTTCTTGGATATATCCCGAGCCGGCCACAATCCCCATTATTTGCATCCCGCGGCAAACAGAAATGATAGGAATGTCGTTATCCATACAATAGGCCATGATAATATAGTCAGAAATGTCACGGGCAGCATCTAACTTTTCTCCAGCATTAGCGACTTTTTCTGGAACTTTAAATAAGGTAGAACTAATATCCTCGCCGCCAATCATGAAAACTCCGTCGATACCATCCAAAACATTCTCTACGTTTGTTTCTGCATAATTTTTATTCTTAATCTTGTCGGCAAAGCTTTGCTTAAGTGCACCAGAAGTTTCAATCTCTTCACCGACAACTTGCCCGTTGCTATCATATTTTATAACGCTGTTTTTAACTTGTTTTAGGAGAACGGGAATGCCTCCAGCCGCTTCAACAACCTTTTCAAAAACATCATAGCCAACAGAACTATTCACGGTGCTGTTGCACCATGTGATCCCAATTACTGGTTTTTTTCCATTTTCTATAAGCTGTTTATTTTCCATTTTTTATTCAACCCTCAAGAAATCTCACAGGTCTATCTTATCACTAATAAATAACAAGAGAGACTACACCATTTTTGTTACAATTAACTTTGGTTCAACGAGTCTGGCATACTATTTAAGTATTCTTCAACGTTGACGTAATGTATTCCGTTTTCGAAACAGGACTCTCCTCTGTAAATTAAATATTTGCCTTCTATATCACCGTAACGAAATTCTGTCTGTTCACATTTTGTCTTATCCTTAAGATGCACTAACTGTTGGGGAACTCTTTCTGTGCTATGTTTGATTTCATAAATTTTACAAGAGGCTGTTTCAGGATTGAAGACTACCATGTCAAATTCCCCTATCGTGAATTTTAATTTGAAAACTTTACACTGAGGCAATGCTTTTTTCGTTTCCAAAAGAACAATTTCCTCCATCATTCTGCCTTGTACCTCAGAAAGAATTCTCCTGGTAGCAAGATTACGTTCCTTTAATGAAAAATTACGAAAAATTTCATCTGCCATAATATGCTCCACCAAAGCTTTTGCCTGTGCGTAACGAAGACCGGGCTGACTAAAAACGATATTTGTCGTCTTTTTATTAAAATCATTGATATCAACCACGTCGATATCAATGATCAAATCAAGCATATTTAAATATTCTTTGATTTGTCTTATGTGGTGATCCTGTAATTTTATTTTTTGTTCGTCTTGATTTTTAATTTCCAGAGTCTTGCGAAGTTTTTCGGTGATATCGTCTTTATTAATTTGCAATAAAATATCACTAGGGTTTTCTCTATCCTTCAACATATTTTTACTTGAAATAGACAAGTCGCCAGATTTAAATTCTTTAGTTAATACTTCTATGGTAAAACGATGGTTTATATCTTCTACGACTCTGTTTATCGCATTCGTCAGCTCATTTTCTTCATAAAGCTCAGCAAGGCCTAAAAAATGTTCGCCGCCTTCATAATTTTTTAGAGAATGTTGAATATTTTTAGCGATTGCAGTACCAATGTATTCATTCGTTTTTTCTACAGTAGAGAAAATGTTATTATCTTGGTTGTAATTTTTGCCGCTGGTACTCATCGTACCACCATATTGGATGTAATTATCTATTCCTTTGACACCGAGAACTTTTTCGAATTCGCGATAGGGAATAAAAGTTGTGTGCAGCATGAAGCATCTGTCATAAAGTTCGTTGCTTTCCGTTAGTCTAAATCCTAAGGAATCCGTTCCGGACAGAACGATTTTCATGCCTGTGCTTGCAAAAACATCACTGAAAAGCGCTGCATGTTCAATGAAATCTTCCATCAATGTTACTTCATCTATAAAAATATATTTGTAGCCTTGTCGGGATAATTTGCGTAAATCTAAATTAATTTTTTCCAAATCGATTGATGAAGTAATTTGTAGATAAGCTGTTTTGGACTGCATTTCTTTCGGCATATCACAAATTATCTGCCGTATTAAAGTTGTTTTTCCCGTACGACGCAGCCCGTATAACACAAAAACTTTATCTATGCTGTCTCCGTAAACATAATCGCGTAATTCCGAAAAGCAATGACGTTTTTTTAATAATCTAGTTGGATTAACAAAAGCAAGTAACTCGTCATCGCATTTTATTAAAGAAAAATATTCTTCCTCAATAGTTGTTTGTTGTGAAACGGCGAGTTTCTTTAATTGATTTTCGATTTTTTTTCTGGTTGCAATATCTTTAATTAATTGTGCTAATTCTGATTCTTTGACGATACAGCTTTTTTGTTTACCGTTTTCCCGCCATTGATGATACGGATATTTTTTTCCGTTTATCGTTTTATAGGTGATGTTTCCTTTAGGCAATTTATCAATTTTATCTTGCAAATAACGAATCTGTACTAAATCCATAGCATCTCACCTCGCTTAAGAAAATTTTAACTTTTTTAACTTTATCAGTCAAGTTAAAAAGTTAAAACTGCTTTGCAGAAAAAATTTTCTGCAAGAGAAAAGCACTCTAACTAAAAAAGCAAATAAAAAAAGCACCTACACTAATGTAGGTGCAAATTTTTAATAGTGGCGGAGTGGGTGGGTTTCGAACCCACGCACGGTTTAACCCGCCTAACGATTTAGCAAACCGTCCTCTTCAGCCACTTGAGTACCACTCCGTTTGACTATAACATTATATCAAAACACTTGTAAGAATGCAAGTGTTTTTTATAAAAGCAAAAAATTGGCGGAAAGGGTGGGATTCGAACCCACGGAGGCTCGCACCTCGGCAGTTTTCAAGACTGCTGTCATAAACCGCTCGACCACCTTTCCGTACAGTAACTTATTATACTTGAATTAAAGGTTTTCGTCAAGACAAAACGTTTAACCCAAAACCTCATTAGTTCTATTGATAACTTTTTCTTCTAACAAATAACCCTCGTGCTGCATATCCGCAAGTTCTTTGCGAGCTGCCTTGTTAAAAGCTTCATCCTTCGTCAGACTTAAGTTAACAAACACGTTATATGCAGCACAACGTAAGGATGCATAAGCAAGAATTGCGCTACAAGTTGCGTCAGTAATAACGTTAGGATTACCAAACTTAGCCATGCCCACAGAAATTTTTAAAACAGCAAAGCTACTGCGAGCAATCTCTAAAGGAATGCTAGCAGCTTTTTTCGCAGCGCTGCGAATCGCTTGAGTACGAGCACGTTTTTCTTCTTCCGTTTGCTTGGGCAATTTATAGACGGACATAAAATATTCGAAAACTTTGGCATCCTCGTCGGCACACTGAAGTAATTTTTCCCGCAGGGAAGTCGCCTCGCTTAGCAAAGCGACAATTTGTTCTTCCTGCGCAGCAAAAGCTTCTTTACCGACAGTTAAATTGCCAACCATACTACTCAGTGCTGCACCAAGTGCCCCAGCCATTGCCGACGCACCACCCCCGCCCGGAGCAGGAGCATGGGATGCTAAAAGACTTAAGAACTCTTCGTTTGAAAGTTCAGCAAAAGAACTCATATTAGTCACTCTCCATAATTTATCAGTAAAACGCAACGCAAAAGCTCGCGCAAAAAAATAACTTGTAAATTCAAAATTTTTAGCCCAGCGATTTAACGCGGGGCTAAAAATTATTTTTCAACTTTTTCTTCGAAATGACGGTGCACTTGAATTACAGCTGCATAAGCATCAAGTGGTTCGGGAGGAACCTGCATGCTGATAGGCAAGAACCTGCGCCAACCCTTGGGGGGATTAATCTCCCAATAAAGCTGTCTTGCTTCTTCCGTGCTATGAGCCTCGTCAACAACAAATTGGCGTACCCAAGGAAGAACACGTTTAATCTGCTCAGAGACAAACTTACTATTTGTTCCGTCTCCAATAATTACCGCAGCAATGCGACGCTTATTCAAAAACTCTTCCAGTTCAACTCTAAGAAGAGCTGTTTTCGCAATATGAAGTTCAATAATATCTCCGCGTATATCTACGAGAGCAAGACCAGTCTTGCTGCGACCCGGATCAACGCCTAAAAAGATTTTATCACTCAAGGGGTACAACCTCCATGCGAATTTTTACAGGACCAGCTGTAGTAATATCGCCTTTAGCGTAAGCGTTAATAATAAAGCGGCCTTTTGATTTTCTCATGGCTTGCGTTGCCTCTAAGACTGCAGGCATATCCATATTACCAACCTTGCCGGTTAATGGATCTGGTAATACACCAGAAGCAACAGCCGTACGATTAACCTCTTGTAAGAAGTCCATCATAACTAAATCGTAATTATTATCGCCGTTCAAATTATATTCCTTGCTAATCATCAAAGATTTATCCGGGAAGATAAATTGATTTTCAGTCATTTCGATTTCGCAAACAGCAAGCTCACCAACGATAATATTGGCAGCAGCACGGACACGATAAAGCATGTTACCCTTGCTATTGTCCAAACGTTTAACGGCATCATTAACTGCGTTGGCACTAATCCAAATCGCTTGCACGTTTTTATCTTCAGGAACCTGCACATGCAATCGTTCTAATGTTGCTTGGTTCGCATTTTTTAAAAGCCAATTAACTTGAGCGACATTTTGATCGTGCTTAAGACCTGCACGCATGACTGCTTGATGAATAATTTCTCCCGCACGATAGTACACTTGACCCTCGCGCATGTTTACGATACCTTGACGTAATTGCTCGGTAACTTTTTCTAAATCAGAAACCTCTGTTGTCAAAGTATTTTTTACATCAGTCAAGGAAGCAACCTCGGCCTGGGCTACATCGTATTTGGAATTAATTTGATTCAGACGCTCTTCCATCTCATGAGTTGCTTTACTGCTCTCTAAAATTTTTGCGTCCAAATCAGCGATGGTTTTCGTTTGTTCTTCAACCTTGCCTTGAGCATCGGCAAGCTCAACAGAAGCTTTCTCCTTTTCTTCGTTTAAGGATTTAAGCTCCTCTCTGATTTTATCCATACCGAAAAGGGCAACGCGTGCGCTTTCAGAGGAAACCGTCATAACGCCAATGGTCAAAACAGAAATTATCACACCACTTAAAACCGTCAGCAAAATGGACGTGTATTTCGGTCTGAGACCAAAAAGCGTTATTCTTTTTTTACCAATTTTGCTGCCAAGATGATCGGCGATATAAGCGATTAAACCACCGACGATGGCCATGACAATTATTAAACGGATACCAACTAACAATTTACTATACCTCTAAGATAGAAAATGTTTGTGAGAGTGAAATATTTTTACGCGTTCTTTTGACGCATGAGGTAAACACCAACAATGAGACAAAGAATATTAGGAATGGAGCACGCCAAAAGAGGTGGAATTGCTCCGCCTTTACCAAGGCCTGTCGTAAAGGTCATGATTGCGTAGTAAATGAAAATGATGATAATCGCAATGCCTAAACCAACCGAATTACTCGTCCTTTGTTTTTGTGTGCCCATGGTCGCACCTATGATAGCAAATAAGAAGCTTGCCATGGGAATGCAGATACGCATATAAATTTCGCACCATTGACGACTGCTGGATTTATGTTGGGATTCAAGGATCTTACTATATTCACGCAGCTCAGCAATGGTCATTTGCTCCGGTTCCTTTTGTTCCCAGGAAATTTGCTTAGGAGAATAATTCAAGGGAATGATTTGTTCCGTGAATTTTGCTGAACTAGTAATACCTTCTTTGTCATTGAGTGCAAAAACGTTACCATCAACTACACGCCATTGACCTTTTTCCCAATAACCTTTTTTTGCTGTTTCGATGCGGACGATTTCGCCCTTTTCAAATTCTTCAACAGTAACGCCTGTCATCTCGCCTTTTTCTTCGTCAAAATTTTTCGCGTAGGTGATGCTTTGGCTATTACCATTGACGGATTTAATAACGACGTGATTTGTCCCTTTAGGTTTGAGATTGTTTTTAATCTCGTAGTTAAGAATATCAGCAGCCCTGGTCTTAGAAACGGGAACAATTTTCTCCGTCCAAACCATGGAAAACATACTTACAAGAAAACCTACAACCATTACGGGAGCAACAATACGATAATAGCTTACGCCCCCAGCCTTCATCGCAATAATTTCGCTAGAACCAGATAGTTTGCCGAAAGCCATGAGAGCTGCTAGCAGCATACTCATAGGAAAAGTATAATTAACAACTTCTGGTAACTGATACATAAAGAGCTTTGCAACTGTTCCTACAGAAGCACCATATTGTGTTATATATTGAGTTATTCTGTAGAGCATCGTACTGCAAACAATAATACTTGAGAAAGCACAAATGCCAAACACAAAAGGATATAATAATTCCTTTAAGACATATTTATCTAATATACGCAATGTCCTTCCTCCTACTCTTCAAAAGTTTTGCCCAAATAGAATTCTTTAGCAATTGGGTCTTTCTTAATTTCTTCTGGGGTGCCTTCGGATAAAATTTTTCCTTCGGCCAAAATATAAGCCCTGTCAACGATATTCAAGGTTTCGCGTACGTTATGGTCAGTGATTAAGACGCCAATACCACGTTTAGACAAATGCGTTACCATTTCTTGAATGCCTTGCACGGCAATTGGGTCGATGCCTGCAAATGGTTCGTCCAAAAGAATGAAGGCTGGATCAGTTGCAAGAGCGCGGGCAATCTCAACGCGACGTCTTTCACCGCCTGATAAAGCTCTGCCTTCACTTTTGCGTACGTGCAGTAAATTGAATTCTTCTAAAAGGCTCTCCATTTTAGCTTTACGTTCTTCGCTATTAAGATTGGTCGTCTCAAGAATTGCCATAAGATTATCTTCCACACTCAACTTAGAGAAAACAGATGCTTCTTGAGGAAGATAACCAATACCAATGCGAGCTCTTTCATGCATAGCGAGCTTAGAAATCTCTTGTCCATCTAAAAGTACAGCGCCTTCGTCGGGCTTTTCAATGCCGACAATCATATAGAAGGTAGTAGTCTTGCCTGCACCGTTAGGTCCTAAGAGACCCACAACAGTTCCTTGTTCGACATAAATGCTGATGCCTTGTACGACTTGACGACCCACATATGATTTTACTAATTTATCGGTTTTAATAATCAAGTTTTTGTCCTCCGTACTTAGGCGATGGATTCTTTATTTTTTGCTTTCTTAGAAGGTTTTTCTTCAGTAGCCGGCTGTTCTTTAGGAACATAATGAATCTTAACATCTCCGTCAGCATAAGCCACGTTAGAATTATTCAAACGTAATTTTTTCCCTTTAACGGTATTACCGTCTTGAGTTGCCGTTGCGTTGCCGATGAGTTCTACGTAACCATTTGCTTTATCGGTTAAATAAACTGCACTGTCAGAGCTTGCAGTTAAATTTCTTGCAGGACTATCTATTGTTACACCGCCATAAGCCTTAGCAATGCCGTCCTTCATGTTGTAATCAATTTTAGCTGCGTTTAAAACACTACCATCACTGTCTCTTAATTTTGCCCAGCTGCCAACAGTCTCAGCGAATTGACGAGACTTAGAATAATCAATACGGTCAGCAGAAATGCTACGACCAGCTTTTGTTACAACAGCTCCACCAATTGCCGATACATCGTTTTCGTTGTGAGCGATGAATTCGCTGCAAACGATATGCTCGTCGCCTCTATCAGCAACGACATTGCCTGTTAAAACGCCGGATTTTGTTTTACTATTAAATTTAGCGCTATTGCAAGTGGATGTGCCACCATCTTGAGTTATAACCACATTACCCTTCGCAGTGCCATCACCAGTTTTCAAATTGTAATCTAATTCATCTGCGCTAACAGAAAAATTACCAGCAGCAAAAGCAAGATTTGCAAAACTTAAGCAAGCAAATGTTGCCATGCTCAACAAAAATTTTTTCTTCATCTTTATTTTCCACCTTTCTCGACCTTGGCGTGTCCTTTAAGCTTGACGTTTTCTAAAGACGTAGTTGTTGTTGCTAAATCAGCTGAAGCTCTGTAATCGTCTTTCGTCATAAGAACATGACCGGTAGCAGTGATTGTTTCTTGGTCTTGTTTATAATTAATCTTGTCAGTCGTAAGCTCGGCTCCATTAGAGTCCGTAAATTTTACTTTGCCTTCAAGAGTAAAATCATTTTTATTAGCAACAATAATTCCTCTATCCGCAACTACGTTGATAGAACTACCGTCCTTGCGATAAACCTTACCTGTGATTCCTTTTAAGATAACTTTATTTCTATCTTTATCGGTATCAGCTTCGCCAACGGTGAATTCCCAAAGCTTTTTCCCCTCTGACTCACGGGTAAGCGTAGTATTTTTCATTGTAGAATTCACGGTTGCGGTTACGCCTTTACCCGCAGGCACCTTAACGGTTCCTCCAAAAATCAACCAGCAAATAATTGCTCCTGCAAAAACTACAGCAGCACCTACTGCTATGAGTGTTTTCTTATTCATTCTCTTTCTCCTCAGGTGGTGTATAGGGAGTATTCCAACGATGCTGGAACCAAATCCAGTTATCTGGATATTCTTTAATAATTTTTTCGACCTCTTGAGTCATTTTTAAAGTAACATTATAATCGTCAAGCTTCTGGTCCCCAGTAAATTCATAACGAAGTGGATCCTTCACGATTGCCATATGACCGTAACCGTCGGGCTTACGAATAATAAAAATTGGAATGATAGGTGCTTTAAATTTACGAGCAAAATATGCTGGACCATTAGGAGTAGACGCCATCTTACCAAGGAAGGGAACGAAGATTCCATCGTACCCGCCGTCTTGGTCAGCGATAAGCCCAAGCATGCGACCTTTTTTCATCGCACGAGCACAGCCTAAAATTTCGCTAGTGCCGCGAGAAAAAATTTCTTGACCAACACCGCGTCTCAGTTCGTTCATATAATCGCTGTATACTCGGTTCGGCTGAGGCTTTTCGACTGCGCTTAACGGAAAACCGTTGAGAGCTAGCGCCGCGCCTAACCATTCCCAGTTGTCCATATGACAAGCTAGCATAACAACGCCTTTTTTCTCCGCAAGAGCATCCCATAAAACCTCGGGTCGGTCAAAGGTAACGAGACCGCGAATATTATCCTTGTTGAGTGCAGGCATGTAAAGCATCTCCGTAAAGGTAATGCCAAGATTTACAAAAAGTTTTTCAATCGTAACGCGTGCTTGCTCATCAGAATAACCCAAGCGCTCTTTAATGGTTTCTTCGGCTCTGATGCGTTGCTTCTTCGCAATTTTATGATACAGATGCCCTAGGCCCTTACCCAACTTGACGACACAAGAATAAGGCAGAGCACAAATAATGGCACTGATTGTTTTCAACAAATAGTATAACCACATTATTGTTTGTCTCCTTGTCCACAAGAAGAATAAGCCGTAACTATTCCTTGCCATTTGCCTTGTGAACTTAAAATTCTCTCGATAACCTCGCGCACTGCTCCCTGTCCGCCATTTTTTGTGCTAATGTAGTCGGCTGCAGCGAGAACCTCGTGCACTGCATCAGCCGGAGCAAATTTAATACCTGCAGCTCGAAAGGCTGCTAGGTCATTTAAGTCGTCTCCCATATAAGCAACTTCTTCACGAGAAAGCTTGAGCTCTTTTGCTATACGCATGAGCTCGCTGTATTTATCCTTCACACCTTCTGATAGAAGCTCAATGCCAAGCTCTTTAGCTCGGTTATGAATGATAGGACTTTTTCGACCAGTAATGATAGCGATAGAAATATCGTTTCTTAAAGCACAGCTAATGCCAAGACCATCCTTAACATTAAATGCTTTAAAAATTTCACCTTCTGCTCCCATGTTGATGCTGCCATCAGTTAGGACGCCATCAACATCAAGAGCTAAAAGTTTTATTTTGCTAATCTTTTGATAAACACCAAAGGAGCAAGGAAGCTTCTCTGTTTTTTCAAGAGCAGTCATTATACAACACCTTGTCTTACAAGATCGGTCATATGTAATAAACCAATTACTTTCATATCCGCATCAACAACAGGAAGAACTGTGATGGGTTTCGGTTTATTGCTTTCCATTAAATGTAATGCTTGAGCAGCAAGCTTATCTTCAGTAATATATTTAGGAGCTTTGGTCATAAGCTCCGTTACAGGACGCTTAAGGAAATCAACACCTTGACGCAGACCACGACGAATATCTCCATCAGTTAAGACGCCACACATCTTGCCGTCTTCATCAACAACACTTACTGCACCAAGACCTTTGTCAGTGATAACAAAGAGAGCTTCTTGTACGGTTGTCTCGCCAAGGACGATTGGATTCTCTTCACCCTTGTGCATGATATTGCCAACGGTCAATAGTAACTTACGACCAAGGGACCCACCTGGATGGAAAATTGCAAATTGACTTGCTGTGAAATTTCTCTTGCTTAAAAGAGCGAGAGCCATGGCATCACCATAAGCAAGAGCTGCTGTCGTACTAGAGGTAGGTGCAAGTCCTAAGGGACAAGCCTCTTTGCTAACGCCAACATTCAGCACGATGTCAGAATTTTTTGCCAAGGTTGAAGTAGGATTGCCGACCATAGCAATAATTTTTGCACCGATGCGACGCAAGGATGGAAGAATATTTAAAACTTCCCCCGTCTCACCACTATTAGACAAAGCGATAACAACATCGTGACAGGTTACCATACCTAAATCACCGTGAATTGCTTCAGCAGGATGCAAAAAGAAAGAAGGAGTGCCAGTGCTTGCCATCGTCGCAGCCATCTTTGCACCGATGAGACCTGACTTGCCCATACCGGTAATTACTGTGCGACCCTCACAATTCAAAATCATTTGAATTGCTTGAGCGAAATTATCGTCAACGCGAGGAATAAGTTCTAAAACTGCCTCCGCTTCTAAACGCAGAACCTCTTGAGCATGCGCTAGCATTGCTTCCATTAGTGAATCCACCTTTCTTAACCACGAACGATTTTATCAATAGCAAGAACATCTTGCAGTAATTTTTTCAGATTGTCTAACTGAACCATGTTAGGACCATCCGACAAAGCTTCAGCGGGATTGTCGTGTACTTCAAGGAAAAGAACATCGATACCGATTGCGGCTGCCGCGCGAGCCATATGAGGAACGTATTGACTTTGACCGCCGCTTGACGTACCTTGACCGCCAGGAATTTGTACGCTATGTGTTGCATCCATAACTACAGGATAACCTAGCTCACGCATAATAGCGAGACCACGCATATCGGTTACGAGCGTATTGTAACCAAAGGATGCACCGCGTTCAGTCAGCATTAAATTATAATTGCCAGCTTCTTCAACCTTCTTGATAACATTTTTCATGTCCCAAGGAGCTAAGAATTGACCTTTTTTTACATTAATTGTCTTGCCGGTTTTTGCCGCTGCGTAAACCAAATCGGTTTGGCGACATAAAAAGGCAGGAATTTGCAAAATATCTACGACTTCAGCAGCCTTGTCGCATTGCCAAGGCTCGTGAATATCAGTTACAACTGGAACGCCCAAATCTTTTTTGATTTGCGCTAAAATTTTCAAGCCTTCTTCAATACCAGGACCACGGAAGGAAGAAATGCTTGAACGATTTGCTTTATCAAAGGATGCCTTGAATACGTAAGGGATGCCAAGCTCGTCGCAAATAGCTTTTGTTCTTTGACCAATCATCAAGCTGCGTTCGTATCCTTCTAAAACACAGGGACCAGCCATTAACATTAAAGGATGACCTTGACCAACCTCGTAATCAGCAACTTTTACAATATGCATGAATTACCTCCTCAGGATTATTCTTCCATTTGCGAAAAAATTTCATTTACTCTTGCTAAATCTTCTGGAGTATCAACGCCAACACCTTGGAAATCGCTTTCAAGAACTTTAATCTTGTAGCCATTTTCTAAAGCGCGGAGCTGTTCCAAGCTTTCGGCTCTTTCAAGAGGAGTCGGAGTCAGGACTGCGTATTTCAAAAGGAAATCGCGACGATATGCGTAGATACCCACATGCTTGAAGACTTTGTAATCGTCCGGCTTGTTTCTCGGATAAGGGATTTGACTACGAGAAAAATAGAGAGCATATCCGCTTAAATCGGTTACAACCTTAACCGCAGCAGGATTTGAGTAATCTTCCTCTTGCATCTCTACCTTTAATGTTGCCATAGAAAGATTATCGTCGTCTTCAAAAGCATTGGCTAAATCATCAATGACTTCAGGAGGAATCATAGGCTCGTCGCCTTGCACATTGACAATGACATCAACGTCTGGATAATTAAGAGCCACCTCGGCCAAACGATCGGTGCCGCTTGGATGGTCAGGGCTCGTCATAAGCACATTTCCCCCAAATGCCTTCACGGCATTGAAAACAAGCTCATGGTCTGTAGCAACAACAACCTCTGAGGGAACATCAGCCTTGCAAGCTTGTTCATAGACACGTTGAATCATCGGCTTGCCGCAAATCATGGATAGGGGCTTGCCGGGTAGTCTTGTGGATGCATAACGAGCGGGAATTACACAGATAACTTTCATTTTACTTATGCTCCTTTTGAATGGCATGTTCAATACTTTCTTTAAATTGTTCCATGCCTTCAGTAATACAGATATCCATATTCAGGATGTATAAAGGAATGTCACGTTTAGAATAGATAAATTCCGTAGGAATTTTTACTGCGTCCTTAGCGGTAGTAATAATAGCAACAGCATTTTGATAATAGGCATGCTCGTTAATGTATTGCATCTCAACCATACCATAATCATGATGGTCAGGATAACGAACTGCTTCAACAATATTTACGCCAATGCTACAAAGAGTTTGTTCAAAGCTTGACGGGTTACCAATGGCGGAGAAAACCATAACATTTTTATCCTTAAGAATCTCAAGTTCACGAGTATTTTCTGTAAAGCCCTTGTACCAATCAGCAATTTCTACATAATTTCTCGGATGATGGACGGATTCAACAACAGGAGCTCTATTGTTGAATTGAGCGATGGTATTGCGAAGCTGCATGCGACTAAGCTTAGAACTTTGGTCCGTCTTGGTGAGCAGGAACAAGTCACCGCGATTTAAATTTTTCAAAGGCTCACGCAAGGTACCGCGAGGCAGGACACAACCATTGCCAAACATATTCAGTGTATCAACGAGAACTACATCAAGATCACGTTCTAATTGCCAATGTTGATAGCCATCGTCCATGATGATTACTTCAGCATGCAAATTTTTAACTGCATATTCGCCTGTGATAGCACGATTTTTACCAATGACAACAGGAATACCCGGCAAGGTTTTAGCCATTAAGTAAGCTTCATCACCAGCCTCATAAGCCGTCATAAAAATCTTTTGACCATCGGATACAACACCGATAGCTTTATTCCAATGAGAACGATAGCCACGATTCAAAATTACAACCTTGTAACCAAGATGCTTAATGATTTGCGCCATCTTCTGAGCTGTAGGAGTTTTACCAGTGCCACCTACGGTAATATTACCGATAGAGATTACGCAACAAGGAAGCTTATGTTTAGTCTTAATGCCCCACTGGTAAAGACTGAGCTTTGTTCTTACGCCAAAATCGTAGAGCCAAGAGATAACACGCAATAAACCTAAGAGAAGCCAACCTCCCAAGGATAACTCAGGAGCATTTGCTACGGAATACAAATATTGGATAACTGCATCACCGTGACTTAATTGACCGCCTTCATCGTTAAGGGTACGAATATTGATGGGATATTCAGCATATTCTTTAGAAGGAATTGCTGCGATATCCAGTAATTCTTTGAGATAATGAATACTGCGCACATCCGCTCCACGATTTTCACGGATAATCTGCATGGATGCATCGCCCATTTCTTTTCTGCGTTTGTCATTAGAAAGAATGTCGATAATTTCCGAAGTTAATTCATCGTTAGAACCAACCATCTTACAAGCTTTAACCTTTGAAAGCAACGCGTAAGACTCTTTAAAGTTTTGCATACTAGGACCAACTAAAATAGGTTTAGCATGAGCAGCCGGCTCTAAAACGTTATGACCGCCGGTTCCCGAGAAGGAACCACCAACGAAAACAACATCTCCAATAGAATAAATGCGTCCTAATTCACCGATGGTATCGATTAAAAGCACGGGGAAGGACTCGCGCTCACCAGTTTGCTCTTTCATTTTAGAACGAAAGCCAGTTGCAAAACCATAGCTAGCTGCAAGCTTAGCAATTTCATCGGCTCGAGCAACCTTACGAGGAGCGATGACCAATCTTGCGTTAGGATATTTTTTCGTAACAGCCTTGAAGGTTTTGAAAAGAATTTTTTCTTCGCCTGGATGAGTTGAACCGGCAACGATAACAGGATAGTCATGTTTAATGCCAAGTTCTTGATGATAAAGCTCTAAGTCTTCAGGAGTAACCTCCGCATATGTTTGGTCAAACTTAGTGTTACCTGTTACAAAAATTTTCTCGGGGTCAGCGCCCAGGGTTTTAATGTATTCGGCGTCAATAGATGACTGCATACAGAACCTTGTAACGGTGTTCAACATGTCTTCCCAAATGCCATACAAATAGCGATAGCTTTTTACAGATTTTTCGGAGATACGACCATTTACCATCATTACAGGAATGCGACGCTCGCGAATACTACGCAAAAAGTTCGGCCACAGCTCTGTTTCTACAGGCATGAAGACGCCCGGATGCACGCGCTTAACGATGCGTTCAGCGACGAAAGGCAAATCCAAGGGGAAGAAGATGATCGCATCCGCTTCGGGAATGATTTGCTTTGCCATATTGTAGCCACCAACTGTAAATGCAGAAACAAGCACGGGGCGTTCAGGCATTTCCTTACGGATTTGTTTTACCAAGGGACTGGTTGCAACAATTTCACCAACGGATGCGCCGTGAATCCAAACGCAATCCTTTTGGGCAACTTTGTCTAAAACATCGTCGTTAACAAAGCTAAGGCTTTCCTTAAAGCGTTCGCCAAATCCTTTTTCCGTAAATAATCTATAAGTATAATACGGAACAACGAAAACAAAAAATACACAAATAATTAAAATGTTATAGAGAATGTACATTCATTAACCTCTTACTCGGTCCTCTTTAGGACTCAGTAGATTCTTCAGAATTTTTGGAGCTATACTGAATATTATAAAGATGAGCATAGAGACCGTCTTTTGCTAGCAGCTCATCATGATTACCGTCTTCAACAATTTGACCTTTTTCGAAAACCAAAATTCTATCAGCATTTTTTATGGTAGAAAGTCTGTGAGCAATTACGAAAGCAGTTCTCCCAACCATGAGACGATCGAGAGCTTCTTGTACGATGCGTTCACTTTCCGTATCGAGAGCCGATGTAGCTTCGTCTAAAATTAAAATGCTGGGATTTTTTAAGATGGCACGAGCAATAGAAATACGTTGACGTTGACCGCCAGAAATATTTACGCCTCTGTCACCTAAAAGAGTTTCGTACCCGTTGGGCAAATCTAAAATAAAATTATGAGCATTAGCTGCTTTAGCCGCAGCTTCGACCTCTTCTTTCGTCGCATCGAGACGACCAAAAAGAATATTATCGTAAACGGTACCGTTGAACAAAGAAGTTTCTTGTGGAACGATACCAACGTGCTCACGAAGAGATTCTAAGGTAAAGGCACGAATATCTTGTCCGTCAATTTTAATGGTACCGTTCGTAACATCATAGAAGCGAGGCAAAAGACTTGCAATTGTAGTTTTGCCAGCACCTGACGGACCAACCAATGCAACAACCTGACCAGGAGCAATGTCAAAGGAAACATTGCTCAAAACTTTTTCGTCCTCGTTATAGCCAAAATCTACATTTTCAAAAGCAACTGCACCCTTGACCTCGGGCAAAACCTTAGCACCGGGTTCGTTATGAACAATTTCTGGCAAATCCATGACATCAAAAACACGTTGAGCAGCTGCCAAAGCTTTTTGAATGTTACCGATGATACGTCCAAGACGTTTGATAGGATTGGAAATATTTACTGCATATGTTAAGAATGCAACTAATGCACCAGCAGTTAATTCGCCATCGATTACTGCATTGCCTCCATACCAAAGAATAATGGTAACACCGCATGCCGCAATGAATTCTATGGTCGGAGTAAGAGTTGCTGCTTGCTTAACGTATTTAATATTAGCTGAAAAATTTCGTTCGTTTTCTACGTTAAAACGATTGATTTCGAAATCCTCTCTCACGAAGGATTTAATAACGCGGGGGTTGGAAACGGATTCTTGCAAAACAGAAGTAACATCCGCAGTAGCCTCTTGAATCTTCTTGCCGCTACGACGAATTCTTCGGCCAAAGACATCGATGAAAAGCACGATGCCAGGGAAGGTTGACATACAAATCAAGAAAAGTTTCCAATTCAAGTAAAGCATCATAACAATGGATGCCAAAAG
The DNA here is from genome assembly GCA_030523325.1 of Phascolarctobacterium sp. Classification (GTDB taxonomy): domain Bacteria; phylum Bacillota; class Negativicutes; order Acidaminococcales; family Acidaminococcaceae; genus Phascolarctobacterium_A. The sequence continues at coordinate 124,551 of JAUNIS010000001.1, forward strand.
AATAACGGATTCAGTAACAAGATCCACGACATTATCAACTAAGGCTTGCTGCATTGCTCCAACGTCATTGGTTACATAGCTCATAATCTCGCCGGTTTTATTTTTGTCGAAGAAAGACATGCTTAATCTTTGAATTTTAGCGAAAACCTCGCCACGAATATCGATGATAACTCTTTGACCCACATAGTTCATCAAATAGTATTGCATAAAAGCAGCCACACCACGAATAGCAAAGACTACGATGATGCTAATAACGATATAGCTTAACATGCTTGTATCTTTATTATTCAAAACCTGGTCAACCATATCCTTGATAATCCAAGGCAGATAAGCCGTGCCACCCGCAGCAATACCTGCGCAGAGCATAGCAAGTAATGCTCTTGCGATATATGGCTTCACATAAGTTAAAGCTCTAAGATATAATTTCATTTTTTCTCCTTGGCAAAATACATGACGGTTTCGAGTAATAGTCCTGCCCAAGTAATCTTGGGCTTGTGATTTTTAGAGCCCTGAGCATGTTTTAAAGCAAGCTCTGCGACTCTTTTAACCGCACCCTTTTCACCTAATCTTGCTTTGACTTCCGCAAGATCTTCATGCATTTTTTTATTTCGATGGGGCTCTAGAAGTTTTTCAACATTAAGAGCAGTATTCTCTGGGGTAAATGCGTCTTGAATAAGTTCGGGCAGAACTTCTCTATCGGCGATGATGTTTGGCAAGCTGATAAGAGGAATTTTTACAACGAGCTTAGCGATGTTGTAAAAGATGGGGTCCGTCTTATAAACGATGACGGAGCCTAAATCACACAATGCAGCCTCAAGAGTTACAGTACCACTTTTTGCTACAGCGATATCTGCAACACTGAAAAGGTCATAGTTATGCCCTTCGATAAGTTTAATCTCAAGACCGGACTCCTTGATGCTTTTTTCTAAAACATCTTTAGAAATTGTTTTAGCTTTAGGCATAGCAAAATCCACGTCCGGCATTTTTTCTTTGATGAGCTGAGCCGTCTTGATGAAGATGGGCAACATATTATTTATTTCTTTTGGGCGTGAACCTGGCATTAAAACGACAAGACGATGACCTGCTCTTTTGCCAACCCAAGACTCGGCTTCAGTGCGAGACATTGTTGGGTGAACAATGTCTAAAAGTGGATGACCGACGAATTCTACATTGGCACCGGCTGCTAAATAAACATCTCGTTCAAAAGGAAAAATTGAGGCAACAACGTCGATAAATTTAGAAACCTTTTTGGCTCTATCTTTTTTCCACGCCCAAGCTGAGGGAGCGATAAAGGAAACAACCGGGATACCCTTTCTTTGACAAACCTTGGCTAATTCCATGTTGAAGCCTGGATAATCGATGGTGATTAAACAGTCGGGCTTGCGTTCATCGATAACGCGGACGAAGTCACACATAAGCTTGATAATGCTCGGCAGCTTTTTGATAACGGGGAGCAAGCCCATAACACTATGGTCCTTAATATCAAAAAGCACCTCGCCCCCGGCCTTTCGCAAAGCATCACCACCCATGCCAAAAACCTCGGCATCTTTATCCAATTGCTTTATCGCTTCGGTTACGGCTCCAGCGTGAAGATCGCCAGAAGCTTCGCCTGCAGAAATTAGTATTTTTGTCATTATATCTCCTAAGTATGTCTAAAAAGGGCATAGTTAACCTAATACCTACACATACTCATTTTATATTATAACACAAAAGCGACTGACATGAAAATGTCAGTCGCTATCTTTGACGATTTTTTTGAAAATTATTTGACCAAAATAGTGATATTGTGTTTCTCTGCTAATGCAAGTGTCTTCTCTCGCTCGACAATGAGAGCCCCACCAGCTTCGATAATAATACCAGTTGCTCCTGCGTGAATCATTGATTCAACTGTTTTGGTTCCAAAACCAGGAATATCAAAACGTTGGTCTTGGCTTGGCTTAGCAGTCTTCGCGACGATGACATTGCCCTTGCCTAGATAACCGCCACGCAAAATGCAAGCGTCAGTTCCCTCGATAGCCTCGACTGCCATCACCGCTTGGTTTTTTACCACAACAGTTTGACCGATGTCGAGTCCCCCAATCGCTTTTGCCATTTTGAAACCAAATTCCATATCAGCAAGCTCTTGTGCCGTCGGTTTTCTTTTTGTCAAAACACCCGGCTTAGGCAAAAGCGGTTTGATTAATAAAGTTTGGTCCATTACCTCGATGCCATTTGCCTCAAGCTCAGCGCAAATTGCATTCATAATTGTATCGTCCTTGCGGTCGGGAAGAGTCGCCAAAATTTTTAGAGCAGTTAAATCGGGAACGATTGCTCCGACTTTATAGAGAACTTCCTTGGTAACCTTGCCAATCATAGTTACCTTCGTAACGTTATGCTTTTTAAGAGTGGAAATAATTTTCCCCACTCTGCCGACGTTAATATCGTAGTAAATATCCACGCTGCCCGGCAATTCTTCATCAACACCAGGAATAAGACCAACGGCTACAACTTTATATCCCAATTCTTTAGCCGACAAGGCAACTTCCACGGGCAAATGACCGACTCCAGAAAGGATGGCTAATACTTCCATATAATTACACCGTCCTATTAATCTTCTTTGGAACCTTTTTTGCGCGGACGAATAATTCCACGTTCAACACCTTTTAAGAAATCAATCATATGCTGAACTGGTTCGGACAACTCGAGATTTTTTTCCATAGACTCTATTGCTTCAGGCAAAGACAGATCCATTCTATAAATCATGCGGAAAGCTTTTTTTAAATTACTCTTAACATCATCGGGAAGACCGGCTCTTGTCATGCCAACAATATTGAGTCCAACAACGAAAGCTGGATCGCCTGCGATTAAAGTATAAGGCGGAATATCTTGACGAACCGCTGCCATGCCTCCGACCATTGCGTTGCGACCAATTTTTGTGAACTGATGAACAGCAGTAAGTCCGCCGATAATCGCACGGTCTTCCACGATTACATGACCAGCCAGGGTGGCAACGTTGGACATGATTACATCATTGCCAACGATACAGTTATGCGCTACGTGAGTATAAGCCATCATTAACATATTGTTGCCGATAACAGTGTTTTGTCCTTCGCCACAGCCACGATTAACCGTGCAACATTCACGGAAAGTACAATTATCGCCAATAATAGTGTGAGTAACCTCGCCTTTAAATTTTAAATCCTGAGGAATACCTCCGATAGCACAGCCAGGATGAAGCTTGCAATTTTTACCGAGAGTTGTATATTGATGTACGGTTGCATGAGCACCAATGATACAACCATCGCCAATAACAGTATCCGCATCAATTACAGCATAAGGACCTACGCTAACGTCCTTGCCTAAGATTGCTGTCGGATCAATTATAGCAGTTGGATGAATACCACTGCTTGGCATTAAGATAGAGCCCATCTCTTTCACTCCCTGAAAATTTATTTTAAGTCAAATTAATTATGTGATTATGTGACTAAACTAATTACTATAATCCTATAATCACATTCAAAAACAAAAATTATCCCCCTAAATTCACTCATTTAGGGGGATAATTTTTATTTTTTTAATTTTTCCTTTAAATATCTATCAATTTCGACTGAAATCTAATTAATTCAGAAAAAATTCAGATTTATTTTTAAGCTTTTGGCTCTACAAGGGCAAAGGTGCATTCGCATTCACAAGCAATTTCTCCATCAACCTTGCCAACACAAGATACTACACCCATGGTGCCTCTGATTTTAGTAATGTCGGCTCTTGTAACAAGTTGGTCGCCAGGTCCCAATTGACGGCGGAAACGAGCGTTATTAATTTTTGCGAAAACAACAATCTTGCCGCGATTTTCAGCCTTACACAAAAGGGAAATGCCTCCAACCTGTGCCATTGCCTCGATTAAAAGAACGCCGGGCATGATTGGTTCGTTAGGGAAGTGACCCAAGAATTGAATTTCGGATGCAGTAATGTTTTTAACACCAACAGCATATTTCATTGGTTCGAGTTCGATAATTTTGTCAACCAAAAGTAACGGAAAGCGATGGGGTAAAATTTTTTTAATTTGGTTAATGTCTAAAATGGTCTTCATGGAAAGCCCTCCTCATTTATTTTTTCTATATGCTTGAACTTGTTTTGCGATATTTGCATTAAATGCATGACCAGTCTTTACTGCAACTACGTGAGCCTTAATCGGTCCAAGAAGATATAAGTCGCCGATGCAGTCGAGAATTTTATGACGAATAAGTTCATTGTCGAAGCGTTGCACCGATAAAACTGTATCCTTGTCAAAGACGACGCAATTTTCTAAACTGCCTCCGAGCCCGAGACCAAGCTTACGCAGCATCTCAAGTTCATGAGTGAAGGCAACCGTACGAGCGGCCATGATTTCTTTTTGAAAATTTTCTTTATTTAACAGGATATCAAAGTATTGGGTGCCCAACATAGGATGTTCATTAATTGATGTAAAGGAAATGCGATAGCCGTCGTAGGGATGAATGAAAATATAGCGGTCTCCGTCGTAAAAGGAAAAAGTTTTATCGAGAGCATAAACCTTTCGTTCAGCATCTTGCTTAACGCTGCCGGCTTCTTCCAATATCTCACAGAAAACCTTAGCACTGCCATCGGTAACAGGAGGCTCGGGACTGGACATCTCGATAATAATGTTATCAATCGCCATCATAGAGAGAGCAGCCATAAGATGTTCAACCGTAAATACTTCAGCACCATTCGCACTTAAAGTAGTTGCTTTAATCGTAGAGCTAACATTTTCGGGACAAGCTTTAATTTCCGGACGGCTTTCTAAATCGGTGCGCACGAAAACAATGCCTGTATCAGGAGCAGCCGGTTTCACAGTCATGACTACATCCTTGCCAGAATGTAAGCCAATGCCGGAATAGGTTACTTCTTTTGCAACTGTATGTTGAAATTCTTTTACATCACACATAATACTTAACCTCAAATAATTTAATGTTTTTTCGGTCCATACTTTTCTCGTCCGTCCTTCCAACGGTCGTGTGCCCAGAACCACATCTCTGGGGATTCAATGATTTCATGTTCAAGTACAGTAATTAATTTTCTTGTAATATCGTAGAAATCTTTTTCTTTATCTTTTGTTTTTGCGGTAAAAAGAGGCGGATAAATTTTTGCCGTACAGGTTCCGTCTGCATTATTGTGCAAAAAAATCGGCAGGATTGGTGAACCGTGCATACGACTTAAGGCTGCTGCGCCCATAGGTACTACAGAAGCCTTACCGAAAATATCACAATGAATACCGTCGGCATTTGTATCTTGATCATAAAGCACGCCTAAAAGATTTTTATCCTTGAGCATACGGCTGATAGCCAAGATTTCGTGACCGCCTTGATTATAGGTAACCTTTTGCCCAACCATTTGTCGAAACTCGTTGATAAGCTTATCCATGGCCCCATTATTTTGCTTACGGGTGATGGATAACATAGGATAGCCTAAAAGTGCAACGGTCGCACCTAAAAGTTCCCAGTTACCATAGTGTCCCGTACACATAATAACGCCCTTGTCCATCTTGTAGGCTTCGGATAGATATTCTAGTCCCTCAACCTTCACAAGCTCGTGTATATTATTTTGATGCAGCAAAGGGAAGCGTAAAACCTCCACAACCATTCTGCCAAAGCGTTTGAGACTTGCTTCGTAAATCTCCTTGGCTCTAGTTTCGTTTACTCCTAAACAATCTTGAATATTGTCAATACCCATTTTCTCGCGCCAAGCCGGAGCGAAAACAATTGCCAAAGAGCCAAGCATATTAGCAAAAGAATTACAAAACCATTTAGGAGCGATGCACAAAAGCTTGCTGAAAAATTTTATTGCGTAATATCCTAACAAAGGTGCACTTCCTTATTCTTTAATTTTTTCTTGTAATTCAGCTAATTGTTTTTCTAATTGTTTTACTTTTTTAAACATGTCGCCCGCTTTACGCAGTGTTGCTTCTTGTCTGAGCCAATCTCTATAAGCAACTGCAGGGAAGCCGGCTAATTGAGAATTAGAGGGAACATCGTTAATAATACCTGCTCGACCAGCCATCAAGCAATTATCACCAATTTTAATATGACCAGTGGTCGCCGCTTGACCCGCAAACGTACAATTATTACCAATGGTAACAGAACCAGAAATGCCAACATGAGCACAGAAGAGACAGTTCTCCCCGACAACATCGTTGTGACCAAGTTGAACTAAATTGTCAAGCTTAGTACCATTACCAACGATGGTACTATCAACTGTTGCTCTGTCGATAGTTGTGTTAGAACCAATTTCTACATCATCACCAAGTATTACGTTACCAGTTTGAGGAACCTTGATTTGCCTGCCGCCTTGATTAACATAACCAAAACCGTCACCACCGATAACACAACCACTTTGTAAAATGACACGCTTACCAATTACGCAGTCCTCGCGAACAGTTACGTTTGGATAAACAACGCAGTTCTCCCCCATCTTAACTCGCTTGCCGATATAAGTATGAGGATAAATTACGCAGCCATCACCAATCTCCGCGCCTGCTTCGATATAGGCGAAGGCTTGAATGGCAACGTTCTTGCCAATTTTTGCTAAAGGAGAAACGAACGCATATTGACTAACAACTCGTTCGACTTCTTCTTGAGCACGGAAAAGCTCGAGCAAAGCTACGAAAGCAGCTCGGGGATTTTCTACGCGAATAACAGGTCTGTCAGTAAGTCCTGCATCATTCGGACTTAAAACCATAACGCCTGCTCTTGATTTATGGCAATGCTCAACATATGGAGGAACAGCAAAAGAAATGTCTTGAGGACCAGCTTCTACCAAGCCATTGACACCGGTAATTTTTAAGTCCGGGTTATCATTTTCATAAGTACCGTGTAAGAATTCAGCTAATTCTTGTACGCTTTTTTCCATCTTTTTCTCCTGACGTAGTCCAAAGAAAATCTTGGACTAGCTTATTTCATTTTTTCGATTACTTCTTTAGTTACATCGGTGCCACCTTGAGGCACGGCTTGTTTAGCCAAGATAGCGCCGAGATTTTTTTCTTTAGCAACTTGAGATAAGGCAGTGTCCAAGCTGGATTTCATTTTATTTTGAGCCTCGCTCTTTACGAGATTAGCTTTTGCTTCAAATTCACCCATCAGTTTTTTAGCTTCTTCCTCGGATTTAGCTTCTCTGAGTGCTTTTTCAGCTTCGCCTTGCATTTCTTTTAATTTTTTAACAGTGTCTTCACGAGTAGTTTTAATGGTAACTGCTTCCTTTTCAACCTTTTGCAGGTCGACAACACCGAATTCTGCGTTACGACCGCTGCAACCAAAGGTCAGCATGCTTGCAGCAATCATTAAGCCAGCAATAATTTTTTTCATAATATAAAACCTCACTTATTATCTTTTTTTATCTTTTTGAGATCGCCGATAATATCGTTAGTAATATCGTCAGCGTTAACATTCGCTTTAAATTGGTTAAAGACTATGGAATAACCACGTTTTTTGGCAAGGTCGACAGCAGCCTGCTCGATATCCGTTGAAATTTCCTTGCGCAGCTTAGCATTTTTGTTCTGCTGTTTATCGATTTCCTTATCCATAATCTCGAAGGCTTGCTTTAAGCTGCTAGGTGCATCAGCCATAAGCTGCGCATCTCTGTCGAGATTACTATTCATCTCAGCACTTGCTTTTTGCTGCAGCTTTACTTCTTGTTCGGCAAGTCTTGCTTTAACCTGCTCTAGGTAAGGAGCTGTCTTTTGTGCAACGATAACCTTTTTTTCTTGCGTCAACTGAGCAAGACGAGTATCGCGCAAAGCTTTTGTCTCTGCAACTTTTTTTTCATACTCAGCTTTAACTTCTGGCTTTAAGGTAACGTTACCCATCTTCAGCTCAAGATTAAAGATCTCTAACTGGTAGTCCTTTTCGATTTGATTCTTGCGTTCAGCAAGCATTTCATCGGCCTCGGACTCGTAAATTTTTATTTTTCTTTGCAGTAAATCGTTTTCATACGTACGCATTTGTAACATGCGCGTGTTGATATCTGCAAGGTGATAATTTTGTTCACTAATCTTTTTAAGTGTTTGCAACTTGCTTAAGCTAGACATTTGCGTGCGAGCTATGTTCTCTTGATATTTTCTTCTTTGCACTAATTCCTTGAGAATTTTCTCGCCAGTTTTAAGCTTGGCATCAAGAGGATGAGCGCTTACCGCTTTCTCCCAATTGACAACTGCAATCTTTCCCTGTTTATTACTGTCATTTGCGCAGCCGGATACCAAAAGAGCTAGGACTACGCATAAACTAATTTTTAAAAAATCCTTACTCATAGGTGCTCCTTTCTAAACAGTAAATGAGGCCCATTTTTCAGGGCCTCAGATAAGGCTAATTATTGATTATTTTTTCGCGCTTTGCAAGGATTTAGCAACTTCGTCAGTAATATCTACGCCACCATAAATAACGCCGCTTTTTTCAACTACGACAGAGAGACCTTTTTTATCAGCTACTTTTTTAATGGCAGCTTCGATATTTTTCATAAGAGGATCCATCAATTCTTTTTCTTTGTTAGCAATGCGTTCTTGCAATTGTTGATAGTAACGTTGTTTTTCTTGGTCGTTCATGTTAGCGGATTTTTCATCAAAATCTTTCCTTGCGCTTTCAACTTCAGCTTGCATAGCTGTGCGAACATTAGCTAATTCAGGACTTTGCGTAACGATCATTTGATAATTTACTACGCCAATAGCAGATTCACTTTGAGCTGCGCTAGCCATTTTGCTAAAACCACTTTGGGTAAGAGAAAGAGCAAAGCAACCAAGCACGAAGATTGCTGCAATGAAAAGAGAAACTAATTTTACGTTTTTCGGATTACGAAGATGTTGCATCATAATATGGTACCTTCCTTTGTAAATTAAAATTATAACTAAAATTTGTAAACATAGTCATCTAGGATATTATATCATTATCGGGGTTTGCTTTCAATGTTTTGCAAACATTTGCAAGAGTAAATTGTTTAAGCAAATAGTTAAAGATTACCGATAATTCTTAAATATGATTCGTGACCGTCATAAACGTATTCGGCACTTAAGAATTCGTGAATGCGATAGCGCACACCGAATTCGTTGCGATCTCTACTGCTAAAATGTTCTGCACGCAGTCGCCACTTAGGACCGAAGACATATTCGAAGCGATAATCGTTTTCACCCTTGGGCATGCGTCGACCATAAGTCCAGCGACTCTTGCCCCAGTCACGAGTTGCGCCGAGAGTAAAGTTCCAGTCCATTTCTTGAGTTACAAGCTCAACCTCACCAAAAATTTCGTCCCTGCCGGAAATATATTTGCCGATATGTGCCTTGCCGGAAAGATTGTCATCCTTACGACCTAAGTCGGCATAACCTTCGAACCAAGCTCTATATTCCTTCGAGGCAAGCATGATATTAATGATTAAATTGCTTCCTGGAATAATTTCTATCTGAGGAGTAAGATTGTAGTCGTGAATCTCGGACTCTTTTTTTAATTCTTCCGTCAAACTATAGGCGATCTCGTCCTTATGTTTTTTTACATAATCTATTGGCAAGCCTCGCAACATGTCACAGGTATTGTGATATTTATCCTTAAGTTTAAAAAGAAGAACGTTAGGAATATCCTCGCTACGCAATTCGTAAGTTATTTCACGCACGACCTGCCCCACAGGATAAACGACTACCTGAACGATAGTGCCATCATTTTCTTGCACAAGATCGACAGCCGCTTTAAACTCGGGCAACTGCTTTTCGATTTCCTTGCGCACTAAAAGACGTAACACTCCCCCAGCCCAGTCGCTTGCATCAACGGACGCACCACTAATGGTGTCGTTTAATTGCTGACGTAAGTTTGGCACACGGTTCTCTAAAAATTTTGCCGTCTGAGCTTCGAGACCGGAAAACTGTAAATCAATCTTAGGACTGGATATAATTTTACTCCAAGGTCTTGCGTAAAGCTTAATGCGTGTAGTCTGAGCAGGAAGAACATCGACTCTCGTCAGCTCGTAGCCAGTAAAAACACGCTCGCCAATTTCTTGCAGCAAGGACTCGTAGCTCGCTACATCCTTACCGACAAGTTCGTCGTCCTTGCCAATAAATAATTGCTCCGAGACAACGTGCATGCTACTCGACATCTTCGTCAAAAGAATTTGACTCGTGCCACCATTTTCATCTATCACCTGCACGTCCACTTCATTAATGGGTGCAGAAAAAGCATGCTGCAATGACATGCAAAATGTCATTGCAGCAAGAATTACAATTTTGCCAGGTTGCATAGGCATCTTGACTCCAAATATTAGAATTGACCACCAAAGCTAAAGTGGAACTTACCACCGTCATCGCCCCAGCCATAGTCTAACTTAATAGGACCGAGAGGAGAGTTGACACGTAAACCAGCACCAAAGCTAGATTTTACTAAGCCAAAATCAAATGCGTCTTCATGACGTTTATCCCAAGCGTAACCATTATCGGTGAAGAGAACACCTTGAACCTTCTTAACAATGGGGAAACGGAATTCCATGGTTGCTTTAGCCATGGAATTACCACGGAATTGGTTATCCTCGTAACCACGCAAGGTGTCGGAGCCGCCCATAGTAAATCTTTGACTCAAGGGCATGGTTCCATCAGCCCAGCCTGCTCCCAGGTTAAGAGCCCAAACGCATTGACCACCTGCACGCCAATAATAACGGTAATCGGCGGATACCTTGAAGAAGTCAAAGTCGCCACCCATAAAGCCTGCCCATTCAGCACTATAGCTAATACGCTTACCAGCATGAGGATCGTAAATATTATCACGAGAATCGTATACACGACCGATAGTTAAGCTGCGAGTAGAACCGAAGTTTTCTTTACGACGCTCTCTATAGTCAGAGGGCATCCAACTTTTATATTTATCAGGATAATAATCTTGGAAACGATCCTCGTAGTATTGAGGATTGGTTGCAGGATTTTCGTAATCGTCGGCCATACCTTTATATTTATCATCACGATTTTTGATGGTAATATAGTTGCTAATAAAATCGTTCTTGAAATCCTTACGACTCAAGGTCAGCTCTTGTCCTACACGACGTTTATCGTAACGAGCAATCTCGTTGGCTTTAATATCGTAATCGGCATATTCGTTGGTGATATCGTACAAGTTGATGGTTGCTTTTGTCTCGTGTCTGTCGAGCCAAGGTCTTGTGTAACTGAAGTCATAGTTCTTGTTATCTTCTCCACCGAATTCCCAACGGATACTAATGCTGTCACCAATGCCGCGGAAGTTTCTGTCACCGATGGTAATCATACCGATGAAACCATCCGCATCGGAATAACCTGCGCCAATACCAAAGGTACCGGTACTTTGTTCAACAACATCGATCTCGACTTCAACCGAGTTAGGTTGACGACCTGGATTTAATTTAACATTAACGTCTTCAAAGAAGCCTAAGTTATATACACGTTGCATACTGCGACGAGCAAGCTTTGCATTAAAAGGTTGTCCCGTCTTCATGCGCATCTCACGAGTGATAACGTAATCCTTACATTTAACATTGCCTTTAACCTTAAAGCCTTCAATAACACCCTCGTTAACCGTAACATTTAAGGTACCGTCTTGTTCCATATGAACGTCGCTTACACGAGCAAGGATGTAGCCTTCGTTACGATAACCTTCTTGAAGTTTGGCAACGCATTTGTTAATTTCTTGCAGATTAGCAACTTTATTTTCTTCTAAATCAAAATAACTTTTAACGACAGACTCTTTTAAAGTAGTGTTGCCGGTAACTTTTACACCCTTGTAAACAGGATTCTCCATAACATGATAGGTGATTTGTACGCCTTCAGGAACTTTTTTGAATTCGGGACGAATATCGTAGAACCAACCCAAACCGTAGATAGCGTTAATATCCTCAGCTAAAATTGATTCGGTAAACTCCATACCGGGTTTTGAAGCAAGTACAGATTTAATTGAGTCCTCACTCAAAACAGTATTGCCGGTAATAGTTTGCTTAGTAATGGTGCTACCAATATAAGATTTAATATCTACTACATTATTTTCAGCAGCTTGTTGAACAGCATTATCATTGACAATGTTTTCGTTGGCAGTTGTTTGTTGAGCGGGTTCACCTATAGCAGTTTCGTTAGCTGCATAAACGGGCATTGCCAGCATGCATAAGAGCACGCTCATGGATAATTGTCGCCACATAAATTTCGTTTTCAAAACATCTTCCTCCTAAAACGTCATTTTGAGTTGGAGAGTTCAACTCGTGCAGATTGTACCAACCTGCGCATATCATTCTTTGATATGTTAACCTGACCTTGAGTTTGTTGCTCTTTAGCAGGCTCTTCTTTTTTATCTTGACCAGAAGCTTGCGTTTCTGGTAGAGAATTCTTTATAGGTGCTTGTTCATTTTCTTGCTTAACTTTTTCGTTAACAATGGGAGCTGGAGTTGCACTTGCACTTTGGTACTGGTCCATAGCAAAATACCAGCCGACAATTCCACCAAAGACAACCATGCAAGCAATACAAATTGCTAAAGCATGTCTGTTCCAAGTCCAAGGCATATCTTTTTTGCGTCTGAGATTTTTCAGCTCGGCTTCAGCCAGCATTAAATCTAATTCGCCGCGCATATCTTGATTGTCTTTAAAGCTTTGTTCAGCATTTTCCAGGCTGTTTTTTACAGAGCCAATACGATCGAACAAAGATTTTCCAGACTTTGCCATGCCTCATACCTCCCGACACTTAAAATAGAAATAATAATCGGTAGTATAATCTTGAATTGGCAAGCTTTCTTATCACGCTATTTATCCTAGAAATTCGAAAATATGGCAGAAAATCTTGATTTTTCTTTGATTTCCTGCCATTTTAAACTTTATTAGCAATTATTCCTTGTTAAACTCATGCATAAAACGGCTGAGCATACCACGAACCCTACGTACGCCCTTCTTTTGTAATTTATAAACATGACCCAAGCTTACGTTAATGGCATCGGCAACAGATTGAGCAGGCAAGTCATCAAGATACATGGCTGATAAAACCTTCTGTTCTTTTTCTGGCAAACGCCCCATAGCTTCAGCAACTTTTTCATTCAGTAAATTTTGCTCAGCATATTCTGTGGGAGAAATTGCATCTGCAACTAAGGATTCTTTTAAAGTATAGCCGTCGACAAGCTCGCTATCGAGATAAAGCAAGCCCTTGCTCGAAGAATTTTTCAGGAAGTCGAGCATGCTTCCCTTGATACGATAAGAAGCGAACAGACTAAAAGCAACATTGCGAGTATAATCGTAAGATTCAGCAGCTTCCAAAAGTCCTACCATACCTTCTTGGATAAGCTCGAGAGTTTCTTCCTCAGGAAGTCTAAAGCTCGTAGCAATTTTAAAAACAAGAGGTTGGTAAGAAGTCATTAAGCGTTTGTGCGCGTCTAGATCCCCTAATTTTTCTAATTTCCAGAGCTCGCGCTCTTCTTCGGAAGAAAGCAAGGGCGTCTTTCTGATTTCCTCCAAATATCTTTGTAACATCTGTTCACCTCCTCTCGTTAAAATTTAAAAGTTAATATTATATTCTAAACTATACCAAGTCTTGCCAGCACTTTCTAATTCATAGCTACGAGAATATGTTAAGTTTAGATGCTTACTAATATCATATTGCCCAAAGAACGTTCTGTCAAGACCATTAAAGTCAGTAGTATAGCCTATTAAAACTTTATCAGTCAAATATTTGCTGACCAAAATGTTATATTGGGTTTTATCGTCCGTAGTAACTTCGCGTTTCGAAGAGCTTGTACTTGCAAATCCGACACCACTGCGAACCTTACCAGTGTAAATACGGAACTGGTCGAGGCCCAAGGTTTGCTTGATCCACATTTCCACATCGGCAAGCATTGCCATTTCTAGTCCAGCTGCAGCCAAAGTCGTCGCATCGTTACTATTGAAATCATTTGTGGTAGCCGATTCACGTTGTAGCGTTAACATTTTGATTAAGGTACTCTTTTCCTGAGGTGGATCGGAAGTTAATTTCAGATCCATTTGATCTACAGGACCAGTGATATCCATAAAGATTCTGTAACGACTAAAGCGTGCCTTACTTGACAAGTCAACGTTTGGCAAGAAAGAACCAGGTTCAAGCCAAATTAATTTTGCTTTATCCAACTTGAAGTTGGTGCGCATATAAGTAATACTTCCCTTTTCGGATTGGATATTGCCTTCGATGACGGGGAACACAGTGCTGCCTTTAATGTTCAGACCGCCCTTGAGCCAAATATCATACAAGGCGTTATTAAGCATATGGATTTTCGGTCCTAGTTCGATTTTTAAATCTAGACCAACATTGCTTTCGCCCTCTCCTGTCTCAGGAACGCTAGTAATATTCATCAAAACATCGTCTAATCTAACAAATCCTTTGATCAAGGAACGCCAACCCTCAGGAGCTCTCTTGCCTGGTCTTGCTTTGTTAAACTCGCGATATTTTTGTGGAGCAACCGTAATATCGCTGCTAATGGTTCCTTTAAACATGGTGGAATCAATTTCAGCCCTATCTGCAACTAAATGTAGGTCATAGCTCGTCGATTCATCGGCATAAGGACTGTAGGAGCCTTGAGCTGTGAACTTGCCTTTGCCTAAATTAGTTGAAAGATTGGCTAGTTCAACCTTTTTGCCTTGGAAATTGGCATCGAGGTCAATATTTTGTAGGACTGTATTCACATCTTTAAGCTTAACATTGCCGTCGATTATCTTCATCTTGCCGTAAAGCTTCGGTTCTTCTAGAGTACCAGCAATCTTTAGCTTACCTTCCGTTTCACCAGTCGCCCACTCAACGTATTTCGTCACAGCAGGAAGAACAGTGAGACGAGCTTCGCTCATATCCACATCAATATTCATCTCGGCATTAGGATTCTTACGTTCATTTTTTGCACGGAAAATATCCACAGGAATATCGCCGAAAGCACGAAGGCTAAAGGGACCGCTAACACCTAAAATATCTTGAATATTGATATGGTCATTTGCCAAAGCAAATTTACCTTCAACATTGTCAAATGTTACACCAGCAACGCTGCCGTTCTTAATAAGTACGTCACCCGTACCATGTGGCATAGTAAATGGTCCTGCGAGCTTGATGTTCATATCCGTCTCGCCTTTAATCTCTGGCGGCTCTTTCATAAAGACAGTAACTAAAGCAGGATTTGCGTCTTTAGATTTGACCTCTACATCAAAAATTTTATTTTTAAGATCGATATTACCGCCTACAGTAACAATACCATGCTCGGTTTCATTCTCTTTCTCTTGAAGCATGACATCATCGAAATAAAGAACGCCCTTATGCAATTTACCAACGAACTTCATTTCATTATAAGGAAGATCGTGCACCTTAACCTTATCAACGCGTACGTTAGCATGAATGCCTGAGCCAAAGCCTGTAGGATTAACATCAATGCTGCCATTCATATGACCCTTAACATTGTAGTCCTGCTCGAATGCCTTCAGCACGCCTGCTACATCGCCGCCCTTGGTAAGAATATGTCCTTGGATGTTACGAGCCGGGCGATTGAGATTAATATCGGCTTCATAATAGCCGTGCCCACTGCCATCCTCGTAAGGCTGGTCAAAGGATACAACCAAGTGGTTAACATCCTTGACATTGCTCTTAATCTTGCCAGCTAAGTTAGTGACCTTCTCTTTATTAAGGCTAATTTCTTTGCTGTCGAGTTCTCCCTCGAAATAAAGCGCGTCAACAGTGCCGAGTAATTTACCGTGAGCATTGACTAAGCCCTCCACATCGTAATCAGAATCTTTAATTGGTAATTTATTAAGATCAATGTTTTGAGCATTTAATGCAAAATCTAATTTTTTATCGGCAGTCATAATGCCGTCTAAAGAAATTTTTCCCAGGAAGGCATTGATAACGAAATCCTTCAAGGTCAGGAGACCATCTTCATACGCATAGCGACCATCAATATTAGAAAAGAGTTGCTTTTGCGCACTACCGTCATAAGCATGAGCCTCACCATAAGCCATTGGATGACTGACGCTGCCTTGAATTTGCAAAACGTTATCCAAATTACCCGTAACATCAACATCCAGCTTAGCAGTTTTTAGCAGGGGCTCGATACGAACGTTGGTTGTTTCCACAGCCAAGTCCAACAGTGGATCGTCTTTGGAAATATCCACTGTGCCATTAACCACATGCTTGCCCTGCTCCATATTGGCTTCAAAGCCTTTAATGGTGAACTTGTTATCCTTAAGCCCTAGGTAGCCATGACCGTCCTTAACAAATTGCTGCATACAGTTTATATCACGGAACTGAAATAAACCTGAGAATTCTGGAGCAGAAGTTGTTCCTTTTAATCTGAATGCAGTAGATGCAAGACCGGATCCCTTTTCGCCTGTTGCCATTTCGATAAATGGTCCGATGGGGAAATCTACCATACGACCATCCATAGCAAGCTTACCGTCCATACCTACGACGCCTTTAGCCGCAAACTTGCCTTCGTCAGACAAAGCGGAGATATGGTCGATGGTTAAATTATTATCTGCAAAAGCACCGTCAAAATCTATATTGGTAAGTTTTACATCGCTCCAAGTAAAATCTGCCGTATCGCCTGCAGCCTTAATATCTATCTTGTCGTCCTTAACTTTTGCTAAAACAGCGACTAAACCATTGGCCTTGAGTTCGCTGCCGTGAATATTTTCAACTAAATTTTTAAAATTAACGTCGCAGGCAAGGGATTTATCTTCAATGGCATAGGATGCGTTAGCTTCTACAGAGCCTTCGCCATATTTAAAGCCTGCACGATTAACAGTTACAAGTGAGCCATCCGCCGAGAAAGGTACAACTACGTCCTTGATAGTTCTCTCTGCATAAGTCAATTCTTTAGCAGAAAGTGTGCCCGCTCCCTTAGGTTTATCAATATCGGTTAAATCGGCTTCGCCCTCGAGATGCACAGCATTGTCGTCAAATTTTGCATCAACACCTTTGATCGCTACAACATTGTCGCTAGCTTTCAACTTACCTTGAACCCAAAGCTTGTGTTCCTCACCAGAGAGAAGAAGCTTGCCATTGCAATCGGCAACTTCAACTTGACCAGAAATGCTAAGCTTTTCTTTTTCATTGTCGTAAAGAAGATGCACATCCTTGAGATCGCCAGAAAAATCGCGCACGCTCGCGTAATGCTTAACAAGGGGTGCGTAAGGAGTAAGAGAAAGACTATCGGAATTAATCGTCATCTTGCCCTTAGCTTTTGTTGTCATGAGACCAGTTAATTTAATCTTGTCGTTGCCAGCAGTAACCACGGAATCGAAATTGAATTTTGGATTAGCGCCACCTTCTACAAGCCCATCTACACCAAAGTCCCATTTACCTTGAGGCATGGCAACATGTAGCTTGCCGTTTTGTACAACCAGTTGTCCGTAAAACGGAGTCTCATCAGAATCTGAAGGTTTGAGGAGACTTTGCGTGTTCCATTTTTCTTTCTCGTCCATGGAAAGATAAATTTCCGGATCGATTAACTCAACCTTGCTAATTGCTTTCTCCGCTTTATCAAAAATCGCTCGCCAAGGTTTAACTGAAACGACGGTCTTAGGAAGCACAGCAACTTCCTTTTGGTTTTTATCAGTAACAACAACATTGTCGATTTGTAGAGATAATCCGCCATTCCAAGTAATGTTTTCTATTTTTACTTTGCCGTTAATATAATCCGGAGCCATGCCTTCGATTTGCGGCAATGCCTCGCTAATATATTGAGGTACGACATTGTTGACGCAATGGTAATAACCTGCGCCAGAACATGCCAGTATACCGCTTAATACTAGTGCCAGTTTATTCATGTCGTCACCTTTCTTAAAAAATCACAGAAAAATCCATAATATAAACACTTTGACTATATACTATTCTACAAGAAACTTCTACTTCCTTTTTTTGAACGAGATTTTTATAAAAAATTTTTAAAACAAAAAACTCGAGAACGCGTCAAACACATCCCCGAGTTTGAAAAATTATTTTTTGTCAGTTTCTTTTGCTGGAACTACCTTTACAGGACGAACCATAGGAACACCAATTGCGTTATCAAGTTCAACCTTGGAAACATTGTAGTCATACATTGCTTGCAGGTAGTTGGTTTTAGCATTGGTCAGAGCTACTTGAGCATCTAATACGTCAGTGTTAGTGCCAACGCCATTCATATAGCGAAGCTTAGCGATACGATAATCTTCTTCAGCCGCATCCAGTGCGCTCTTAGCAGATCTGATTTGTTCTTCGGCTACACGCATATTGTAATATTTAGTACGCACGTCAAGATTTAATTGATCGACAGTGCTACGATAATTTTCTTCTGCCTTATGCAGATCGGCTTCAGCTGCATGAATCTTGGACCAGGTTACACCTGTATCGAAAACATTCAGACTTGCACTAAGTCCTACAGCCCAATTACCGTTATCGTCGCCAGGCCAATTTTTATCAGCCCATTTTTGAGTAGCGCTGGCGGAAATTTGTGGCATGTGACCGGATTTTGCACTAATCAAAGCGCCCTTGGCAGCCTCAACGTATTGTTTGGCGATTTCATATTCAGGACGATGCTTCACAGAATAATCCAAGCAATAAGGCAAGTCATAATCACAAGGAGTATAATTTAAAAGATCGTCAAGCTCTAAGCTTGTATCAAGAGGAAGACCAACGATACGATTTAAATTGGCTTCGGCAATTTCTGCAGAATTTTTTGCAGATAACCATGATTGAACTGCAGATGCAACTTCAACCTCAGAACGAAGCACGTCAACTTTAGCAACAACGCCAACATCATATTGAGCTTGAACGTTTTTCAAGTGGTCGCTCAGACGGTCAACGGATTCAGATGTTAGTTGACGCATGTTTCTTGCGTTCAGAACATTAAAGTAACCAGTAGTTACTGTATCACGCATATCGTTGTAGGATTGTTGCACGCCCACCTTGGCAATTTTGTAAGCAGCCTTTGCTTGTTTGGTTGCGCCTTCAAGTTTACCGCCAGTAAAAATAGGCATGCTTGCAGTAACACCATTGCTATGATAGTTACCAATATCTTTTGTCCAAACACCATAATTATTATAGTAAGGATCGTCATAACCACTACGAGATGTTTGATGGCTAGCGGTAATAGAAATACCATAGCTTTCACGAGCAGCGTTGTAATTAGCACGAGCAGCTTCAAAATTGTATTGTGCAATAGAAATATCAGGATTTGTATCGAAAGCTCGCTGCATAGCATCCGGCAAATCCATATGCACGGTCTCGGCATAGGCCGCTTGAGCCATGAACATTGTTAAAGCAGCAGATAAAACTAAAAGTTTTTTGCTCATTTTATTTACAGACATTGAGAACCCTCCATTCAGTCTGACTCATCAGTCAGTATTAAAATTATATATGTGAATGTCAAAATAGTCAAATAATTTTTAGAAATATGTACGAACACCTACGTAAGTATCACGCTTACTGCCGCGTACATCCATGCTTTCGCCGTAAATCGAGAAATTGTCGTGCAATTTTATTTCTCCACCAACACGAACCTTGGCGTCATCGAAATTGTAAAGCTGCGAATAAATTTTGAAATATTTACCAAAATCGTAGCCTAAACCAACACCGAAGTCCCCTTGCATGGCTCCCATGCTCAGGCTTACGTCTCCAAATTTACGGCCGACGATAAAATCCATTTTATTTTTATCGCCAATGTCGTATGCACCAATATAAGCAAAGCTTTTATCCGAAGGACGTAGGTTTACGCCGATACTCCCTCGCCAATCCTTGTCCTTGATGCTACGTCCAGCATCGATTTGAAACTCTGCATTAGAAAAGGTTCCTAAAATTTTATTAGCCTTTTCACTAGTTTCTTTTACATTTACTAAAGTATCCTTCAAGGACTGACCTGTCACCGGGTCCTGAGCAACTTTTTCTAAAACAGCTACGATATTTTCCATGCGCTTAGTTGTATTGCTCATATTCTCTGCCATGTTAGCAATGTTTCTACCTGTTTGGCCGTTAGCATCGATGCCTGCAGCCATGCTTTCCAGATGAGCTGTTGTTGCAGCCATTCTTTGACTTACGAGATTCATTTGCTTAGCTATGTTAGAAATATCATTTTGATTTGCTGCGGCGACTTCTGCCATAACCTTGGTGAATTCGTTCATATGACCCGAGATGGCAGCCATATTTTTCATGCTTTCCTTCATAGACTCTTGAACGTCTTTGTCACCAAAAATATTTTCAAAGGCTGCTGCGATATTATCCAAGCGAGTCATAACATCACCGGAATTAGCCATTAAATCTTCCATGCCTCCACCGGCTGTACCTTTAACGGTTGAGCCTTGAGGAATGAAGCTTTGTCCAACCTTTGTGGGCGGTAAAACGCTAACAAATTTTTCACCTAAAATTCCGTCAGCACCAATGCTAAAATTAGCTCCCTCGGGAATTTTAATATTATCGTCAATCTCCGCGATAACCTCTACCTTATCGGGAGATACGTTAATCTTTTTAACAGAGCCGACCTTTACGCCAGCATAACGAACCTCATGCCCTGGCATTAGACCACTGACCTGAGGATAATCAACATGCAGCTCATAGCCGCCTCTTCCCAAGGAAAACGCGCCCATAAAGCTAATCATTCCGGCAAGAATTGCTGCACCACTAAGTGCAAATGCTCCTACCTTAACCTCACTTGCTGCCATCGTTTTCCTCCTCCTTGAACTCCCAACCATTAATGAACGCTTTCACGATGGGATTCGAACTATTTTTTATCTCTTCGACCGTGCCGATTTGCACAATCTTTCCTTTATAAAGCATTGCGATACGGTCCGCACATTCGTAACAGGATTCCATATCGTGAGTTACCAATAATGAGGTGACGTTAAATTTTTGCTGCATCTTACGAATCAGCTTGGAAATTGTCATCGTCATCACCGGATCAAGACCGCTTGTGGGCTCGTCATAAAAAACTATACTTGGGTCTATGGCAAGAGCTCTTGCAAGACCAACGCGTTTTTTCATACCGCCGGATAATTCTGCAGGCATAAGCTCTTCAGTTCCAGGCATGCCAACTAAGTCTAAAAGCTCTGCAACCTTTGCGTCAATTTCTTCCTGCGGAAGCTTAAAATGTTGATTCAAACCAAAAGCAACATTACCGCCGACCGTAAGAAAATCGAAAAGAGCAGAATATTGAAAAACAACACCCATGTGTTTACGAATTTCGTTCCAGGCATTTTCGTCGAAGCCCGTAATCTCTTGCCCGTCGATAATAACGCTACCACTTGTGGGAGCGAGAAGTCCGTCGAGAACTTTTGTGATCGTGCTCTTGCCTACGCCCGATGGTCCGATGATAGCGAGCGTCTCACCCTTGTAAACGTCCAGGTCAATATTATCGATGACAGTCTTGTCACCAAAAACTATTTTAAGTTGGCGAATTTTAATCATGATTTCTTTATTCATAACGCCAACTCCTAAACAAAGATAAGTATGGAAAGGAAATAATTAGTAATAAAAATCAAGATGATGGACAATACTACACTGGCAGTTGTCGCAAGACCAACACCTTCTGCCCCGTTAGGCGCGTTGAGCCCTTTATAACAACCGACAATAGCTATGATACCTCCAAAAACGGAGCTCTTAATCATCCCACCAAACACGTCATATAATTCCGCTAATTCTTTGATGGAATTTTGATAGCTAAACGTGTTAATACCCGCGTAATAATGGGATACCACCCAGCCACCAATATTACCAATGAGGTTAGCGAAAATGATGAGCAAGGGCATCATCACAACTAAAGCAATGAAGCGAGGCACAACTAAAAAACCAACTGGGTTCGCAGCCATAACTCTGAGAGCATCAATTTGTTCGGTTACCTTCATAGTGCCGAGCTCAGCGGCAATTGCCGCGCCAATGCGACCCGCAACTACTACACCAGTGAGAACGGGAACAAGCTCGCGAGCCATGGCAATTGCCACGATGCCGCCAACATTACTACCGGCTCCAAAGCGGACGAATTCTTTCGCAGTTTGCACAGCAAAAACCATGCCCGTACAAAGAATGGTAATTAAAACGATGGGCAGGGAATCCGCACCTAAGAGAGCCATCTGACGAACGACTTCTTTAAGATTAGCTTCCTTCAAATGCTTCAAGGTATCCAACCAAAGCATGGTCATGCGCCCACTTTCAGCAGTGAAGTCCAATATTCTTTTGCCCACACTTCTAGATAAATCTTCAAACATTTGCCAAATCCTTCTAGTTTAATGACTATATCATAATACTCTTTTATGACAATTTTTTGTCAAGAAAAAATTATTTAATAACTGTAACAGTAATATCCTTTTCTCCGTCAATGATAAAATTGTGGGGAAATTTTTGTTTATACTTAGAGCCCTTAAGCATACCTGCAAGACCTGCGTCAGCTTCCATGTTTTTAGCTTGAGAATTAGCCCCACTGGAAATGTCCACGATTAATTCGTTGTTTTTATCTGAGCCATTAACATCTTCAACGTAATCCTTTAGGGTACGTTTCTTTTCCGCAGTCTTAGCCGCAGGAACGTCCTCGTCTTTTTGCTTGCGCAATAATTTGATGACCCAAGCCATGCTGCTGCCACCACGGACATTTAAGTTTAATTTACCAACGTGTTGGTCCTTAGAAATTTCGTACTCGTAAACTTTTGTGAATTCAGCACCGCGATACGGTTTCAAGGTAACGCGAATCGGCAGCTTACTACCTAATTTAACTTTGTCTTCCAAAGCTTTTACGGCTGTAATCTCGGCAACCTTAACATCCTCGGATACTTCTGCTTCTACATTGATTGCGTATACGTCCACATCGGCAAATTTATTTTGCATGAGCGTATTAGTTGCATCGGTTAATTCTTGGGTAATCGTTTTTAAAACGGAATCCGCTGAATAATACATGTTCTCGCGCTCAATTTTTAGTTGATTTTTATCGGCATCCTTGCCCACAATGGTAAAACGTACATTAGCAGTACCACCGCCTGCGCGATTCAAGGCTTTGCTAACTGTATTCACTGTTGCTGCATCTACCATTGCCGTCAGCAGCTTGTCGTCTTCGATAATTGCCGTGCGAATGCTTTGAGATAAACCGCGGCCGTTATCCGTCGCACTAACGAATAAAGGAATTGCTTTCGGAGCCTTGCCGATTTCTCCTGCTACACCGCTTGCCCTATCCTCGACGATTTTGCCAATAGGTGAACCTAAATTACCGACCTTATAGGAAGAAGAAAGACTAGGAATGCAACCAAGCACCCAAGTATTATTCATATAAAAATTACTGTCACCACGAGACATAAAGGGATGACCAAAGGCTAAAATTTTACCGTCGTCACCTACCCAGGTAACCGTACCCAAGGCACCAATAGACATGTCACCATACATAAGGCTAACACCAACAGAGCTACCCGGCTCTAAAGGTTTTGAACTATCCATATCACTTGCACCAGCAGGAAGTGCATCGAGTCCAAAGGGTGCAAGCTTTTCTTTTAAATATTCCAGCCCGTAAGGAGTAAAACCGCTAGCCATTAAAGGAGTATTTTTCGGAATCCAATTTTCTTTCACACTTCTCGGCTCGTCAAGCATACGCAACATATCGCCGATCGGAGTCAAAAAGCAATAATGAGGATCGTTAAAATTTCTGCCAAAAGCAACGGCTCCTACGAGACGGCCGTCAATATATACGGGGCTACCGCTCATACCGTGAGCCACTCCACCCGTTTTTTCAACCAAGTCGCCGTACAGACGAACTAAAATGCTTTGCCCTGTTGTTTCGCGACCACTTACCCCGATAACTTCCACATAAAAGTCTTCGATTGTATCTCCTTGAATAACCGTTTTGCCTACTCCGTGCATGCCCGGTTGAATATCGCGCACAGGCATAATGGAAACGTTAGCAAAAGCAACCATTAATTGGCACATCAGCACCAAGGTAAAAAATAAAATTCTCATTGTAACTCCTCTATAGAAAAACCGGCTTGAAGTGCGCCGGCTTATACGATTGTCAGTCTTTGATGGATGTCAAAGCAAACACTCTCCTATATTAAATTATACATCTCGAAAAACTTTTTTTCAAGTTCGTCGATTTTTTTGTCAAGCCTTCCCTGACAAATTACTTGCTTCTTACGAGGCCAAGACCCATGCTCACCCGTCTTTCTTTCCCGTCCGATGGATGATTCAACACCTTGCCTTTGATGCACATCTCACTTGAGCCGCCACCATCAAAATTCAAAGCATCATAAGCCCCCAATTTTAGCATATATTCGGCAAGCTCATTTAATGTCATGCCTGCAGAATTTTCGTTGCGTCCATCTACAACAAAAAGCATGAGGGTGCCGTCACGCTTTAAGCCCAAGGCTGTGCGAGGGGATCTACCAAGGGCGATGTCTCGAGCAATTTTTTCTTCAGCAGTGCGCACGTTAATGCTACCATTTTCAAGAAGCAAGGGTCCACCACTTACTGCAATCTTCATTTGGTTAGCTCTTTGGTTAGTCAAGCTTTCGTTAAGACCAACCTTGTCCCCAACCTTGAGCCCAGCAAGTAAGGGTTTAGAAGTTCCGTGAGCACTTAAAACATAAGTGCCTGGCTCAATAGTCATATTCCCCTTCGTGCTCACAGCAACAACCTTGCCATTTTTTATTTTTGCTTCAACACCCCACTGATTTGTTTTCGTGCTAGTATTAAAATGCTCGTTGTATAAAACAAAGTCGTCAACAATACGGAGACGGTTCATGCCTTTAAGTTCGGCAAATTTATTGCCTGGTAGAGAGACAACTCCTTGATAGGCAACATCCTTGTAAATAAAACGATTTTTCCCGTGTGCTGCGTAGGTGCTTCTCGGAGTCGTATCCATGCTAATGAACATATCGTTATATTTAGTGCTGCCAATAACCCAGCCATCATTATCAAAATAAGATGAGTTAATGGCCGCAAGCATGTTTCGACTTAAACTTGCTTTAGCTAAAGAGCCGCGACCGTTATAAGAGCCTGCGCAAGAAAAAGGAACTAAATCGTAGGGAGCATCCTTAGAGATTTCCAAAAGATGAGCCTGGATTTGACGTCCCTTGAACTCGTCCTGCATAAAAGTATAGTCAACTCCGCTGGCAATACTTTCTTTTTTCTTGATAATAGTAATGCGATAAACATCGATAACAAGTCGATGAGGATTTTTCAGGGAAAAAATTTTATACTCGCAATTTTTCGCCGTGTTAATGACAAGCTTGCTTGCCTTGCGCCCATTCGCTTCAAGGACTGCGCCCTTAATTACCTTGTCGTTGACTGTGATTTGCTTCTGTTTAGCACTGCTGTCCGGTAAGTCAACGACAATGCCCAAACTATTCTTTGTTGCCTTGAACTGAATGGGCGCCGTTGAATCTAGGACGAAACGCACCTTGGACGGATTAACACTTGTTCTTATGTTAGTCACGGGCGCCGCAAAGGCAGCCGTGCTAGAAAAAACGCACACAGATAAAATTAAAGTTGAAAAAATATTTTTTAAATTCATAGTACTTTTGAAAATAGGAAAGATACACAGCACCAAGCTGTGTATCTTGAGAGTTAGATTAAGTTAGAAGAATTATAAACTGTGCCAGGATGCAAGCGGTCCAAATTCTCTAAAGCTTTACCAGTTCCTAAGGCGACGCATTGCAAAGGATTATCGGCAACGTAAGTCTTGATGCCGGTTTCATTTTGCAAAATCTCGGCAAAACCATCGAGAAGTGCACCGCCACCAGTAATATAGATACCATTATCCACAATATCAGAGGCAAGTTCGGGAGGACATTCCTCCAAAACTTGGTGAATTCTTGCAAGGATGGAGTCAACTGCATCCTTTAGGGCTATGCGACAATCGTCAGAAGTAACAGTAAATGTTCTAGGCAAGCCTGTAAGCATATCGCGGCCACGAACCTCAATGTTTTCTTTGCGGCCGTTAGCAGAAACGGAAGCAACTTGAATTTTGATTTCTTCTGCAGTACGTTCGCCAATCATAACATTGTGTTCTTTGCGAACATGATTCATAATGGCTTCGTCAAAATGATCACCACCTACACGAATGGAAGAGCAGACAACGATGCCTCCTAAGCTAATGACAGCAATATCGGTGGTGCCACCACCAATGTCTACGATCATATTGCCGCGGGGAACTGTAATATCAATGCCAGCACCCAATGCTGCTGCAAGAGGTTCTTCGATCAAATAAGTTTTAGAAGCACCACCTTGAGTCGTCGCTTCCATAACCGCACGTTTTTCCACAGAGGTAATGCCGATAGGCACGCAAGTCATAACGCGGGGCTTGAAGAAAATATTTTTGCCAGCAACCTTTTCAATGACGTAAGCTAATAATTTTTGAGTTACTGTATAATTGGCAATTACACCGTCTTGCAAGGGACGGATTGCCGCAATTGTTCCAGGAGAGCGACCAAGCATTTCGCGAGCATCGTTACCTACAGCCAAAACTTTATTTTTCTTTTTATCAATGGCTACAACAGAAGGCTCGCTTAAGACAACACCTTTACCTTTAACGTATACAAGGATATTAGCTGTGCCTAAGTCGATACCAATGTCCATGGTTTTAAACATAATTTATACCTCATAAAACAAATTAATAATTGATAGTAGTTCGTCAGTCAAAGCTGATGCGTTCAATGTCCGCTCCGAGAGCTTTAAATTTGGCAACAATGTCCTCGTAGCCGCGGTCAATGTGATAAATATCGCCAATACGAGTAGTGCCTTCGGCTACAAGCCCAGCCAAAATCATGGCAGCACCAGCTCTTAAGTCGGTTGCACGCACATCACAGCCGGTTAAATGAGACGGTCCCTCGATAACAGCACTGCGACCTTCCGTGATGATATTAGCACCCATGCGATTTAATTCAACGACGTGCATAAAACGATTTTCGAAAACAGTTTCTGTAACCTTGCTCCGACCTTCGGACACAACCATCATAGCCATCATTTGCGCTTGCATGTCTGTCGGAAAGCCTGGATAAGGAAGAGTTTTTACGGCAACTGCTTTTAAAGGACCATCGGATGCCACACGAACTCTGTCAATATCTTCCTCGACAATTGCACCAGCCTCACGAAGTTTGGCGATTAATGGCTTTTGATGTTCAGGAAGAACGTTCTCGATAATAACGTCGCCACCCGTCATAGCAGCAGCGATCATATAAGTACCAGCCTCGATCCGGTCCGGAATGATGGTGTAATCCGCCCCATAAAGCTTTTCCACGCCTTCAACACGAATAGTATCGGTACCAGCACCGCGCACGTGAGCGCCCATTTTATTTAAATAGTTGGCAAGAGCAACGATTTCTGGTTCTTCAGCAGCATTTTCGATAATCGTAGTTCCTTCAGCAAGAACTGCTGCCATTAAAACATTTTCTGTTGCGCCAACACTTGGGAAGTCAAAATAAATAGTCGTACCCTTGAGTCCAGTTGGGGCACTTGCTTCAATATAGCCATGACCTTGCTCAATTTTTGCACCCAAAGCCTCGAAGCCTTTTAAATGCAGGTCGATAGGACGAGCCCCAATCGCACAACCACCTGGCATAGAAATACGAGCCTTACCAAAGCGGGCCAAAAGCGGACCCATAACTAAGAAGGATGCACGCATAGTACGAACCAACTCGTAAGGAGCCTCACAAGAAATAACATTTGAGCTATCTATATCAAGAGCGTTAGGCTCCGGATTATCCACACCGATACCCAAGCATCTTAAAACTTCACTAATTGTACGCACGTCCTCCAGCATGGGGACCTCGTCTAAATGGCTAGGAGTTTCACCTAAAATGGCCGCAGCAATGATGGGGAGAACCGCATTTTTTGCACCACTAGTTTTGACAGTGCCTACTAATCGATTTCCGCCTTTAACAATTAGCTTCTCCAAAATAATCCTCCAAATACAGAAAGTAAATACTTACAGATTTTTGTCCATTCTTTATTGTATCATTAATGCCTGAATTTTAAAAGTATTTAAAAGAAAAAATCAGCGACTTTGTCTGCGAATAAATTACGGAATACAAATTTGCTGATTTAATTCTTAAATGTTAAGTTTTTCGGCTTGAATTTTCACTTCCATATTAGCAAAAATTTAACTTAAATTGTAAAATGAAATTGAACAACTAAACAAAAAATTGACCCATAATGG
>JAUNIS010000017.1 GCA_030523325.1 Phascolarctobacterium sp.
TCCATTATGGGTCAATTTTTTGTTTAGTTGTTCAATTTCATTTTACAATTTAAGACAAATTCTTTTTATAATATAGGCAAATAAATCAATTAATATAGACAAATAAATCAATAGACCCCACAAAAGGAGAAATAACCATGTTGAGTAAAATGTTGAAAAGAACCGTAGCCCTTGCACTTGTAGCCGTAACCTTTGGTCTTCCTTTAGCATCTAATGATGCTTTAGCAGCTCCCCATAACAAAGGTAACGAACAACGTGTAGAAAGAAGAACCGATAACCTGGGTTCTCATCATAGTGTATCTCGTTCTAACAATCATAGAAATGATAACAATGGTCACCAAATCCATAGAGACTCTAATCGCAATGATAATAGGGGTCACCAAATCCATAGAGACTCTAATCGCAATGATAACAATGGTCACCAAATTCGTAGAGACGCTGGTCGTAATGATAACCACAGAGATCATGACATTCGTCGTTCCAATGGCAACAGAGACCACAGAGTCTCTAGACCTGGAGGCCCAGACCGTCGCGGACCTTCCACTCCTCCGAGACCACAACGCGTAAGTCATCGTCATTCTTCTCATGGTGATTGGCTTGGCGGTCTTATCATCGGTACTATTCTTGGCACAGTTATCGCCAACAACAATGTTGACGTATAAACATCTCCTTCTTTCCCATCCGACAACTTAATAAAATTAAATCTGCATCCAAGGGCTTATCCCCGCCTACGGATGCAGATTTATTTTTATTCTTTATATTTTATTGTAACTCTTTAACTTCACCAATTTTACCCATATCGGTATAAATGAAATCAATTTTATCACCCACACGCAGGAAAGGAAGCTTTTCACTAATCTCGATGGACGCACGATAAACTTTTTTGTCGTCAGTAAGAATGAAATAATAAGCTGTATTGCCAGATACAACTGCTTGACTCATGGCAGAAATTACGCCGGATTTTTTCTTTTCACTGCCATTATCAGTAGAGGCAGGCGTTCCATCCACGCCTAAGGTTTGGAAAAAGTTTTCCAATGCTTGGGGAACGGTGCTGCCCGTACCAACTACTTGGTATTGCTCAACATCTACAAAAGCATACATTTTTACTAAGCCGGCCCCATCCTTCAAGGAAAGAAAATATGTTGGGCGGTTTTTAATGTTCAAAAGAATGGGGAATGTCGCCTTATAATTCAAATGTTGTACCTTGCCCATAGCACTACTCATGGCACTACGTTCTTCTGCACCCGGAACATTGTAATATTTAGCTTCCTTCGTACGCAAATTTACAAGCACAAAGCCAACGTTAGACGCGTCGCTCATTACTGAAGTCAAGCCTGTGTAAAGATAAACGTCGTCATTAATAGCCAAATAATTATAGCCATCAGTCGGTTGCAGTACGCCCTTTTGTCCCAACTTAGAATTAATGTAACCATTGACGTAACGTCCATGATAAATTAATTGACGAATAATTAAGTCAGAGATGAATACTTGGTCGACCCAGTTAGGAATGTCCTTTAAATCATAGTACTTGCTCTCGCCAGTTTGCGCATTAACAAGTACAGCACCATCAATATCTTCCCCATCCCAAAGGGCTACACGATAAGAAATGGTAGGCGCAATCCAATAAGGAGTACCGTTATCATCAATTTCAAAAGAAATTTCATCAAAAATTTTCGTAGGATATTTAAAGCGTAGAAAGCGATGAATGTTACGGAAGAAATATTCGCTCTCAGAATATTTAATTCCCTTGTCCAATCTTACGAGAGCACTTTCTTGGGTAACCATATTTACAGTAATGTAAGCCGGTATACCCTCGGACATGTTATAGAGCCATTTGATACCATCGCCATAACGCAACGGTGTGACACGATAGGGAGTACCCTTGTAGTTAATTTGCGTATAGTTTTCCATAATGTCGAACTGGGAAACTAAATCACTCATCTCACCTAATTTTCTTTTGCCTAAACGAGAAGCACTATCTCTATCAACAACAGGAATGTTTTTAGAAGATACCTGAGATACTTCTTTGGCGAAATTGCCTTCTTCAATTTTTAAAAGATTATAATAATTGCTGGACCAAAGCAGTGGATGACCAATTAGATTACCCAAAAAGATAAAACAAAAAATACCAATGAGCGCAATAATTCCGTATTTCACCGGTCTTGTAAATTCCCCAAAGATTTCTTTAAAATCTTCTGTGTCTAATTGACCATATTTTGTAGCTCTGCCAAATATTTCCGAGATACTGCCAAAAAAATTAGCAATTATACAAACGATGATGCATTGCATAATAAAAAACCAAAAATGAGGACTACGCAGATTAATTGGCGGCAAATTCAAATAGAATAAACCGAATATTAAAAAGACAGAAATTATTACACGCACCAATAACGGAGCGTTAGAAAGTTTATTCATGAAAATACTCCTTTACTATAAAACAAAAAGTCAAACTTTAGCACTAATATTATAATATAGGAAAGCCTGCTATTACAAGCAAAAATTAATTTGTCCAAGTTTTAAAAATTTCTCCGAAGAATGCAATGATATTTATAATAGATTTCCTGGAGAAAAAATTTACATTTCCCTTACTTAGTGCTAAAATTATGCTCGTATTCCAGTATTTTTTGCTACTTAAAAATACAAATAATCTATATAAATCATACAATGAGGGGGATTTTTATGAAAAAAGTATTAGTTTACAACATGCGTGACTATGATGAAAAGCAATGGTACGAAAAATACAGCAAAGAATTAGGCGTGGAACTTGTTTGCTGTCCTACAGACCCGTCTATGGATAATGTTCACCTTGCCGAAGGCTGTGAATGCTTGAGCATTATTACTACAAAAATCCCGGCTAATTTAGTGCAAGCTTTTTATGACAAGGGCATTCGTTTCATCTCTACTCGCACCATGGGCTACGATCACATCGACGTTAATGCTTGTAAAAAGTTTGGCATCAAGGTTGGCAATGCCAATTACGGTACCGAAGGAGTTGCCGAATACGCAGTCATGCTCATGCTGATGACCATTCGTAACATTAAATATATTATGGGCAAAGCAAAAATGCACGACTTTAGTTTAAGAGGTAATTGCGGTCGCGAGCTCAAAGATTTTACTATAGGTGTTATGGGTACAGGACGCATCGGTAAAAATGTTATCCAAATCTTAATGGGTTTTGGTTGCAAAATCATCTGCTATGACTTGTATGAAAATGAAGAAGTAAAAAAAGACGCAACCTATGTAACCTTAGATGAGCTTTACGCACAAAGCGATCTTATTACTCTGCACATGCCTCTTTTCCAAAACAATTTCCATATGATTAACAAGGACGCCATCAAAAAAATGAAGGATAATGTTGTCATTATCAATACTGCCCGTGGCGGTCTCATTCATACGGAAGCTCTTATTGAAGGAATTGAAAGCGGCAAGATTGCTGGCGCCGGCTTAGATGTTGTGGAAGAAGAGTTTGGTCTTTACTATAACGATTTGAAATACGCTCCTCTTCATCATCCTGGTCTAGCCATTTTAAACAGCTTCCCTAATGTTGTCGTAACTCCCCATATGGCTTTCTACACCGACAACGATGTTGCAAGCATGGTTAGCTGCTCCTTGAAGAGCTGCAAGGCTTTTATGCAAAACGAAGAAAATCCTTGGGAAGTTAAGCTTTAAAATAAACTTTTTTAAAAATTTAGCCTGATGTAATTTTGTTTGTTACACCAGGCTTATTTTTTATTGGCAAACTCAAAAAGAAATCCCCATAAGTTTTCTAGAAACCTATGGGGATTAACTTTATTGTAATTTAAGTGTTAGATTAAATCCATGGAACGAGATGCTAAAACATCAACGCCTAAGCCAAGGATGTTCGGAACTACTACATCACCTGCTTTTACAGGAGCTTTAATAGTTACTCCACGCAGGTAAGCTGCACATTCGAGAACCTTTCCTTTAGGAAGAACAGTTGCGGATACAACGGGAAGTAAAGGCAGAAGACCGCCTTCAATTGCAATGGTACCGGTAAGCATTCTCTTCGGAGCGGTTACTTCATCTTGAGCATATTTTGCACCACGGGGACAAGTATTACCAGTGCAGCTAGCAAATTTGCCGTCCTCTAAGGTAACGGTGAGCTCGCAGCCCATGGGGCACATAATGCAGTTCATAACTTTAGTTTCAACAGCCATTTTATACCCTCCTTACAGTACGAGGCCAACGGAAATTTCGTCGCCAATCAAATTAAATTTAGCAGCAGGAATTTCTACTGCAATCATTTCGCTAGGTTTAGCAACCGGCAAGGGTTTGGAGAGAAGAACATTGTCACCGCTCTTGATTTGCAGTTTAACTTTGCGATGAGGAGCGCCAACACGCATGAAAAGTTTAATCTTTTCGTCTGACATATCAGCGGGCAAGGAAAGCTTTTGAGGAACGCAGGTACGAACGCCGTCGATAGCTGCAACTTTTACGGTACGCATGTCGCCGGAAAGCTTGCCTTGAGATTTCAAAGCTGCATATTTACCAGCAATCTCTGCTTCGTCGGATACAAAGTCAACAAGGTCATGTACATGAACTACGTTGCCTGCTGCGAAGAAGCCGTCCAAACTAGTCTCACGATGTTGGTCAACCATAGGACCATTGGTCAAAGGATACATAGCCAGGTTCAAGCCGTTGGAAAGTTCATTTTCAGGAATAAGACCAACGGACAGAAGCACGGTATCGCATTCGATATCAAATTCGGTGCCCGGAATCGGAGTCATTTTTTCGTCAACTTTAGCAACTGTAATACCCGTTACACGTTTTTCGCCGTGAATTGCTACGATGGTATGGGACAGATACAGAGGAATATCAAAATCGTTCAAGCATTGAACGATATTACGAGTTAAACCATTGGAGAAGGGGCAAATCTCAAGGCAAGCTTGAACCTTGCAGCCTTCCAAGCTCATGCGACGAGCCATAATAAGTCCGATGTCACCAGAGCCGAGGATAACAATTTTATGACCAGGCAGGAACCCTTCCATATTAACCATTCTTTGAGCTGCGCCAGCAGTAAATACGCCTGCCGGACGAGCACCAGGAATACGAATAGCACCACGAGTTCTTTCACGGCAACCCATGGTCAGGATAACAGTTTTGCCTTCTAATTTAATGAGACCTTTTTGCGGATTAACAGCAATAACAGTCTTATTATCCAGAACGTCAAGAACCATGGTATCTACCATTGTTTCGATTTCCGGTTTATCTTTGATCAATTCGATGCAACGATGTGCATAGCCAGGACCGGTTAATTCTTCTTTAAAATGATGCAGACCGAAACCATTATGAATACATTGTTGAAGAATGCCGCCTAATTCACGGTCACGTTCAACAACGATAATTTTCTTTGCACCGTTTTGCCAAGCACTATATGCAGCACTAAGTCCAGCAGGGCCACCGCCAACGATAATTACATCATATAATTGGTTCATAATTATGCCTCCCCGCCATTATTTTTTTCGTAGAACATGTAGGAATCTGCATGTTCTTTGAGAACTTCGGTAACGCTGATGCCCAGTTCACGAGCAAGAATTTGTGTTACACGAGGACCACAGAAACCGCCTTGACAACGACCCATGCCTGCACGAGTACGACGTTTTACGCCATCAACAGTTCTTGCACCAACAGGAGAGTTAATTGCATCAACAATCTCACCTTCGGTAATAGTTTCGCAACGGCAAATTACACGGCCATAAAGATTGTTTTCAGCAATTTTTGCAGCTTTTTCAGATTCGGTCATGCGCAGGAAAGCTTTTTTCTTGGGCAGCTCAGCTTTGAAATCAGACTTTTCAGAAGCACCAGCAACACGTGCGATTTCTTTAGCAACTAATTCGCCAACTGCAGGAGCAGCTGTTAAACCAGGAGATTGCATACCAGCAGCATTGAAGAAACCAGGAACATCACTAGGTCCAATGATAAAATCACCAGTGCTAGAAACTGCACGCAGACCTGCAAATTGAGTAATAGATGCACCCATAGGCAGGTTCGGAATAAGTTTACGTGCAGAGGCAATAATTTCGTTCATACCAGGAGTAGTAACAGATTTATCTGTCTTGGATTCTTGTTCGTTAGCATTCGGTCCGATAAAGGTGTTGCCGTGAGTAGTGGTGCAAACAAGGATACCTTTGGATTTTTTAGTCGGAGTCGGGAAGACAACGCCATAAACCAAGCTAGAGCAAGCAGTTTTATCAAAGAGAATATATTCGCCTTTACGAGCTGTAATGGTAAAGCTATCGTCACCAGCAAGCTTAGCGATTTCATCAGCGAAAACGCCTGCAGCATTAACAACATATTTACAAGCAATAGTGCCTTTGTTAGTTTGCACGCCAACGATTGCACCATTTTCTTTTACGAAGCCGGTAACCTCGCAGTCGCGAATAACTTCAGCACCATTTTGTACGGCACATTCTGCGAAAGCGATGCATGCACCAAAAGGCCAGCACACACCTGCGCTCGGAGCCCAGAGAGCACCCTTAACAGTTTTAAGATTAGGTTCTTGTTCAAGAACTTCTTCAGCGGTAAGAATCTGCAAGCCTTCTACACCATTCTTTTTACCACGAGCCATGAGTTCTTGAAGAGTTGCCATCTCTTCATCTGTGGTAGCCGCAACTAAAGAACCCGTCCATTTGATATCAAGATCTAATTCTTTTTCTAATTCATGGTATAATTTATTACCACGAACATTGGTGATAGCCTTAAGGCTTCCTGTGGGAGCATCGAAGCCAGCATGAAGGATCGCGCTATTAGCTTTAGTAGTGCCAAGAGACAAGTCGGGTTCTTTTTCCACAAGAACACTCTTTAGGTCATACTTGGAAAGCTCACGCAAAATAGCAGCGCCGACGATGCCGCCGCCAATAACAACTACGTCAGCGGATTTAATAAATTCCATTCCGTCACTTCCTCTTAAAAAATTTTTCGAGAACTACTAACTAATTTTATCACAATTTAGATGAAAAAAGAATAATTATCTAGAGTATTTTGCTTTTGTTAATGAAAAATTTATACCAATAGCATTTTTTTAAAATTTTCTTTTATTTTTATCAAAAATTTATTAGAATATAGAATGTAAGATAAAGAGTCATTGTTTTGACACAATTCAAGCGTATGCTTAATATAGTAAAATATGTAGATAGGAGGAACGACTTATGCGTAAAATTATTCCCCTAGCCCTCTGTGCTTATTTATGTTGCTTTGGCATAAACCCAACATTCGCTAAAGATAAAGTAGATATAAAAAATCCTGATACAAAAGTTGAACAAAAAATAGAGATTGCTAATCCAGACGAAACGATTTCTGTTTCCGAGATGGAAACACGTTTAAAAAATAATCCTAACGACGATGTGCTTTTTGTAAAAGTTGATAAAGACACTGTCAAAGTTTATAACGGAACTGCAAGCAGCAGGTCCTTGCGTAAACAAATTGTTTTTGGCACTCCAGCTGAGAGCATGATTCGTCTTTATTCAACAAATAAAGCAACGGCTCAACAAATCGCACGTATGTTAGGCGATTACGAAGACGATAATGCAAATATTAATGGCTATCGTATTATCATGGATGTTGACAAACCGGAACAGCTTGAAAACGGCAACATCATTTATAAACCTTGGTTCATGAAGGTTGTACGTGAAAAAAGTGTGCGTCGCCATAGCGGAGGCGGTTGGAGCTTTCCTATCGGCATAGGCATTGGTATTTGGGGTCACCATCATCATCACTGGGGTATCGGTCCACGTATCGGCATCGGCCCGCGTTTTCGCCCTGCTCCTCCCCCGCCCCGTCATATAGTTTCCCCTCCTGCTCCAATAGGAATTCGTCCTATGGGCAGACCAATGGGTCATCATGGCGGCTTCAGAAGATAACTTAAAACTTACAAAAAAATAGGCTGCTCAATTGAGCAGCCTATTTTTTTATTCTTCTACAGCGTCTTCTTCTGCGTCCTTGTCACGAACAGCAAGTGCCATAAGAGCATCGCCTTCATTTAATCCGAGAAGTTTTACACCTTGAGTTGAGCGACCAATCTTCGAAATATCGTCAACGTCAATGCGTATGATAATACCATTAGCCGTAATCATCATAATTTCTTGCGTCGGATCGATAACGCGCATACCAACAACAAGACCATTCTTTTCTGTAATCTTCATGTTGATGATACCCTTGCCACCACGACCTTGCTTACGATAATCGCTGACAGGCGTACGCTTACCATAACCAAATTCTGTTGCAGTGAGAACTTCATAAGAATCATTGGGAACAGCATCCATGCCTACAACAATATCACCATAGGACAAGTTAATGCCGCGTACACCATGAGCAGTTCTACCCATAGGTCTTACATCTTGCTCGTCAAAACGAATAGCAATACCATTTCTTGTTGCCATGATAATTTCGCTATTGCCGTCAGTCAATTCAACGCTAATCAAATCTTCACCATCGTCAAGATTAATTGCAACTAAACCAACCTTACGAGCACTGTCGAAATCCGTAAGATTAGTTTTCTTGACGGTGCCTTTATTAGTAGCCATAAACATGTATTGACCTTCGGTAAATTCTTTAATAGGAATAACCGTAGTAATTCTTTCACCTTGTTCAAGAGGAAGAACATTTATAATAGCCGTTCCTTTAGCAGTGCGACTTGCTTCAGGAATTTCGTAGCCCTTTTGACGATATACGCGACCTCTATTGGTGAAGAAAAGAATATTATGGTGAGTTGTACTCATAAAGAGATGTCTTGCAGTATCTTCAAGATTCTTACCAGCTCCACCCTTCTTACCTATACCTCCCCTACGTTGACTGCGGAAGGTATCAAGGCTTTGACGTTTAATATAACCTTGGTTAGAAATTGTAACAACAATAGCTTCATCAGCAATGAGGTCCTCCATCTCCATTTCACTAGTATCAATAGAAACCTCGGTACGTCTTTCGTCGCCAAATTTCTTTTTCATTTCTTGCATATCTTCTTTAATGATATTAAGGACCTTTTGTTCATCTGCAAGAACGGATTCCAACCAATCGATGGTTTCTAAAACATCAATATATTCTTCTTCGATTTTCTTGCGTTCCAAACCAGTTAAACGTTGGAGACGCATGTCGAGAATTGCTTGTGCTTGACGTTGACTTAAAGAAAATTTCTCCATCAAGCTTGTTCTTGCGATATCTGCATTAGCACTTGATCTAATGGTGTTAATTACTTCATCAAGATTATCAAGCGCAATCTTCAAGCCTTCTAAGATATGGGCTCGGTCCTTAGCTTTAGCAAGCTCGTAACGAGTACGTCTAACAATAACGTCCTTTTGATGATTCAGATAATGGACAAGAATTTGTTTCAGGTTCAGTACACGTGGCTCACCATTAACAAGTGCCAGCATATTAATACCAAAAGAGCTTTGCAGAGCCGTATGCTTGAAGAGATTATTTAGTACGACGGACGGAACAACATCGGCTTTTAATTCAATAACGATGCGAATGCCATGTTTTAAGTTAGAATAATCGCCAATATCACGAATACCTTCGACAACTCCATCTTTAGCAAGCTGTGCAATATCTTTAATTAAATTAGCTTTATTAACTTGATAAGGAATTTCGGTAATAATGATATTGTGTTTACCGCCCTTAGCCTCCTCGATTTCCGTTTTAGCACGAATCTTGATTACACCACGCCCCGTAGTATAAGCAGATTTAATACCTTCCGTACCTAGGATGCAAGCACCTGTAGGAAAGTCCGGGCCTTTGATTGCTGTCATCAGCTGCGGAATTTCTACATCAGGATTCTCGATGAGCATAATAAGGCCATTAATTACCTCATTCAGATTATGAGGAGGAATATTGGTAGCCATACCAACAGCAATACCTGCACTGCCATTAATCAAAATGGCAGGCACCTTAGAAGGAAGTACGCTAGGTTCCTTTAAAGATTCATCGTAGTTAGGAATAAAATCTACTGTATCCTTTTCAATATCCTCAAGCATTACCTCGGCAATTTTTGCCATACGTACTTCGGTATAACGCATTGCCGCAGCACTATCGCCGTCAATACTACCAAAGTTCCCATGACCATCGACCATGAGGTAACGAGTAGAGAAATCCTGAGCCAAACGAACAATGGCATCGTAAACACTGCTATCTCCATGAGGATGATACTTACCTAAAACTTCACCGACGATACGGGCCGATTTTTTGTAGGGCTTCGTCGGAGCCATGCCTGCTTCTTGCATTGCATATAAAATACGTCGATGTACAGGTTTTAAACCATCGCGTACATCTGGCAAGGCGCGTTGAATAATAACGCTCATGGCATAATCGATATAGGATTTTCTCATTTCCTCATCGATATAGACCGGTAAAACTTTACCAGTGGTATTTTCTAATTCCATTCTTTCACCTTTACCTTAAACTAATTGAAAAAAAGACCATAAACCTGCTTTAAGATGAGCAGGGTAGTTACTGTTAAAAAGAGGGGACGCACGTAAGCAGCTCCCTTATCGATTGCTTTCTGAGCACCAAAATATGCTCCAATCATCATAGATATACCCATAATAATTCCATAAGACCAAACTACGGTTCCGCTTACAGCAAAAGAAACTAATGCACCAAGGCCACTTGCTAAATTCACAGCTTTAGCATTACCGGCTGCAGTTACAAAATCTAAGCCTAAAAAAAGGAAACCAAAAATTAAGAAGGAGCCAGTTCCTGGTCCAAAGAAACCGTCGTAAAAACCAAGTACCGCTGCAAGAATTATGGATGCAATAATTGCAGCCTTGGAAAATTTTTCTTGTTTAGGATTGTCACCCCAATCACTGCGCTTATAAGTATAAACAGCAACAGCGATAAGCAGAACAACAATAATATTTTTTAGTAATTTCTCAGGAAGCAGATAAACAACATAAGCACCAAGGTAGGAAGCTATAAAGGATACGGGCATAAGAAAAATTGCAAATTTATTAATCTTACCAGCTTTCCAAAAGGAAAGAAAGCTCATAACAGTTCCCATGGAAGATGCCAATTTATTTGTTCCTAAAGCATAGGGAACAGGAAAACCTAAGCTTAAAAGAGTAGGTGTTGTTATAAGTCCGCCACCACCAACACTTGCATCGACATAAGCACCTATAAAGCCACCTACAATTACACAAAGAATTGTGAATATGTCAAAACTCGG
Source organism: Phascolarctobacterium sp. (assembly GCA_030523325.1). Lineage (GTDB taxonomy): Bacteria > Bacillota > Negativicutes > Acidaminococcales > Acidaminococcaceae > Phascolarctobacterium_A. Next base: position 11,174 of record JAUNIS010000017.1, read on the forward strand.
TACATAAGCGTCCATAAACATTCCCTCAATTAATCAAATAAAATATATAAACCAACACAGCCCTGTAAGCATTGAAATAAAATTTCATCTTCCAAGGCTTCATTACTAATCGCATAAGGATTTAACATAGATAAATTGCTATTCTCTAGTTCCCAACGCACATTTTTTATACTGACACTTGCTTTATCACTTAGCGGAAGTAAAGATACGGCTTTGGGCTGCACATTTAACTTGATTTTATATTCCTCACTAGCGCATACTAAAAGCATTACTTCTTTTTCATCCGCCATAACTACTTGCTTTTGCCCTTGCAATTTAAAATTCAAGAGAGAAAAAACATTAGCATAAAGATGATCAAAACGACCGCCCCAAATACCTGTAAAAAGATAATTTTGCTTTGGCAAATTTTTGAGCAATAATTGTAAATCCGTATCATCCTTTGCGCTTGGATGCAGGCTAATCTCTACACCGAGTGCTTGAGCTTTATCATAAAAAATTTTCTCGGTGCTGTCGCAGTCGCCAAGTAAAATTTCAGGAAGCAAATTATTACTTAAAGCAACCTCAATGCCTTTATCTGCACAATAAATCTCTTTACCAATTGCAATTTCTTTTAGCCAAGCATCAGAGGGCTTGCGTCCTCCGGCAATGACAATACCAAAAGCTTCAGTATTAATTTTTACCTGGGGTAATTCCAGAAAATTTATCATTTTTTAACATTGGCAACAGGTTTGATAATTACTTGGTCGTTTTCTTTGGCAACCTTCCAAGAATAGTCACCTTTTTTATTTCTTAACCATTCCATGCTAATTTCCAAAAGAAAACGATTTAATTTTTCCTGTGCATCTTCAGGCAAAAGCAATTCCTTTTTAGCAGGAGCTTTTGCTTTTATTTTGCTTTGTTTTACTTTTTCATCTGCGTACATGCCATTTTCAAAAGTGATTTCTTCGTTAAAACCACGGAGCATATCTGCATCGGAAAGACCTTTTTTAATCTTAGCCATTTTTTACCTCTTACAAATCAAGATTACGAACGAGCTTAGCATTATCTTCGATGAATTGACGACGAGGTTCAACCTTGTCACCCATAAGTATATTGAAAATAGAATCTGCTTCTGCAGCATCCTCTAAATGAACTTGCAACATTGTTCTTTGGGCAGGATCCATTGTAGTTTCCCAAAGTTGTCCAGGATTCATTTCGCCAAGACCTTTGTATCGTTGAACATAAGGATTGGAATCACGACCAACCTCGTCAAGAATTTTTTGCAGCTCTTCATCACTATAAGCATAGTAATGTTGCTTTTGATTCTTACGGATTAAATACAGAGGAGGTTGAGCGATATAAACGTGACCATCGGTAATTAATGGTTGCATATAACGATAGAAGAAGGTTAATAATAAAGTACGAATATGAGCACCGTCGACATCGGCATCTGTCATGATAATAATTTTGCCATAGCGACGTTTTTCCAAATCGAAATCTTCACCAATACCACATCCAAAAGCAGTAATCATATTGCGAATTTCTTCACTGGATAACACTTTGTCTAAGCGTGCTTTTTCTACGTTTAAAATTTTACCTCTTAAGGGAAGAATTGCTTGGAAGTCGCTGTTGCGACCTTGCTTAGCACTACCACCCGCAGAATCACCTTCGACTAAGTAAATCTCGGTATCAACATTATCACGGCTCTTGCAATCGGCAAGCTTACCAGGAAGTCCTCCGAGATCCATGGCATTTTTACGACGAGTTAATTCGCGTGCCTTACGTGCAGCCATTCTTGCACGTGCGGCCATGATGGATTTATCAATAATTTTTTTCGCAGCTTGAGGATTTTCTTCAAGAAATTCTGCGAGTGCATCACCAACAAGATTATCAACTATGGGCATAACCTCGGAGTTACCAAGCTTAATCTTGGTTTGAGATTCAAATTGGGGATTTGGAATCTTCAGGCTAAGCACTGCAGTTAAGCCTTCACGTACGTCCTCACCTGATAAAGCGTCTTCATTTTCTTTTAATTGATTGCTTTTTCTTGCATAATTGTTGATGGTACGCGTCAAAGCTTTTTTGAAGCCGGACAGATGGGTGCCGCCTTCTTCAGTATTAATATTGTTAACGTAGGTATAAACGTTTTCGTTGTAAGTGTCGCAATATTGCATGGCAACTTCTACAATAATGCCGTTCTTATCGCCTTCAAGGTAAATAACATTTTCGTTAATTTTATCTTTTTTTTCGTCAACAAAATTGACAAATTCTACGATGCCACCAGCAAAATGGAAGGTTTCGCTCTTGCCTTCTGGTCTTTCGTCATGTAAAGAAATGGTGATGCCCTTATTTAAGAAAGCAAGCTCACGAATTCTATGACGAAGAGTTTCGTAATTATAAACTGTTTCGGTAAAAATAGTTGCGTCCGGTTTAAAATGAACGGTGGTGCCAGTTTCATTTACTGTGCCAATTTCATAAAGCTTCTTAACTGTTTTACCTTTTTTAAACTCAATACCGTATTTTTTCCCATCACGACGAACTTCTACTTCTAAATGTTCTGAAAGAGCATTTACGCAAGTTACACCTACACCATGCAAACCGCCAGAAACCTTATAGCCACCGTCTCCGAATTTACCACCTGCATGCAGCACGGTCATTATAACCTCAACTGCAGGTTTTTTTTCTTTTTTCATAATATCAACAGGAATACCACGACCATTATCGGAGACGGTAATACTGTTATCTTCATGAATAGTTACATCAATCAAAGAACAATAACCAGCTAATGCTTCATCGATACTATTGTCGATTACTTCATAAACAAGATGATGCAAACCACGTTCAGAAGTAGAACCAATATACATCGCGGGTCTTTTACGAACAGCCTCCAAGCCTTCTAAGACATGAATCTGTTCCGCATTATAGTTGCCTTTGACAGCTGTTGCTTCTTCAAGATTAAGATCTTTGGCCATTTTTACCTCCATGTAAAATTATCAAGGATTCATATAGACAGCACTTGCAAAAAATCCTTCGCAAGCACGTTTTTTCAATGTTAAAGAAGAGATAGAAGATAAATAAAGAGTATCTTCTGCTAGAATGCAGCTAGAATATTCTTCACCACCACTTGCATCAACAATTTTATAGCGATTCTTATAGGGCTTAATATATTCTTCATAAATTGTTGACTCTTCATTACGCAAATCAAAGATGGCGATGATTTCACTGTTTTTCACCATAAAATCTGCTCCCAGATGTAGGTACATCCTTATAACCCTCCGCGGACCTTATTATGTAAGCTAAAGCATTACTATAAATTCTTTCATTGACTTCTGCAAAAGATTTTCCCGTCAAAAGCATGACAGCCATAAGCTTTCCTTCGTCATCTGCTATGTCTAAGCAGACTTCACGAAAATAGCGGTTTTTAAGATTATCTTTAACAGACGCAAATAATATTTTATCACATTTTAGGTATTTTTTACAGTCTTCGTAGTCTAGCCAGGGTTCCAGCATGAGCAATTCGTAAATGGAATTTTTTAATTTTTCCTTTTCCTCTCGCTCACAGCAAGAACATAATGCAAAGCGTCCATCCATCTTGCAACCACATTTAGGACAGATTCCTTTGGGAATAACTTCGATTTTCTCCGAACTGACACTGCTTTTTTTATTTAGACTGCCTACTTTAAAATAAACATTTTTTACTTGCACAAATCCAGCTAAAAATTTATTTACCTTAGCCAAAAACATGCCGCGCATCATGAATAATTCATTGGCTAGCATAGAATTATTTACTACAATTGTAAGATCATTATCAATGAATTTTATGGGACTTGAGCTTTGAGCTACAATTTCACCACAAATTTCTTCCCAATGAGCTTCCAAGTAATAAAGTAAAAACTGTCTTTTAGCAACTAAAGGAATATTTTTATTATTAGCCTTGGAATCAAATAATTTTTTTATAATTTCATCCGTGCCAGATATTTTTTGAAAACTCATTTTCAAGCCTCTTGAGCAGAACCATCGTTAATTTCAAAATAAGTATTGCCCGCAAGCTCAGGAATTAATTCTCTATCATTAACAGTGATAAAGGTTTGCACCTTACCGTCAATAAAACGTAATAATTGACTGCGACGGCTATTGTCTAATTCGCTCATCACATCATCTAATAAAAGGATGGGAAACTCACCAATTTCCGTACGTACATATTCCAGCTGGGATAATTTTAAAGCTAATGCTCCCGTGCGATGCTGACCTTGAGAACCATAAGCTTTTAAACTCATTCCGTTTAAAAGCAGAACTAAATCGTCTCGATGGGGACCAATGCCTGTATTACCACGCAGCATGTCAATACGATTGCGTTCCTTTAAAAGCTTAGCATAAAATTCTTCAGTAAAGCTTTCACCATTTTCAGGATAAAAAAGCTCAGAATTATTTCCCTTGAGCTCGTATTTAATAGTCATTGCTTCCTTGCTTGAGGCGAGAGAAGCATAAATTGAGCTAGAAATATTTTGTAGTTTTTTTAGAGCAGTTAATCTTTTTTGCACAATAGCACATGACAGATGTACAAATTCTTTATCCCAAGGAATTAATTGCTCTAAAGAACCATCATTATCACGGATATCCTTAAGAAGCTTATTTCTTTGAGCAAGCACCCGATTATATTTAACGAGTAAATCGTAATAGATAGGATCCGTCTGAGAGATTTGCATGTCAAAAAACCTTCTGCGCAAGGCTGGTTCACCTTTGACAAGCTGCAAATCCTCCGGAGAAAACATAATGGTATTTAAAGAGCCATAATGTTCTTTGGGTTTAACCTTGGAACCGTCTAAAATAATTTCCTTTTTCCAAGTATTAAGCTGACGATATTTTTTTATCTTAACAGTATGATCTCCGCTTAAAGAAGAAAATTCAATGCCAACAGCCATTTGGTTAGTATTAATTTTTAAAAGATCTTCTTCACTGCTTGTACGATGTGAAAGACCAAAGGAGCCATAAAAGATTGCTTCTAAAATATTGGTCTTTCCTTGAGCGTTCTGACCGTAAAAAACATTAATCATGCCAGGAAGCTTTAAATTACAAGCAGTATAATTGCGAAAATTAACTGCATAAAGATTTGCAATTTTCATTTTTATTCACTAATGATGGTAAGCTCGATTTGCTTATCAATATTTACCACATCACCAATAAATACTTTTTTACGTTTTTCAGTAACTAATTTGCCGTTAAGACAAATAATTCCATCTTCCACCATCATAAAAGCTTGACCGCCAGTTGCAGCAACACCGGAAAATTTCAAAAGCTTATCCATAGTAATGAATTCTCCTTTAATTGCGATTTTTTCTTTTTGCATTTTTACCTCTCAAGCTTAAAAAACAACTCTAACAGGAGTTACAATATAAGTGTAATCTTGTTCTTCTCCTGCAGTAATGCAAACAGGAGAGAGAGAAGTATTCATGGAAAGTGTTACATTTTCTGCATCGATATTCTTTAAAATATCAAGAACATAACGAGAATTAAAAGCAACATTTACCTCTCCACCTTCAGTAGTGCAGAAAATTTCTTCGTGACCAGTACCTAATTCTGGACTTGAAGAATTAATCGTTAATTTATCTGCTACAACGTAAACCTTAACGATACTGTATTCACCTTCAGTACTAAAAAGAGAAACACGTTCTACTGCGCCAGCTAATTCAGATGCGTTAACATTGGTCTTGATGGAGAATTTAGGAGGAATAACACGTTTATAATCTGGGAATTTTCCTTCGATAAGGCGGGATACGATAAGAGCATTTTCAGTAGTTACACGAACTTGATTATTTACAGTAGCAATATTTACTAAGGAAGGAGCTTCACTATTTAAATTGCGAGCTATTTCAGCTAAAACCTTGGAAGGAATAATGATGCTCATATTTTCTTCGGTATCTAAAGGAAGAGTTTTAATAGCGAGACGATGAGTATTTGTACCAACAAAGGTTACATTACCTTCTTTAATATCTACTAAAATACCGGTAAAGAGAGGACGAGCTTCATCGTTTGAGCAAGCAAAAATAGTTTTCTTAATTAATTCTTTTAATTTATCATCAGGAATATCGATGGATTTTTCTTCTTCAAAAGTCGGGAATTGCGGATAGTCATCTTCATTCATAGCAAGCAATGAATTTTTAGAGTTTCCGCTTTCAATAGAAATGGAATTATTATCTTTGTTTTTAGAGATGCTAACTACTTCACCTGGTAATTTACGAGCAAGCTCGATGAGCATGCGACCACTGACAACAATTTCACCAGCTTCTATAATATCGGCATCAATAGTGGAAGCAATAGCCATATTTAAATCATTGGCTTGAATGACAACCTTATTTTCGAGAGTTTGCATATGAATGCCAGCTAAAATGGGAGTGCTGGGTTTTGTTGCGATAGCTTTTTGAACGGTTTGTAAAGCTTTGTTTAAGCTTTGAGTGTTACAAGAGATTTTCATTTGTGCACAATCCTCCTTGTTTTCATATTACTTATATAATTTAAAATAAATAGTAAACGTAGTAGTAAAGCCTGTTGATAATGTGGAAAAGTCTTCTCGAGTCATTTCCAAAGCAGAGTTTGGCTTGTAAATAAATTTGTTAATAAGCTGGAAATTTTATCCCCATGATACACATTCTAAAATTTTATCTACAGAAGAAAATATTTATCAACAGATTTTTTGTTAGTTATCAACAGAAATTGTTGATAACTTATTCTTCAAGTTGTTCTATCAAAAGCTTGATTTCATTTTGTAAGCTTTTATCAATTGTAAGAGCTTCAAAAATCTTTTTATAACCATGCATAACTGTTGTATGATCGCGTCCGCCAAATTTTTCAGCAATCTGTGGGAAGGACATACCGGTTAATTCGCGGCAAAGATACATAGCTATTTGTCTTGGGTAAGCAATATTTTTTGATCTCTTTTTGGAATAGAAATCTTCTAGCCTGAGCTTATAAAATTCCGTTACGGCTTTGACGATAGCATCAACGGTAATTTGTTTTTGTGTAGCTTCAATACCAATCTCACTAATTACTTTTTGAGCTAGATCTAAAGTAATCGGCAAATTTAATAAGGAAGAGTTGGCTTTTATTTTCGTATAGACGCCTTCAATTTCACGAACGTTAGTAGTGATTGTTGTAGCAATTAAATTAACGACTTCACTAGGTAAATCAATATTATCGTTTTGCGCTTTGCTGCGAATGATGGCGATACGGGTTTCTAAATCTGGAGTACTGATGTCGGCAATTAAACCTTGTTCGAAACGGTTGCGCAGCCTATCCTCCAAAGTTTCAATTTCGTGAGGCCTACGGTCACTAGAAATAATGATTTGTTTACCAGCATCACGTAATTCATTAAAGGTATGGAAAAATTCTTCCTGAGTTCTTTCTTTATTTTTTAGGAATTGAATATCGTCGATGATTAAGCAATCGATGGAACGATATTTTTTGCGAAAGGTTTCCGTGCTTTTGGTAGCGATAGCATTAATTATTTCATTGGTAAAGGTTTCACAGGAAGTGTAAACAACTTTTAATGAAGGATTATTATTTACGATGCTATTACCAATGGCGTGCATCAAGTGAGTCTTGCCAAGACCAACGCCTCCCCAGATGAAGAAGGGGTTATAGGCATGACCTGGGTCATTTGCAACTGCTTGAGCAGCGGCATGAGCTAAACGATTGGAATTACCAATGACAAAATTTTCAAAAACGTAATGAGGATTTAATTTTGTCTCGGCATAATCTTGATTATCATGAGCTTCAGTAAATAAAGCTTGTTCTTTAGGTTTTTCGCTGGAAATATTTTGTGGAGTTGTTTCTAAGACTAAGGAATCGTCTATTTCAAATTGCAAAAGCAATTTTTTTCCTGAAATTTCTTCAAGGCTAGCTTCGATTAAAGCTTTAAAACGACTTTCTACCATCTGTTTTAGATAAGAATTTTGAATGAGCACAGTAAAATAATTATCCGTCATCCCTATGGGAACAAGAGGTTGGATGTATAATTCAAAAACTCTTGCGTTGATGGAGTTCTTTAATTTTTGACAGAGCTCATCCCAAATTTGCAGGAAATTTGCTGAATCCATGAGATTTTCCTTTCTATAAAATAGTAAAAATATAAAGAAAAGGCTAGTTCGGAAGAATAAAATCACTCCGACTCAGCCCATAAATATTTAGGACAAACGAGAGAATTTTCTCACTATATATTATATCAGCCTGTGGATAACTTCGCAAATGAATATAAAAAAATAATAAAAAAATTATTTTTCTGACATTAACGGGAGAAATGCTTGACGAAATTAGTATTTTCCTATAGAATAGTGTGGTAATATTTTCATTACTGTGTCTATGTCAAGTTTTATGTTTATAGCTGTAGTAATTCTCAGCTCCGGGCATCTTTTGAAGCTATCAATTCCAACCATAGAATTTGATAATTATAATTCCAAATGAGAACAAAGGAGGGAATATCGAATGAAACGTACTTTTCAACCTAACAATCTGAGAAGAAAAAGAACTCATGGTTTCAGAGAAAGAATGAAAACTTTGGGTGGTCGTCAAGTTCTCAAAAGAAGACGTGCTAGAGGCAGAAAGAAATTGTCTGCATAATTAATAATAGGCCGCCTAAAGCGGCCTATTTTTTCCATGCGAGGCATTTAGAAATCTCTATGCAAAAGACCAATTATCGTTTCAGAAAAATTAACAAATTGAAAACAAAACGTAGTTTTCAGTTTGCCCACAGCAAGGGACATGCTGTCGTAGATAGTATGTCTGTATTTTATGTCTTGAATAATCAAGGCGACAATCTTAAAATTGGTTTAGCTGTTGGCAAAAGAATTGGTTGTGCAGTTGTGCGCAATCACACTAAGCGTCTGATGCGCGAAGTTTTTCGCAAGCATCTGGCTGAACTTAAAAAAGGGTATCATATAGTTTGGGTGGCTCGAGGCAGGTTAGCCAAGGCCGATTATAAGACTTTTGAACGAGTTTTTTTAAGACTAGCAAAGAAAGCTAAATTGCTTGAAGATAGGACGCGTATTTAATGAGTAAAATAATCAGCACTATACTTATTTTGTTCGTTAGGTTTTACCAGGTGTTTATTTCACCTCTCTTTCCGCCTACATGTAGGTTCACTCCTACATGCTCGGCATATGCTATTGAAGCTATTCAGAAAAAAGGACCTATACGCGGTTTGTGGATGACCATCAAGCGTATCTCTAAGTGTCATCCATTTCATCCTGGTGGCTACGATCCTGTAGAATAATTAACCCATAAGTTATAAGGAGGAACACTTTGGATTTTCTCAGTAACCTTGTACAACAGGCTCTCACCATTATTTACAACACTTTAAGTGGCGTAGGCTTTGCCAACTATGGTGTTGCAATTATCGTTCTGACAGTAATTATTAAAATTGCTCTTCATCCGTTGACTGTTAAACAAATGACTTCCATGAAGAAAATGAATGACATTCAACCGAAGATGAAAGAGCTGCAAGAAAAATATAAGAACGACAAAGATCGTCTTAATTTTGAGCTTGCAAATCTTTATAAAAAAGAAGGTGTCAATCCTCTTAGCGGTTGTCTTCCTCTTTTAATTCAAATGCCTATTATGATTGGTATTTTTTATGGTATTCGCGATTTCCAATACACTGGTCCTACCAATTTCCTTTGGTTAGAAAGCATTGCAAATCCGGATCCTACTTATATTCTTCCGATCCTTTCTGCTCTTACTACCTTAATCAGCTCTAAGCAAATGTCATCTTCTAGTCCTATGGGTGGTGCCAATGGTTTCTTGATGACCTATGGTATGCCAATCTTCATTGGTTATATCAGCATCGATTTCCCTGCTGGTCTTGTACTTTATTGGGTAGTAATGAACATTATGCAAATTGCTCAACAAGCATTGATTAGTAAATCTAAATAGGCTTATTAGTAATTCTAGGAGATAGAACATGGCTTTTGTTGTTAAAACTGGTAAAAGCGTTGAAGAAGCAATCAACAGCGCTTTAAAAGAATTAAATGCTTCTCGTGAAGAAGTTGAAGTTGAGGTAATTAAAGAAGCTAAATCTGGTTTCTTTGGTTTCTTTGGTAGTGACGCAGAAGTGCGCGTAACTGTTAAAGAAGTAGCTGAAAAAATTACGGAAACTGTTGAAGAAGTTAAAAAAGAAGAAAAGTCTGTAGAAGAAGCACTTGATGAAGCAAAAATTGCTCTCAAAGGTGTTGCTACTGCGGCTGCAGCAACTCTTGATAAAAAAGCTTCCGAGCTTAAAAAAGATGCAAAAATTGCCACAGATGATTTAGCTAAAAAAGCTAATGAAGCAAAAGATAAAGCAATAGATAATGCTATCAATACTCTTGAAGGTATTAAATCTGAAAAGAAAGAAGCTCGTGAAAAAAGATATGCAGTTAATGACGAATCTATTGCAGCTGCGAGAGATTTCTTACAAAAGATTTTTAAAGCAATGCATATTTCCGTGCAAATGGAAAAATTCGTTAGCAAAAACGATGGCACTGTAACCTTTAAGCTGCATGGCGATGATATGGGTATCTTGATTGGCAAGCATGGTCAAACTCTTGACTCCCTGCAATATTTAACCAATTTAGTTGCTAATAAAAATAGCAATGAACGTGTTCGCGTTGTAATCGATGTTGAAGATTATCGTGACCGTCGTGTGGAAACCCTAACTCGTCTAGCAAGAAGACTTGCAGATAAGGTTAAAAAATCCGGCGAGCGTGTAGCTCTCGAACCCATGAATCCTCATGAAAGAAAAATCATTCATATGGCTCTGCAGGGTGACCGTCGCGTTACTACATTAAGCGAGGGTGACGATCCTAACCGTCATGTAGTAATTGAATTAAAGAAATAATTTTTTCTCGAAACCCAGTAATTCTATTTACTGGGTTTCTCTTTTAAGCGCTTTGCTTGGAGGAAAAAATGGTTGAAGATACAATCAGTGCTGTAGCAACCGCTCTTGGGGAGGGTTCTGTAGGCATTATACGTATAAGTGGTGAGCGTGCTTTAGAAATTGGTGAAAAACTTTTTCGAGCAGCATCTCGTAAAAAATTAGCTGACTATCCTGCCAATACACTTGTCTATGGTCATGTTTATGACTTGGATGGAAGTGTTGTTGATGAAGTTTTAGCAGTTTTTATGAAAGCACCACGTTCTTATACTGCTGAAAACGTTGTAGAACTACAATGTCATGGTGGCATTCAAGCGTTAAAAAAAATCTTACAATTAACATATACAGTTGGAGCAAGACCTGCCGAGCCAGGTGAATTTACTAAGCGCGCTTTTTTAAACGGACGCATCGACTTAACTCAGGCTGAAGCAGTTATGGATATCATTCAATCTCGCAGCGAGCAAGGTTTAAAATTAGCGGTTCGTCAGCAACAAGGTCAATTAGCTAAGGAGCTAAGAGCTCTGCGTAAAAATTTAGTAGATGTCATTGTTAATCTTGAAGCTGTTATTGATTATCCGGAAGAAGATATCGAAGATGTTACGTATGGAAAAGTAAATGATAGGCTAGATGAAGTTTCGAGTGAAATTGCAAGACTTTTAAGTCACGCTCATACAGGAAAAATTTTGCGGGAAGGCTTAAGAACTGTTATTGTCGGTCGTCCTAATGTTGGTAAGTCCAGCCTTTTAAATGCTCTTTTACGAGAAGAAAGAGCTATCGTTTCCGAATATGCTGGCACAACTCGCGACGTTATCGAAGAACAACTTTTAATCGATGGTGTTCCTCTCGTTCTAGCTGATACAGCTGGTATTCATGCTACGGAAGATTTTGTTGAAAAAATTGGTGTTGAGCGTAGCTTAAAATTAATGCAGGACGCCGAACTTGTAATTTGTGTTATAGATGGTTCTCAAGGTTTAAAATCTGAAGACGAAGAAATTTTACAAGCCGCAGAAAGCAAAGCTTGTGTTATAATAGTAAACAAAAGTGATTTGACGCAAATCGCCGATATAACTTCTTTAGAAGAACGCTTTGGCAAGGAAAGAGTTTTAACTTTATCTGCCAAAACCTTGACGGGAGTGGAAGAATTTACCGCTTGGCTGAAAAATTATGTTTACGGGCAAGAGGGAGCTTTAGGTGAAGGAATTTACGTACAAAACGTACGTCATGAAAATCTTTTGCGAGAAGCCTTACGCTCTCTTGAAGACGCAAGGTTTGCGTCTCAAGGTATGCTTCCTTACGATTGCATTGTTATTGATGTACGCAATGCTATCGATGTGTTAGGTGAGATTACTGGTGATACCGTGCAAGACGAAATAATTAATGAAATATTTTCACGTTTTTGTATTGGTAAATAAAGTAAGGATTAAATAAAATGAAATTTATTACTGATAGTTTTGATGTAGTTGTTATAGGGGCTGGTCATGCAGGAGTAGAGGCGGCACTTGCTGCAGCAAGATTAGGAGGAAAAACTCTCCTGGCAACATTGTCCATGGATAATGTTGCTTTAATGCCTTGTAATCCTTCTATTGGTGGTCCGGCTAAAGGCCATCTCGTACGTGAGATAGACGCTTTGGGTGGGCAAATGGGTATCAGTGCAGATACGGCATGCATTCAAATGCGTTTATTGAATACTGGTAAGGGATATGCAGTACATGCTTTGCGCGGGCAAGAGGATAAATTTTATTATCACACTATCATGAAGGAGATTGTTGAAAAGCAGGAGAATCTTGAATTAAAACAGCTCATGATTGATAAAATTATTGTAGAAAACGATCAGGTTGTGGGCGTAGAGGCTGAAACCGGCGAAATTTTTGAAGCGAAGACGGTTATTCTTGCAACAGGTACTTATTTACGTGGACGTATCGTTTATGGACAGGTTAATTATCAAAGTGGTCCTAATGGTTTACGTAGCGCCGAAAAGCTTTCTGCATCCCTTTTGGAGCATGGCGTTGAGTTAATGCGTTTTAAAACAGGTACGCCTGCCCGCATCGATGCTCGTACTTTAGATTATTCTAAAATGGAACGTCAAGACGGTGACGATACTGTCCAAAATTTTTCCTTTATTAGCGATATCAAAACTAGATTACAGGTTCCTTGCTATTTAACTTATACTAACGAAGATACTCATAAAATAATTCGCGATAATTTACATTTATCCGGCATGTTTAATGGAATGGTAGAAGGCGTTGGTCCTCGTTACTGTCCAAGTATTGAATCTAAAATAGTACGTTTTGCAGGTAAGGATCGTCATCAGCTTTTTATTGAACCAGAGGGCTTGCATACAAACGAAATGTACGTGCAGGGTATGAGTTCATCACTACCTGCGCATGTGCAGCTACAATTTATGCGCACTATCCCAGGTCTAGAAAATTGCAAGATGATGCGCGCAGGATACGCTATTGACTACGACTGTCTTGACCCTTTGCAATTAAAACCATCCTTAGAGCACAAGTTAATCAGTGGTCTCTTTAGTGCAGGACAATCTAATGGTACAAGTGGTTACGAGGAAGCAGCAGCTCAAGGTTTGATGGCAGGCATTAATGCTATGAATAAAATTCTTAACAGGGAAGCTTTTACATTGCGTCGCGACGAGGCATATATTGGAGTTTTAATTGACGACCTTGTTACTAAAGGTACCCATGAGCCCTATCGAATGATGACGAGTCGCGCTGAATACCGTCTCTTACTTCGTCAGGATAATGCAGATTTACGCTTAACCGAAAAAGGTCGTGCCCTTGGACTTGTAGATGACAACCGTTACAGGTTGTTTACTGAAAAGCGCACTGCTGTAGAGCGCAGCATTGAAGTTCTTCGAAAAATGAATATATCTCCTTCCAATGAAAATAATGCTCTGTTAACTGCTCTTGGAACAACTCCACTCCGAGCTGGTGCGAATATGTTAGACTTACTCAGACGCAAGGAGCTTACTTACAGTAAGTTAAAAGAAGCATTTGGCTTGGAAACTTTGCCGGAAGCTGTGGAAGAACAGGTAGAGATTTTTGCGAAATACGAAGGTTATATTGCTAAGCAACGCCAAGAGGTTGAACGTGCTCTCAAATTAGAAAATAAACGCTTACCAGAAGATTTTGATTATCAAGCAATTAAAGAATTATCTTCCGAGGCTGCTGAAAAATTAGACAAGGTTCGTCCTACTTCTATTGGTCAAGCATCGAGAATTAGCGGTGTATCGCCAGCTGATATTAGTGTCCTAATGATTGCTTTAGAAGTTCGTAAACGCAAGGAGCAGTAAGATGACTTTTACCGAAATTCTAGCTCAAAAAGCTGCACAAGCTCAGCTCGAATTGAGTGATAAACAGCTAGAACAATTTAATAAATATTATGAGCTGCTCGTAGAGACAAATAAAGTAATGAATTTGACAGCTATTACCGAGCCCGAGGACGTAGCTGTTAAACATATGGTGGATAGCTTACTTGCATTTGATAAAAGCTTTGCTAATAAAACCTTGGCAGATGTTGGCACAGGTGCAGGTTTTCCCGGCATTCCTCTCAAAATTTACTGTCCTAGTCTAAAGGTAACTCTTATCGATTCTTTGGGAAAACGTTTAAAATTTTTAGAGAATGTTATTACCGAGCTTGGCTTAACAGATATCTCTTGCGAGCATGCAAGAGCAGAGGATGCAGGCAAAAATAAAAAGTTTCGTGAAAAATTTGATTTTGTTACAGCTCGAGCAGTAGCAAAGCTTTCTGTTCTCAGTGAATATTGTTTGCCTTTAGTAAAAACCGGTGGTTTATTTATTGCTTTAAAGGGCAGTAAGTACGCAGAAGAAATTACTGAGGGAGAGAAAGCTTTGAAAATTTTAGGCGGTAAGTTAATAAGTGCCGAGGAAGTAAAGCTTCCTGGTTTAGACGACGGACGTGCTATTATAAAAATAAAGAAAGTAAAACCGACGCCTGTGGCTTATCCCCGCAAGGCTGGTACTCCAGATAAACAACCATTAGGTAGCAAATAGGAGGCAAATTATGTTTGTAGATGATGGGTTCTCATTAGAAGACACTGCAACAACAGTAATGCAAAACAAAATTATCAAGGTTCCAGTAGACCAAATTTATCCGAATCCCTTTCAACCTCGTAAAAATTTTGATGAGGCAGCCATGAATGATTTAGCTGCTTCCATTGAGCTTTATGGCGTATTGCAGCCGCTTTTAGTTGCGCCAGGGGAGAATGGACGCTATCTTTTGATTGCTGGAGAACGTCGACTTCGTGCTTCTAAAATGGCTAAGCTTGCTGAAGTACCGGTCATTGTAACCGATTATACATCTCAACAGATTGCTGAGATCGCGCTTATCGAAAATCTACAACGTGAGGACTTGCATTTCTTAGAAGAAGCCGAAGGCTATGAACAATTATTAAAAGAATTTAATTTAACCCAAGAGGCAATGGCTCAAAGAGTCGGCAAGAAGCAAAGTACGATTGCTAATAAATTGCGTCTTTTAAAATTAAGTGATGCTTGTCGTAAGCTGCTTGTAGAAAATGGTCTTACAGAACGTCATGCTCGTGCACTTTTAAAACTAGATGACGATGAAAAACGTCAAGAAGTCTTAAAAGTCGTGGCGCAAAGAAAATTTTCTGTGCGTCAAACGGAAGCATACATCGAATCCTTACTGAAGGTAGAACCTCCTGCAAAACGTCGTCTCATGATTGTTAACGATGTGCGTATTTATTTAAATAGCATTAAGAAGGTAGTGGGGGCTATTAAGGAATCAGGTATTCCTGTCAATATGGATCAAGATGTTGATGGTGACGAGGTTATTGTTACTTTACGTATTAAGAATCAAAAGAAACCCAAGGGTGGAGTTTCTAAACCTCTTTTTAAATAAGCTTCTCTTAAAGGTCTCGGCACAAGTCGAGACCTTTTTACATAAAAATACTTCAATGTAAATTCGATTTTGACTATTGTTTCTTGTGAAGCAATAGTCAAAATTTTTGCGATTTTACCAAAAATTTGGCTTTCGAGAATTCGTTTTAAACAATTTTATTTTACTTACTCGATGATTTATACGTATTTTGCTTAAAATCGCTTAAAACGGCTCTCAGTGACTTTTAAAACGATTTTCGTACAATCTCAAAATCTACAAGTCAAAAATTTGACTTTTTGACATTTATACATAATAGTAGAGAAATTCAGCCAAAATATATGAAAATTTTGTAGCAAGGGAGAGTAATGTTTCACGTGAAACGTTGAGATTTACTGAGTAATAAGATTTTTACAATACCGTAGGATTCATTAAGTAACTACAAGTTTTACATATCCCTGTGATTTGTTGATTTTTCTTTTGAAAATCAAAATATATCAATCTGAAAAAATATTAGCTTTCGTGGTCTGCTAAAAGTTTTGCAAATCTTTGCAATATGCTTAGTCTGTAAAGTTTTGCAAACTCAGGCTTTAACTGATGCTTAAGTTCGACGAGACTATGGGTTGTGTAAAACGAAAAATTTTACTAGCTTCTGGGTAAATATTTCTCATACTCATCTGATAGAATGAAAAAAGAACTTTAATAATGTTTCACGTGAAACGTTGTTTTAGATGGATTTTTTTATCGTTGGATTGCGGGGGCTTTAGTTAAAGTAGATCATGTAATCCGTAATTTGCCTTAGACTAAGGAATGTTTAATAATGTTTCACGTGAAACTTTATATTAAGTTGATGTTTTTGCGTATGTATCTCGTGAAACCGTTAGAAATAAGAAAAAATAATAAAATTGTTTCACATGAAACGTGAAAAATACTGATTTATTATTTAAAGTATGTTAAAATTGTATATGTACAAAATTTGCTGAAATTTTGGTAAAAACACGGATAGTTTTATATTCATCGAAAAAAGGAGAAGAAATGGTAAAAGTTATTGCAATTGCAAACCAAAAAGGTGGCGTGGGGAAGACTACTACAGCTGTAAATTTATCTGCCTGCCTGGCTACGTTAGATAGAAAAGTGCTTTTGATTGATAGCGATCCACAAGGAAACGCAACAAGTGGGCTTGGTTTTGATAAACGTGGTATAAAAAAGTGTGTTTACGATGTGTTTATAAAAGATGATGTGGCGATGGAAAGCATCATCAAACATACTAATTATGAAAATCTAGACCTTGCTCCAGCAACAATTAACCTTGCTGGTGCGGAAATCGAACTAGTAAACTTAATGTCACGTGAAAGTAGATTAAAGACTGCTTTAGAAAAGGTAAAACATAATTATGACTATGTAATTATTGACTGTCCCCCTTCCTTGGGTCTTTTAACTTTAAACTGTTTGACAGCAGCTTCAAGCGTAATGATTCCGGTGCAATGTGAGTTCTATGCATTAGAAGGTATCGCTATGCTTATGAACACCATACAAAGAGTACAACGCAATTTGAATCCTGCCTTGAAATTAGAAGGCGTAGTAATGACTATGTATGACAGCAGAACAAACCTTTCTAATGATGTAGTTGCTGAGGTACAAAAGTATTTCAAGACAAAAACATATCAAACAATTATTCCGAGAAACGTACGTTTAAGCGAAGCTCCAAGTCATGGTCAACCAGTTATTGATTACGATCCTAAGTCTAAGGGAGCAATTGTTTATATGGAGCTTGCCAAGGAGGTGCTTGAAGATGAGTAAAAAAGGTGGCTTAGGTCGCGGCTTTGGCGATTTAGGTAGCGGAGTAGATGCATTGTTTGGCCAAGATACTGCATCTGTGCAACCTGAACAACCTCAAATAATTGTAGAAGCACCAAAGGAAGAAGTTGCAATTAAAAGTATTATTCCTAATCCTTATCAACCTCGTCAAACCTTTGACGAGGAAAAATTGCAAGAATTGGCAGCAAGCATTAAAGAATTTGGTATTGTTGAACCTTTAGTTGTACGCACAAAAGGGAAAAAATATCAGCTTGTTGCCGGTGAACGCAGATTAAGAGCTGCAAAGCTTGCGGGATTAACAAAGGTTCCCGTTGTTATTCGCGAATATGAAGATGCCAAGATGATGGAAATCGCCTTGGTAGAAAACATTCAACGTCATGACTTGAATCCAATTGAAGAAGCACAAGGGCTAAAACACTTGATGGAAGAATTTAACCTTACTCAAGAGCAAGCGGCAGAAAAGGTTGGTCGTAGTCGTGTAGCCATTGCTAATATTTTGCGTCTTTTGAATTTACCGGAAGAAATTCAAACACAAATTTCTGCTGGCATTTTAAATATGGGTCAAGCAAAACAACTGCTTGGTTTAGAATCCATAGAGCAACAACTAGATGTTGCTAAAGCAATTATTGAGCACGGCTGGAGCTCTCGTATGTCTGAAGAAGTATGCAAGAGACTTAAAGAAGGACAAAAACTAAAAGTTACAAGAGAATTCATCGAGGAAATAGTTGAGAAAAAAGAGAAGCATCCACGCTTACAAGCAGAAAAAGATATTTATTGTGCAGAAGCAGAAGACCGTATGCGAGAATTTTTTGGTACTAAGGTAAATATTCTTCCTAAGGTTGATAAGAAGGGCCGCAAGTTCGGAACAATTCAAATTGAATATGCTTCTGAAGACGAGCTAGCAAGGATTTGCGAACTTTTATCACAAGATAAAAGCGAAGCAAAATCAACTAGTTCACCAAAGAAAACGTTAAATGTTTAATATATTAATGAAAGAGGGATCCAATTGGCTTTCCTTGGAGATATTGTAAATGGCTTAGCAATTGTTGTTGGAGCGATAATAGGATTAATAGTAAAACGCGGCCTGCCTGAAAAATGGCAAGAGACAATTATGAGCGGAATAGCACTATCCATAGTAGTAATTGGTACGAAGATGGCGCTAGCAACACAAAATATTGTAGTTGTTATTGTGGGCTTAGCCTTGGGTGCAATTATTGGTGAGATTTGTGATCTAGAAGGCGGCATGCAAAAAATAGGGGATTGGATTGGCGATAAACTAGCTGGTGGTTCTAAAACTGCAGCGGCTAAAATAGCTCAAGGGTTTGCAAGTGCGTCAGTTTTATTTTGCAGCGGCGCTATGGCTATAGTCGGCAGCATTCAGTCAGGACTGGCAAACGATCATGCAACTTTATATGCGAAGGCAACACTTGACGGTATCATAGCTTTGGTTATGACAGCAAACCTTGGGGTTGGCGTAGTATTTTCTAGTTTAAGTGTCATCATTTATCAAGGAGCTATCGTCTTGATGTCCGGAATTATTGAACCCTACATAACTCAAAAAATTTTGAATGAAGTTACCTCAAGTGGTGGTATTATGATTATGGCCATTGGCTTTAATATGTTGAATCTGACTCACGTGCGCATCGCTAATATGGTACCTGGTATGTTCGTTGCCGCAGTACTTGCACATTTCTTCCTATAATAAACAAACGTAAAAAACCCATGAATTCAATTTTTGATTTCGAATTCATGGGTTTGCTTTTTATAAGGAAGCTAAAGAGATATGTAATTTCAAAAGGATATAAGAATTGATGAGAAACAAAAAATTTCTCAGCCAAAAATTAGGATAAACAAATTGATGCTCCGTATCTTCTGAATAAGTACCTGTTATTTTATAATGAAGAGCATATCTTTCTAAAGTTGCGAATATTATAAGAAGCAGACCAGGCACCTTGTGGACCGTAAAAAATACTAAGAAAATGCTATAGAAAAAGAAAAGAATATCTGCAAGCATATATATAATGTAGCAAAGAGAAACTTGTGTAACAATAACGACATGTTTTTGCGTAGGATTTTCACGCCGTTCTTTTGCCAATCGTTTTATGGTAGCAAGACAGTAACAGATATCTGCAGCTCTAAAAAAGTAAAACGTTTTCAAACATACAAAAACTAAAGGAATGAATTTCATTTCGTAAACCTCAGACAATTATCATTTAAAATATTATACATCAGAATAATTTTCGCGTCCAATGAAAGAATAAAATTAAAATAATCTTTTGAAGAAAAACAAAAGTCCGTAAAAATTTTTCTAAAAGCATTGAATTTTATAAAATTTTTATCACTTTGATAAAACGCGACAAATGTATACAGAAATACACAGAATTTCTGTTGACAATAGTATAGATAAGTTAGTATAATTTTGAGCATAGAGTGATTCGACTTTTGAGGGGATGTCGATTACTAGTTATCAAATAGAAAAAAACAAAAATCAACTCATTAGAAAGAAGGGCTTTTAAAATGAAATCTTGGAAAAAATTAGCCACTGCAGGTATGGTTGCAATGGTAATGGCATCCCTTATGGCAGGATGTGGCGGCGGGGATAAAAAAGCTGCTAAAACTGACGCAAATGTTTACAAAGTTGGTGCTTGCTTTGAACTCACTGGTAACGTAGCCAACTACGGTAAATCCGCAATGGAAGGCTTTAAGCTTGCTGCTGCTGAGATTAACGCAAAGGGTGGAGTTAACGGGAAAAAAATTCAAGTCGTTGAATCCGATAACAAATCCGAGCCGGCTGAATCCGGTAACGCAATTACTAAGCTTATCACTCAAGATAAGGTTATCGCTGTTGTAGGTCCAGCTACCTCTGGTTGTGTTGCAGCTGGCACTCCTATTTCCACAGCTAATAAGGTTCCTCACATTGCACCTTGTGCAACTGCACCTGGCGTAACCTTAGACGGTAATAAAGCCAAACAATTTGTATTCCGCGCATGCTTTATTGATCCGTTCCAAGGTCAAGTAATGGCTGAATTTACCAATAATACTCTGAAACTTAAAAACGTAGCAATTCTTTTCGATTCTTCTTCCGATTACTCTAAAGGTTTGGCAGAGGTTTACCAAAAAACTTTAGAAGGTAAAGGCGGCAAGATTACTGCTAAAGAAGCTTTCCTAGCTAAAGACCTTGACTTCAAAGCTTCTCTTACTAAGATTAAAGCTTCTAATCCAGAAGCTCTCTACGTACCTGGTTACTATGAAGAAGTATCCAAGATTATCAAACAAGCTCGTGAAATCGGCATCAATTGTCCGATTATGGGTTCCGATGGTTGGGAATCTCCGAAGCTTGCAGAAATTGCTGGTAAGGATGCTCTGAAAGATTGCTATTACGTATCTGCATTCTCCGCAGATGATAAAGATCCTTCCGTACAAGAATTCATTAAGAAATTCAAAGATGCTAACAAAAAGGATCCAGATATCTTCTCCATGCAAGGCTACAACGCTGGTTTAATTCTTGCTGATGCAATCAAACGCGCAGGCGAAGGTGCTGACGGCACAAAGATTGCTAAAGCTATTGAAGAAACCAAAGGCCTGCCTGTTGCATCTGGCAAGCTTACCTTTGATGAAAAACATAACCCGGTTATGCCTGCTCTGATTATCGACTTTAAAGATGGCAAGCCAAGCTTGAAAGAAAAAATTGCTCTGTAATTCTTAGTTAATTGCAGCGACGTGATGAAACAAAAAAGAAATAAAAACTAAAAAGTTTCATCACAGAGAGTAAGGTTTCTGAGCTCGTTCGTCTTGGGCGAGTTTTGAGATAAATAAATTTATATTAAAATGAGGGGTAATTAATTATGAAAAGATCTACTAAACTTTTGACTATGTTAGTTGCAAGTGCATTAATCGCAGGTGCTTTAGCAGGTTGTGGCGGCGGAGACAAAAAAGCTGCTGATACCATTAAAATTGGCGGCAACTTAGAAATGACTGGCGGCAGTGCATCCTTTGGTATTTCTTCTAAAAACGGCATGGATTTAGCAATTGAGCAAATCAATGCTAAGGGTGGTATTGGCGGCAAAAAACTTTCTCTTATCGTAGCCGATAATAAATCTGAAGCTGCTGAAGCAACTAATGCTATGACCAAGCTTGTTTCTCAAGACAAAGTTTGCGCAGTAGTTGGTCCTAACCTGAGTTCTGCAGTAATCGCAGCTGGCGCAATTAATAATGGTTCTAAAGTACTTGACGTAACTCCTATGGGTACTAATGAAAACGTAACCGTTGATAAAGCTACCAAGAAAGTTAAACCTTACAACTTCCGCGCATGCTTCATCGACCCGTTCCAAGGTACCGTAATGAGTAAATTCGTTTCCGAAGAACTCAAACTTAAAAACGCTGCAATTTATATCGACAATAGCTCCGACTATGCTAAAGGTCTTGCAGAAAGCTTCGTAGCTAACTACAAGAAATTGGGCGGCAATGTTGTTGCAACAGAAGCTTATCTCCAAAAAGATACTGATTTCAAAGCAACCTTAACCAAAATTAAAGCTGCTAATCCGGACTTTATTTATGTTCCTGGTTACTATCAAGAAGTAGGTCTCATTGTTAAACAAGCTCGTGAAATTGGCCTGAATGTTGCAATCGGCGGCGGTGACGGTTGGGATAGTGCTAAGCTTCCTGAAATCGCTGGCAAAGATGCTTTGAACAATACTTTCTTCTCTAACGTATATTCACCTGACGATACTTCTGACTTGAACAAAAAGTTCGTTGCGGAATATCAAAAGAAATTCAATGCTAAACCTGACGTATTCGCAGCACTCGCATATGATTCCACGATGTTAATTGCAAAATCCATTGAAGACGCTAAAGGTCCTGACCCTGTTAAGATGGCTGAAGCAATGGCTAAGATTAAAGGTTTCCAAGGTGTTTCCGGTGAAGTTACCTTTGATGAATTCCATAATCCTGTAAAGAGTGCTTTCATTCTTGAACACAAAGATGGAAAACAAACCTTTAAAGCTAAAGTTAATCCCTGATTAAAAAATAACTAATCAAATTAAGTACAATTAGCACAGAGGCTGTTGTTTTGCGTAGCAACAGCCTCTTTTAACAATTAGTAGTGAGAAATACTTGATTAAAAGATTTTCACAGAAAATCATCCTTACTTACTAATTATCAATTATTAATTACATTTAGGGAGGACCATATGGATAACTTTTTGAGTCAGTTTTTACAACAGCTGATCAATGGTGTGTCCCTTGGCAGTATCTACGCATTGATCGCCTTGGGTTATACGATGATTTACGGCATCATTAAGCTGATTAACTTTGCCCATGGTGATATCTACATGTTGGGCGCCTATTTCGGTTTTTACGCGACGACTAAATTAGGCTTATCTTTTATTCCCGCTATTATTTTCGCAATGGCTTGTGCATCCATTGCGGGTATTATAATTGAAAGAATCGCTTATCGCCCCATGCGTAACGCTCCACGTATCGCAATTTTGATTACGGCAATTGGCGTATCCTTCTTGCTTGAATACGGCATGATTCTTTTGGTTACGCCCCAACCACGTACCTTCCCTGCAGTATTCCCGGCAACCGTGTATAATATTGGACCACTTGTTGTTAATAATCAACAAATTGTAATTCTTTTGAGCTCTCTCATTTTGATGGCAGTGCTCACTTATATCGTAAATGACACTAAAGCTGGCAAGGCAATGCGTGCCGTTTCTTTTGATGCTGACGCAGCTCGTCTTATGGGCATCAATATCGACCGCGTTATCTCCACTACCTTCGCTCTTGGTTCTGCTCTTGCAGCTGCGGGTGGTGTGCTTGTAGGTGTTTACTATAACTCCATCGATCCTTTAATGGGTATGATGCCCGGTATTAAAGCTTTCGTTGCAGCCGTACTCGGTGGCATCGGAATTATTCCGGGGGCGATGATTGGCGGCATCATCCTTGGTGTAGTAGAGGCAATGGTTTCTGGTTTTATTTCTTCTACCTTCCGTGATGCAGCAGCTTTTGGTATTTTAATTATTATCCTTCTCTACAAGCCATCTGGTTTGCTGGGCAAGAACGTTCGCGAGAAAGTGTAGGTGTGAATTATGAATTCTTTGAGAAAATTCGACTTCGCTGCACTTGGCGCATGCGTATTGTTTTTTGCTGTTGTTCAAGGCTTAATTTTTGCAGAAATTATTGGTCCTTTCTGGGAACTCAATATCATTCTTATCTGCATTAATATTATTTTGGCAGTAAGCTTAAACTTAATTAATGGTTACACTGGTCAATTCTCAATTGGTCACGCAGGTTTTATGGCTGTTGGTGCTTATACTGGTGCCGTAATTACCGTTAAGCTTGGCTTGCCTTTTGAGCTTGCCCTTGTTGTGGCTACAATTTGTGCAGGTATTCTAGGCTTCTTGATTGGTCTTCCTACTCTTCGTCTAGACGGTGACTATTTAGCTATCGCAACCCTGGGTCTTGGCGAAATTATTCGTATCTGCATTCTTAACATCGACTATGTAGGCGGTGCTTCAGGTCTGATGGGAATCCCTCGTTTTACCAATTTCGCTTACGTTTTCTGGATTATGATTTTTGTAATCTTCTTTATTAAAAATTTCAAGAATTCCGCACCGGGTCGTTGCTGCTTGGCTATTCGTGAAAACGAAATTGCTGCTGATACCATGGGTATCAACACAACTAAATATAAAGTTATGGCTTTTGCACTTGGTGCAAGCTTTGCAGGTACTGCAGGCTGTCTCTTTAGCCATTACTTCTTCCTGGCTCATCCGGCGTCATTCACCTTTATGCGTTCCTTCGATATTTTGACTATGGTTGTACTTGGTGGCCTAGGTTCCATGACCGGCTCCATTACTGGTGCTATTCTTTTAACCTTCATAAGTGCATATCTTTCCGACTTCCCTGAATGGCGTATGATTATCTATTCTATTACTATGATCGTACTCATGCTGCGTCGTCCTCAAGGTCT
This sequence comes from Phascolarctobacterium sp., assembly GCA_030523325.1. GTDB lineage: Bacteria > Bacillota > Negativicutes > Acidaminococcales > Acidaminococcaceae > Phascolarctobacterium_A. The sequence goes on from JAUNIS010000017.1 coordinate 35,715, forward strand.
CTTTGGTAACAAAGAGCTTGCAAATTTCATGCTTAAGTTGGGAGGTAAAAAATAATGAGCGAGCTGCTTAAAGTAGATAATGTTTCTATGATTTTCGGCGGCCTGCGTGCCGTATCCAATTTATCCATGCATATTGACGATGGCGAGCTTGTTGGTTTAATTGGACCTAACGGTGCAGGTAAGACAACTGCCTTCAATATGATTACTGGTGTATATACTCCCTCTGAAGGTGAGGTATATTTTAATGGAACAAAATCCAGTGGTATGAAATCTTATCAGGTTACTCAGCTTGGTATGGCTCGTACCTTCCAAAACATTCGTCTTTTCAGTGAATTGTCTGTAATTGACAATGTTAAAATTGCTTACAATATGCACGTAAGCTATAGCTTCCTAGACGCAATTATCCGCGATAAAAAATATCTTGATGAAGAAGATATGATTACTGAAAAAGCTTTGGCACTTTTAAAAATTTTCCATTTGGAAGATAAAGCTTATGAAACTGCCAAAAATCTTCCTTATGGTGAGCAAAGACGTCTGGAGATTGCTCGTGCTCTAGCAACCGAGCCTAAGCTTTTGCTCTTGGACGAGCCTGCAGCAGGTATGAATCCGCAAGAAACTCATGAGCTGATGGAAATGATTCGTTGGATTCGTGATGAATTTAAGCTTTCCATTCTTCTCATTGAACATGACATGGGACTAGTTATGGGCGTATGTGAACGTATCTATGTTCTTGAATATGGCATGCTTATCGCTGAAGGCAATCCCGAGGAAATTAAGACTAATAAACGTGTAATCGAAGCATACTTAGGCGAGGAGGTAATGAACTAATGTTAAAGGTTGAAGACATTAATGTTTACTACGGTGCCATCCACGCTATTAAAGGTATTAGCATCGAAGTTAATGAAGGTGAAATAGTTGCTCTGATCGGTTCCAACGGTGCAGGTAAATCTACTACTATGCGTACAATATCAGGTCTTATGAGACCGAAAACCGGTAAAATTACTTTGGATGGGCAGGATTTAACTAATGTTCCTGCTCACAAAATTGTTGGTATGGGCTTGTGCCAGGTTCCTGAAGGTCGTCACGTTTTTGCGAATATGACCGTACTAGAGAATTTGGAGTTGGGTGCATATCTGCGAAGTGACAAAGATGGTATCGCTAAAGACATGGAAGAAGTATTTAAAAAATTTCCGCGTCTTGAAGAACGCAAGGATCAAGTAGCTGGTACTTTATCTGGCGGCGAACAACAAATGTTAGCTATGGGACGTGCTCTTATGAGTCGTCCGAAAATTTTGCTCTTGGACGAACCCTCCATGGGTCTTGCTCCCTTGCTTGTTAAGGAAATTTTTAATATAATTAAAGAAATCAATGCAAGCGGAACCACAATTCTTTTGGTAGAACAAAATGCAAACATGGCTCTCTCCATTGCAGATAAAGCATACGTTTTAGAAACTGGTCGCATCACCTTAAGTGGTACTGCTCAAGAGCTGGCTGCTAGTGAAGAAGTTCGTAAAGCATATCTTGGCGGTTAACAAGGAGGCAATTTTATGTTAGTTAAAGACTTTATGACCGAGCATCTCGTAACCGTTCGTGAGGAACAAAATATTTTAGAAGCACGTGAGATTCTTCGCGGCAAAAGACTTAAATCCCTGCCTGTAGTAGATGATATCGGCCGCATTCGCGGTATCGTTACAATTGATGACATTAAGGCGGCTTCTCCTGGTGACGCAAGCACCTTGTCTCGTTATGAAGCTAATTATCTTTTGGGACGCATCAAGGTTAAAGATATTATGACTCGTTCTACTATTAATGTTAGCACTGATGATACAGTTGAATATGCTGCTTATTTAATTTACAAAAATGATGTTAACGCTCTGCCTGTAATCAATAAAGAAGGAAGACTTTGTGGTATCATTGCTAAGTCCGACATGTTTCGTGCTTTTATTGGTATTATGGGGATGAACAGAGATTGCATTCGTGTAACAATTAATTTAGAAGATAAAACAGGGCAATTGGCTGATATTTGTACCATTTATAAGAATGCAGGTGTAAATATTATCTCCTCTTCTACTCGTCAGCTCGGTGATGGTCATGCACAAATTATTGTTCGTGGTGAAATTACTGAACAAGGTATGAGCATTGTTGAAGATTTGCGTCAAGCAGGCTTTAATGTTATCGACGTTATGAAGTTGGATGGACTGGAATAATGCTTGAGGATCATAAATTTATAGTAGGGGACATAGTGAAAATGAAGAAGCCCCATCCTTGTGGTTCTAACGAATGGTTAGTGGAAAGAACTGGCGTGGATTTCGGTTTGAAATGTTGCGGTTGTTCTCATTATGTGCTCATTCCTAGACCAAAATTTTTAAAAGCTGTGCGCGCTCTTGTGAAAGCAGCTGGAACAACTTCAGAAGAATAAATTAGCAACCTGTCCGGTTATATGCGGTCAGGTTGTTTTTGTGTACTTTGTAACACTTTTAGTATTTGGGGCAAAATGTTTTCTTAATAATGAAATTATTGTTTACAAAACTTTTGTTTAGTTATAAAATTTTTATATGCAGTTATAAGATTTTCCGAACAAATTGGAGGGAAGCAAAATGGCAACATGGAAAAATTCTAAAATTAAAATGGCCGCTTTAGGTTTGGCAGTAATTATGGCAGTTGGTGCTATCGGTTGTGGTGGTGCTAAAAAGAAGGAAGAACCTAAAAAATGGTCCAAAGCAAGTGTTGGTATAGTTCAATTGGTTGAACATGCGGCGCTTGACGCAGCCAATAAAGGCTTTGTTGATGGTTTGGCCAAAAGAGGTTATAAAGAAGGCGAAAACATTTCTTATGACCGTCAAAATGCTCAAGCCGATCAATCCAATCTACAAAATATTGCTAATCGTTTCGTAAATAATAAAGTAGATCTTATCTGTGCAATTGCAACTCCTGCAGCTCAAACTGTTGCGAATGCAACTAACACTATTCCTATTGTTGGTACGGCAATTACCGACTACAAAGCAGCTAAGCTTGTTAAAGATAATAACAAACCCGGTGGCAATGTAACTGGTACCACCGATATGAATCCGGTTGCAGCTCAACTTGATTTGCTTTTGAAGATTAAACCTGGCATTAAGACTGTGGGTACGATTTATACCTCTAGCGAAGTCAATTCTCAAATCCAAATTGACATCTTAAAAAAAGCCGCTGAAGCAAAAAATGTTAAAGTTATCGAAGCAACTGTTTCTAGCGTAAATGATATTCAACAAGCAGCTCGTTCTCTTGTTGGCAAATGTGAAGGCATCTATGTTCCTACTGATAATATTTTAGCATCCGCTATGCCGACCTTGACAATGATTACCGACGAAGCTAAGCTGCCCGTAATTTGTGGCGAAGAAAACATGGTAGCCGCAGGTGGTACTGCTACTCTTGGTATTAACTATTACGAATTGGGTCTTGTAACTGGCGATATGGCTGCTGATATTCTTCAAGGTAAAGCTAAACCTGCTGAGATGGCAATTCAATCCCAAAAACAATTTACTCCAGTTATCAATCTGAAGGTTGCTGATAAGCTTGGTGTTAAGATTGCCGATGAATTACTCAAGGGTGCAACTGTTATTAGAAAATAACAATTAAAAAAGGTTTAAGTAATTAATTAACATTGAGAGGGGTCTGGAATGTTTACAGACCCCTTTTTTTAAAAATTTAGGAAAGGGTTTCTATCCCATGATTGATATTTTAATTCCTACAGTCGGGCAAGGTCTTTTATGGGCTATGCTTGCTTTAGGCGTATATTTAACATTTAGAATTTTAGATCTTGCCGATCTTACTGCTGAAGGTAGCTTTCCCTTAGGGGCGGCAGTTGCCGCAGCTTCCTTAAACGCAGGTCTTGGCATTCCTACATCAATTATTCTGGCAATTATTGCAGGTATGCTTGCTGGTGTAGCAACTGGAGTTTTGCATACTAAAATGAAAATCCCTGCACTTCTTGCTGGCATTTTAACTATGATTGCTCTTTACTCAGTGAATTTGCGTGTTATGGGCAAGGCAAATATTTCTATGCTCGGCATCGACACAGTTTTTAAATATACTCGCGATTTAACCGGGCTGAATGTAGCCGATTCTTCTTTTGTTGTCGGCTTAGTATTTATTGTTGTGATGGGCGTTGCAACTTATCATTTTCTCGGTACAGAAATTGGCGCCTGCATGCGTGCGACTGGTTGCAACCAACAAATGATTCGCGCTCAAGGTATTAACACTGATACGATGATTATTATTGGCCTTGCGGTTAGTAACGGGCTTATTGGTCTCTCTGGTGCGCTCATTGCTCAAGCCAATGGTTTTGCCGATGTAGGCATGGGTACTGGTACAATCGTAATCGGGTTAGCATCCGTAATTATCGGCGAGGTATTGTTTGGTAACAGAAGCGTTAAAAACAGCATGATTTCTGTAGTGCTTGGCTCCATTGTTTATCGTATTGTTATTGCTGTGGTACTTGCTCTTGGTATGCCGCCTAATGATCTGAAGCTCTTCACTTCTATCTTGGTTGCCATTGCTTTGGCACTTCCGCTTATTCAAAGCAAAATAAAATCCAGAAAGGTGGTTAAATAAATGCTCGAACTAAAAAACATTCATAAAACCTTCTTTCCTGGAACGATTAATGAAAAGAAAGCTCTTTGCGGTTTATCCTTGCACTTAGAATCCGGTGATTTTACAACTGTAATCGGAGGCAACGGGGCAGGTAAATCTACTATGCTTAATGCAATTGCTGGTGTATGGCCCATCGACGAAGGCGAGATCATCATCGACGGTGAAAATATTACGAAATTCCCCGAACACAAGAGAGCGATTTATATCGGTCGTGTTTTCCAAGATCCTATTCTTGGTACGGCAGCTGGTATGCAAATCGAAGAAAACTTGGCGCTAGCAAGTCGTCGTGGTGAGACACCTGGTTGGTCCTGGAGCTGTGGCCCGAAGCAAAGAAAAATTTTTCACGAGCTTTTAAAAGAACTAGGACTTGGACTTGAGGACCGTATGACTACAAGAGTAGGGCTCTTGTCCGGCGGTCAACGTCAGGCATTGACTCTTTTGATGGCAACAATGAAGAAACCTAAGCTTTTGCTACTGGACGAGCATACGGCTGCTCTTGACCCTAAAACTGCGACTAAAGTTTTAGAACTCACTCAACAAATTGTCACCCGTGATAATTTGACTACAATTATGATTACTCATAATATGCGTGATGCTTTGGCATTTGGTAATCGTTTAGTAATGCTTCATAACGGACGCGTTATTATTGACGTAAAGGGCGAAGAAAAGAAAAATCTTACGGTTCGTCATCTTCTTGATATGTTTGAACAAGCTGCTGGTGCGGATGCAGTTAGTGATCGTATGATTTTAGGTTAAGCTTAAACCTCCTCAGCTATGGGGAGGTTTTTCATTTGGAAGAGTATTTAAGTATACTCGCGCATTTGCTTGAAAAATTGAGTGAATTTTGTTAAAATTAAATTCAGTCTGATGTTACATTTGAAGGATGAATCAATCATGCTTCCAGATATTATTTATACGAAAGAGGGTACCCATATGGCTATCGAAAAAAGAACTTTGGTGCAAGACAAATGCCGCGCAATTGTCGAACGCGACAAAAAAGTAATTGCACCCTGCCAACATTTGTCCTATTTCCCCTTGGCTATTGAAAAAGGCAAGGACGCTATTTTAACTGATGCAGATGGCAATGAATACATTGACTTCTTAGCATCTGCTTCTAGCTTGAATTTAGGTAGCAGTAATGAAAAGGTTACTGCAGCTCTGCGTGCACAATTGGATAAAATTACTCAATACGCTGCTCCTTATACTTACAACGATCCTATGGTAAGCTACGCTGAAAGATTAGCAAGCACTTTCCCTGGTCATAAACAAGAAGATATCAAGGTTGCTTTTGGTAACTGCGGTTCCGATGCTAATGATTGCGCTGTAAAATTTGCTCGTGCTTACACTGGCCGTACAAAAATCATTACTTTCTTGAATGGCTATCATGGTAATACTTACGGATCTTCTTCCATGTCTACCTGCACATCTCGTATGCGCGATAAAATGGGCCCGTTCCTGCCAGATATGTATCACTTCCCGTTCTATGGTATTTTCGAAGAACAAGCTGATGGTGATTATCTGAAAGAGATGCAAGCTGCATTTAATTCCTTCCTCAATCCACAAGAGGTTGCTGCTGTTGTAATCGAACCTGTTCAAGGCGACGGTGGTATCAACCCGGCTCATCCTGAATTCATGAAACAACTTTACGCAATTTGTAAAGAAAATGGCATCCTCTTCATTTCTGAAGAAGTTCAACAAGGTTTCTATCGCGACGGCACCTTCTGGGGCATCGAACAATATCCGGAAATTATTCCTGACGGTATCATTATGGGTAAATCTATCGGTGGCGGCTTAACTCTCGGCGGTTTCATGGCTCCGAAAGAAATTATGGATTGCTTGCCCGCTCCTGCTCATCTCTTTACCTTGGGCGGCAACATGTTCTCCTGCACCGCTGGTTTGACTGCATTTGATTACTATCAATCCGACGAATTCCAAACTATTTTGAAAGCTAATTGCCAAGCTATGAAGGATCATATGGTAGATTTAAAAGCTAAGCATCCTGATACAGTTATGTTTACTCGTGGCGTAGGCATGAGCTATGGTATTGCTATCGGCAAGAAAGATGCTCAAGGCAAGTTCCAACCTGATAACACTGGTTGCTTCAAGACTTTGTTCCGTTCTTACGAATATGGTCTCTTAGTAATTTCCCTTTGCGGTTACATTCTGCGTATCCAACCGCCTCTGAACATTTCCAAAGAATGTTTTGATAAAGCATTCGCTATCATCGATCAAGCATTGACCGATTACGAAAATGGTGATATCCCTGACTCGGTAATGGCAAACCAAGCTGGTTGGTAAAAATATTTCCTTGGAAATAAAAAATCCTCGTTCTTGCGGACGAGGATTTTTTTGTAAAAATTTTTTTTGAAAGAGAGAAGAGAGGACGGTAATTATCCAAAAAAGTTTAGCGATGCATAAGCAGTTGGCTTTGTCTAAAAAATTCCGCGATGCTCTTTGGCAAAGAATTATCTTACAAAAAATTGAAAATCAAGCTGACGCATTAAGACTGATGAATAAACCTGGTTCTGAGGAAATTCGAAAATATTTATTAAATGTAGAGAGCAGAGACCGAAAAAATTGCGAGGCGCTAGCTGCCAAAAATTATTTTCAATATTATTATTATCCGGGCTTGAATAGGCGTGATTTTGGACGGGACTGAAACACATCAACCACCATTATTATATGACAAAGGAAAAGAAAAGAAAATTTTTTAAGGCGAGGATTGTTTTATCCTATTCGTCGTAATCAATACGCTCAATCTTGAAAATGACGGGCCTTGTACCGTCATTGCAACAAGTAATCATAACTCTGTCGTCTTTCATCCATCCGTGCATAATGGCACCCCCCTGAAGGGCAGCATAGATATACCTGCTGATGGAGTCCCATGCCTCTGAACAGAAAGGCACTCCTTCAGTCCCGCAATGCATGGTACCGGGGGACTCCAGACATCCTTCATCAGCCATGCCCTCTTTCACCAGCGTACCAGCACCCATATGCCAGTAATCATCACGTTTTTCATCCCTGTAGAAAATAAACTCGTCACCGACATTGTAGCAAGGGCATTTGCCGCTGTTGGGGACGGCACAATATTCCTGCTGCAGCTCGGGATATAATTTCTTGCCTATTACGGTAACCTTAACCTTGTGTTTCATGATTTTTTCCTCCTATATACTTTTGTTGGATTTAGCCAAAACTCCCCCGCCCCGAAAATTTAGCGGGCGGCGGCAGTTTTTCCCTATTTCTCCCTATACGGAGAGCCAAAAACGACATCAGGCATCATTTCGTTTTAGAGGGGCGTGATGTTGGTCATGACTAAAACTACTAACGCGTTGAAATTTTAATTATATTGTCATTCAATAAATTTTACAGTTTTTCCTCTGAAATCGTCGTGCGAATGTATCGTCACCCATTTTTGAACGGAATTCAAATTGAATTCATATTTTTGTCCGTCAATAAGCGCAAAACGACATTTGCAAGGTTCCCATTCTTTATCCAGAACCAACACCATTATATCATTTATAACATTAAAACAATCAACGATTTTGTATTCCATGTCCATTTGCCTTTCGCTTGTAGGTATTTCTCTGTTTTATAGCAGCGTGATTTTTGACGGAACTAAAATCCCAAATGATATATATTCGAGAGAAAAAAGGACACAGTTGGGAGAAAGAGAGCGTCTAGTCGTTTCTTGCGTAATGAGTCTTTCGCCCAGATCCTAGACGTTTAACCGTTCCGTCTTCTACCAGTTTTTTCAATGCAGATTCTACGGAAGAGCTACCAAGGCTAGGGCAGGCAATCAGTACATCTTGTTTAGTAAAAGTTCCGATTTTGGTCTGGACAAATTGTTTAACGATGTCGTATGAATTGCTTCTGGTTCCTGATTTCCATACGTATCTGACTCTGTTCTCAAATTCTCTGTAGCAAGAAAGAATAATACCTAGCATATACTTGATGAATTCTTTGGGATCATTTGTATTTTCATACCAACCGCGGTTAGAAATAGCCAGTGCATCATAGTAAACTTCTTTCGTATCAGCAATGGCCTTTTCAATACTGATGTATTTACCTACATAATAGCCGCTCTTGTAGAGTAACAGTAATGCCAGTAACCGGCTCATTCGTCCGTTTCCGTCATTGAATGGATGAATACATAAAAAATCAAGTAAGAAACAGGGAATAAGAATTAAAGGATCCACAATCCCCCTTGCTAATTCTTTTTGATACTCTTCGCAGAGAGAAGCAACAGCGTCAGGCGTTTCATATGGCTCTAGCGGTCTGAAAATAACTTCCCTTGAACCATCGGAAAGTGTTTTGGCTATTTCATTAGGAGTTGTTTTGAATTTCCCGCCATAAGAAAATGCCGTATATTTCAGCAATTCACCATGTAGTTGGATAATGTAGTTAGGATTTACACGAATATACTCATAACTATCATGAATGATATTCAGTACGTTTCTGTAGCCAAGAATCTCTGCTTCATCTCGGTTTTTCGGAGTGGTTTTATCAGCCATAAGAGATTTCAGACGAGCATTCGTTGTAACGATACCCTCAATCCTATTCGATGCCTCTGTACTTTGGATTTTTGCAATTTCTATCAGCCGTTCCAATTCTACAGGTTTCTGTCTGATAAATAAATCTTGTTTTCCTTTATGTTCATGTATCTGGGTTAGGTAGGAAATGATTTCATTATCCCAGGTTTGTTCGGCTAATTTGGCGTAGTAAAAAATTTTCATATAGAATCTTTTCTCCCAACAACAATAAGTTTCTCCCAATTATAACACTAGTTTGGGAGAAAAACAACAAGCATAGGAGAAAATTGAAGCAAAGTGAAATACCGCACCCAGCAAAGAGAGGTAGTTTTGTGTTTATAATTTTCAATTTATTATTCAGAAATTTCTTCAAGTTCTTCTATTGATAATCCTTCAGATTTAAAGAAATCATAGAAAGAATCTGCACCGTCTGTATTTCTTGATTTTGCGGTCGAAAGAAGCCAGAAATTTTCATTAATGTTTTAAAAGAAATTTAAATCAGAATCAAGAAACGTTTTTTTCGGCGAGCTTTTTTATATTGTTAAAATAGTTTACATATGGAATATTATTGCGAAAAACTTTAAAAATAGTTATAATGTGAACTATGGAGTTAATGATTCATGGCAATTGATTTTTTATTAGATTTTTTAACGCCCGGAGAAATAATAAAACAAACTGGCGCTAAGGTAAGAATGATAAGAATGCGAAGAAAAATTACACAAGAAGAGCTCGCAAAAAAATCTGGTGTAAGTTTGAGTTCTTTAAAACGATTCGAACATACGAGAGAAATTTCTTATTTATCTTTAGCCAAGATAGCAAGTGCTTTAGAGGTTGAAGATGAATTAAAAAATCTCTTCGAAAAAGTGCCTTATAATTCTATTGAGGAAATTATTAATGACGAAGAAAATACTTAACGTGCGATACAAAAATCAGTTAGTGGGAAGACTTGTGATGGCGGATGAATTCCATGCTGCTTTTCAGTACAGTAACGAATGGATAAAAAATGGGTTTTCAATAAGTCCATTTCTGTTTAAAGGTTGCAAAAAGTGCTAACTTAAATATTTCTGAATGCAAAAATATTGCAGATCAAATAAATTCACTCACCAAATTATATTTGGAAAAATATTTTTGATACCATCACCAAAGCCCGGAGAGAAATCTTCGGGCTTTAGCAATTTTTGAAAATTAAGGACTAAGAAAAATTGCAAGTGTTTTAGAGTTATCAACTAAAAATATTCCCATTTCGGCAAATTTTGGCAATTGTTGTGTCAAATATTCCCATTCGGGAAAACTTTGATGTTTATTATGTTAAATATTCCCAAATCGGAATATTCGTTGAAATTATCGTTGTGATATGCTATAATCGAAATATCTTGGGGGTGAAGGAATGCTTGAAAGGACTAATTATATTGAACAGCTATGGACTTGGAAAGACGAACAGGTTATTAAAGTGATAACGGGTATAAGACGTTCGGGAAAGTCTACATTGCTCAAACAATATCAAGATCGTTTAATTTCTAATGGCATAAAAAAAGAACAAATCGTTTATATAAATTTTGAAGAAATAGAGAACGAACATCTTTTAGACTATCACACATTACACGATTACCTTAAGTCATTTCTCGGAAACGATAAAATGACTTATATTTTCTTGGATGAAATTCAAAAAGTACCGGATTTTGAAAAAACTGTAGATAGCATTTACGTAAAGCCGAATGTAGATATTTACATTACTGGTTCCAATTCATATTTTCTTTCAAGTGATTTAGCGACACTCTTATCGGGTCGCTATATAGAAATACCCATATTGCCGTTTTCGTTTGCAGAATATGTTCAGCTGAACCCATCTAAAGATAAAAACGAATTGTTTGCTGAATACTTGGAATATGGTGGTTTTCCGTACTTGGCTAGTATGGAAAAAACTCCAGTTAAAGCGGATGTTTATTTAGAGGGAATTTACAACACAGTGATAGTTCATGATATCGAAGAACGGGCAAGGCTCAATAAACAGTACGATAAAAGAAAAATTAACGACATAATATTATTGAAAACAATAGCAAGATATCTTGTTAGTGTTATAGGCAGCCAGGTTTCTACAAAAAAGATAGCAGATTATTTAAAATCTAATCTAAGAGCAATATCGCCTAATACTGTAAATGATTATATTGAAGCACTCGCAGAAGCTTTCGTTTTTTATAAAGCAGAGCGTTATGATATTGCTGGCAAACAGTTGTTAAAACAAAATTCAAAATGGTACGTAGTTGACATTGGTCTTCGGAATCATATTCTTCCTAAACAACATTATGACTTGGGATTTACGCTCGAAAATATTGTATATCTTGAATTATTGAGACGAAACTACAGATTAAACGTAGGGAAATTTAATGCTACTGAAATAGATTTCGTCGCGGAAAAAAATGGAATTTTTGAATACTATCAGGTTACTGCCGATATGACTGCCGAAGCGACATTCACTAGAGAAATAACACCGCTTCAAAGTTTAAAAGACAACTATGATAAAATTGTACTTACACTGGATCGTTTTTCTTTAGGAAATTATAATGGCGTTAAAGTAGTGAATATAATAGACTGGCTATTAAGTGCTACATAAAAAAATCTGGGTAACGCAAAACCACATCCCGTAAAAAGATGTGGTTTTGCGTTTATAAGTTTTATAGCAGCGCGATTTTGGACGGAGATAAAACAAAGAACGCGTCAGTAACGAAACTAACGCGTTGAAATTTTAAGTATTATTCTTTTTTATACCAATCTTTTAAATTTTCTTTTTCTCTTTTAAGGATTTCTTCATATTGCCGACGTTGTTCTGGAGTCAACGTCGGACGAGGAATGTCGTTCATTGTATCATCTATTATCAAAACCCATTCTTCCATTGTTGTAATTTCCTTTCTTTAAAATCGAATAATTTTGGTTTTGCATTATGCAATGCATTTGTTAGCTTTTGAATCGCAGTTAAGAAGGCTAATTGTTGGATGGGGCTAAAACTTTGTATCAATACCAAGCAATTGTCCCTTCAAGTGGTATTGGCTCACCGTTCCTTAACGAAGTCGCAATTTTATTCAATGCGTGACAAACGTGATTCCGTGCTTCGTCGAAATCGGCGTTCTTTATAAATTTCACGCGTTTGCCATCTATAGAAATTGCAAATTCCCCATCATTACCCATGCCATTCGTTTTGTAATGATAATGAATCATATCCGCAACTGTTTTAAAATATTTATACGTTACCATTATAATTTCCGTCCTTTGGATAAATAAGTTTTGGAGGGGGGATCAGTACACATAGCAAAACCTCCAAATTAATATTTTTTTCAGTACAAAAAATTGCTTGCTTACCATTTTAAACTCGACAATGTTTGTGGCAATACATATTCCAAGCTTCCAAGCTTTGAAAAATTCTTTCTTGCTATCCTAATTTAGCCATCCCGTGAAATTCATTATGCCAGGTTGGGAAGACTGTTATATATTTTGATGTTTCGGCATAAGTCGAAACGGATGCGACAACTACAACTATAAGAAGTCCCCATCTTACGGTTGCAGGCAGGCTAGTAACGTATCCATCTATAAAGGAAACATAAATACGTACAAGCAAGGCTGTGGCAACAAAAGTAAATAATACCGTAAGCCACAGTGCAGCTTCTCCTTCTAGTTCGTCTGTGCCATTTACTTGTCTTATTCTGAAAATTACATAAATAAGTGACCAACTGACTGCATAATATTTAGAAAAATGTTTCGAGCCGTAACGTATAAATGCTGGTGTGCCAATAAGTTGCGCAAGGAAATAGAAAAAACTTAATGCTGCCATGACTACTGTTATGTTCATAAAAGCATCGATGGTATTTACAAAATAATATGAGGCAAATTCAGTAATAGCCAATTTAAAAGGAAGTATTTCATAATAGCGGAGCAACCCCCATACGATGGCCAGAGGTATGCAGAAGACTGCAATTCTTTTCATAAAAGCAGGCTTGTCCGTAATTTTTACATAGTATTCGCCCAGCAAATAACCAAAGGCCGGGAAAATAAACCAGTTCATCACCGGAAAAACAGTGTCTGACGTAGCCGGAACGAAATATCCAACGAACGATGTCAATGCAAAGGAAGGATAATCCGCAAGCGGCAAAAAACTGCCGATTATACTCATCAGGACAGAAACAACGAAGATATACACTGGCTTTACGTTTAGATGTTTGAAGGCGGCCAAGAGAAGCATTGCGAGTCCTGCGAATGCAAAAATATCATTGCTGATAATAGTAGTCATATCTGCATAACAAGCTGGGTCGCCTGTTGCGTAGTAAGCATAAGCAGCCGGAAGGAAAAACCTGAAAATATTTAAAAAGAAATTCAGGAACAAAAGGTATATGCCCGTAACCATAAAGTCGTAGGGCGTTTGCTTCCTAGAGTAGTGCAAAGTAATACCCATAGAAATCATAAAAGCTTGCGCCGCACCAAAATTTGTCACTACTCGTGCGAAGAAAAAACCAATGCCGTTTTCAGTAGCTCCATAAGTTTCCGCCGTATGTACAAAAACCATAAGAAGAATACCTAGGTATTTAATGTAGTCTAGTTCAAATTGAATTTTATTTTTCGTATCCATAAGAAACACCTCTAAAAAATTTTGAGCAATAACTTTACGCCTCAAAAAATAAATTTAGGGGCAGGCGCTTACAACTCTCCACAATAGATTATAAAACAGCGAGTGCCTGCAAGAAAAAATCAATTTGATGAGTTCTTCGGTATATATCGAAACTATATCTAAAGTATATCCTTCCTATATATTTTAGATATAGTTTGTATATATAGATTATATCAATTTGCAAATAACAACTCAAGTAAAAACATACTGTAATCATTTACAATATTACTTTTAGGCGCATATTCAACGATACCTTGTGAACAACCCGAGTCTCACGAGTAGAATTACGTTCATGGATCCTAAGATTAAAACTTTTAGTATTGAGCTTAACAACAAATTTTTTCGGTGAAAACGACAATGCGATGTTGTTTTCACCGAAAAAATACTATTCCAAAAAGAATTAAGGCGACTGAAAAGTCGCCTTTTTGTATTTCGCTATTTTTTTTATGCGCGGAGAGCATCACAGCAATTATTGTAGTTATTTATTCCCTTCGCCCTTTTCTACCTTGGCAACAGCTTTTGCCTGCGCTTCCAGGTCGAGCTTGTTAAAGTAATCCGTGTTGGGAAGATGCATTTCGAAATTATCCGTCTTGTCAAGGATCAGAGTGCCCTCTTCCATTTGGAAGTCAATAACATGTCCGCCCGCCTTTCTATCGTCGCTAATAAAATGCAAATGCCAGCCGGTCGCATTTACACCTGCCACATAGCCAGGACAATACATGCTAACTAAAGTGCCGGAAACATTTTTTAGTTCGTGAACTCTTTGATCTACGGCAGCAGCCTTGTCCAAAGTTTTGTAAGGCGGATGTTGTTTGTAGATGGCGCGTACAGTCATTTTAGAAAATTTACCGTCAGTACGACCTACGTAGAAAGAGTTGGGACCGTTAAAGCTGACAATTTTAGTTGCTTTTTCCTTCCAGCCAGCAAAATCTACGTTCTTAATATCCATAAGATAATCTTTATCAAAGAAGGTTACTCCGGCAAAAGGTACGCCTGTATCTGGAGTTGGTACAACCACAATGCCGTCGGCGGTTCCTTGATAGCATTTTCCGTCGAGAACAATCATTTCACCTTCACAGCCCGTAAAGGTTCCGATACCAATATCACCATGCTTTAAAAGTGCCTTAACAGTAGTAGACGGGTAGTAGTCGCTTGCCACGAGTCCTTGGATAGTCGATACTTGGTAAATAGTTTCGCGATTGGCTGCATCCGCACTAATGCAAGTTGTTGCTAAGGCAACAGCCAGGGCAGCGGTGGATAATAAAATTTTTTTCATTGTCTAAACCTCCTCGTAGAATTATTTAAAAATTTTTTAATTAACTTCAGGCTAGTGTCAGAAACAATTCAAATTAAGAAGATGAAAGTTTCAAACTTTACGAACCAATTATATTAGTACTGACACAAAAATTTTGGCAACACAGCAGGCCTTTGCAAAAAAATATAATGGAGTCCGATATTATCGATGATTGCTAAAAAAAAATATCAATTTCGGAATTAGTGCGGTTAATGTCTTAAGGGAATGTAATTTTGGCAGGGAGTAAAAATAAAGAAAGTTTTAGAAAAAACAATAAGCCTTATAACAGCAACAATCGAGTTAATCACGGCACTGATTCTACTTGACATAACACTGAAATAAGGCAAGCCTCGAAGGGCATAAGCCATCCCCCTTCGGAACAACTTAATTGTATCATATTTTCTTTTATTATGCAAAAGTTGGAAACGATTACGACTTGCGATGTGTTAATTGTCGTTCTTACTGTGTTGATTACGTTATCGAACGCAACTGAAAGCATACGTCGCAGTCTTGACAAAATTCGTTAGAAAATAAGTCAAGTCATGAGTTTTGACTCTTGCTAATTTTAAATTCATAAATTATAATGAAAGTGCTATCCTAGGTTCTTGTGGTAACCTCCACTTTGGACCTCTATAGATATCACAACAACAACCCCGAAACGGAGTGGAACAATCCACTCCGTTTTGGGTTATAAGAAAAATCAAATTCGTTCCGATGCGTCGGGAGGGCTTAGGTGCTGTTCACGAAAATCTTAGTGTGATTAAAAAATAATTAACAAAAAAATTTGCGCAAGAAAAAAGCCACAGTCTGATTTACGAGACTGTGGCTTTTCGTTTGGTGTGTCGGGAATGGCACATTTCTTGCTGGTGAAAGTCCAGTCACGGGTA
>JAUNIS010000085.1 GCA_030523325.1 Phascolarctobacterium sp.
TTTTCGTTTTCCGAAATTTGCTCTTTGACAAACGCCGAGAGAGAACTTGGATTGACAGTTTCGACCACCAAATCGCCGTATCCAGAGCTTTTCAGTAAGGCATACAATTCGTCTTTTTTGCCTGAAACCGCCGAGGCTTTGAGACTTGTCCTAAGTGAAAAACTCGTATCTCCATGTGTGAAATTCGGTGTTTCATTGAGAGTCATAAATTCGGCAAGTGCCGCCTCAATCTCGGTAAGCATATCGTTTATGTTCCTAAGTTCAAGTTCTTTTTGTTTCTTTTCATCTTTAAGGACTTTTAGCCTCTCCGCAAGCTCAAACATTACGCTATCATCCATTTTAGAATCCTCCTTCATTTGCATACGGGTTAAGTCCGTTTTTATAGTCGTCAATTAGGCTTTTCGCCAAGTTTACTTTGTTGCGAAGTGCCTCCAATATCTTCTCGTCCACCGTGTTTGAGGCAATCAAATAAATATAAGTACAGTTTTCTCTTTGCCCTGTTCTGTGAATTCTCGCCTTTGCCTGCTCAAAATTACTCATTGAGTAGTCAAGAGAATAAAACACCATCGTGCTTGAAGCAGTAAGTGTTATGCCAAGTCCGGCAGTCGCTATTTGCCCGACAAACAGCAACACATCTACATCGTTTTGGAACTTGGATATTTCGTCTGCTCTGTTTTTGACATCGCCTGTGATAACTGAAAAACTTAAATTTTTCTTGACCAGTAGCTTTTTTATTGCATCAATTTCGGGAATAAACCGAGCCATGATTACGAGCTTTTTACCACTTGAAGTCACGTCATCGATAATATCCTCAAGTGCATTTAATTTTGCTTTGCTGATTTGATGTACTTTTTTACCCTCGTCATCACCGAGAAAACCACCTGTAAGCTGAGACAATCTCAAAATTTTAGTAAGCACATTAGTCACCGTGACCTCGCTGTTTTGTAGTTCCGCAAAACTGTCTCTGACAAGATGTTTGTAAGTATTCATCGCATACGGCTCAAGTTCAATTTTTCTGATGATTTCCGTTGTTTCGGGTAAATCTAAGCATTCGGACTTTTTTGCTACAAATGCGATACTATGAATTTTGTTACGTAATTCATCTTTCATCGATTCCTTGAGAACTGGCGTATGCAGCCCATATCCAACCATGTCGAAGTACCGATTTCGGAACGTGTAAAAACTCCTTCCGAAAATCGTGGGTTCCAAGAACTTATACTGCGAAAAAATGTCAATTGCTTTGTTTGTGATAGCTGTGCCTGTCAATATGAGCTTGTACCTTGTTTTTTCTCCAAGTTTATGAAGCGATTTCGAGGCTGCTATATTGTGCGACTTAATCTTGTGTGATTCATCACAGATAATCATATCGGGATGCCAGTTTTTAATTTGCCTTTCTATTCGCCACGCAGACTCGTAGTTTATAACTGCAATATGCAATGCTCGTCCTTGTAATGAACACAAGGCTTCAGCTTTCTTTTCAAGAGAACCCTTTAAGACTTTCAGGTTATATTCAAAATCAGCAAACTTTGAAAACTCTTCTTCCCAAACTCCGCAAATCGATAAAGGACAGACTATTAAAAGATTTCTAATTCTCCTTTCGTTAAATAACGCTCCGGCAACCGCCACAGAGATTAAACTCTTGCCACAACCCATCTCAACAAGAAGTGCTGCTCCGCCATCGTTTTCAAACCGATGCATAACAAACTCAAATGCTCTCTTTTGATGTTCAAATGGTTTTGCTTTGATTGGCATCTCCAAATACTTCATTACCTTGCTCCTCTCTAATTTCTACTGATTGAACGCTTTTTTCGGGTACGATAACCACTACTCTTTCTACACCGCCAAACCATTTAAGTGCCAATC
>JAUNIS010000018.1 GCA_030523325.1 Phascolarctobacterium sp.
CTGTACTGAGGCTATCTGAACGAAGTTCGGATAGTCTCACCCGTAGGGGAAAAAACTAAAGAGTTACGCGAAACTTGCGCAAAAATAAAAGCCTGACTTTTTTGGTCAGGCTTTTTTAACGAACGAAAATAATTAACTTTATATTGCATTCCGAACAGAGTTTATGTATAATATGTTTAAGAGGATTATTGGTCCGGCTTTTCTTCTTCAGTTCATGAAGAGGAGGTGATTTCAATGACAGTTTACGAAGCATTATCTCTAATGATCGCTTTCGCATTACTTGTTATTGCGATCATTAACTTGTTTAAAAAGTAAGTTTATAAATATAAATTTATTTTAAAAATAAGTAAAGAGCCGCAACGCGACTCTTTACTTAACCGTTTAAAATCTGAACTGTAAGTAGAGGGCCGGGTGCAAACCGGTAATCCTCTACCTTTATTTTACCACAAAGTAATAATTAGTCAAACGAATTTCGAAAATAAAAATTTAGTTTGTCTCCGTATCCACAGGCACTTTCCTTTGTCGCCAAATGAAAGTGCCAAAGGAAAGCGCGAGCTTTTGAAAAAGCTCGGGAAAACTCCAGCTTTTTGCCTCCTCGCAAAAAGCTTCGGCAAAAAAGAGTTACATATCCCTTTTTATGTTCGAGGTAATAAATAGTTCGTAGGTTTTAATCTATAGTAGTGCGAACTTGAAAAAATTATGAATTATGATTTTGTTAGACGAAATTTTGTAGTATTCTGTAAATGTCAATATAAATTTGTAGGAAAAGTGGAAAATAATTATGTAGGTTTTACCACTTATTCCTCAGTCGCCTGAGCCTCCAGCAACGGGCGAATGTCCTTTAAACGCGAGAAATTTTTTTATTTAGGGACATTTTTTGGATAGAGAGTGTGGGATAATAAAGGCGAGGAAGTGTTTTCGTTAGGTGAAAGTATAAAAGAATTTGCAAATTGGTTAAGCGTGAAATCTTTGGCCTTGGCATGGTCGTACAGCTAACGAGTAATTATTTGACCGTGTGGTTTGACGATGAATTGGAGCGAAAGTTTAACGCGCATTTTATTGCTGAAATGTTTTGTGAGGTGTAAGGTTTGAAATAAAATTAGAGCTTTGACTGGGGAAAGTTTTTAGATAAAGCGTGAGTTTTTGTAGGATGGCAGGAAAAAATGACCCTACCGTTACTCGTAACAGAATTTAGTGTAGGCTGCCTTGTTCTATTTACGCTTCCCGGAAATACCTTGTTAACTATGTAAAAAGAATTTTTTATAATACAATCGGATAAATGCCATATGAAAGGAAGGTGCTATCATGAAAAACTTTTTAGCGATTCTAACAATTTTTGTTACATTGTTGTCTGTTGGTTGTGGCGGTAATGACAAGCCTAAAACCGAGCCAAAAGTTAAAATCAAAATAGAAAATAAAAAAATAACAATTCCCCAAGAACACCTAGTTGTATTTAAGGAATTAGATCTAGAAACAGTATCTATGGCAAACAACCCAGATACAAGTCAAAAAGTTTTCTTCAACGCCCTAGACGATAGGAAAGTGCTTAACTACACCATTAATCACAACTTTGGTCAAGCTGAAGTTTACTTGTCTGATGATAACACCATTAACAGAATTGAAGCTACAATGGATGGACTTGAAGGTAAAAAAACATTACTTAACACTAAGGAAAATAAAAAAGTATCTTTCAAAGAAGCATATGGTGATTTTATCAAAAACAGAATCCAAACTGCAACTTCTATAAATAACACAACAGTTACTAACTTACAGCCGCCTAAAAATATTCCAGCACCCTACAATATTACACGGCGTGCAGTTAACTTCCTTAAACAAAATTATAACGTTACAGAAGTAATACAACAAGATGATGCAAAATATGTAGCTTCAAACGACGTTGGACACCATTATACTTCTATGGTTAAAGTAAGACTTAAAGATGGAGTAAAAGTTGCTGCTGTAAATATACATTTCACTCCTGACGGAACTAAGTATACCTGTGATGCCAGACTGCGTAATCCTAGACCAGATGGAACCTGATAGTAATTATCCTAGCGCAAAGCAGTACATTTTAAACGTAACCGTCAAATCTAACGTGTGCACCAAAAAAACAAGGACCGCGCTAAGCGGTCCGTAAGCGAAATATTATTTTCTAAAATTTACGCTGCATTCTCCAGCACTGCAAAAAGTTTTGCAAGCTCCTCGATGTTTAAGGCAATCGGAACTTCTACTTTAATTTCATTGTCTCTGACCTTGGCGAGAAAATCTTGTGAAGGCAAAGAGGCAGGATTAGGAACCAAAGGTATTTCAGCAAATTCTGTCTCGGGTCTCTGACTAAGGAAAATACTTAGGCACTTGCTACCTCCATGAACTCTGAATCTTCTGCCCATATTTTCTCTACAAGGGCCTGCTCAATGACATCCATGCTACTTTCCAGCATTTTTCCATCCTTGGATAATAACATTGCTCTGTTAGGCTTGTAAAGATTTAAAACAGCTATATAATCCCCTTTGCGGGTAAAAGCATAGCCCTGGACGATCATATCAGCATCATCAGCAACAGTTTTCAGTTCCTCTTCCGTCATAATCCAATTCAACCTCCTTAATAGGTGCCAAAAATTTATCGGGTTTGAAATAGAGATTCTCAAGGATTGGCACTAGATCTATGTAGTCTTCGATTTCAGTCTGAGGATTGCTTTTATTACGGCACGTCACGACCAGGTAACCAGCATCCCATTCTTTGATAGCAGTATATTGCTGTAAGTTTTTGCCGGTATAAAATGTTATCGTAATGTCGCCATATGAAAAATAAGAATAGTCGCCGGCATTGTAAAGGTAAGCTTTTCTGTTGTTAGTGGTTTCGTTTTTTGCTGGCATAGCAGTCACCGTTTCCTATAAATCTATATTGTTATTTTATCATTTACGTGTTTGTGTTTCAAGCATTATAATATGTACTGGAGATAGATTACAAGAGAAAACTTTCTGATACAGAAAATTCTGATATCTACAATAAATATAGAAGATACCTGGAGGCATATGGATTATGAAAAATGGATATTTAGAGCAATTTCTTGATACCGGTTGGTATACTGACGCAACTTTATATTTTAATGGTTACATTTATTGGTGTGGGGTCCAAAGATTAGATGAATCCAGTAATGTTAATTTTTTCGTAGATAAATGGGAAGTAGAAAGCGAGAATGATTTATATTATCATTCAAAATTATGACAGGAAATCAAAATGAATGAACTTAATCGTAAACTTGCACAACATAAAATTTGGCTTGAAACTGCAGGAAAAGCAGGTTCTCAATTTAATGCTGATGAACTTGACATGAAGAAATGCAGTCAAGAAGATTTTAAATATTTAACAGCGTCCTTTCTCGCTGATTGCGACTTTTCTTTAATGACTCTATCAGGGGCGCTGTTAGATCATTCAGAACTATATAGTTGCAAGATGATAGAATCTACTTTAGATAATGTAAGTTTTGAAAAAGTAGATGCAAGATTTCTTGATTTTCGTGGTGCATTGATTAAAGAAACAACATTTCATGATGCAGATTTGGATGAGATTGACTTTAGTGGTGCTGTTTTTGAAAACACGACTTTTGCCGGAGCAAATTTATGGAATTGCAATTTTACAGACGCAATTTTAACGAATGTTGATTTTAATGAAACTGCATTTTATGATGTCGTATTAAACTGTGTGAAAATTAATAATCCGCAAAATTTAGATAGGATGGTTAATGTTTCTATTATTATTACACAAGAAGGAAAAAACAAAAGAATTTCTGGAGAATCAGCTATTGATTGGATAAAAAAGCATTGCTAAATTAAGATATGTTGTTATTAAAAAACCTCCTGGGAAACAACCTAGGAGGTTAGTGCTTTAACTTGGGGCTACTTCGTATTCGTAAATATTATCACTAGATCAATCTAGACAATCATTTATAAAGAAGCAGGTTCTACTATCGTTCAATTAAAGATTCCGAAGAGTTTTTTTGTCATCAGTTAAAGTTGGAAACAAGGAATTGTTATTTTATTGTCTTGGATGTCATACATACGATTTGATTGCCGCTGAAAACGATAAGAAATTTACTAAATTATTATAACATTAACTTCCAATTGTAGGATATTACTTCTAATGGTATAATTAGATACTACTAAAGATATGCGAGGAAAAAACTATGAAATATAAAAGATTGCCGGGGACTTGCTTGAGTGTGTCCGAGCTTTGTCTCGGCACCATGACCTTTGGTGGGCAAGCGACTGAAAAGGAAGGCATGGAGATGCTGCATTATGCTGTCGATAAGGGAGTGAACTTTATCGATACTGCAGATATTTATCCCTGTGGCGCAAGCGGTGAAGCTGGGGATAGCGAGCTTGCCATTGGCAAAGCCATTGCAGGTATGCGTGACAAGGTAATTCTTGCGACCAAGGTGCGTTTTCCTTTTGGAATTGGCCTTAATAATAGCGGGCTTTCCCGTTATCATATCATTAACAGCGTGGAAAATAGTTTGAAACGCTTAAAGACGGATCACATAGATATTTATTACATGCATTTTTACGACAATTACACGCCTTTTGACGAGACGCTCCGGACGATGGACGACCTTGTAAGTGCAGGTAAGATTCGTTATGTGGGCTTTAGTAATTTTCCCGCTTGGCAAATGTGTGATGCCCTTGCCGTAAGTGACAAACGCAATTTTATTGCCCCTGTGATTACGGAAAATGTTTATAACGTGCTCACGCGTTCCATCGAGACTGAGCTGGTGCCCTGCATCAAAAAGCATAAAATTGCTCTCACGGTTTTTAATCCTTTGTGCGGCGGGCTTTTGACTGGTAAATATAATTTTGCAAATGGTATCGTGCCTAACACTCGTTTTACGGAAGACTCCGATTACGTCAGTCGTTATTGGAACGAGGACAATTTTAAAGCCATTGCTCAGCTTGAAAAAATTGCAAGTGACGCAGGTATGAGTCTTATCGAACTTTCTATGCGCTGGGTTGCGTCTCACGACTTCGTTACATCTGTTATCATGGGCGCAAGCAAGCTGAGTCATCTCAAACAAAACATTACTTTGCTTGCTAATGGACCGCTTCCGGAAGACATCATGAATGCTTGCGACCAGGTGTGGAACTCGCTTAAGGGCAACCGCTTTTATTATGCGGGGCAGAAGGAAGAATATTGATTTTGGTACATAAACTATGGAAAATATTCAAACTAAATCAAAAACAAAAATCGTCGTAGTTCAGTTCTCACCGCTGGGGAACCGTTATGAATTCTTTTGTCCCTGGGAAGAGACCCAGGTGGGGGATTTTGTTGTAGGACGAGGGGAACTGGGGGATGCTGTTGGACGTGTCATGAAGATCCAGTTCCGGGATGATGAGGCGTCGGACTACTCTGAACTTTCTCGCAAGGCGACGAATAACGAAGCATATGATTGCGAAGAGGTCTTTAATCTTAAGCACAAGCATTCCCGCGAAAAGAAATTCATCAAGGGCAATGGAGAAGTCGTTGTCAGGAAAATCGACGAACTAGGAGAAGACGAGGGTTCTAGCAGCGACCTTAATAATCTCATGGGAATCCTTCGTTTTATCTGTATTGGTATCGGACTTTTGATCTTCATGAAATATAAGGAAGAGATACTGGAGATGGTAGGACTGTAAATAGTTCATAGCACCATGAACTCAGCACTTTTATTTCGTCCTTCTTCGTCCCAAATTCTCTCCTAACCATATAGTTTTCTCCTTCATCTTATGTTATAATTAGAGTATGCTACAAATACTGTGGTGTACTCTAAATTTATTTTTTAAAGGAGAGGGCTGATAACATGAAAACGATAGCAATTGTTGGTACCTTCGATACTAAGGGCAACGAATTCCTCTATATCAAAAATATTTTGGAAGAGCTGGGCCTTAAAACCTTGACCATTAACACAGGTGTTTTTGATCCAGTCTTCGAAGCAGATGTTTCTAACGTAGAAGTTGCTCAAGCAGCTGGTTATGATATCAAAGAAATTGTTGCTCGCAAGGATAGAGCCATGGCTACCGAGGCTTTGAGCAAGGGTACGGAAGCAATCATCCCTAAACTTTTTGCCCAAGGAAAGTTCGATGGTATCATGTCTTGTGGTGGTAGTGGTGGTACGTCACTCGCAACTCCTGCTATGAGAGCTCTTCCTATTGGGGTTCCTAAGCTGATGGTTTCTACCTTGGCATCCGGTAATGTTTCTCAATACGTTGGTACCAGCGATATAATCATGATGCCTTCCATCGTTGATGTGGCAGGCTTAAACAAAATTAGTAAAACTATTTTCCGTAACGCAGCACTTGCTATGGCAGGTATGGTTGGCATGAAGGCTTCTCTTAAACCGGAAGCTGATGACCCCAAACCTCTTGTAGCTGCAACCATGTTTGGTGTTACCACACCTTGCGTAGATAAAGCAAAAGCTTACTTGGAAGAAAAAGGTTACGAGGTACTGGTTTTCCACGCAACTGGTACGGGCGGAAGCACTATGGAAAGTTTAATTAACGCAGGCTTCTTTAAGGGCGTGCTTGACCTGACTACAACCGAATGGTGTGACCAGGTATGTGGTGGTGTTTTAAGTGCTGGTCCGAATCGTTGTGCAGCTGCGATAAAGGCTAAGGTTCCTCAGGTTTGTTCTGTAGGCGCTCTTGATATGTGTAACTTCGGTCCTATGGAAACCGTTCCCGAACAATATAAGCATAGAAATCTTTACAAACATAATCCGACTGTAACTCTCATGCGTACGACCGTGGATGAGTGCAAGGAAATCGGTAAGAATCTTTGCGAAAAATGGAGTGGGGCAGAGGTTCCCATGAAAATTCTCTTACCGATGAAAGGTGTATCCATGATTGATGCAGCAGGACAACCCTTCTATGGTCCCGAAGAAGATGCGGCTTTGTATGCGGAAATTAAAAAGATTAACAATCCTAACGTCGAGATTATCGAAATGGATAACAATATTAACGATCCAGAATTTGCACTTGCCGCAGCTTCTAAGCTTGTAGAATTAATGAACGCTTAATTTAATTTTAAAAATAAATTTTAGGAGGAACAACTAATGTTAAAGAAAACTCGTGCCGAAATTCTTGCTGATTTCAAAAACCAAGTAGCCAATGGTAAAATTCTCGTAGGCGTAGGTGCTGGTACAGGCATCACAGCTAAATGCTCCGAGAAAGCCGATGTAGATATGCTTATCATCTACAATTCCGGTCGTTATCGTATGGCTGGTCGTGGCTCCTTAGCTGGCTTGCTTTCCTATGGCGATGCTAATGCTATCGTGCAAGAAATGGGTCAAGAGGTTTTGCCCATCGTTAAAAAGACTCCTGTTCTGGCAGGCGTTTGCGGTACCGATCCCTTCCGCGTAATGGAAATCTTCCTTGCTCAACTCAAAGCTCAAGGCTTCAACGGCGTACAAAACTTCCCGACTGTTGGTTTAATCGACGGTAAATTCCGTGCCAATCTCGAAGAAACTGGCATGGGCTATGGTTTAGAAGTAGAAATGATTCGTCAAGCTCACGAACTCGACATGGTTACCTGTCCTTACGTATTTGATCCCGAACAAGCCAAAGCAATGGCAGAAGCTGGTGCAGATATTCTTGTAGCTCACATGGGTCTGACCACCAAAGGCTCTATTGGTGCAGAGACTGCTGTTACTCTCGACGATTGCTGCGTAAAGATTCGCGAAATTATCGCTGCAGGTCGTGCTGTTCGTCCTGATATTATGGTTATTTGCCATGGTGGTCCTATCGCCGATCCTGAGGATGCAGCTTATGTAATCAAAAATGTTCCGGAAATCGATGGTTTCTTCGGCGCATCCTCTATCGAACGTCTTGCTTCTGAACGCGGCATGACGAAACAAGCAGCAGCCTTCAAAGCTATCGCAAAATAATAGATCGGACAATTGAATAGTCCCAATGTAAAAAGAGTCCTCTCAAGCGCGAGGACTCTTTTTTAGTTCATAGTGCTGAGCGCTGAGTGCACTATTTTTAAATAGAAATGGAAAAATCATATAAAATCTGCTATAATAATGATATTATGAGTACAATGCGGTAAGTGTGTGCAATTTTCTACTACACTAAAGATTTAAATTTATATATTGAAAGGATTCCACGAACCTATGATTCAAACCACTCCCGAATGTATGACGAAAGAAATTACTGCTAAGCTGATGATTCACTTTGGCAAGACCCCGGAGGAAGCAAATGTTTCCGAGATTATGGAAGCATGTGCTTTCTGGCTTCGTGATAAGATGGCTATTCACGAGGTACATACCCGTAAGGACACAACCATTCACGGTTTAAAACAAGTTCATTATCTGTCCCTAGAATTTTTAATGGGCAGGTCTTTAATGAAGAATGCTTATAATATGGGAATGCTAAAAAATTTAGAAAAGACTATTAAAACTCTTGGCTTTGAACCGGCCGAGGTTTTTGAAGCTGAGCCTGACGCAGCTCTTGGTAACGGTGGCTTAGGTCGTCTGGCTGCTTGCTATATGGATTCCCTTGCAACCTTGGAGATTCCTGCTGTAGGTTATTCTATTTGCTACGAGCTGGGTATTTTTAAGCAAGCCATCAAAAACGGTGAACAAATCGAATTGCCCGACCCTTGGCGTACTGCTTCTGACTCTTGGCTTTTACCGAAAAGCGGTGAGACGCAAGAAATTCTTTTTGGCGGCACTGTTACTCACGAAATCGTAGATGGTCGTCGTAAAATTAAATACGATGGTGCGACTAAGGTTTTAGCTGTGCCCAACGATATGCTTATCACTGGTTACAATACGAATCACACTAATCATCTGCGCCTGTGGAACGCTCGCGCGACAAAACCACTTGATATGGCACTCTTTTCCAAGGGTGAATATACCAAGGCCCTGGAAGAGCGTGACATGGCCGAATCAATTTGCAAGGTGCTTTATCCCAACGATAATCATCCGGAAGGTAAGACCCTGCGCATGCGTCAACAATATTTCTTCGTATCTGCGACCTGTCAATCCGTAGTGCAAAAGCATTTGAATGCTTACGGAACCTTGGCAAATTTTGCTGAATACAATGTCTTCCAAATTAACGATACTCATCCTACTTTAGTTATCCCCGAGCTTATGCGTATCTTCATGGATATTCATGGCATGGATTGGGATAGTGCTTGGCGTATTGTTACGGATGCAGTTGCTTACACAAATCATACGGTTATGTGGGAGGCTCTCGAACGCTGGCCTCAATCCATCATCCAAAATACCGTGCCCCGCATTTGGGAAATCATCGTGGAAATAGCTCGTCGTTGGCAAGCTAAATGCAGCGAGTTTTATCACGGGGACATGGAAATTGTCAAGAATCTGGCAATTTGCTGGGATAATGAAGTACGCATGGCTAATCTTTGTATTGCCGGTGGTAAGGCAGTCAACGGCGTATCTACCTTGCACTCTAATATTTTGCGTACCGATGTCTTCAAATACGCTTGTCAAATGAATCCTGACAAATTCAAAAACGTTACCAATGGTATCGATCATCGTCGCTGGATGAGTCAAATCAATCCTGGGCTAGACGCACTGGTGAAAGAATTATTGGGCAGCGACAAGTATTTAACTCATGCTATGGATTTGCAAAAGCTGAACGCCTTCCTCGACAATCAAGAGGTCCTCGACAAGCTTGCTGCCATTAAATACGAGAACAAGCTGAAGCTGTGTAAATTTGTTAAGGATACACAAGGCATCGAGCTGAACCCCAATTCTCTTTTTGACGTCCAGGCGAAGAGATTGCACGAATATAAACGTCAGCTGATGAACGTTTTACATATTATCACTCTTTATCATCGTTTGAAGGACGATCCCAATTCCATGAAGGTTCCGCGTACCTTCCTTTTTGGTGCCAAGGCAGCTCCTGGATATGTAACTGCCAAACGCATCATTCAATTAATTAATTCTTTGGCTCATCATATCAATCAGGATCCTATTTGCCAAGGCAAGCTGAAGGTCGTGTTCCTGGAAAATTATCGTGTGACCTTAGCCGAGGCACTCATTCCTGCTGCAGAAATTTCTGAACAAATCTCCACAGCAGGTAAGGAAGCCTCCGGTACTGGTAATATGAAATTTATGATTAATGGTGCCTTGACAGTTGGTACTCTTGATGGTGCTAATGTGGAGATGCATGACGTATTGGGGGACGAGAATATGTTCCTCTTCGGCTTGCATGCCGATGAAGTTGTGAAGCTCAAAAAAGACGGTTATAATCCGCGTAGCATTTACGAAAGCAATGCTGCTTTAAAGCGTTGCCTTGATCAAATTAACACTGGTTTTAACGATGGCATTTCTTATAGCGATCTTTATGGCGATTTGTTGAACGGCTTCGGCGGTAGGGCGGACCAATACCTGCTGCTTGCCGATTACGATGCTTATATAAAGGCGCAGGACCGCATTGCTGAAACTTATTTAGACAAAAATAAATGGAATCGCATGAGCCTGAAAAATATTGCGGAAGCCGGAATCTTTGCGGCCGACCGTGCTGTTGGGGAATATGCGGATAATATTTGGAACGTAGGACATAGATTAGGTTAATTTATGCAAGCATATTTTGATAGTCGTGAAGCAAAATTTAAAAGTCCTTTTGGTGCTGTAAAGCCCTTTACTGCTGTAAATATTTCCATCGATATTTGGAACGGGATACCCGAGCAGGCAATTTTAATCGTAAAGCCCGAGGGTGAAGAAGAATCCTATATTAATATGGAAATTACTGCTCGCATCGGTGGTTATACGGCTAGCTGCGTCTTAAAACCTAGCAAGGCTCAATTAATTTGGTATGCTTTTGAAATCCAAGATTTGGACGGCAAAACTTATTATTATGGAGCTCAAGAGGGTAGGACCGGGGGCATTGGCATCTTAACAAAGTCCGAGGGCTCTTACTATCAGCTCACCGTGAGTGAGCTGGAGGAGCTGCCTGCTTGGTATAAGAACGCCATCGTCTATCAAATATTTCCTGACAGATTTGCACGTGATGAAGAGGCGACTAACGCAAGTCTTTCCTTAAGGCTTTTAGGTCATGAAAAGGGCCCTAAGCGTCAAATCGTGGACTGGGATTTTCCTCTGCGTTATGATCGTAACGAAGATAATTCTATTCGCACCTGGGATTTTTATGGTGGCACCCTCAAAGGTATTACGCAGAAGCTTGCTTATCTAAAAGAGCTTGGCATCACGTGCATTTATTTAAATCCCATTTTTGAAGCAGCCTCCAACCATCGTTATGATACGGGGGATTACGAGCGCATTGACATGCTCTTGGGCTTGGAAGAGGATTTTAAAAATCTTTGCAGCAAGGCGAAAGAGCACGGCATTTATATTATTTTAGATGGCGTCTTTAATCATACGGGCTGCGACTCTAAATATTTTAACAAATATGGTAATTATCCTGACAAGGGTGCCTATCAAAATGAGGATTCTCCTTACTACGATTGGTATACCTTTACAAAGGACGGTTACGAGTGTTGGTGGGGCGTAAATGATTTGCCCGCCGTGAGCGAAAGTAACGAGAGTTATCTTAATTATATATATAATGTAGTAAAAAAATGGCTTAGCCTTGGGGCCAAGGGTTTCCGTCTTGATGTGGCCGATGAATTGCCCGGTGATTTTATTGCAGGCATTCGTACTGCCCTAAAGGAGCAAGATCCAGAGGCAGTTTTACTTGGCGAAGTGTGGGAGGATGCGTCTAACAAGATTTCTTACGGCGAGAGACGTGAGTATTTTCTTGGCAGGGAGCTGGATTGCGTCATGAATTATCCCTTTACGGATGGACTCCTGAACTTTTTGACGGGGAAAATTTCTGGCGATCAATTTGCTGAGACCATTGCATCCTTGTTAGAAAATTATCCGGCTCAGGCATTTGCTGGTAATCTAAATCTTTTAGGTTCTCACGACCGCATGCGTGTGCTCACTTACCTTGGTGGTGCACCTGATAAGGATACGCTCAGTGAGAAGGAACGCGGGGAATATCGGCTAACTTCAGAGCAAATGCGTCTTGCCAAGACTCGTTTTTGGTTGGCTAATGTTGTGCAAATGACTTTCCTGGGTGTTCCATCCATTTATTATGGAGACGAAGCAGGTCTTACTGGTTTTACGGATCCTTACAACCGAGCTCCCTTTCCCTGGGGCAAGGAGGACGCCGATTGCCAAAAGATTGTGCGTGAGCTCGTCGATTTACGTAAGAGCCATTGGCTTTTTACAGCTGGCTCACTTGAACCCTTGTACCTGGGTGAGAAAATTTTTGCCTACAAGCGTGCATTAGCAGGGGAAAGTGTTGTAGTTCTTGTGAATAACGACGAATTTAATTGGCAGCAGGCTTATCTTCCTAAAACTAGTGAGCGCGCCTTCGAAATTTTAGGTCATGCTTATTTTGAAAAGCGCGCAAGTGATGTCTATGTAAGCTTGCCTCCTTTAAGTGCAGCCATCGTGTATTTTGGCAAGGACAAATCCTTCGGTAAAATTCCACTTCATGGCAAGGGCGTGCTCTGTCACGTCACAAGCTTGCCCAGTGGAATTTTTGATAAGGATTGTCTAGCTTTCCTTGATTATTTACATAAAAATAATTTTGCTTATTGGCAAATTTTACCGCTGAACCCCACGGATGTTAGTGGTAGTCCTTATTCGGGCAGCAGTGCCTTTGCAGGCAATCTCAAGCTAACGGGCAAGGACGAGGCCGATTTTCTCCCCGATTATGCAAGCTTTGTGCCTGACGAAGCTTATGCAAAATTTTTAACGAAAAATAATTATTGGCTCAAAACCTACGCCATGTATGAAGCGCTCAAGAAATATTATCTCGACGCTCATTGGTGGGAGTGGGACGCAGAGCATCAAACTTATAGCGAAAGTCTGTGGGAAAACGCTGCTCTCAAAAAAGAAGCGGATTTTCAGATTTATATGCAGTTCAGCTTTGATAAGTTGTGGCAGGAGATTCGCATGAGAGCGAAGGAGCTTGGTATAGCAATCATTGGTGATCTGCCTATGTATGTAGCTGCAGATTCTTGTGACTGCTGGGCCCATAAGGAATGCTTTGCTCTTGAAGGTGGACGCATAATTAAAGAGTCCGGGGCTCCGCCAGATTATTTTGATCCCAAGGGACAACTCTGGGGCAGTCCAACATTTAATTGGCAAGAAATTGCTAGGCAAGATTACGCTTGGTGGCTTGACCGCTTTAAGAGAGCCTTTGACCTTTACGATTACGTACGCATGGACCATTTCCGTGGCTTTCAAGCTTACTGGGAGACTAAGTCCGGGGAGCTTCCGACAACGGGTAAATGGGTTCCGGGTCCTGGGCTAGCACTTTTTAAGAAAGCCTTCGAGCAGTTCGGTCCCTTGCCGATTATCGCCGAGGATTTAGGAAAAATTACTCCTTCTGTACGTTTGCTCTTAAAAGCCTGCGGTTTTTACGGCATGAATGTTATGCAATTTGCTAGCCCAGATGTTCGCTATGCCAACTATAATCCGGGTACAGAAATAATTGCTTACACAGGCACTCACGATAACCCGACTATTCTTGGTTGGTGTTACGACTCACTCGTTAAAGAAAAACAAAAAAAATTGCGTGAAACTGAGGTTGCTTTGCAATCTGACGAATTAACGCAAAAACTTGCTGAACAAGAAGACTCTGCTGAGTTAAAGAATGATGTTCAAGCTGCAGATTTGCGTGAAGCTAAGGTTGAACTTCAATCTGCAGAATTGACACAAACTATTGCTGAACCACAGGTTGATGCTGAACTTATGGATGAAGCGAGAAGGCAGGCGAAGGATTTACTTAGTAAGCTTTGGAGCTGTGACGCACCCATAAAAATTGCTCCGTTGCAAGACCTCTTGGGGCTTGGCAACGAAGCGAGGATGAATACACCGGGCACGGTAAGTGGGAACTGGGGATGGAAGGCAGACGTTTCAATCTTTAGTAGGGAAGAGAAATAATTAGCAATGAGCAATGGTGGATGAATTTTGCGAAGCAAAATCCTTTACTCATAACTTAACTTTACCGTTGATTTTTTACTGAACTACGATTATAATAATCTTGGTTCAGTTATTTTTTTTGGAGGCAATTATGTTTATTGGCAGAGAAAAAGAACTTAAGCTTTTAAATACTTTGGTAACGTCGGATAAGTTTGAATGTCTAATTCTTTATGGCAGACGTAGGGTTGGCAAAACTGCTTTACTGCAATATTTTTCCCGAGAGCATAAGACTATTTTTTATTCTGCCAAAGAAAAGAACGATCCTTTGAACTTAAAGAACTTCTCTGAAACTGTGCAATTAGCAATCGAGGGTAATAGCTTTGGCGAATTTACTGACTGGGAAGCAGCCTTTACTTATATTGGCAAGCATGCACAGGATGAAAGGCTTACCGTCATTATCGACGAGTTTCCTTTTATTGCTGCTACCAATCCATCGGTAAAAAGCATTCTTCAGCACGTAATTGATCACTTATGGCAAGCTTCCAAGGTGTTCTTAATTCTCTGTGGTTCTAGCATTAGCTTTATGGAAAACGAGGTCATGGGTTATAAAAGTCCATTGTATGGTCGTGCAACGGCTCAACTAGAGCTTCTGCCCTTCGATTATTTAACCAGTGCTAAATTCTTCCCAAATTATGATAACATTAACAAATTATTGGCTTATGGTATTTTAGACGGCATTCCTTTTTATTTAAAAGCTTTTTCTGATAAGCTATCCATAAAAGAAAATATTAAGCGCAATATTTTGTCATATGGCTCCATACTCAAAGAAGAACCGCAAATTCTTTTGAGGATGGAGTTCAGAGAGCCAGGCATTTACAATAGTATTTTTGAAGCTATAGCTAAAGGCGCGAGCAAGATGAATGATATTTCCATGGGTGCTAGGATAGATTCATCCAAATGCTCTAAATATTTGTCCAGCTTGCAGGAAATTAAGTTAATTAACAAAAATGTTCCTTGCTCTGAGCCGCCCACATCTAAAAAAAGCATTTATTCTTTTAGGGATAATTTTTATGCGTTTTGGTATCGCTATATTTTTGAAATCAATGATGCTCTGGATTTTCTCGATGAAGAAGAGTTGGCTTCGGATATTACTGCAAATTTGAATGAGTATATGGGACCCATATTCGAAAAAATTTGCACTCAGTATATGACTAATCAAGCAAAGGCTCACAATTTACCCATCGTCCCTTGGAAAATAGGCAGATGGTGGGGGAACAATCCTATCTTAAAGAAGCAGGATGATATTGATATTCTTTGCCTTGATAAGAGCGAAACCAAAGCAATCTTTTGTGAATGTAAATTCCGTAACGAGGCATTCGACATAAAGGAGTACCGAGACCTGATGAACGCCTCGGAAATTTTTCATTCAATTAAAGAAAAGTATTTTTATATTTTGGCTAAAGGAGGCTTTACTGAAGCGGTAAACGCTCAAGCGAAAATTGACGGAGTTAAATTGCTGACAATCGATGATTTGTTTTGAAAGTTGGATGAATTTTGCGGAGCAAAATCCTTTGATTAAATAAATAGTTCCGTCTCTTGACATATTCTACGTATTTTGATATAACACTTTTGTGCAGCTTTAAATTCTTTCTGTTGCGAGCTGTAGCAGGTAAAATGAAAGGATGTATTCATCATGAAATGCTTTAAAAAAGTTATGTTCGGATTGATGATGGTTGTTTCCCTTTGCGCGTTCATTCCCAAGGCAGAGGCAACTCAGCTTTATGTTAGCAATAATCGTAATGGCAGTACTTTGTATGTAGCTGTTTTGTATTTAATGGATAAGGGAAGTAATACTTGGTTCGCTAAAGGTTGGTTTAGCGTTGAGCCTTATTCCGCGCGTTCTTTATATTTTAACCATGCTCAGGGAAATACCTTGTGGATTCATGCTTATAATAAGAACTATGAATGGGGCGGTGACAGATATTTCTACGTTGTTCATGAAGCCTTCCATTACGACACCCATTATCCCAATGCTTTGCAAGGCACTAACAAGAGAAAGGTTGGCTTCTCTCCTTTATACAAGGATGAATATGGCATCGTAAACTTTTTTGCTGAATAAATTAAAAAATGGCTCTCAAGCTTCGCTTGAGAGCCATTACTTATTTCGATATAAAGTTATAAATGAGGTTTATTTAACAATGAGTACGGGAACCTTTGCATCCTTCGCAACTGCTGTGCTGACAGAACCGAGGAGGAAGCCTTCGAGAATGCCAAGCCCACGGCTACCGATAATAATTCCGTCGCAATGCTTAGTCTCGGCAAAGACGAGGATTTCTTCAGCAGGATCGCCGGTTGACTCGACATATTCAACAGGGAAGGGGTAATCTTTGAGTTTATCCTTGGCTTGGGCTAAGATGTGAGCACATTTTTTATCAAGCTCATGTTTTTCTTCACGGCGTTCAATTTCCATAGCATAAGCTAGGGGAGCGATGGGAGTAATTTCTTGGAAGACGTCAAGGATTGTGCAAACAACCAGCTCACATTCAAGCTTCTTGCATAATTCGGATGCTTTTGCGAGAGCATGCCATGCATGAGCACTACCATCAACAGGAACTAATACTTTCTTAAACATAAACGACACCTCCAGACATTTATCAATAATCCAGGACTCTTAAGGAGTTCACGGAACGTTTGCTTAATCATTTTCAATTCCTTCTTCTAGATATATTCTACCACTTTTACGTGCAATTTCAAGGCGGGGGAATAGGTTTTACTTATGAAGCCGCATCTTTCATAAGGGAAAATAATTGAAGGATTGCGGGAACGGAGAAGAGCTGAGTCAATTAGCAATTAGCAATGAGCAATGAGCAATGGAGGATGGATTTTGCGTAGCAAAATCCTACGATTATAAATGAATTAGTTATGAGTTAACTCTTAACTAATTTTGTGTTCTCCTCGCTTTTGGTTTATAATATAAAGTAAGTATACTCGTAGTTCTTTCGTTTTACGCTAGAAAGGAGTTTCCTCATGAACATTTACGTTTGGAGACATAATAAGACTTATCATAGTCATTCTATGATTGATGAGCCGTGTTTAAATAGTGGTTTTTATCTTGATGCTATTGCCATCGTTTTGGCTCATGATCTTGAGGAAGCACTTGATAAATTAGCCGAACAAAAGCAGGGCTGGAGAATCGATGACCTGCGGGCTCTCCCTTGCGAAATTATTCCGGTCGACGAATCGCGCGTAGTTTTCACGGATCTTCGAGGCGGGATAACGCACTTGTGAAATGTTTCAATCGCTGCGCTTTTAACTCCCTCCACGTGCATTCAGTCTATTCGTATCGAGGTAAAACTATGAGCATATTCCCATTCGACTATACCCTTGTCCGTTCCGCGCGTCGTTCGTTAGGCGTGATCATTAAGGATGGGCAGGTAATAGTCAGGGCACCAAATCATGTGTCGCAAAAAGAAATTGAACATTTTTTAGAGAACCACCAGGCTTGGGTAGAAAAACATCTGGCTCTCAACCAAAAGCAAATGGCGGAGAGTCAAAAATTAGGCAAGCTTTCTCACGAAGAGTTGCAAAAACTTGCGGATGAGGCCCTCAAATATATCCCTCAACGCGTCAAATATTTTGCACCCATAGTAGGAGTCAAGTATAAAAAAATTACCATTCGCAACCAAAAAACAAGATGGGGCAGTGCCACAGCCCAAGGAAATTTGAACTTCAACTGCTTGCTCATGCTAGCTCCCAAGGAAGTCATCGACTCCGTTGTCGTTCACGAGCTGTGCCATCTCATCGAGATGAACCATTCGCCTCGCTTTTACGCCGAAGTCCTACGCGTCATGCCAAACTACTACGAGGCACACAAGTGGCTCAAGGAGAACGGGACGATGCTGATGGAAAGGAATTGTTAAAAGTTAGTAGGAAGGGAACAAATTCCGCATTAAAAATGAACTAAATCATAACGTCGAACGAAAGGAAGTGTTTTTTATGTCTTTCAAGAAAATTTTGGTGCTTTGTCTCATGTTTGTTACTCTTTGTGTAGGTGTTTGCTCGGCAGCGAGTGTTGAACAAAAGAAAGCCAATGTGCGTATTAAGGTTGCCACAGTGCTGGACCAGCTCTACACCTTGCACCCTGAGGCAAGAAATGTTGTCAGCAATTCTCTAGGCTACGCAGTATTTGCGAATACGGGACTGTCTTATGGCATCATCTCGGATAATCACGGACGTGGACTTGCCAAAAATAATAATACCGGCGAAGAAATTTTTATGAAAATGAATAAAGCTAAGCTGGGCCTGGGGCTTGGAGCCAAAGAATATTCCGTAGTATTTATTTTTGAAACTGACGATGCTTGGAATAAATTTACCACAACTAAATGGACCTCCACCGCATCTGCAAGTGCCGACGCAACTGACGGAGTCAATGGTAATTATAAAGGCAGCGCAAAAGCTGTTGCCGATGGCATTTATATCTACGAATTCACCACCAAAGGACTCATCGCCGAGGTCGGGATCGGGGGAGTAACGTATTACAGAGATAAAAAATTGAACAAATGACGGGAATGAATTAGTAATGAGCAATTAGCAATTAGCAATGAGCAATTGCGGAAGGATTTTGCGCAGCAAAATCCGTTGATTAAAAATAAAATTGATAATTGATAATTTTGGAGCAAGCTTTGTAAATTAAATCTATTCGCTGTAAATCTTTCGTTTGCAAATTCAAGCTATGGTTTTACGAATTTTTTTTAATCAAAAAATTTGCGCAGCAAATTTTATCCTTCATTGCTAATTGCACTTTGCTAATTGCTAATTTTTTCACGCATTCCCTAACGATTGAAAGATGATACTATGAACAACTTTACTCACCTCCACGTACATACTCAATATAGCTTACTCGACGGGTTCTCTAGGATTCCCGATTTAATCGCTTATGCGAAGGAACTGGGGATGACAAGCATTGCTATAACAGATCACGGCAATATGTTTGGTGCTGTGGAATTTTTTCAAGAAGCCACCAAGCAAGGAATCAAACCAATTCTTGGTTGCGAGGTTTATCTGACCCAGGGCTCGCACCTCGACAAAAATCAACGTGGCATGTATCACCTCATTCTATTAGCCGAAAATAATACGGGCTACCATAACCTCATGAAGATTTGTAGCGCAGGACAAATCGAAGGCTTTTACTATAAACCACGCATCGACAAGGATGTTTTGCGTAACTATAGCGAAGGCATTATTTGTTTAAGCGCTTGCGTAGCTGGTGAAGTACCTGTAAGTATTTTGCAGGGAAATATGGAGCAGGCGAGACGACAGGTTAAAGAATACATCGAGATCTTTGGCAAGGAAAATTATTTCCTCGAAATTCAAAACCACGGGCTGGAAGAAGAAAAAACTGTGGCAGCCGGCCTCGTACAATTAGCCAAAGAATTTGACTTAAAGCTCGTCGCAACCAACGATTTACATTACGTGCGACAGGAAGATGCTGCTGGTCAGGACGTATTGTTATGCATTCAAACTCAGTCCAACGTTGATGATGCAGATAGAATGCGTTTTCCTAACGATTCCTTTTACGTAAAATCCTACGAGGAAATGCTCGAGCTCTTCCCGAATCATCCTGAGGCAATCGAGAACACGCAAATCATCGCGGACCGTTGTAACGTTACCTTAGAATTTGGCAAGCTTTTGCTGCCCAAGTTCGATGTACCAGCTGGATATGATGAAAAAACTTATTTGCGTAAGCTTTGCGACGAAAATTTGCCCCTGCGTTATCCCAATGCCACGGAGGAAGTATATAAGCGCTTAGACTTTGAGCTGGGCATCATTAACCAAATGGGTTACGCGGCTTATTTTTTAATCGTCTGGGATTTCATAGATTATTGCCGCGAGCATGACGTACCCGTAGGACCTGGACGTGGCTCGGCAGCAGGTAGCGTCGTTGCTTACCTTTTACATATCACGAATATCGAACCAATTCACCATAAATTACTCTTTGAACGCTTCCTCAATCCCGAACGCGTAAGCATGCCCGATATTGATACGGATTTTTGTTACGTAAAACGTGACCGCGTCCTTGACTATGTTACTCGTAAATATGGTAAGGAACGTGTTGCGCAAATCGTAACCTTTGGCACCTTGCAAGCCAGGGCAGCAGTGAGGGATGTTGGACGTGTGCTTGGCATGACTTACCAAGCGGTTGATGAGGTTGCTAAGCTTATCCCTAGAGAGCTTGGCATAACCTTGGACAAAGCACTTTCTATGTCCAAGGAGCTTCGTGCTGCCTACGAAGAAAAACCCGAGGTAACTCGTCTTATCGATTTTGCCAAATCAATTGAGGGTGCTCCACGTAATATAGGTACCCATGCGGCTGGGGTAATTATTGCTCCTGCCGATTTACGCGATTTTGTTCCTCTGGCTCTTGGGCAGGAGGGAGGCATTATCACTCAATACGACAAGAATAAGGTAGAAGAGCTAGGCCTCTTGAAGATGGACTTCTTGGGTCTGCGTACTCTTACAGTTATTGATGATTGCGTTAAATTTATTAAAGAGACTCAAGGTATCGAGCTTGATATCGATAATATTCCTTTAGATGATCCGAAAACAGTTAAGATGCTTAGGGCAGGGGATACACCCGGCGTCTTCCAGCTTGAATCTGCAGGTATTACAAGACTTCTTGTGGAGCTTGCACCCCGAGGCTTTGAAGATTTAATTCCTCTTGTAGCTCTTTATCGACCAGGACCACTCGGTACGGGCATGGCTGAAGATTTCATCGCCGGTCGTCATGGGAGACGTACGGCTGAGGTTTTGCATCCACTCATGGAACCCATTCTCGCCGATACGTATGGCGTAATTTTATATCAAGAACAAGTAATGCAAATCACTACGGCTCTCGCAGGTTTTACTCTTGGTAAGGCAGATATTTTGCGCCGAGCTATGGGTAAAAAGAAGGCGAAAGAACTAGACTCCATGCGTTCATCTTTTGTAGAAGGAGCCAAGGAGCTACATCAAATCCCCGAAGAATTATCCAACAAAATTTTTGCCCTCCTGCAACATTTTGCAGGCTACGGCTTTAATAAATCTCATTCCGTTGCCTATGCCTTAGTCGCTTGGCAAACAGCTTATTTAAAGGCTAATTATCCAGCTGAATTCATGGCTGCCTTTTTAAATTCCGTCATGACGGATGCAGAAAAATTATCTTATTATATTTCTGTTTGCCGACAAATGAACCTGAAGGTTTTGCCTCCTAGCGTTAATTCTTCAGGCCTTGCATTTGGCGTTGACAAAAAGGGTTGCATTCGCTTTGGCCTAGTAGGCGTCAAAAATGTAGGCGAAGCAGCTGTGCGTGATATCATGCGTTCACGCCAGGAGGGTGGGGAGTTTAAGGACCTCCTAGATTTTTGCAAACGCGTGAGTATGCGCGTAGTAAATAAGCGAGTTATTGAAAACTTAATTAAGTGCGGTGCGTTAGACTGCTTCCCGGCTAAACGTTCGCAAATGCTTGCTGTCTCCGACCAAGTCGTAGAGATTGCCAACTCCTATCAAAAGGATGCAGCAGTCGGACAGATAGATTTATTTAGCGAGGAAAATGGTTTTGATGCAACCGAGACCATGCCCATCTTCCCGGACCTTGCCGAGATCCCTAAGGATATTTGCTTGCAATACGAAAAGGACATCATCGGCTTTTACGTAACAGGTCATCCTTTGGATGAATTCCGCGAGACAATGAAACGCTTTATGCCCTTGCATCAATTCGGCGCGGACACCAACGTAACTGATAATGCTCGCGTTAAGGTTGCGGGCATCATCTCCGAATGTAATATTCGCAACACCCGTAAGGGCGATACCATGGCTGTTTTAACCCTGGAGGATTTTACATCCAGCATCACCGTTGTTTGTTTCCCGAAAACTTATGCTAATTGCATGAAGGAAATTTATAAGGACGCCCCCGTTTGTATCGAAGGACGCTTTTCCACGGACGAACGCGAATCAAAAATTCTTGCTATGAACGTTGTTTCCTTGAAAAACTTTGGCATGACGCTGCGTATTAAAATAGAAGCTTATCTTGAGAATGCAGTGGTCCAACGACAAATGCTTAAGCTTTTCAAAAAATTCCATGGCACTGACGTAGTTTATCTGCATCTAGTCGGCTCGAAAAAAATTATTCGCACCAACCCAGAGTTCTGGGTGGATGGCAAAAGCCAAGAGTTTCGCTGGGAGATGGAGAGGCTGCTGGGACCGGACTGTTTCTTATAATAAAGTTTTCTTCTTTCCTACAAAATATACGAAACTTTGATATAATTCTTGCAATATCTAGTTGTTTAGTGTTAAAATATTATGATTAACTTTGTAATTTAAACTCTAGGAGGTTTAAAGATGAATATTATCGTTTGTATTAAGCAAACACCTGACATCGAAACTGTTAAATTTAATCCTGAAACTCGTACCCTTCTGCGTGAAGGCGTCGAAAATATTATGAACCCTGACGATCGTCAAGCTCTGGAAGTGGCTTTGACCCTGAAGGACCAAGAAGGTGGCAAGGTAACTTGCATTTCCATGGGTCTGCCTAGCGCTAAAGATGTTTTAAAAGAAGCAATAGCTATGGGAGCCGATGAAGGCATCCTTATCACTGACCGTCCTCTTGCTGGCTCCGATACTTTAGCAACATCTACCACACTTGCAGCTGCCATTAAAAAAATTGGTGATTATGACTTAGTTCTTTGCGGCAAGCAAGCTGTTGATGGTGATACGGCTCAAGTAGGTCCTGAGATTGCTGAACATCTTGGTCTGCCTCAGATCACTAGCGCACTTTCTACTGAATACAAAGATGGTAAATTCATCGTACGTCGTGAAAATGAAGAGGTTAGCATCACTCTTAGCTGTGCGGCTCCTCTTTTAGTTACTGTTGAAAAAGCTGGCAAGGAGCCTCGCTTTGCTTCTATTAAAGGCAAAATGAAAGCTCGTAAGGCTGTTATTCCCGAATGGGGTATTAAAGATTTGGACTTAAGTGAAGAAGAGATTGGCTTGCCCGGTTCCCCGACCAAGGTTCGCAAAGCCTTCAGCCCTGCACCTCCCGAAGTATCTGGCGAAATCATCAATGTTGAAGACATGGATGAAGCAGTCGATTTACTCATGCAAAAATTAATCAGTGCAGAAGTTTTATAATTCGTTGAGGTGAAGATAAATGGCAATGTTAGTAGATAGAGATAAATGTTGTGCTTGTGAATCCTGCGTAAGCATTTGCCCGGTTGGTGCAATCGCAATTGATGATGGAAAAGCTCGTGTGGATT
This sequence comes from Phascolarctobacterium sp., assembly GCA_030523325.1. Classification (GTDB taxonomy): domain Bacteria; phylum Bacillota; class Negativicutes; order Acidaminococcales; family Acidaminococcaceae; genus Phascolarctobacterium_A. The sequence continues at coordinate 23,230 of JAUNIS010000018.1, forward strand.
CCGAATCCTGTATTTCCTGTGGTGCTTGTATGAGTGAATGCCCTTGTGAAGCTATTGCTCCTGAAGGTGCTAGTGCTAAAGCTGAAGCTCCCAAGAGTGCAGCAGGTGATAAAGATATCTGGGTGATTTGTGAACCTGAGGGCGGTCAAATTAATGCGACCACTTTTGAAATGTTAACCGTTGGTCAAGGCCTGGCTAAGAAGGCTGGCTATGCTTGTTGCGCAGTTTATATCGGACCCAAGGGTCGCGTTGATACTGCCGATTTAATCGCAGGCGGTGCTGACAAGGTTTATGTAATCGAGGACGACAAATACGAAACATATAATACAGAGCTTTATACCGATGGCATTTGTCAATTGGCTAAGGCTTATAATCCTTCCGCAATTATGATGGGCGCAACATGTGATGGACGTGACCTGGCTCCTCGCATTGCTGCTCGTATGAAGACAGGTCTCTGTGCAGATTGCACCGAGGTTGATATTACTGAAGAAGGTCTCGTAGCTTGGACTCGTCCGGCTCTTGGAGGCAATATTTATGCGACAATCGTTTGTGATGAAATGCGTCCGCAAATGGGTACTGTTCGTCCTAAGGTTTTCAAAATTGCTGAACGCGATGCTTCTCGTACTGGCGAGGTTATCAACTTTACTCCCGAGCCCGGTTATGTTTCTCGCGTAGAAACTATCGAGAGAGCTCCTCTTGTAGCAGATAATGCAATCAAGATCGAAGAGGCCGATGTAATTTGTGCAGGTGGTCGTGGCTTTGGCGAAGCTGATAAATTTGCTGTCCTCGAACAGCTTGCTGCTCTCTTTGAAAATAGTGCAATTGCTGGCTCACGTGCAGCTGTTGATGAAGGCTGGATTAGTCACGGACAACAAGTAGGTCAATCGGGTAAGACAGTTACTCCTAAGCTGTATTTTGCTTGTGGTATCTCTGGAGCTATCCAACATCTTTCCGGTATGAAGGACGCATCCTGCATTGTTGCGATTAACCGCGATCCTCATGCACCTATCTTTACCGTAGCTCATTACGGAATTGTCGGAGATGTCAACGTAGTTCTTCCCAAGCTCATCGAGCGTATTAAAGCACATAAATCCTAAACAAAAGCAGGACGTGAGTCCTGCTTTTTTCGTTCTCTTCCCTTGGAATAAGCTTCATACTAAATTTCATTTGACTCTTTCTAGTTTTTGTGTAATACTGAGGACGTATAGTTTTATGTAATCCATCGAGATAGCGCAAGCTCGTGCGTGTCTCGTTAGTTTTCTATTATAAGGAAGGTTTTATCATGGAAGCATTACTCAAGGGTACTGGTATCGGCAAAACAACTATTAGCGGCAAAGCAAGTATTTGCGTTTCTCCTGAAGATTATCACGCAAAAATTTCTAACGGCGACATTGTCGTAGTTCCTGGCTTAGACGACGAATTCGTTCCCTTCGTAACTCGTCATGCAGCGGCAATTATTACAGAAGAGGGTGGCTTAACATCAACCGGTGCAATTATCGCCATTACTTTAAAATTGCCCGTCATCGTTGGTGCAAACGGTGCTTGCCAAAAGCTGAAGGACGGACAAACTATTACCGTTAATGCAGCTAGCGGTGAAATTTTTGAAGGAATTGTAGAACCATAATGCCAAATCCCATTAGTTTAAACGGCTGCCTCGCCATAAAGCAGGGAGATCTTGACAAAGCAAAACAATGCGTCGAGCAAGCAGCCTCTATGAATGATAAAATTTTTATAGAAGCCTTAAAGGATATGATGCTCATGGCAATTCGTCGTCATCATCATCAGGTGTTGACGCACTGGATGGATATCGCTATTCCACGTCTGAAAATTGCTGTGGCAAGCCCAGATAATTTTGCTGAGTGTCAAGATTTTCTTGAAAGCTTCATCTTTGCGATTTGCGATCATCGTATTGCCATCTTGAGAGGGGATGCTCAAGCCTTCACGGAAATTTTCCATGAATCGGTGGATGATGTTTTAAAGCTGGAACCCTTCTACCAAGAATTAGCAAGCCTTGCTAGTCGGATGACTGCTCGCAAATGGGACGACGAAGCGACCTGGCTTTTGCAAATTGTGCTCGATAACACGGTCAAGGAAGACAATTTAAAATTAATCGAAAGCATTCTTTACCAAGTAAATATGCACGCAGTCATGCACGCCAAAGCCTGTGATTTTGGTCGTATGATGGATATTTACAAGGCCGAACAAATAACTTATATGCTTCTTGTCACCTTGGCAAGTCATACAGACGTCAACCAAAATGATGCAAGAGAGCATTTACGTGTCTGCCTAAGAAACGAACGTAATTTGATGAGCAATATTGCTCGCATTACTATGAAGGATGAGATGGAAGTCTATCAGGATTGGTACAACCATATGATGTATTATTTTGGTAAGAACGAAAGGTTAAAAACACTTGCACTCTTACTCATCCAGCTTACCATAACTTATTGGTGCAAGACTCAGCCCAAGTCTAGCCGTAAGCAAGCTCGCTTCTTGGAAAATATTTTAAACCCAAGTATTATCAACGAACATTTCCATAATCTTTTAAACCAAATCGTTTAAACGAAAAGCCTTTACCTGTTAACAATGGGTAAAGGCTTTTTTACTTGCCCTTTTGCGTCTAGAAGCGTATAATTAATCTGAAGAGGTACGTGCTTTTGTGGTTTAGATCGCAAGTACGAAATTAATCAAATGCGCATTACGCATTCAGCATTATAGCTCAGCCTCTCAAGTTACCTCCACCCCTACAAATCCACTCTAAAGGAGATTAATAAACGATGACTAATTCTTCTGTACGCGTTCGTTTCGCCCCAAGCCCGACTGGGTATTTACATATAGGCGGGGCGCGAACTGCTTTATTTAACTGGTTGTTTGCTCATAAGATGGGCGGCAAATTAATTCTGCGTATCGAGGATACGGATACGGAAAGATTAAAAGAGGACAGCGTTTCCCAAATTTTAACCAGTCTCAAGTGGCTTGGCATTACTTGGGACGAGGGCCCCGAGATGGGTGGGGACTATGTACCTTACTATCAATCCGAGCGCTTAGATATTTATAAGAAGTATGTGGACGAGCTTTTGGCAAGTGGCAAGGCTTATCGTTGCTTCTGCACCAGTGAAGAGCTTGAAGCCGAGCGTGAAAAACAAAAGGCTGCAAAGCTTCCTTTTAGATATGCACGCACCTGTCGTGATTTAAGTGAAGAGGAAGTTGCTGCACGCATTGCTCGAGGCGAAAAGTTTAGCGTGCGCTTAAAAATTCCTGCAGAAGGTAATATTGTTGTGCACGATTTGATTCATGGCGATGTTAATTTTAATCTGAACCAATTTGACGATTACGTAATTATGAAATCCAACGGTATGCCCACCTATAATTTTGCTGTTGTAATTGACGATCATTTGATGGGTATGACTCATGTACTGAGAGCCGAAGAGCATCTCTCCAACACTCCTAAACAGCTTTTTGTTTACGATGCCTTGGGTTGGGAGCCACCTCAATTCGGACATATGAGTATGATTCTTGCACCAGACCGCTCCAAATTATCTAAGCGTCACGGGGCAACATCCGTCGAAGAATTTCGTAGTCAAGGCTTTACGGCTGAAGCCATTGTTAATTATTTGGCTCTGCTCGGTTGGGGTCCTGGGGATGAAAGAGAAATCTTTAGCCTTGAGGAAACCGTTAAACTCTTCGAGCTTGAGCAAATGTCGAAGAAGGCAGCTATTTACGACACTAAGAAGCTGACCTGGATGAACGGACAATACCTTTCTTCCCTGCCCTTAGAAAAAATTCTGCCGGAAGTCAAAACCTTCTTCATTAAGGCAGGACTTTGTGACGAGGCTTGGCTTGACGCTAACTCCGAATATTTTGCTAAACTAGTTGACACTGTCCGCGTAAGAGTAAAAACGCTTGCCGAAATCGTTGACGCGTCAACATATTTCTTCAAGGACATCGACTCCTACGACGAAAAAGGTGTTGCCAAACATTTTAAACCAGAAGCAGTCGAACTATTGCGAAACTGCATTGCTGCTCTGGAAGCTGACGAAGAATTCTCTCTTGCTAGCACAGAAGCTATATACAACAAAATCTCCGAGACTCAAAACATCGCTCTTGGCAAAGTCATTCATCCAACCCGCCTTGCTTTAACAGGACGAACTGTTAGCCCTGGCATGTTTGACGTGATGATTTTGTTAGGTAAAGAACGGACTTTGGAGAGACTTAAGAGAGCGGTGGAATTCATAACTCATAACTCTTAACTCTTCTCACAGGTGATACTTATGAAAATCTTCCTACTATCAATCATCTCCCTCCTTCTCGCTTTCCCTTGCTTTGCCGATCAAAGGACGACTGTTTTAGATAATGTTTCGTCTAACGGGCTGGGAAAAATCGTGAGCCCCTATATTGATGGCTCTACGGATACAACTCTTGAGGCTAGCTTGAACCGCGTTATTGATGACGAGGTAGCCAAGCTTGTGAAAAAGGCTGGCAAGAACGCAAGCCTTACTTATACAGTAATGCTGAACCGTCCCAGTCTCGTAAGTATTTTACTCAAGGCTGAGGGCAATAAAACTGTTTACAAGGGCTTGAACCTTGACATTACCACGGGCAAGGAATTTACCTTGAACGACTTTTTCGTAAATAACGACTCTGTTAAAGATATCGTCGAGATGAAGAACTTCGTTTTAGGCGAGAAAGCAATCCTTCATCCTAGTTCTAGTGATGGCGATTACGATAATGCAATCGAATACGGCAAGGTTTTAGAGAACGTGCGCATCGGTGAAGCTGGTCGTATTTTCCAAGTGGCTCGCTTAACTGATAAATCTGCAAGCAAAACACTGCACTTAGAAGGCTCTGGGCTTGTAGCAATCAAATTAGCCTCTAATCCGAGCACTGGCTTTTCTTGGCAAATCATGCCCACAAGTGGTGTCAAGGAAATAGGCCGCAGCTTCAATATGCCTAACATGAACGATTCAAGAACCGGCGTACCAGGTGAAGAAATCATCGTCTTTGCTGTCAGTGGCGAGGGTTTGCATTCCATTAATTTGCAATATAAAAGAGCTTGGGAAAAATCTTATGCCCAAAGCTTTATGGTAAATATTAAGGTGGATTAAGATGGGTTCTGTTATTGTAAAAATTTTCAACGAATCTTACACATTGAAAACAGATGCTAATGCGAGTGCGGTTGCAATCATTGCCAATGATGTTGACAAACGCATGACTGAATTAGCCAAGAAAAAACCGGACATGGATGCCCAGAGAATTGCAGTGTGGACTGCCTTGAACTTGGCAGCAGAATATGCTGAATTAAAAGAAAAGCACGAAAAACTTTTGAAAGCTCTAGAGGATGAAGTTTAATGAAAAGTAATTATATTGAGCTCCTAGCTCCAGCGGGAACCTGGGAAGCCCTTGAGGCTGCAGTTAATGCTGGTGCGGATGCTGTCTATATGGGCGGCAAATCCTTTGGGGCGAGAGCTTACGCAAGTAATTTTGATGAAGAGGAGATGGCTCGGGCGGTTTATTTCGCTCACATGCATCACGTACGTATTTTCATTACCGTAAATACCCTTGTTGATGATAGTGAGATGGAAGCCCTTGCTAATTATTTAATATTCCTCAACAATGTGGGTGTGGACGGACTTATCGTGCAGGATTTAGGCGTCATTCGACTGTGCCAGAAAATTTGTCCTGAGCTGCCCTTACATGCCTCAACACAAATGACGGTGACAAATTCTGGTGGTGTTAATTTTTCTAAGCACATTGGTCTTGAACGCACCGTACTTGCTCGTGAATTATCCTTAAAGGAAATCGAGGCTGCTTGTAATTGCGGGACGGAGATTGAAACCTTTATTCACGGAGCGCTCTGTGTTTGTTATAGCGGTCAATGTCTGATGAGCTCACTGATTGGTGGTCGCTCAGGAAACAGAGGTCGTTGCGCTCAGCCCTGTCGTTTGCCCTATAAATTGTTTGATGCTCACGATAACGATATGCTTGCCAATAAGGATGCAGGTCAGTATCTTTTGAGTCCCAAGGATATGAACACCCTTGAGATTTTACCAAAATTAATTGAGGCTGGCGTTGTTAGTTATAAAATTGAAGGACGCATGAAACGTCCCGAATATGTTGCTGTTGTGGTTGATGCTTATCGCCGGGCTATGGATAGTTATCAAGAAGGAAGCTTTGCTGTTCCACCTGAGGACTTAGCCAACATCGAACAAATTTTTAATCGTGATTTTACTACTGCTTATATGGAAGGCAGGCCTGGTAAAAACATGATGAGTGATCGTAGACCGAATAATCGCGGTGTTCTCGTGGGTCGTGTAACTAAGCTTGATAAGGCGAAAAATAAAGCAGTCATTAAGCTTGATAAAGAGCTGCATCTAGGTGATGGACTTGAGTTCTGGGTTTCTGTGGGCGGCAGAGTAGGGACGACGCTAACGGATATGCGTGTTAATGGGCAGCCCGTAGAAATTGCAAGAGCTGGGCAACAGGTTATGATTGACGTACCTCAAGGTGTACGCATGAACGACCGTGTTTTTAGAACTCTTGATGCTAAGCTCATGGCTTATGCAAGTCAATTTTTTGGACCAGACTCTAAGCGTCGTATTTATATTGATGCCAAGGTAACCGCTCATATAGGAGAGCCCATGCGTATTGTTCTTACGGATGATGAGGGCAATACTGGTTATGGTGAGACGAATTTTATCGTTGAAGCAGCTCGTAAGCGTCCTCTTGATGAAGCAAGCATTCGTAAGCAAATCGATCGCTTAGGAACCACTGAATATGGCTTAGCCAATTTAGAAATAGATATTGATGCTAATGTAATGGTTCCCATGAGTGAGATGAACGAAGCTCGTCGTATCGCTTGTGAGGAATTAGACAAAGCAAGACTACAAGCTTTTGCGCCCAGTCGCACTCGGGTAGTTACTTATGACGAGGCACTTGTTCTGCCCGCTCATAAGTTAAACCGTAAAAGCAAGGTTACAGTTCATTGTGACTCCTTAGAAAAAATTGCAGCCGCCCTGGAGGCCGGTGCAGAACGTATTCTTTTTGGCGGCGATTGTTTTAACCATATTAATCCCACGGACAATGATTATCGCCGCGCAGCTGAGCTTACGCGTAAGGCTGGACGTGAGATAGCAATGGCAACTCCCCGCATCGTTCACGAAACACAATTAAATTATTACCATAGGCTTTTCGATTTATTTGACGAGCTTAAGGTTGACTACGTTTATATATCTAATAATGGCTTATGGGAAATGGCTCAAGGCAAATCCTTTAAGCCCTGGGCTGATATGAGCCTAAATATTTTTAATAATCAAAGCTTACAGTTCTGGCAGGAACATGGTTCAAGTGGAGCAACAATTTCTTGTGAGCTGACCATGGGTCAAGTAGAACACCTTTGTCAGGTTAGTCCCATTCCCATCGAATGCATGGCTCAAGGTCGCATTGAGATGATGGTCAGCGAATATTGTGTGGGCGGTTCTTTCCTCGGAGATTTGCACAAGGGTGCGTGTACCTTTAAATGTGGACAGCCCATCTTCCTAGGCGATCGCAAGGATGCACGCTTCCCGGTTGTAGGCGATCAATTCTGTCATATGCACGTAATGAATGCTCACGAGCTTTCCATGCTGGCAAGTGCGTCACATATGCAAGAGCTAGGTGTCGCCTCGCTCCGTATTGATGCTCGTCTGTATGACGCGAAACAAGTTCGCGACCTCGTCTACATGTATAAAAACGTCTTAGGCGGCGCCTACGAGGTAACTGAAAACTTACCTGGAACAACACGTGGACACTACTTTAGAGGCGTGATGTAAGACGGATATTAGAAGATAGTTCGCGGAGAGATCCACGTGTACTTTAAACTAAAAACTTACGCAAAAAGTAAATGCGAAAGACCAAAGTTGGGAGGTAACAATGGCTCGCTTTGCTGTTCGAACCTTAGAATTTGATAAAGTAAAAGAAAAGCTAGCCGCAAAGACTGCCACAAGTCTTGCGAAAGCTAGCATTGAAGCAATTAAAATCGAAAGTGAATTTGCCAAAGTCAAGTCTTTGCTTGAACAAACAGCTGAAGCAGCTAGACTTTTAGACGAAGGCAAACGCTTTCCTTTTGGTGGTGTTCATAATATTATTCCCCACGTAAAAAGAGCTGAGCTCGGGGGAACTCTTAATCCTGATGAGCTTTTAGAAGTCATGACGACGGCGCAAGGCTTCAGCAGTATGAAGGATTTTCTAACTGAAAGCTCTGAGCTTGCGCCTAAGCTTGCAGAAATTTCGCAAGGCTTAACCGCTCAGATGAAGCTTGTTAAACAAATTAGCAGCGCTATCGATGAGCATGGTGAGGTTATGGATAAGGCGACCACCAAGCTTGCTGGACTTCGCAATGCCATCATCATTAGTAAAAACCGTGTGAAGGAAAAGCTCGACAGTATCCTTCACGATCCTAATAACCAAAAATTTTTCCAAGAAAATCTTGTCACCATGCGCGGGGACCGTTATGTTATTCCTGTGAAGATGGAATACAAGATGAATTTTCCTGGTATCGTTCACGATCAAAGTGGAACAGGGGCAACACTTTTCATTGAGCCCATGGCTGTTGTCAATTTAAACAACGATATCAAGCGTTACGTGGCTGAAGAACGTGAAGAGGTTGAGCGTATCCTTAGAACACTTTCCCAAAACGTGGGCATGGAAGCTAAAAATCTTTTGAGCTCAACGAATACCATGACGGAGCTGGACGTAATTTGTGCCAAAGCTTACTTAGCTCAAGAACAAGAGGCGACTCGCCCTGAGCTGACAGTTAATGGTGGCATTGTCATCGAGAAGGGACGTCATCCTTTAATTAGCAAGGACACAGTCGTGCCTCTTGACGTACAACTCGGGGATAATTTTAATATGCTTTTAATCACCGGTCCTAATACTGGTGGTAAAACTGTAGCCCTAAAGGCTGTTGGTCTCTTTAGCCTGATGGCTCAGACGGGTATGTTCGTACCAGCAATTCATGCCAAACTACCAGTGTTTAGAGCAATCTATGCAGATATCGGTGACGAGCAATCCATTGAGCAAAGTCTTTCCACCTTCTCAGCTCATATGACTAATTTAATTGGCATCTTGAACGAGGTTAAGGCCAGAGACCTAGTACTTATCGACGAAATTTGTGCTGGCACAGATCCTAATGAGGGTGCAGCTCTTGCTATGAGTATGCTTGAGCATTTAAATAATGCAGGCGTCTTTACCATGGTAACGACTCACTATAGCGAGCTCAAGACCTTTGCCTATGGGCACAAGGGTATGGAAAATGCTTCTGTCGAGTTTGATCCTGAGTCCTTGCGTCCTACTTATAGACTGCTTATGGGTGTGCCTGGTTCATCCAACGCCTTTAATATTTCACGCAGGCTCGGTCTTGGGGAAGAAATCATTAAGAACGCAGGTCAGCTTTTGAATCAAGAACACGTGCATATGGAAGCAGTTTTAAGTGAACTTGATACGGAACGCAGACGCTACGAATCAAGCTCCAATGAAATTGAAGCTCTCAAGAAGGAAGCACAGCAATTACGTAACGTGCTTGCTTATGAAAAGTCCGAGTTCGAACGCAAAAAGAATGAGATGCTGCGTAAGGCTAGGGAAGAGGCCGATGATATTTATCGCAAGTCTCGACGCGAGTCGGAAGCAGTACTCAAGGAATTACGTGCTTTAAAAAACGATTTTGATGCTAAAAAATTAGCGGAAAAAGCTGAAGAGGCAAAACAAAAACTGAATAAACATTTTAGCGAGGATGAACCTGTTCCCGAGGGAACACCTCTAGACGCAAAGCTTGCGAAAAAGGGTATGTCTGTTTATATTACAAGTCTTACCCAAGGTGGTGTAATTACCGATATTAATGGTAAAAACGTCACCGTGCAGGTAGGCATCATGAAAACGACTGTGCCTATGAATAAATGCATCATCACTAAAGCAAAGCCCGCGAATAAGGACGAGGGTCCAAAATTACGCAAGGGCTTCGAGAAAAAGTCTGGTACAAATTATGCTCATCAAATGTTTGTGAAAAAATCGTCCAGTGCAGCTCAAGAGGTTGATGTACGTGGTATGACACTTGATGAAGCAATTCCTGCCGTTGACAAAGCCATTGACGACGCCTTACTCGCCGGTATAACAAAATTACGTGTTATTCATGGTAAAGGAACCGGCGTGTTGCGTCAAGGACTAACCGCCTACCTTGAAAACTCAAGCTACGTCAAACATATGGAGCTTGCCCCAGCCTTTGAAGGAGGAGCGGGAGCAACAATCTTAGATCTGTAACGATGTTCGCAAAATCTTTTGATAAAACTGAATTAGTTAAGAGTTAATAGTTGTGGATGATTTGCGCAGCAAATCCAACCGTAATTGCGCATTCCCTTTTCGTCTACACTAAAAATAAAATTTTCATAAAAGGAGCTGTTTCCCTATGACTACTAACTGTGCAAAGCATGCTTTTGGTAAAGCTGCTCAAGACAAAATTTTTGGCGCAAACGCTGCAGCCGTACAAGCTATTGCAAAATATGGTAAGGAAAATGTAGTTAACGCCACAATCGGTGCCATTCTCGACGAAGATGAGCAACTGGTTTGCCTTCCCGTTGTAGAAAAAGTTTTCCGTAGTCTTCCGACTACCGAGCTCATTGCTTATGCTCCCATCTCTGGTCTGCCCGACTATTTGGAAGCAGTTTTAACGGCTGCCTTTGGTAAATCTCGTCCTAACGCATATCTTGGTGCTGTTGCGACTGCAGGTGGTTCTGGTGGTATTCACCATGCGATTTGGAATTATCTTGACGATGGCGAGACAGCTCTATGTTCCGATTGGTATTGGGGAGCTTATTCTGTTCTCTGCAAAGATATGCATCGCGGCTTTACTACTTATAAAATGTTGGACGAAAATAATAAATTTAATCTGGCCGATTTAAAAGAAAAAGTTTTTGCTCTCTTAGAAAAGCAAGATAATTTACTTTATCTTTTAAATACCCCGGCTCATAATCCAACCGGTTATTCTTTAACTGAAGATGATATGGAAGGCATGTTGGCAATTTTGAAAGAAGCAGCTAAGCTTCCTAATAAACATATCACACTCTTTTTAGACGTTGCTTATATCGATTATGCAGGTGAGACGGAAGAAGTTCGTAAAATTTTCAAGAAATTAGAAAACCTTCCGGCAAATCTTTTAACCATCGTTGGTTATTCTATGTCCAAGGGCTTTACCATGTACGGCCAAAGAACTGGTGCAATGATTGGTGTATCCTCTGATCCCGATGTTATTCAAGAATTCAAAGACATCAACCAATATACCTCTCGTGCAACTTGGTCCAACATTAACCGTCCAGCTATGAAGACTTTGGCAACAATTTATAATGATCCTGAGCTCTTGGCACAAGTTATTAAGGAAAGAGATTTCTATTATCAAATGATTAAGGCTCGTGCCGATCTTTTCTGCAAAGAAGCTGCTGAATGTGGTTTGCCCATGCTACCCTATGTAGCTGGCTTCTTCCTGTCCATACCAGCGAAAGATCCTGATGCTATCTGCGAACTTTTACACGACGACAATATTTTCGCAGTTCCTCTGGCAGCCGGCGTACGCGTTGCGGTATGTGCAGTTCCCTTAAAGAAAATCGCTGGTATGGCAGCAAAGATTAATGCGGCAATGAAGAAGGTCGGCGAATAAAGGGGGTCCTTTATGTTAAATATCAAACTTCCAAGCGGTGTCGTACAAATTTTTGAAGAGGGAATTCGTCCTCTTGATATTGCTAGCAAGGTTCAAAGCCAATTTTCGGCTCCGATTGTGGAGGGCATCTTCAATAATGTTGAGACCGATTTACAAACTCCTTTAACAAAAGATGGTTCCATTGATTTCATAACCCTTAATAACGAGTTGGGTATGAGAGTTTATGCTAATACCTTGTTGATGATGCTTTTGAGTACTTGTCGCAAGTATTATCCTCATGTTGATTTAGAGGTGCGCAATACCTTAGGTGCTGCTCTTTATGTAAAGATTGTACGCGGTTCCTTGAGCAATGAAGATATCCTTAATTTGCAAATGCTCATGGTAAATCTTGTGCAAAAGCATACGCCCATCACCATGCAAAAGATAACTCGTGATGAATGTCTTGCTCTCAATTTAGATCCTAACTGTGACGAAGACCGCAAGGGTATCGTAGGTCTTTTACAGGAGGAAGAGAAGGTTAATTTGTATGAACTCTTGGGCAATAGAGCATTCTTCTTTGGTAAGCTTTGTCCCCATTGCGGTTACGTTTCTAAGTTTGAGCTTTTCCCTTGGGACGAGGGCGTTATCATTAACTATCCTCGCCCTCACATGTGGCATGATCTTGTTCATTTTGGAGACAATCATGAGCTCATCCACAAGGTTTTCCAAGAGTCCAACGAATGGGCCCATCTCATTCATTGTGGAACAGTTGCCAGCTTTAATCGTGTGAACAGACTAGGCTACAGCAATAAGGTTATTCTCGTTGCGGAAGCTCTGCACGAAAAGAAAATTATTGCCATGGCAGATGAAATTGCTGCGAAAAAGGATAAGGTGAAGCTGGTGTTAATTGCAGGACCTTCCTCTTCTGGCAAAACATCGACATGCCAAAGACTTTCTATTCATCTCGGAGTTAACGGGCTGAGGACCATTCCTCTTTCTATGGATGATTATTATCTAGAAAGAGAAAAGACTCCTCGCAAGGCTGATGGATCCTACGATTTTGAATGCGTTGAAGCAATAGATTTGCCATTATTTAATGAGCATATGAAAAAACTTCTCGCTGGTGAAAGCGTGCGCATGCCTAAATATAATTTTAAGACGGGCTTGCGTGAATGGAAGGAGCAAGAGCTGCAATTACATGATGGAGAAATTCTCTTGGTAGAAGGTATTCACGGTTTGAATCCACGTCTGACCGAGTCCATACCTCGTGAAAACAAAATTAAAATCTACGTATCTGCTCTGACTCCTATGAGCCTCGATAATTATAATCGCATTAACACTACTGACGTTCGTCTCATGCGTCGTATGGTACGTGATAATCAGTTCCGCAGTCATAATGCTCTAAAAACCTTGGAGTTATGGGACGACGTACGTGCCGGCGAAGAAAAATATATCTTTCCGTTCCAAGACAGTGCTGACTTAATGTTCAACACGACTTTGATTTATGAGCTGGCAGTCTTGAAGAAATACGCGGAGCCATTACTTAAGGATGTGCCTTACGAATCTGGCAAGCCTTACATGACAGCTCAACGTCTTCTGCTTCTCTTAAAGTCTGTGGAAACAATCGATGACAGCGATATCCCTAACACCTCCATTCTTCGTGAATTTGTAGGAGGAAGCGTCTTTAGGGATGCACTCTAATCTTTAGTTCGACCTTTAAATCGTTACTGTTGAAGCAATTCAAATGCGTAATTCTTATCTACTTCAAACAATTATTTATTATTAAGCAAAGGAGCGATTACCCATGGACCCTCAAGTTTTGTATTCTGTTGAAAATGGTATTGCAACAATTACCATGAACCGTCCGAAATCTTTGAACAGCATGAACGATGGCTTAATCGATGGCTTGCATGCTGCAATTACCAAAGCCCTTACTGACCAAGCAGTTCGCTGCGTAGTATTAACCGGTAATGGTAAAGCTTTCTGTGCAGGCGGTGACCTGAGCTTTTTGAATGGTCTCACTGGTACCGCAGAAAAGAAAAACTTCATTAACAAGGTTGGTGCTGTTGCTAAACGTCTCATGACCATGGAGAAGCCTGTTATCGCCTGGGTTAATGGCGTAGCAGCTGGTGCAGGTGTAAACCTAATGCTTGCTTGTGACCTTGTTTACTGCTCTAGTAAATCAAGATTTGCTGAATCTTTCGCAAAGGTAGGTTTAATTCCTGATTGCGGCGGTCTCTATCTTCTTCCAAAAGCAATTGGCGTACAAAAAGCAAAAGAATTAATGTTCACTGCCGATTTAATTGACGCACCAACTGCTGAAAAATTTGGCATGGTTAATCATGTTTGCGATGACGAGGTTTTAAAGGATGAGGTCTATAAAATGGCAGCTCGTCTTGCAAAATCTGCTCCGCTTTCTATTGGTCTTACCAAAAAATATCTCAATGATACAGATTTGACTATAGATGAAGTGCTCGCTATCGAAGAGACGACGCAACCCTTACTCATGGGCACTGACGATTGCAAGGAAGGTATTGCAGCCTTTTACGAAAAACGTGAAGCTGTTTTCAACGGAAAATAAATGTAAAATTTTCTTAACGACATGAAAGCTCGAGCATTTTCGCTCGGGCTTTTTTGTTATCTGCAAAAAAATAATTGTTCGTATTGTGGGGTATAAAATTAAATTGAAATATGTTATAATACAAAGTGAATCTGTGTGCATTTTTTAAGGAAGTAAAATTTGAAAAATTTATTTGCATATTATCAACCATACAAGACGACCTTAGCCATTACTTTAGGGACAGCCGTAATCATTTCCCTTATGGAATTATGCTTTCCTATGTATTTGCGTTATATCTTAAATACCATTCTTCCCACTGGAGATATGGGTGAGCTATTAAAAAACGCAGGTCTTCTGTTTGCTCTTTACATGGTAGCAGTGCTTGGCAATTATTTAGTAATGCTTAAGGGACGCACTATCGGGGCTTATATCGAGCGAGACATGCGCAGAGCAATCTTTCAACATGTGGAGAGCTTAAGCTTTTCCTTCTTCGATAACCAACGCGTAGGTCAGCTTGTTTCTCGCATCGTCAGTGATGTAGGGGAGATTCGCGAAATTATTTTTCTCGGTCCCAACTATTTAATCGTCTGCGTCATCTTTATGATCGGTACCATTGCTATGCTTTTTTCTATTAATTGGAAGCTGGCTCTTGTTGTTAATGTGCTTTTAATCCTTAAGGCTGTAGACAGTGTTAATACGAATAAAAAGCTTAAGATTGCAGGGCGTGCGGCCCGCACAGAAACTGGTAATATCAGTGCCTTTACCACGGAAAGTCTTTCTGCGATTCGGGTGGTGCAAGCCTTTGACAATGTTAATCTAGAAACCTCCAAGCTGGATGAACATGCTGATAATTTACTAAAGGCTCGTCAAAAAAATTTCAGCCTTTTGGGTCACAGCAATTCGGCAATGGTTTTCTTTACAAATATTACGAATCTCGTCATCATCGTCATTGGTGGTTATTTAATCGCAATTGATGAGATGAGCATGGCAGATTTAATAACCTTTATTTTATACGTTTCCGTTTTCGTTCGACCTGTCCTGCGGCTCAATGCTCTTGCAGATTTATGCCAAAAGGGTATGGCAAGCTATGCTCGCTTTGCAGAGTTCATGGGTCTCGAGCCCGAGATTCTCGACAAGGCAGATTCAATAGATGCAGGTCATTTAAAGGGTAATATATCTTTTAAAAACGTAACCTTTGCTTATGCAGGGCAAGAGGCTGTATTGAAGAATTTTTCCTTGGATATTAAAGCCGGGGAACGCATTGCTTTTGTAGGAGGAACTGGGGTTGGTAAATCGACCTTGCTAAACCTTGTGCCTCGCTTTTACGAGCCTTTAAGCGGCTGCATCACTATTGATGGACGAGATATTAAGGACTTTACCCTAAGGTCGTTGCGTAATAATATTGGCGTTGTCGCTCAAGATGTCTTCCTTTTTTCCGATAGCATTCGCAATAATATAGAATATGGTAAGCCTGGTGCTTCCTTCCGCGAGATTCAAGAGGCCGCATCCTACGCTGAAGCCGACCGTTTTATCGATAAATTAGCCGAACGTTATGCCACGAAGGTTGGTGAACGAGGAGTAAAATTATCTGGCGGACAAAAGCAAAGAATCGCTATCTCCCGGGTTTTCTTAAAAAATCCTCCTATTCTTATCCTAGACGAAGCAACATCGGCTTTGGATAATGAAACAGAAAAAGCAATCCAACAATCTCTCGCTAAGCTTTCCCAAAACAGAACCACACTTGTAGTTGCTCATCGTTTGGCAACCATTCGTAATGTGGATCGCATTGTCGTCATCAGCCAAGAAGGTATCCTCGAACAAGGAACACATGACGAACTAATCGCGAAATGTGGGGAATACTACAAACTTTATATGACGCAGTTTGAAAAGGAATAAAGTTTTGACGCCAGCAATTTTTTTAATGTGGAATTCGGAATTGAAGAAGGATTTTGCGAAGCAAAATCCTTTGATCAAGATTGAGAAATCTTTACTGTCGATGTTTAAATCGAATGGGAGAAACAAAACGAATTAGCAAAGAGCAATGAGCAATTGCGGATGAATTCGCTTAGCAAATTCTTTGATTAAATTGAAATAAATCTGTAGATTGAATTTGCGAACTGTTGACTAACTCTTAACTCTTAACTTTTAACTATCCTCGAGGTGACGCATGAACATCGGCTCACGCCTTACTGCAGTCGGACGTTTAATCGAAGATTGTGCAGTTCTTGCCGACATCGGCACGGACCACGCTTATCTACCGACTTATTTAATAGAACAAAAGAAAATACACAAGGCTTTGGCCTGCGATATTGCTGAAGGTCCGTGCGAGGCGGCTCGTCAAACCATAGCGATACACGGACTAAAACAGCAAATCGAAGTACGACTAGGGGGCGGCTTAACGGTGCTTGCGCCTTACGAAGCCGACAGCATTGCGATTTGTGGGATGGGCGCAAGCACTATCGTGCAAATCTTGGAGGAATCTCCAGCCGTGTTCGAGAGCGCCAAACAATTAGTACTTCAACCTATGGCTGGAGCAGCAAGTTTACGTAAATGGTTAGGTGAGCACGGCTGGGAGATTAACGCAGAATGTTTAGTCGATGACGAACCACATTTTTACGAAATCATTTCCGCAAGAAAAGGTAATGTGAAAAATTATAACACTGCCGAGCTCTATTTAGGACCACAAATCTTAGCTAATAAGCCAGAACTTTTTCATAAGCATGTTTTACGGCAATGCCAAACCCTTGAACGTTTGCTTACGAACATGGGAAAGAGCGAAAAAGCGAAGGCTTCAGATAAATACCAAGAAACACTTGAACTTTTACAGTTGTTGGAGGGATACAAATGACGACAGTACAAGATATCTGTTCCATTATGGAAAGCTTTGCTCCAACTAAACTCGCAATGGACTGGGACAATGTTGGACTCATGCTCGGTAAAAAGGATCGCGAGGTCAAAAAAATTCTTCTTGCTCTTGACTTAACTCAAGAAGTTGTTGACCAAGCATTAGCAAGCGAAGTGCAAATGATTATCACGCATCATCCTGCCATTTTCAAAAAAATATCCCACGTAACAGACGAACAATGGCAACAAAGCCTGCTGCTCACATTAGCCGAACATAAAATCGCAGTTTATAGTGCGCATACAAATTACGATTGCGCTCTCGAGGGTGTTAACGATTGCCTTGCTAATAAGCTTGGTCTCATTAACATTAAAACTCTCGAGGACGAAACAGGTTTAGGAAGAGAAGGCTTGGTTGAAAGCACTAACCTTTTTGATTTTGCTTGTAAGGTAAAAAGAATTCTCGCTTGTGATTACGTTACATATGCAGATGCTCATAAAAATGTTCAGCGAGTTGCAGTTTGTGGCGGTGCAGGGGGAGAGCTCATCAGCCTTTGTTTAGCAAAAGGTGTTGATACATTAGTTACAGGTGATATTAAATATCACACTGCTCAGGACGCAGTTTTTCAGGGACTAAACATCGTTGATGCAGGTCATCAAGCAACTGAGCGTATCGCAATAGAATATTTACGTGCTCGCCTGGAAATTTATGCTTCCATGCACGGACTTGATTTAGAATTTACGCAAGCAAATGAAAGTCTTGTTTTACAGCACGTTTAAGGAGTATACATGATAAAGGATTTACATATTGGTGATAAAATAACCCAAGCATGTATCTGCAAGGTTATCAAGATAGGCATTGGGAATAATGGAGCACCCTTTGCAAGAGGCACTCTTGAAGATAAAAGTGGTAGCTTACCATTCATTTGCTTTGAAGCAAGCAACGTCGAGAAAATGAAAGAAGTCGTCATCTCAGGGGTTTATATGGTAAGCGGCATCTTGGAAAATTCCAAGTTCGATGCTGGGGGGCTGCAAATCAACATTAAACGTTTTGTTGATATCCTCCCCGAGGATGATGTATCCATGCTAATGCCAGAGGGTGATTTCGATAAAAAAGCTTACGAAGAAAAACTGCAAGGTTATATTCGTATGGTTAAGACTCCGGCTCTTGCCATGATTTTAAAAAATGTTTTCCAAGGAGATTTCCTCGAAAGATTTTGCAAGAATCCTGCGGGCAAGCAATATCATCACGCATATCTTGGAGGCCTCCTAGAGCATAGTGTTGATGTTTGTGCTTTGGCTCTCAGTATGGCATTGACCATGGATGATGTTAACAAGGATTTAGTTGTTGCCGGCGCCTTGCTCCATGATATTGGCAAGGTCAGGGAAATTTCTCAAAGCTACGGCTTTACTTATCTTGACGAAGGACGTTTAATCGGTCACGTGACCATGAGCGCGCTCATGGTTCAAGAAACTGCAAGTAAATTGCACATGCAAGCAAGTAGCATCGACCAGCTTTTACACATTATCCTCAGTCATCATGGAGAAAAGGAAAAAGGTTCTCCTGTTGATTGCTCTACGAAGGAAGCCTTCATCGTACATTACGCGGATGAGATTAATAGCATTATGAATCAGTTCGATAATTACAAGGGCAAGGACAAGTGGGAGTACAATAAAATGCTCAAACGCAATATTTTGCAAAAATATTAGTCGTACTTAATTTGTAAAAAATTTTGATTTATATAAGGAGAGAAAAAAATGGCAAAAATTTTAGTTGCAGACGACGAACAAAGCATTCGCGAGATTTTACGTATCTACCTGGAAAATGAAGGCTACCAAGTTATTGAAGCAGAAGATGGTGCTGATGCTTTAAGAAAAATTGAATTGGACAAGCCAGACCTTGTTCTTTTAGACGTAATGATGCCTATCTTAGACGGTATCGAGGTTTGTCGCCAAGTTCGTAAGCATCACGATATTCCTATTATCATGGCTACTGCTAAGGACGAAGATGATGACCGTATTCTTGGTCTCGAGGTTGGTGCAGACGATTACATTACCAAGCCCTTCAATAACCGCGAACTCATGGCTCGCGTAAAAGCGGTTCTGCGTCGTTCCGGTGCTCACGAGGAAGAAACTAAAAAAGCTAAAGGCAGAGTTGAATACGAAGGACTCATCATTGACATTGAATCCTATACCGTTACTGCATTTGGTAAGGCTGTTACCTTGACTACTAGAGAATTAGAACTTCTCTGGCATTTGGCTTCCAATCCTAACAAAGCTTTCTCTCGTAACCAACTCTTGGAAACCATTTGGGGTTACTCTTACTATTCCGATACACGTACTGTTGATACTCATATTAAACGCGTACGTCAAAAACTTAATATTCCTGCAGAAAACTCTTGGGATATTGAAACTGTTTGGGGTTTAGGCTATAAATTTACTGTAAAGGAATGATGATTTATGGATAATTTTTCAGAATCACTGAAGAATTCTATCCCTAGCAGGAGATCCATTGCTTTTAATTTCATGTCCTTTTCCTTTACTGTTGTCGTGGTTATTTTAGTTGCTATTTTAAGTGGCGTAGCAATTTTATCACAACAATTTTTATATCGAGAGAAGGAAGATCTCCTCAAAGTTAGGACTAAAGAGATTGCTCTATCTGTTAACTATTATTTAGCAAAAAATGATCAAGAGGGACTGTATCGTTATATGGTTCTGGCCGATAAACTGGCTGATGCTGATATCTGGATTTTTGACACGGATGCTGAATTAGTTGCAGTAACTGGTTTTTCTAGAATAAAATCCAATGTTTTAAAAAATCTTTATAAAAATAATAAGATTACTAATTACAAAGTTGAGGACACTCCTTTAATTTTTAATATTGATGATAAGGACTTAGGAGATAAGCTAGTCAAAATTATTAAAGATGTTAATGGGGGTCAATACCTTTCCGGTATGGGTTATCATCAATATTACGAAGATGATGTTATGTATGCAGCTGCTCCCTATAGGGATGCTATCAGCGGTCGACCAGGAACAGTTTTACTAGCCGTACCCATGGCTCATTATTCAGGTATTATTCATAAAGTTTATTGGGTAATCTTTGCTGTCGGTATGATATGTCTTTTACTTGCTGTTTATGTTACAAAGCTTAAATCCAAGAGCATTGTTACGCCTGTGGTTAAAATGAAAGATTTTGCTGTGAAGCTTGCGTTAGGTAATTACGGCGAGCAAATGGAACTACATGGCGACTCCGAGCTGAACGATTTAGGCAAAGCATTAAATACTTTATCTACAGAACTACAGACTTATGTTGCTAATATCGAACGTCATGAAAAAGTCCGTAAGGACTTCGTTGCTAATGTATCCCACGAATTAAAGACACCGATTACCATTATCCGTGGTTACAATGATGCTTTGATTGATGGCGTAATTAAGGACGAAGAAAAGAAAATGCGTTATCGTATGCTCATCAATGACGAAACTGTACGTATCGAACGTATGGTTAAAGATTTGTTGAATATGTCTCGCTTGGAAAATTCTGATCCTTGGGAACCTCAAAAATTAAATCCGGTTGCTTTGACCGAGCTTTGCAGAAACGTTGCCGAACGTTTAGGCATCAAATGTATTCCTAACAATAATACCATTGAAGTTGAAGCTGGCGAAGAGATTCAAATTCTTGGTGATGGCGATCAACTTTTGCAATTAATTTTAATTTTGACGGATAATGCCTTGAAATATTCGCCAGAAAATGGTAAGGTATTAATACGTGCGTATAAAACTGATGAAGGTGTTACTATGTCCGTACAGGATGAGGGACCTGGTATTCCTGAAGAGGATATCGAATTTATTTGGGACCGCTTCTATATGGTTGATAAATCTCGCAACCGTAAGAAGGTTCCGGGAACTGGCCTTGGACTTGCCATCGCTAAACAAATTATCCGCATTCATGGTGCGGTAGCGCATGTAGATAGCAAGCTTGGTGAAGGAACTAAGTTTGAAATTAAGTTTCCAAAGGATAAGATAGTATGATTTGTGAAAGAATTTGCCCTGATTACAGAGTAAAAAGCATTTACGATATTAGCACTAAATGGTTAAAACGTAACGGCTTTACAAAAATTGTTGTGGACCTTGACAACACCTTGCTGCCTACGGACAAAACAATTGTAGGTCCTCGTGCTATGACTTGGATTCGTCATATGCAACAAGGTGGAATTAATGTCGCACTTATTTCAAATAATGCTGGTGATCGCGTTAAAAAAATCACTAAGCAAACTCAACTGCCCATTATTATGCGCGCTTGCAAGCCTTTACCCCAAGCCTATAAGGAAATTGAAAAAGCTTTTGGTGGTGGTAAGATTCTTTTCATCGGCGACCAACTCTTCACCGATATTCTTGGTGCCAAACGTCGTGGTCACACAACCGTTTGGGTGCAATCTTTAGGCGGTAAAGAACATTGGATGACTCGCATCACTCGTAAATTAGAAGCTTATTATATCGATAAGCTTATTGCTAATGGTATGATGCCCAAGGAGCGTGTGCTGTGAAAATCGCACTTATTCAGCTGGCTGTAAAAGAAAAAAGTCTGGAATATAACCGTGCCCATGGTCTTGAGCTTGTTCGTGAGGCGGCTAAGGAACATGACTTAATCGTCCTGCCCGAGGTTTGGACGACAGGTTATTCTCTGGGGTGGATTACAAGAATTGCTGAAAATATCGACGGACCAACTATTACTGCTCTCCAAGAAATTTCTCGCGTAAATTCTTGCAGCATTTTAGCTGGCTCCCTCGCTATGCGTCATGACGGGAAAATTTACAACACCTCCGTCGCCATTAACAAAGCAGGCGAAATTGTTAATTTATACGATAAGGTTCATCTCTTTGGTATGTTTAACGAAGAAAAATTTTTTGCGCCAGGCTCGAATTTTAACGTTTTCGATTTAGATGGCATTACCTGTGGTTCTACCATCTGTTACGATTTGCGTTTCCCCGAGCTTTATCGTCATCTAGCTCTCGCCGGCGCAAAAATAATTTTCTGTCCTGCGGAGTGGCCCTCAGCTCGTGGTGATATTTGGGATTTGCTCAACAAAGCACGTGCTGCAGAAAACCATCTTTATATGGTCACTGTTAATTGTGCAGGTACCTTTAAGGATGCACCTTTTTATGGACACTCAAAAGTTGTTGACCCCATGGGTAAGGTATTAATCGAAGGCTCGGACCAAGAAGAAGTTCTTTCCGTGGAGATTGACCTCACTTATATTGACAAGGTGCGTAATCGTTTGAACGCTTTAAATGATGTACGCAAGGAGTTGATTCAATAATGAATTTAAAGACTTTGACGGCCGGTTTTTTAACCGGTCTATGTCTGTTTATAAAGCTTGATGCTTTTGCCTCTCAAAATTTACCAAAGGATGCCCCGAAAGATATTAAACATGTTTTAGGTTTTTATTTTGGCAATGGGGAGAACATTCTCATTCGTGAAAATCATGGCAATCTTGAGCTTTTGTATCGCACCAAATACGAAGATAATTGCTTTAAGGAAGCCAATGTCTTTCCTTTGACGAAAGAATTTTTTGATTCCTACACGCTTTTAGAAAATGGTCCCTTGCGCATACAGGAGGGAACTGTGAAGTTTCAACGCGATAAGGACGGCTACGGAATTAGTCTAAGAGTTGGCGGCAACAATTATACGCGTCGTTTCTTAGGTGCTGGTGTAGGGGAAAAGCCATCGAACTTTGCAATTAAAAGTCATACGGAAGAAGAGTGGGCTGCTATGCGTAAGACTGCTCTTGAAAGTCCTATGCCAGAGGCATTAAAGCTTGGCGAGGAAACTGAGCTCGTCCCGGCAAGCTCTGTGGCTGGACTCAAGGAAAATAATATTTACGCAACGAGCGACAATCTTTTTCAAGCGCCTCTGTATGATACGCAAGCTATGTATGTGGGCAAGGAGACTGCTCAGGCTCTAACAAAGGTTAACGAACGCTTAAAGGCTTATGGAGTCGGTCTTGTGCTCTGGGATGCATATAGACCTTGGCATATCTCTAAGCTTGCTAACCTAGCTTTGCCAGAAAACGGCAAGAGTATGTTACCAGACCCGGATAAGGAAGGATCATCCCATAACACTGGTAATGCAGTTGATGTGGGTCTTTACGATTTAGAAACGGGTGAGGAGTTAGAGATGATTTCCGGCTTTGACGAACCTTCCGTACGTCAATATGCTTCTTACCCTGGAGGAACGACCCGCCAAAGATTTTTAAAAGAACTTCTTCATCAAGAGATGGAGCTTGCCGGCTTTCAATCCATCGAAATGGAATGGTGGCACTATGAGTTCGGCGGTAATCGAAAGTTTGCAAAGTTAAACATGAAGGTGGGAAACTAAAACTCTCACGCTCAGCACTATGAACTATGCACTCTTTTTACGACAAAACTAATGTTATCATATATTATCTACTAAAGGAGAGATCACAATGAACGTATACGATGTTGCAAACGATTTGGCTAAGGCAATGCGCGAAAGCCACGAATACAAAAAAATGAAGGAAGCTTCTGCTAAGCTCGGTCAAGATCAACAAGCTAAAAAAATGGTGCAAGAATTTTTACAATTGAATCAAGAAGCTGAGATGACTAAATACTCCAAGAAGGAAGTTCCTCAAGAATTAACCGACAAAATTAAAAAACTTTACGACGTACTTTCTCTTAACTATGATGCTATGCAATATTTGAACTCCTTCATGCGCTTCCAAATGATGCTGGCCGATGTTACTAATAATATTCAAGACGTTGTAAAAGAGGCTGTAGGTGAATAAAATGGTTGCTTTGCTTGAACAATTTTCAGGCTGTACAACTAAAGAAATTAAAGTTAATGAGCCTATGAGCAAGCACACAACCTTCAAAATCGGTGGACCAGCAGATTTTCTTGCAACTCCATCAAACGTGGATGAGCTCGTTGCTCTTATTAAAACTGCTAAAGCTAATCATGTTCCTTTTACTTTAATCGGTAATGGTTCTAACTTAATCGTAAGAGATAAAGGGATTCGTGGTCTCGTCATTAAGCTTGCAAGCCAGATGGCGAACGAAAGGGTTGAGGGCAATACTTTGACCTTTGACGCAGGCATTTCCTTAGCTCTTGCTTCTCACAAGGCTGCGAAGCTTGGGCTTACAGGCATGGAATTTGCTTCCGGGATACCAGGTACAATTGGTGGAGCTGCATTTATGAATGCGGGCGCGTACGACGGTGAGATGAAAAATATTATCAAGTCCGTGCGTGTGCTAAAGACCGACGGTTCATTAGCAGAGCTATCTAACGCAGAGCTTGACTTTGGTTATCGTAAATCTGCAATCCAAGGGACGGGGGACATCGTTGTCAGTGTTACTGTTGAACTTGTTCCTGGCGACAAGGAAGAAATTTACGAGAAGATGGCCGATTTCAACGAACGTCGCACATCTAAGCAGCCACTGGATAAACCTTCTGCAGGAAGCATGTTTAAGAGACCTCCAGGATATTTTGCTGGGACTTTAATCGATCAAACAGGACTTAAGGGTTATACTGTTGGCGGTGCTCAAGTTAGCGAAAAGCATGCAGGCTTTGTTGTTAATATTGGTAATGCTACTTGTGAAGATGTTCTGCAGCTTATCAAGGACGTACAAGCCAAAATTATGGAAGCTCACGGAGTTCATTTAGAACCAGAACCTTTAGTGATTGGTGAGGAGTAAGATGGAAAGAAAAATTATGTCCAGACAAGAACTGCACACCTTTGGGCTAGAGGTTCTCGTCGGTTGGCTAGAAAAAAATGGCTACGAGATAGAATTCGTTAATCCTGTTGTGGATATGCTACCAAGCGTTTTTGCCAAACGTTTCGATGGCTTAACAGTTATTGCTGCAACAACGACTATGTATCCCGAAAGACCTGCCTTTAACGAAGGCGACAAGCCTGCACTGCTTGAGGTTTGCAGCGAATTAAATGCAAAGCTTGCTTTTGCTGGTATTGGTCTTGTAAACGGTGAAGGTATTCCTACCCAGGATAAAGAATTAATGGGCAAGGCTTACATGGACGCTAAATTCATGGCAGATTTTGGCGGACTTAAATATATTGAATAGTTTTTAACAAAGGGAAAGAAATGGATTTACTTACTGTTGATAAAGATAAATGTTTAAGATGTGGAATTTGTGCTTCGATTTGTCCTGCGTGTATTTTAAGTATGGGCGAGGACGGTCCTGAATGCAATTTTGATCGTGGTTGTATGAGTTGTGGTCAATGTGTTGCTATTTGTCCTGTTGGTGCATTAGACAATAAATATACTCCCAAGGAAAATCAATTGCCTATTACTAAGCCGGTGCTTAATCCGGAAACTGCTTATCATTTTTTGAGAAGCAGACGTTCTGTGCGTAACTTTAAGAGTGAGGCTCCCTCCGATGAAGAATTAATAAGACTTCTCGACGTAGCACGCTTTGCTCCGACTGCTGGTAACTCGCAAGGCTTAAGCTTTGTAGTTATTCGAGACCAAGAAAAGATTGCGCAAATTCGTGAGGCTGTTGCCAATTGGATGCAGGATGAAATCGATGCAGGCACACAAAACAAACGTTATTTTACAACAGTTCTCAGAGCTTATCACGAGCGTCATCAAGATATTATTTGTCGCAACACACCTTGTTTAATTTTTGCTCTTGCAAGAAGACTCAATATTACAGCTGTAAGTAATGCGGAACAAGCTTGGGCTTACGCAAATCTTTTTGCTCCGACGATTGGTCTTGGTTCTTGCACGGCTGGTTTTATTCAAACCTGTGGTATTGCAGCTTATGAACCTTTGTGTAAGCTTGTTGATGTTCCCAACAAATATGTTATTTGTGGCACGTTAATGGTTGGCTATCCTAAATATAAATATAAACGCATGCCGGATAGACAAGCACTTAAGGTTGAGTTTAAGTAAACAATTTTCTAAGCTTTAGATAATACTGATGAGTTTTTAATTTGCGGCTTCGTTTGAGTAAGCTTTGCGAAGTTAAGGATATTTTTTTCTTGTTAAATTAGCTTTTAAATTTATCAAGATATGATGGTTTGATAAATTTTGCTTGACAACTTGTGTTAAACTGTCTATAATATATCAGGTATCGGGGTATAGCGCAGTTTGGTAGCGCACCTGCCTTGGGAGCAGGGTGTCGCAGGTTCGAATCCTGCTACTCCGACCAACTTTTTGCGGGTGTAGTTAAGTGGGTATATGTTAGCCTTCCTTCTGATGGTGTGCATTGTCGACTTGTTATATTCGTAAAACTTGCGGGTGTAGTTAAGTGGTATAACCTCAGCCTTCCAAGCTGATGTTGTGGGTTCGATTCCCATCGCCCGCTCCATTTTATATGGTTCAGTAGCTCAGTTGGATAGAGCAACGGCCTTCTAAGCCGTGGGTCGGGGGTTCGAATCCCTCCTGGAT
>JAUNIS010000047.1 GCA_030523325.1 Phascolarctobacterium sp.
GAATGACAAGAATGACAAGAATGAATATAATAATGATTAAGGATGTTGAAGGCGCCTTAAAGGTTTCGCTTTCTACGGCAGCTCGCATTCTCTCTAAAATGACGGAGAAAAAACTTATAGTTGCTCAGGGAAATGGTAAAAATAGGAAATATGTTCTGCAAAAGAAAAGATGATTTACTTTACAAGTCGAAGAAAATTTTGCGTATGCAAGGAAAGTGCTAGTTAAAAAATTTATTTTTTCAAGAAATAGAAAGCATCATCTTTAATATAAACAGCAAATCGACGAGGTTTTTCAAACAAAAAACCTCAGTAAGCCCTGCGGCTCGCTGAGGTTTAAATTTAGTTTTTGCTTTTCAAATTCACTTTGCAAATTAAACTTAGGACTGCAAATTAAAATTAACTTTACGTATTAAATTATGTTTGCAAATATTAGTAACGCTCGATGCGTTCACCGATGCATTCTGGGGGAAGAGCGTAGTCCTCGATGGCTTTAAGAAGCTCGGGGCTTTCCGCAGGATATTTTTCGCAGAGCTCCTTGAGTGCGGGGAAGTCCTTAAGCTCCTTGCCCCACAAAAAGCAGTCATTCTCGTTATAAACTGCCACAACTAGAAATTCGTTACCCTTCCAAGGAGTCTTGCCGAGCTCGTCAGTAATCACAATATAGTTGCTGCCAAAATCCATGCCGTAAATTTTAATTTTTTCTTCGGGAGTTTCATCCCACCAAAAACCTAACTTTTCAAAATCTTCAGTGCTGAGCATAGTACACCTCGCTTCAAAATTTTCTGTTTATATGATAAAACATTTTCCGTCTTTTGTCGACAAATAACCAAAAAATTGTAATAATATTTACAATGATTTTGCTTTTTGCAAAAAGAAAAAAATATTTAAAAATATATTTGACAAGTAGGAATATTCAGAGTAAGATATGGCACATAAGTACAAATGCTAGCGATGAAAAGAAGAGTAAGCATGACGAAACGGTTCAGAGAGCCCTCACTTTGGTGCAAGAGGGAACGGATAATCTTGCTGAAGATGGTCTTGGAGCTGATAGGCTGAATCATTTATGTTTAGGTCGTCCGGGGGTGCCCGTTATAGCACTGGAGTATTCAAGGATTTTCCCGCGTACTCGAGAGGCACAGACCGAGAGGTATGTGTAAATAAGGGTGGTACCACGACGCTTTCGTCCCTTGCTATGTTTATAGCAGGATGAAGGCTTTTTTTATTAGCTGCATTTACTTAAAGAATTTATGAAAAAAGTATCTAGAAAGATCAAGGGAGGAATTTCTTATGTGGAAAAAATTATTAGCAGTAGGTTTAGTTAGTGTAGCAGTTATCGCAGCAGGTTGTGGCGGTGGAGAGAAAAAGGCTGAAAAGAAAGCCGACCCCAATGCACCTATTAAAATTGGCGTAACCGCAGGTCCTCATGCTGAAATCATGGACAACGTTAAAAAATTGGCTGCTAAAGAAAATCTGAAAATTGATGTAGTCGAATTCTCCGACTTCGTAACTCCGAACGTAGCTCTTGCTCAAGGCGAATTATTTGCTAATTCCATGCAACACGAACCGTACTTGCAAGCAACTCTGAAAAAAGAACCTAAATTTAAACTGGTTAAAACTTTTAATACCGTAACCTTCCCAATGGCAATTTATTCCGCTAAATATAAAAAATTGGAAGATATTCCCGCTGGCGCAACTGTTGGTATTCCTAACGATCCGTCCAATGGTGGTCGTGCCCTCTTAGTTTTAGCTGACAAAGGCTTAATCGAAGTAAAAGATAAAAATGATATCAAAACTACCGTAGCCAATATTACTAAGAACGATAAAAAATTCAAAATCCAAGAGCTTGACGCGGCTTCCATTCCTAAAGCTCTTCCTGACTTAGATTTTGCAGTAATCAATGCAAACTATGCAATGGTTGGCAAATTAAATCCTTCCAAGGATGCAATCGCTGTTGAAAAAGCTGATAATCCGTATGTTTGCATTTTCGTAACCACCGAAGCGAATGCTAAAGATCCTCGCATTGACCAACTTAAGAAAATTTACCAATCCAACGAAAATAAAAAATTCATCCAAGACTATTTCAAAGGCACGATCATCGCAGGTTTCTAATAAAAACTTGTGATAATCGCTTTATACTTCGTTCTCGTCGAATTCGCTTGCGGTCCGTACGCTTTAGTACTGTCCCTCAAGCGAATTCTCCTGTGGCCTCGTCTAAAGACGATTCTTACAAGTTTTTGGGGTAAAACTGACGATAATCGCTTTATACTTCGTTGAGATTTAACAATAATTCTTCTAATTTAAAGAATGTAGTCAATTATGGCTACATTCTTTGCTTTTGTGTGATATAATTAAGATAGGTATGAATTCCTTTGTAAATGACATATATTCGTAAAAATTTTTGCCTAGAATATATCTGGAGGTACGATGGTTAAGGAACATCTTTCGGTGGCACCGGTGCAAGTGCAGTTCGTGTGTCCTAAATGTAATAAAGCTTTAGCTTGGGCCTTTGCAAGTACTTCCATTAAGTGTCCCGGTTGTGGGACCTGGGTGAACGATAAAAATCGTAAACGAGAATGCGAGGTTTATTTACCGGCCGACAGTGAACAAACCGTGTTATTTATAGACAAGGAGGATGAAGATGCTTAAAAAAAGTTTGCTAAGTTTATTCGTTTTAGGAGCTGTAACTATGAGTGGCGTTTGTTTTGCTAGCCTACCTCATGGTCATAGAAGTGAAACAGCCAACTGTCCTAACGCCCAAAGCATCCAAAGAGAAGGTCCTGCGTCCTTGGTTATTTCTGGTAAAATTATTGCTATTGAAGATGAGCGCATTGTTGTAGAAGGTACTGGGGAATATGATGTTGCAGGCAAGGGCAATTACGAAAAACTTTCCTTGCGCATCGTTAAACCTAGTAAGCAGGTTGATAACTGTGGCAATGTTAAACCCACACAAATTTACGACACTAATGCTAAAGAAATCAAGGCTAGCCAATTAAAAGTAGGCATGAATGTCAATTGTTATTACCATCCGCAAGTAACGAGGAGCTATCCTGGACAAGCTAATGCTAAAGCAATCATTGTCCAAGGAACGAAGAGTGACTATAACATGACTTGCTTTGAAGTTATGGAAGTAGAACACAATAAAGAAAAAGGCTTTGTCACCTTGAATCCCTCTAACGAAACGCTAGTTGTTTCTATGAATAAAACTGCTTGCGCAGATTACGACAAAATTAAAATTGGTGATGAGGTCATCGTTTGGTACAAGGTTATGACCATGAGCTTGCCTCCTCGCACTAGTGCGGTCAAAGCTATCGTTCTCTAATCATGAATTAAGCGTTTCGTGTTAGAAATATTGTTCTAACTTGTTTTCGAATTTCATAATTTTAAATTTTATAAAAAGGGAGTGTTTTACTATGAAAATTTTTATGGATACCGCAAATGTTGACGAAATTGCTCGTTTCGTTGATTGGGGCGTAGTTTATGGTGTTACCACCAATCCCAGCCTCATAGCAAAATCCGGTCGTAGTCAAGCAGAAGTAATTCCAGAAATCGCTAAATTGGTTGAAGGTCCTGTAAGTGCAGAGGTTATCTCCATTGATTGCGAAAATATGGTTAAAGAAGCTCGTGAGCTTGTGAAGATTGCTGACAATATCGTTGTTAAGATTCCTTGCATTGCTGAAGGCTTGAAGGCTGTTAAAATTCTTTCTGCAGAAGGTATCAAAACCAATGTTACTTTGGTATTCTCCATGAGTCAAGCGCTTTTAGCTGCTCGTGCAGGTGCTACTTACGTTAGCCCGTTTGTTGGTCGTTTGGACGATATTGGCGAAGATGGTTGCCAATTGATCAAAAATATTGTTAACGCTTTTGAACTTTATGGTCTTGAAACAGAGGTTATTGCTGCTTCCATTCGTAATTTGGAACATGTTGACCGAGTTATGCTGACTGGCTGCAGTATCGCTACCATTCCTACAAAGGTTCTGGAAAGCATGATTAAACATCCTCTGACCGACAAGGGTCTTGCTAATTTCTTGGCAGATTATGAAAAGAGCAAAAAATAAGCATGGAAATATTTTCTGAATGTAAGACAACCCTAAAAAAAGTTTGCGGGGTAGGGCTTGCTCTCATAGGAATTGGTCAGGTAGCAGCAGCTCAAGAAAAAATCGTCATTCCTGAGGATTTTAGTGATTTTCAAGAGGTGACTTACGATTTCAAGGCTGTTGGTCCTACGCTAATTTTCTCCGATAGTCCCGAGTTCGTGTATAAAAACGGTGTGCTTTATCGCGACGACGTCCAAGGAAAGTTGCGTATTTTCTTTCATCATTTAAATGCGGTGAAGGGGACTACGAAAAAGCTTGCAGTTGTGCTTAAGAATAAAAGTAGCTTAAAGCCTGTTAATTATACGATTACTCGTCAAGGGATGGGAGGCAAGACTCACGACTGGCTTTTAGATGGCAAGGTCGCTGAAGAAAATTATTTTACAAAAGAACAAAAAATTGTTAATGGTAAGCTTGGTTTTGGGCGCAGCATTGAGCTTATCTCTGGCAAAGGTATCTTACTCAAGTTCAATCAGCTGTGGACTGGCATTGTGGATTTCGAACTAGATAGTAAGGCAGAACTTTCTGTTTTGATGTGCGATGCCCGCAGTGATATCGATCTCTTTAACGAGAACGCAGTTATTCTACCTATGGACGAGCATCCCCTACGTGGAACCTTTAACAACGCAGATTGGGTCTACGATATCAAGGATAATATTCAAGGTGAGACTACGCGGATGATAAAATTAGCTGGCGCAGAAGATGGCGAGGGCTATATCAAGGGCGTTGATAAAACTACAGGACTTCCTGCAGAAAATTATGGCAACTACGGAGTCATGTACGAAATGAATTTTACCATTGGCGGCAAGCAACAAATGAATTTTGTCATGAATCCTATCGGTGGACCATTTAATGGTTGGGGTGTTCTTGAGACTAATGGCAAAAAGAAATTCATTGGCATGCCCGAGGACGCAGTTAATACTGCTAATAATGTTGAGGATGCTCGCATCTTAGCAAAGCTTGCCCCTGGTAAGTATAAATTTACTTGGTCGCCAGCTGGAACAGCAAGCTTACCTTTGAGGTTTTTCTGGATGCCGTATTCCCGACAAAAAGAAATCAAAAACATTAA
Organism: Phascolarctobacterium sp.; assembly: GCA_030523325.1. Classification (GTDB taxonomy): domain Bacteria; phylum Bacillota; class Negativicutes; order Acidaminococcales; family Acidaminococcaceae; genus Phascolarctobacterium_A. The sequence goes on from JAUNIS010000047.1 coordinate 5,161, forward strand.
CAAAAAATATTTCAAAAGCTATAAAGCTTCTGTAAATGATGAAGAGTAATCTAAAGAGCAGGTTTCAAAGGGCCTGCTCTTTTACTTTAGAATTTTCCGAATTGAAAAATAATGGAATAATTATCATTATCAGAGGCAGGACTTAAGCAAAAGATTTTTGCAACAAAGCATACAAAATTGCAAAGAATTTTTGCAATTTTGTTAATTGAACAATTTTGTCGTTAATTTACAAGATAAAATCATCAAGAAGATTAGTGTTTTGAGCATGGATGATGCATAAAAAGTTTTTACCAGAGAAACATTGTGGAATGATTCCATTTATTAGGAAAATTTTATCAAAAAAAGCTTGTCGTCAAGAAGATTTATCAGGAAAATGGGTATTGTTCTCTTGACATGTGAAATGTTTATAGTATAATTCTAAATGAGAATAGTTTTCGTTAAAACATAATTTTCAATATGGAATAAAATAGAGAAAGGAACATGCATATGGCAAAGAGAAATACCATTCAAAGACAACTGGTTATCGCAGCTGTACGCTTCTTGGCAAATCATCCGACTGCCGAAGAAGTTTACGATCGTATTACCCAAGAATATCCTGACATTAGTAAGGGCACCGTTTATCGTAATTTGAATTCCTTGGTGGAAAGCGGGCTCCTAGGCAAAATTTCTGTTCCGAGTGGGGCGGACCGTTTCGACCACATTCTCGCAAGACATTACCACATCAAATGTACGCGTTGCGGCAAGTTCATGAATGTGGAAAATTTTGAGTACATTCCTGACCTCGAGGACAAAGTTGCAGCACTGACTGGTTACAAGATGGACCATCATGACATTGTTTTCAGTGGCGTATGTCCGGATTGTCAAAACATTGCTGTGGAACAAATCGGCGAAGTTTTAGGTAATGATATGAATTAAATTCTTTTTATAATAAGGAGGAACTTATCATGGAATTAAAAGGAAGTAAAACTGAACAAAATCTGATGACTGCATTTGCTGGCGAATCTCAAGCTCGCAACAAATACACCTACTATGCATCCGTTGCGAAAAAGGCTGGCTACGAACAAGTTAAAGAAGTATTCGAAGAAACCGCTGGCAACGAAAAAGAACATGCAAAAATTTGGTTCAAACAACTTCATGGTGGGGCAATGCCTAGCTTGGAAGAAGCGCTTGCTGATGCGGCAGCTGGCGAGAACTATGAATGGACCGAAATGTATGCAGAATTTGCAAAGACTGCGAAAGAAGAAGGCTTTGATAAAATTGCTTTTCTTTTTGAGTCCGTCGGTAAAATTGAAAAAGAACACGAAGAACGCTATCGCGCTCTCTTAGCAAATATTCAAAATGATAAAGCTTTTGCTCGTGAAGAGGAACAAGTTTGGATTTGTCGTAACTGCGGACATATTGCTGTAGGTAAAACTGCACCTGAGAAATGTCCGGTGTGTGATCATCCCCAAGCTTTCTTCGAATTGAGGAAGATGAATTACTGATAAAAATGCACATAGCAGGCCATCTGCTTTGTCACCCGTCGTCGACGTACCTTTAGTACGCCTTCCTCAGGGTTCCGCGCATCTGACCTACTCTGAGCATTTTGACGTAAACGTTATTTTGCCAAACTTAGGGCGTTTAGCGAACTGCTTAACACTTAACAACCTGAGAATTTTCTCAGGTTGTTTCTTCATTTATATGATATAATGTTAGAGTCGCTTTTATGAAATTAACAATTAGAAAAAATCACTCAGCACATTTTTAAACTAAAATACTAACTCATAAATAAACCAGGAGTTTGTATTTGAAAAAACTCTCCCTGGAGGTTCTATGTCTAACTCTAAGTCTACCTCTTACGCTTGCATTATCCTTGCAGCTGCGTTATGGGGGCTCATAGGTTTTTTCGTAAAAAATTTATCTGCCCAAGGCTTTAGTCCGCTACAGATAACATGTTTGCGTACTATTGCTGCATCTATTTGCATAACACCGCTTGTGGCAATGCAAGGCATGGATAAATTTAAAATTGCCATCAAGGATACGTGGATGTTTATTGGCACGGGTATCATTAGTCTAACATTTTTTAACTGGTGTTACTTTAATTGCATGCAGAGAGCATCACTTGCGGTTGCAGCCTTGCTTTTGTACACGGCTCCAGCTTTCGTGATGATCATGAGCCTCTTTCTGTTTGGCGAAAAATTTACGAAACAAAAAGGTATTGCTCTTGTTATGACTTTTATCGGCTGTGCTTGCGTAACAGGGGTGCTGTCAGGCGAATTAAATCTATCATTGGCCGGTTTACTTTTCGGACTTGGTAGTGGCATCGGTTACGCACTATATTCAGTCTTTGGTAAATACGCTATCCGTAAATACGAGCCTATAACTATCAGTGCTTATACATTTTATTTTTCTTTTGTGGCAACACTTTTCTTGGCAGATATCAATGGGGAAGTCCTTGCTCGCATTAATTGGCTGACCATTGCCTATGTGCTTGGGCTCGGAATAATTTGCTGCTTAGCGCCCTACATCTTATATACAAAGGGTCTTGCGCAGGTCGAAGCTGGTAAAGCATCTGTCCTAGCAACAGTTGAACCTCTTGTGGCTGCTCTGGTGGGAGTAATTTTCTTTGCGGAACCACTGACCATGGAAAAAATTATAGGCATGGCTTTAATCTTTGGGGCTATCGGAGTTCTTGAATTAAAAAAATAAATTTTCGCCCGCAAATTAAAGCGGGCTTTTTCATTGCGGCTCTTATGTGATTTGGATACAATTTTTGGTAGCAGTAGGGTAGTTATTGTTGTATAATATATTATAGGTAAGTGTAGTTTTATATGATGATATGATATAGATATAAATAAGCTGCTAGCAAAAACCAGTTGCTTGCTTAGGAGATGAGAAGATGTCTTTCGATTATGAAAACTTAGGGGAGATTCATTCTGAAACGCTTGAGCATTTAAAAATAATTCAAGCCCTGTCTAATGATTATCTGAACGTTTATAAGGTTGACCTTGACCATGATGTTGCGACCGTTATAAAAATGCTGGGCTACATTTTTAATGGCTTGAATCCTGCCGAGCAAAAGACATACTCCTATAAAGAGCTGTGTAAAATTTACGTTGATACTCGTGTGTACGCAGAGGACAAGGAGTTAGTTATCAAAAATTTAAGCGCAGAAAATCTTTTGCTGCAAACAGAAAAACGTGAAGTATACGAGTTCCCTTATCGAGCTGTGGTTAATGGCGAGGTTTTATATTTCCAAGGGAAAATTTCCAAGGTTCTCGATTCTGATAGTCACGAGGTAATCATGGGCTTCCGTAATATTGACGCCCTCATGCAGGAACAAAAGGTACATGAAAATCTTTTGCAGGCTGCCAGAGAGCAAGCTCGTGAGGAAGCCGTACGCAATGCAAAGCTTGCTGAAGAACAGGCTGACGCTTATGTTTTGATGCATAAAGCATTAAAGTCTGGGATGTGGTCCATGAACTTTGACGAAAATGGCAAGATGACTGAAGTTTTTTGGAGCGATGAATTTAGAAAAATGCTGGGCTACAAAAACGAAGAGGATTTTCCCAATGTCTTATCATCCTGGAGCGACCTTTTACACGCAGAAGATAAAGAGCAGGTCTTGGAAAATTATTTTGGCACCATTAACGATTACAGTGGTGTTATGACCTACGACGTGCAATATCGTTTAAAAAAGAAAAATGGCAAATGGAATTGGTATCATGCTGCAGGCAAGCTTTCGCGAAGAGCAGATGGTACGCCGGTGCGTTTCATTGGCTTATTTATTGACGTTAATGAAGAGCATTTGAAAAATGATATGCTCAAAAATGCTTTGTATCAAGCAGAACAAGCTAACAGAGCTAAAACAATCTTTCTAAATAATATGTCCCACGATATTCGAACGCCTATGAACGCCATTGTGGGTTTTACCTCGCTGGCATCTGCCCATCTTGATAATATAGAACAGGTCAAAGAATATTTAGGCAAAATTTCTGTTTCCAGCAACCATTTGCTTTCTCTTATTAATGATGTTCTAGATATGAGTCGCATTGAAAGTGGCAAGGTGCAAATTAACGAACGAGAGACACCTCTTGCCGATATCATGCATGACGTCAAAACAATTATTCAATCTCAAACTCGTGCTAAACAGTTGGATCTTTTTATCGATACTATTGATGTTGTAGACGAGGTTGTTTACTGCGACAAGATGCGTCTTAACCAAGTATTCTTAAATCTTTTGTCCAACGCTGTTAAATTTACCATGCCGGGTGGGATGGTCAGCGTCAAGGTTATTCAAACCGCAAAGGCTTTAAATGGCGTTGCTTCGTACGAGTTTCGCGTCAAGGATACGGGCATTGGCATGAGCAAGGAATTTGTTGAGCACGTCTTCGAGCCTTTTGAAAGAGAACGCACTTCCACGGTCAGTGGTATTCAAGGTACAGGCCTAGGCATGGCTATTAGCAAAAACATCATTGAAATGATGGGTGGCACTATTACTGTGGAGAGCGAAAAGGGTAAGGGTTCGGAATTTATCGTTTCTCTGCGACTAAAGATTGGTTCTAAAGAGAATGTGACTTTACTTGTTCCTCAGCTGCAAGGCCTGAAAGTTCTTGTAGCGGATGATCATTTTGAAACATGTGCAAGTGTAACAAAAATGCTCCATCAAATTGGCATGCGTTCCGAATGGACTACCTCGGGTAAGGAAGCTATCCTGCGCACTAAATTAGCCAAGGAACAAAATGATGAATTTGCTGCCTATATTATAGATTGGTTTATGCTAGATATGAATGGCATCGAAACGGTCCGTCAGATTCGCCGTCTTGTTGGTAACGATAAGCCTATCATCCTGCTTACATCTTACGATTGGCATGAGGTTGAAGAGGAAGCTCGCGAAGCTGGTGTAACTGCATTTGTTTCTAAGCCGCTTTTTATCTCTGAACTTAAGCGCGTGCTTACAGAACCCTTTATGTATCCGAAGAATGTTCAAACGGTTGAAGAAGATACGGATGCGTTTGCGGGCAATAGTGTGCTGCTCGTTGAAGATAACGATCTTAATCGCGAAATTGCTGTAGAAATTTTGCAGGAAAGAGGGCTTCTTGTTGCTACTGCAGAAAATGGTAAAGAGGCAGTGGAGCTTATGAGCAAGGCTGCCCCAGGTCAATATCAGTTGATTTTGATGGATATTCAAATGCCCATCATGAATGGTTACGAGGCGACGAAGGAGATTCGTTGCTTGCCGGACCAAACTGTTGCTAATATTCCGATTATCGCGATGACTGCGGATGCTTTCGAAGAGGACAGACAGCATGCTTTTGACGTTGGTATGAATGGGCACATCACGAAGCCTATTGATGTCACGACACTGCTGAAAACCATATCGGAATTTTTGAAAAATAATTCGTAAACCCCACGATTG
>JAUNIS010000048.1 GCA_030523325.1 Phascolarctobacterium sp.
AAGATTGCACTGCCAAAAACATCTTTTAAATGCTCCTCGGCAAAAAATTTTTTATTATCCTCTAACTGTAAATTGTTATCGTTATTTTCCATCAGAAAACCCTTTCCTCAAAGAGAGCTTTAACATGCGTATACTTTCATACAACACTCCAAATTAAATTATACACCTCACGTATAAATAAAGCAAACATTTTGTGAGAAATACGTAACAATTCCGTGAAAATAATGTGCTTCTGCACATTATAACTAGCGTTATTTCCTGCTTATGTCAGGAAGAAATTTTTGAAAAAATTTTATACAATACTAAAAGAACTAGCCATTAACACTTCGACCCTCTCATCCTTAAAGGTAGAGAGGGTCGATTTGATTTCTTTTTGAAATTTTAATATTGCTTTAACTCGTGCGTTACTCTAAGAGCCAGTCCAAAACATTGACAATTTCTACACCGTTATCGTTGCCACTAACAATTGGATCCATCGTCAAAACTTTTTTAGGATGATTATCGCGAATTTTCTGCAAGGGTTTCATTTCCCTATCATATGTAGATGCATCGATAAGACTCAAGCTTACCTGCAGATAAACACGTTCGTTAAATTTTTCTGCAATGAAATCTACCTCAGTATCATCGACTTTGCCAATATAAACATTGTAGCCCCTGCGCAGAAGCTCGACATAGACAACATTTTCCAGCAAATGCCCTAAATCTTGACGACGATTTCCTAAAAGCATTTGCCTAAAGCCTAAATCGACAAGATAATATTTGCCCAATGTTTTTAGCAATTGCTTGCCTTTGACATCGAAGCGACTTACAGGATAACAAATAAAAGCTCGGCAAAGCATGTCAAGATAACGCTCCACGGTTTTGCCTGCGACAGCTTTGATTTTCCCAGTAATAAGCTCTCCACTATTCGCCAAAACATTACCAATGTTATTGGGAGAAGTCACGCTTCCAAGATTGTCACAAACAAATAAGAAAATTTTTTGCAAAAGTGCTTGGTCGGTCTGACCATTTCTTTGCAAAATATCTTTTAAAATTATTGTGGAATAGATGCCTTCAAGAGCCTGGAAGCTTGCAAGCTCGTCAAATTTGTAATCCTTTAAGATAGGCATGCCACCAAATTGCAGATATTTTTTGAACATCTCTGCTTTAGTAACACCTTGTGCAAACTCGTTGAAAGTAATGAATTCCTTAAAGCTTAAGGGCAAAACCTTAATCTCCACGTAACGCCCGGACAAAAACGTAGAAAAATCTGTCGAAAGCATATATGCATTGGAACCAGTGATATAAATATCCACATCAAAATCTAAACGAAAGGATTCGATGGCTTTCTCCCAACCTGCAACAACCTGCAGCTCGTCAAACATTAAGTAAGCCTTGCCGCTCTTGGGAATATGCTCGCTCACAAACTCATAAAAATTTTTGTAATCCTTTAGATCACTGTAACGCATAGACTCCATATTCATATGTAAAATATGCTCATTATCAACGCCCAGGTCCAAAAGCTTTTGATGATACAAATCGAGAATAGAAGATTTTCCGCAGCGCCTGATTCCGGTAACAATTTTGACTAAATCCACGTCCTTATGAGCTAATAGTTCATCTATGTATTTAGGTCTATTGATAAGTCTCGTCACATGAAGTCACCTCTTTTCTCTTTAAATTATATCATTTATTCGCCAAAAGTCAAAAAGTTTCCGACTTTAAAGTCGGAAACTTTGTGTTTTTTGACACTTTTCGACGTCAAAGTCGAAAACTTTTTATTTTTTAGTGTTCCAAGGATGACTCGCACCAGCCTGAGCAGGTTTATTTTCGGCCATTACACCCACGAGAGCATGAGGAACATAACATTCCTCTAAAAATTTTATTTCTTCTTGAGAAAGTTTTATGTTGACTGCATTGACAGCTCCATCAATATGCTGAACTTTGGTCGCCCCAACGACGGGCGCTGTTACCTTAGTAAGAAGCCACGCCAAAGAAATTTCCGTCATCGACACTTTATGCTTGTCCGCAAGTTCTGCCACGCGGTCAATAATAGTTGATGCCTTGCTCGAGAGCATGTTTCATAATTGCCCGAGTCGTTTCTTCATCAACCGTCCAAGAATGTTGGCCGGTCGCAGCGTTGCCAAATCCCATACAACCTAAACAGATGCGAGATACATTTAGATTGGCGTTTCCTAATTTTACGAATTCCATCTTTAGGTCTCCCAGTAATAATATCGAGATTCTTATTGTGTTGCTATTAATCCCTGCCAAGATTCTTGGTAGAAAGGACCACATCTTGAGATACCTTGGTAATAAGCTCGGTCTTGACTTCTTTAGTAGTATCTAGAGCCATTTTGTTTACGTCCTGCAACATTTTATCGGCCTCTGCGGGAGTAGGATTTTTACAATTTTCAACAACTTTTATCAACTTATCTTCCAATGCGTCAAAACGGCTGCGAACTGGCTGAGCATAATTTGCTCTGTTAATTACTGCCAAATCAGAAATAAGTCGCAGTTCCCAGGCAAGAGATTTATCATCATATTTTGAGCTAGCTATAGTCATCTCCTTGGGAAGCTTGCTAGCATTAGCATAGATTGGCAGATATACACTAAATTCCGGTGCGTTTTGAGAAAGCCACATTACCGGCGTTCTATCTTTATGGAAGCGCAAAAAGTGAACAGATGTTGTACGGTCGATGCCGATAGGACGAGTATTGTGTCCAGGTAGATCCGTAGCAAGAGAAGTATTTTGATGACGATCCCTGCTTAAAGCAAAAAGTTCTTGTAATGTTATCTTTTTTTCTGGTTTAAGATTAAACTCGTGACGAGTATTTACATCGTAAGCACCGGCCTTAGAGTTGTTAAAATAACGGCGGGAAGCCCACACACGTAACTGACTATAATCACGTCGACCAGGAGTGTAAGATTCTGCCAAATGGAACTTGCCGTCAACCTCTTTATAGGTACCAGCTTTTTTTGCTAACTGGATAACATTACTCGAGCCTAGCCAATTTTCTTTATCGGCTGGATTGTAATAATCGAGCAGGCAGTCGTTGCCTATGCAAGCATATGTATCTTGAGGCATACGGTAAGCGGCCCATTGGTGTCCGCTGAGCAGTTCCATATACCAAATATCATCATTATCGATAAAAATTACCGCCTCGTTAGAAGTCGTACCATATCGTTCCATCAACTTGCCAAGATACAAAACACCTTCCTTGGCGCTATTAATATAAGGAAGCACTAGGCGGGGAATGTTTTCTTCGCATAAACCAGAAGTAACAAGTGGATCATGTTTTAAAATAGCGTCATTAACACGAATTGTCTCTGTAGCACTAAAACCTACACCAGCGTCATTGATACCGCTCTCCCACCAATAATTGGGATCTTTGTCGTCAATAGGCGCAACGAGGCAACGATGATGAGCATTGGGCAAGGTAAGACGAAAGCCATTGCCAGAATCGACATACTCGAAGGTACCGGCTTTTTTCGAGGCAGGAAAATCTACTAACTTAGTTATTTTTAAATCCACTGTGTCCTCAGTGCGTCCGATATAAGCAGAGCCGTCGGCAGAAGCATCCCTGCCCACAAGAAAAGTCGTGCAAGCAGAAACCGTCGGCAACGTCCAGAAGTTGCAGGACATAATTAGTGCAGCAGCAATAATTTTTTTCATAATAGTTCCCTCCTCATATAATTTTATTATCGTAAAAGACAAGAACTCTCACGAGTTTCAAGATGAACAAAACAGATATAATCGCTTCAGATTATAAGCCAAACCCTCAAAAATTTCAAAATATTTTTCGTCTTCAAAGGATGCTTATATTTTTAAAAAAACTCAAGCGTCAATTTTTTCTTGTAAGACAGCAAGCGTCTGAAGATTATCATTAAGTTTTTTTATAATCGCTTCGCATTTGAGAGTTTCTTCTTCACGCTTAGCCAAAATATTATTTCTAGTTTGTCGATATGAGTCAAGCGTATCTCTTCTCTTAGCCAAAACATCTTCCATAGCGTTGGTACTCACATCGAACATAACCTTAGAGAAAGTTTTCAACACTTCGCGAATAATGTAGTTGGCAATAATGCGTTTGTCGCGAGCCATGCGTTCTTGCACGTCGATGGATAGCTTAGCTAAAATTTCTTCCGTTAATTTAGAACCGCGAGCATCCTTTTTGTAGTCGCCGTACATAGTGAAAACCGTGCTGACTGCAGGTTCAAGAAGCGCTTGCAAATTCATTGCGTCGTAGGAAATAAATTTGCTAAGGTCAAGTTCCAAATTCTTTTCGAAAACTTTGCTAGCCTCTTGCACAGCTTCGTCGTTGAATTCGCAGCTATTACCAAAAACTGGTAACTCTAAGCAAGCGCCAAAGCTAGTCGTTTCCTCTTGAAGATTTTTTAGTTCGGAACTGATTTCTTCAATGATGGAACATAAAAGTTCTTCACGAACATACTCGTCCATCTTTTGCTCGACGATTACAGCATATTCCTTAGCAAGTTCTGCACTCAAACGAGTTGTAGCAGCTTCATCTGCACTATTACTTAAAGATCTCGTACCTAAATCTTTTTCTTTAAAGTAAGTCCTCGTCGTGTGGTTATGCTTTTTGAATTTTTCTAGGATATCGACCTTGCAAAAAGCGTCTATCTCAAGTTGCATGTTATAAATGCTAGTCTTCGCCTTGGCAAGAAATTTTTCTTTAGCGGCGATATCGTTTTCTACGGACAAAATATCAGCGTCTATTGCACGCAGTTCTCTCGTACTGATGCGTTCAAAATTCGCAATGCCATCTTTAACAATATTGCTTAATTCCGTCAGTTTTTCGTTATAAGAGGTCAATTGTGCTCTGCCCTTTTCATTATTCAGATAAGCAGCTAATGCACCCTTAAAAGGCTCCACACCAGTATTAACGAAATCAAAAAGGTTCACAAGATGAAAGCCTCGCTCACATAAGAGAGTTCTCCCTGCAAAAATTTTTTTCAAACGATTTAGGAGCTGCTTCTTGGCTTTTTCGATTTTTACTCCAAAAAGATTGCAGACAAAGAAAATATTTTTAATATCATTGCTGGTCAGATATTTTTCGACAATCTCCTTGTCACCTTCACCGCCCGTGGCGATGTTCGTCATAACGTAAATAACTGCATCGACCTTTTTAAAATATTTTTCCACGATCTCTGTTCTGTCTTGAGATTCGTCTAGACCGGGTGAGTCGATAATTTCTACACCGTTCTTGCAAAGCTCGCATGGATATTCAATGACAGCCTTCTCAAAAGGACTGCAATCCGTGCCCTCAAATTCAATCGCTACTCCATCCTCGTCCACGGGAATGGTCACGCAATTAGATAAATCCTCAAGATTTTCAATTACGTAGGGCGGGATATTGCTAGCAAACTTATTAATGTGAGCGGCAATGCTTTCGTCTTGTACGAACGCTTGCCAATTAGCCGGAATATTTTCTTTAAAATAAATTGTAGCACGGGGCTTTGCGCCGTAAATAATTTCGTTGATAAAAGCTGTGCAAGGGTCCAAGCTGTCAGGCAAGACATCTTCTCCCAGCAGAGCATTAATCAAAGTACTTTTGCCCGTACTGAATTTACCAATGACAACAACTTTAAAATTATCCTGGTTAATTCTGCCAAGCAGATTCTTCAAGCCTTCGAAATTATTGAAAACAGGCTCATCGTAAATTTTCGTCAGTGCCCCAACACATTTTTCCGTGCTCAGACAAAGATTTTTTATTCTTCCCTTATATTCACTTAACTCTTCATAAGAACTTACACTCATGAACGTTCTCCCTTGTATAAAAAATTTTTTCTCTATTACTTTGGATGATATTCTATCGATAATATTAGCATCTATTCCACGTGAATGTCAAGGCAAAAGTGCATTGTATCGTTCGTATATGGTTCTATTTTCATCTTTTATCTACATATAAAACCAAATCACTTGACTTTTAGTTTTATATCAGTTATTATATACTTTGAAAGGAGGAATAGAACAATGAGTGGTTCTTATGAAGCTACGTCCCTTCCCCTTAAAGCCGGGATTATCAATCCAATGTCTTTTATTGAAGAATTGATTGATGCGACTGCTAAGTTAGAAGTATACAAAGAGAAAATACGCGATAGTAAACTTGATAGTTCGTGGTTTATGCCAACCTTACAACAGAAGGAGGCCCTTGCATCTTCCGCATTGGAAGGAACTCAGGCCACATTAGATGGTGTTCTCATTGACCAGGTAGCCCCTAATGAGAAAGACTCTAATCTGACAGAGGTGAGAAATTATTATCTCGCCACTGTACAGGGAATCGATACATTAAGCAGACATGATTTTTCGAATGACTTTTTCTCTGACATTCACTCTACGTTGATGATTGGGAATGTTCGAAAGCCTTCAGTCATTGGTTCATATCGAACAGAACAAAACTATATTGGAAGGAAAGATGTTAGTCATGCCATCACTTTCATCCCGCCCGCTCCGGAAAAAGTGCCTGCGCTGATGGATAATCTAATTAGCTATATCAATAATCCCCAGGATTCTCTACGTCCTCTGGTTCGAACAGCAATTATTCATGCACAGTTCGAAACAATACATCCCTTTATGGATGGTAATGGTCGTGTCGGACGCATGTTAATTCCTATGTACCTATATTCTCAGAAGCAGATTGATCTTCCATGCTTTTTTATCAGTGAAGCCCTGGAGCGAGATAAGATTAAGTATTATACCCTTCTGAACAATATTCGCTACAACGGAGACTGGAACGAATGGATTAAGTTCTTCCTGAGCACAGTAACTAAACAATGTGACAAGTATATCAATATGATTACAGATATCAATCTTCTTTACCAGAAACACCTTGCTGTTGCCTGTAGTCTCGCAAGATCCAGTAAAATCGTAGACGTTATGAATATTTTGTATCAGCATCCTGTTACCAGCGGGACAAAAATTGCAGAACTTACTGATGTTCCACAAACCAGCATTAATCGCTACCTGAATTTACTGGTTCAAGAAAAAATATTATACACGGATAACAAGAAAAAAAACCGTACTTATTACTACTACGATCTTCTTGATATACTCCGTGCTTAATATAAATACTTCGAAAGGGGTGATGTCCTTTGAATGTCAAAAATAAAACGCATTGAAAAACTGTTACCAGCAGTCCTTCAACACGTTTCATTCCTCGGAAGTGCTATTGCAAATCCAAGTGTCGCTACTTGATATAATAGCACTTCCTCGTAAATCCGTCTATTGACATTTTGTAAAAAATGCAAAATTGAAGGAAATATTTTGGTCTTAGACCAGAAAGGAAATGTTATTATAATAAAAAAATTAACTAAGCGCGTACATGATACTGATGACACTTATGTACGCATCCCTAAAGATATGTGTCATCTGCTGAACTATAATATTCTGAAACTGCTGAACCGCACTAAACGTTGTGGTTCACTCGATATGCCTGAACTATACTGTGACACAAAAATATATCCGGATTACCTGGCACTATACAGTGAGAAATCTTTGTACCAAACCACGCCACTAACTGCTGTCTGTTTTTATTCCTTTGACATTGAATTTGACGGCCGAAACGGTTTGTTTTGGGCAATCTACTTTAATGACAAAAAGAGGCTATCCTATTTTAAGAAGCGTTTTGAAAATGTAAAATTCTTCATCTCTCCGGATTATTCTGTTTTCGGGGATATACACAAAATGGAGAACCTGTATCGCATTTTCCGGGCTCGTATAGTTGCTCTATGGTTCTCTTTAGAACTACATGCCGTCGTCATCCCGAACGCATCCTATGCAGGTCGTGAAACATTTCCCTTATACTTCAGTGGGTTAGAAAAATGCAGCGTTATTGCTATGAGTGCCAAAAGTCATATCCGCTATGCTGTAGAACGCAGATTATTCGAGGATGCCATCCGTTATGCGGTAGATAATCTTCCATTAAAAGCCATAATCGTCTATTCTGTTTGCGGAAAAGATGAGAAATGCCTCAAATCCTTCGAATACGCAATCCGTCACGGTGTTAAGATTATCATCCCAGAAAATACCCTCCGAACTCGCAACATGAACAGGAGGGTAAGCTAATGGCAAGTGGCAAAAACAGTAATCAGTCCTCCGGCTCTCAGCAGACTTTGGAACAAGAAGAAGCGGCTCTTCAGGCTGCTGAAAATGAAGCAGCCGCAGAACAACAGTATCTAACCAAGATTCTTCCCCTATCGTCTCCTATTCTTATTCCTCCTGATGCAAAAATTATTTCTCAAACCAAGGTCGGGTATGATCAGGTAAAATATCAGTGGACCAAAGGTGAGTATAATTACACAAGCCGTTGGCATACCAGAACACCCGGAGCTCCGCCAGAGCAGGGAGACAGCTGGGTAGTCGAACGACATCTTCCCGGCATTGGTGCTGGTCCAAATGCGCGTAAAGGGAAAAGAGAAATCCTAGTTGGAGACGGTAAATGGATTCCCAAATCAACATGGGATGCCGCTATACAGGCTCGAAAACACGGAACCGCAACACAAGAACAGAAGGAGTTATTAGATCATGGACATTGGAAAGCTTAAAAACAATTCGGATTTTTATGACGGCTATGAAGGTGAGGGGGAAATAATCCTCTCCCTTGCAAAATCCCCGGAAATCATTATTCATATCTGGGATGGATACTTTGAAGATATCTTTGGAAATCCGTACACCACTGAGAATGAATGGCAAGGTTTTACCCGGGATTATCAGGAAGCATGCAATACTTTTTCTGGAAGCGAAAATTCTGTCTCTATTGACCCCACGTGCTACTTAAACGATTTATGTCTATATAAGGAACATTCTTTCTCGTATGAGGAAACTTCTTCCTGTTTGGATTTGTTAATCGCATTCTTCGAGTATGCCGCTATGCATCACTCCGAAGTCATAGTATTGGTTTCATAAAAACAGTATAATTATCGCTCCAAGTTTCAAATCAGGTGGGCCTTCGCCCACCTGATTTCCGTAAGAGGGTCTTTGCCCTTCATTTGTCTGTTTGTAATGCATCCCATATTTCGGACACGTAAGTCCTTCAAAAGAGAAGGTAAAAACTAAATAGGTTGCCTTACTTTCCTCAGAAGTGAGATACATCTCATCCTACATCGACATGTTTCTTCGCGGCAGAAAGTTTGGACAACATACAAACGCACTCTACATGAAAACTCATTGGAAACATATCGCACGGCTGCACCTTATCGACCTTGTAGCCCTTTTGCGTCATATAAGCTAAGTCGCGGGCAAGCGTCGCTGGGTTACAAGAAACATAGACAACGCGTTTTGGTTTAACCTTGGCGATGGCGTCAAGCACACGGGGCTCGCAACCCGCACGAGGAGGATCCACTACGACTACGTCAAGCTTGACACCGTCTTCCACAAGCTCTGGCATTTTTTGAGCAGCGTCACCTAAGATGAATGTTGCGTTATTAATATTATTATTGCGAGCATTAGCCTTGGCGTCGCGAATTGCCGGTGCAACGATTTCAATACCAAAAACATGCTTAGCCTTTTGCGCTAAAAATAAACTAATAGTTCCCGTCCCGCAGTAAACATCCGCAACAATTTCCTTGCCGGTTAAGGCAGCATATTCCAAAGCCTTGGCGTAAAGTCTTTCTGCTTGCTCACTATTAACCTGGAAGAACGACTGACAAGAAATATTGAATTTTAAATTACCAATGCTATCGCTAATATTTTCCTTGCCATAAATAACCTGGGTCTTATTACCCAAGATAACATTGGTATGCCTCTTGTTAACATTTTGTACAACGGATTTAAGCTCGGGCAATGCTTCCTTGAGCATCTTCGTTAAATCCTTAAAATGAGGCACATTATCCGTTGCAGTCACGAGGCAAACCATCAGTTCCCCCGTTTTTGCGCCTACGCGACCCATAATATGACGCACGATACCCGTGCCCTTATCTTCGTCGTAAGGTGCAATTTTATATTTTTTCATCCATTCACGCACAACCTTAACAATAGCGTTGTTCTTTTCCTTTTGGATGAAGCAATTTTCTACATCAATTACCTTGTGCGTGTTTAAAGCGAAGCAGCCGATAAATTGTTTTTGCGGCGTACCCATACAAGGCACCTGCATTTTGTTGCGATAGTTCCATGGATTAGGTGCCTCAAGAGTTGGCAAAACATTGACGCCAGTTAAATGACCAATGCGAGTCAGTGCGTCCCAAACCTGTTGACGCTTGGCTTTTAATTGGCCCTCGTAAGACAAATGTTGGAGCTGACAGCCCCCGCACTCTTTATAAACAGGGCATAAGGGCTTCACTCTGTCCGGGGATTCAACAAGAATTTTTTTCAGCTTACCAACGGCGTAATTTTTCTTTACAACCGTCAGATTGGCCAGCACCTTTTCCCCGCTGAGGGCACCCTTTACGAAGATGGTCAGGCCCTCGAACCTGCCTACACCATCTCCCTCGGAGTTTAAGCCGGTAATTTCTAGTTCTATAGTTTGCCCCTTGGATACGGGGAGATCGTGTTTCATTTAGTTCACCTCTGGTAATAGTTCTGAGTGCTGATTGCATAGTGTTGAGTGTTTGCAATC
>JAUNIS010000049.1 GCA_030523325.1 Phascolarctobacterium sp.
AAGGTTCAAGTGAGTTAATTAATGCAAGTGTTCAATTTGGACTTGCAATTTACCATTTTAAATTTATACATAGTAATCCGCTTTTTATTATACCATAAAATAAAAAAAACCTCACCCCCAAAGGGTGAGGTTTGTAAGTTTTTATTTAAAGATTGCTAAAAAAATACATTTGCTCATCTAAAAGTGAAGCTAATCCTTCTGCAAACAAAATTATTGATCTACTACACCTTGAATAGCAGTATCTGCAGCGCATTGAACGTAAGTCGCGGAACCAGCCGGAATTGTCACGGAAGCACCTTTAACGAAAGCTCCACCGACAAGACCTACAGGTCCAAGGACAATCATGGAACCAATTGCCACACCAGCAGCACCTGCAATACTAGCAGCTTTTTGCTTGGCAAGTTCACCAACGTAAACAGGAATTTGTGTTCCGTCTACTGCAGTTACGTGAGAGAAGTTAAGATCAAGGCGTCCATCCTTACCGAAGATA
The DNA here is from genome assembly GCA_030523325.1 of Phascolarctobacterium sp. Classification (GTDB taxonomy): domain Bacteria; phylum Bacillota; class Negativicutes; order Acidaminococcales; family Acidaminococcaceae; genus Phascolarctobacterium_A. The sequence continues at coordinate 491 of JAUNIS010000049.1, forward strand.
CCCGGTTGAACAACTTTAGAAACAGTTGCAATCCCATGAGCACCTTTAGGAATAACGAGGACGTCATTAACATAGAGATTGTCTGCAGAAACAAAAGGAACCACATCGCCTTTACGATTAGTCTTGGTGCTCATCTCATTAGTGAAAACGATTTTCATAACGGAATCTTTAGGCAAGGTTGTTTCTTGAACAGGGATTGAGCCATTTGTATAACCAGCCATTCTTTCTAACTCGCTCAAGCGAGAAGAAAGACTTCCAGATTGAACAGAACCATTAACAGCTTTTTCAACAGCTTCGATACGAGACTTAGCGGGATCGTCAGAAACTTTATCGGACAACTTCCAGTCAACAATATTCAAACGAGTAGCAAAGCTTGCCTCGCCATTATTCGCAGAGCCATCGATGTAACCATACATACTATCAATACGATTCAAGATTGTATCAGAAACCACGGAGCCGTAAAGATCGTCTTCCAAGCTATCCATTCTAGATACTAAAGAACCGGTTTGCTCAGTGCCGTATAAAACTTTTTCCATAGCGCCAACCTTTTGAGTTGCACTTAAGGAAGAATCTGCAGCAAAGCAGGAAGCGGAGAAAGCCATTGCTAAGGTAAAAGCAAGTAATTTCTTTTTCATAATAAAAATCCTCCTAGATGGTGAAATAAAAAACGAAATAAATTAAATTATCTATCTAATTATATCACATTATAAACTTTACACCACAATATTTTGTGTCTTTTTTGTATTTTTTTTATTTTTACCACAAAAAATTAAGAGCTCCTGCCCAAGCAAGAGCTCTTAAAATTATCTAGTAATTTTATTCTTCAACCTTTTCTTCTTTTTTCTCAAATACTTTCGCAACTACTACGAACATAACAGGAATCAAGAAAATGCCGACAAAGGTTGCAAAGGTCATACCACCTACTACGGCATTACCCATCGATACACGAGCACCGGATGAAGCACCAGTTGCAGTTGCCAAAGGCAAGCAACCAAGAATAAATGCAAAGGAGGTCATAAGGATAGGACGAAGACGAAGCTTTGCAGCAGCAATTGCTGATTCAACAATACCCATACCTTGTTCATAGTTCATAACTGCATATTCAACGATAAGAATTGCGTTCTTAGCAGCCAAACCTACTAGGGTTATGAGTGCTACTTGCATGTAAATATCGTTTTGTTGACCACGAATCAATTGAGATCCGAAGCAACCAAGAATTGCAGGAGGTACTGACAACATAACAGCCAGAGGAATTGTCCAAGATTCGTAAAGAGCTGCTAAGCAGAGGAATACGAACACCAAGGAAATTGAATACAAGAAGATGGTGTTGTCACCTGCTTCTTTCTCATCACGAGATTGGTCAACCCATTCATAGGTGTAAGTTGTAGGAAGAACTTCCTTAGCAACTTCTTCCAAAGCAGCCATCGCTTGACCAGTAGAATAACCATCAGCAGGAGAACCCGCAATCTTGAAAGCGGATGCACCATTGAAACGAGTTACAGTAGGTACAGTTTGAGTGAATTCTGCTTTAACCAAGGTGGAGAGCGGAACTAATTTACCATCGTTAGAACGAACGTAGAACATATTCATCGTATTAATGTCGCCGCGATATTTTTTGTCCGCTTGCATAACAACCTTCCAAATACGACCGAAGTTGTTGAAGTCATTAACTTCCAAGCCACCAAGGAAGGATTGCAAAGTACTATAAACTGAAGATACGGGAACGTTCAAAGCCTCAGCTTTTTCACGGTCAACTTCAAATTGATAAGCCGGCGTATCAGTGCTAAACGGAGAATAACAAATACCAATCTCTGGTCTTTGGTTGGCTTTCGCTAAAAATTGACCAACGTACTGACCCATAGTACTAATATCATCGCCACCAAGATTCATTACGTACATGCCTAAGGAACCGGTAGAAGAAAGACCAGGAAGCGCTGCTGCATTGAAGGCCATAAGATTCATCTCAGGAATTTGGCCGGCCATACCATAAACGCGACCAATGTGTTGGAAGGTAGTTGTATCACGCTCAGCAAAATCTTTCATGATTACTTGCATCAAACCAGCAGAAGACTTTGGTGCCGAAGAAAGAATATCGTAACCATTAACCGCAATAACATACTTAACACCAGGCCATTGCTTGATTTCAGAAGCGACCTTGGTCATTTGTTGAATACCGCGGTTAGAAGATGCACCTTCGGGCAGATTGTAAGCAATCAAGAAATCGCCTTGGTCTTCATCAGGAACATAACCGGAGGGAGTAACTTTTGCAACGACGCCAATGCAAACGAGCATTACCAGGAACGCACAAAGTACGATTTTAGTTTGACGAATACAAAGAGTTACACCGTTAGTATATTTTTCGAGAGTTCTGTTGAACCAATTATTGAAGGCGGCAACTGCCTTATCAATAAAATTAAATTTAGAAGGACCTTGATGTTCGTCACGAGGTTTCAAAAGCATTGCGCAAAGAGCCGGAGTCAAAGAGAGAGCTACGACTGCAGAAAGCATCATAGATACAGATACAGTCATAGCAAATTGCTTATACAATTCACCGGTAGAACCACCCATAAAGGACATGGGCAAGAATACTGCGGCAAGTACGCAAGCAATTGCAACTACAGGACCAGATACTTCATCCATTGCACGATATGTTGCTTCACGGGGAGAGAGTCCATTCTCTTCGATGTGATGTTCTACTGCCTCTACTACGACGATGGCGTCATCGACTACAAGACCGATTGCCAAAATTAAAGCGAAGAGGGACAGTGTATTAATTGTAAAACCTAGAATTTTAAATGCTGCGAAAGTACCAATCAAGGATACAGGTACTGCCAGCATCGGAACCAAGGTTGCTCGCCAATTGCCGAGAAACATATAAACAACTACGAGTACAAGAAGAAGCGCTTCTATGAAAGTATGGAGCACTTTATTCATGGATTCACGAATAAATGTAGTCTTATCGTTTGCAACTATCAATTCCATATCAGCCGGCAAACGGGTACGAGCGTCCTCAACTACCTTCATAATTTGGTCGACGCAGTCGATTGCATTAGCATCGGATGTTAAATAAATCGGAAAGGCAACGCAAGTAGCACCGTCAAGAGTTGCTGCAGGAATGTCCATACGAGGACCTTCCTCGATAACAGCAACATCTTTGACACGAAGCTTGTTGCCGTCTACAGAACGAATAATAACATTGCCAAATTCTTCAGGAGTTTTCAAACGACCACTAGCAGAAGCCGAATAAGAAAGTTCTTGTTCAGCCATAGTCGGTTTGGAACCGATAGAACCTACAGGAGCTTGCACAGATTGAGTGGTAATTGCTGAATAAATATCGTTAACAGTTACACCCAAGCTAGCCATCTTATCTGGTTGAAGCTGAATACGCATAGCATATTCTTCACCGAACTCTTCAACAGTGGAAACACCTTTAACACGTTTGACAGGATCAACTATGTTAGATTTTGCATATGTTAAAAGGAACATAGAGTCATATGTGTTGTTAGGAGAGATTAAAGTAAGCCAAAGAATATCCTGAGATGATTTTTTAGTAGTAGAAACACCATAGGAGTTTACTTCACTAGGCAGAGAGGAAGATGCTTGAGATACGCGGTTCTGAACCTCTACGGCACCTATATCAGCATTTTTATCTAAATTAAAGTATACGTCAAGAGAATATTGACCAGTGTTGGTAGAAGTAGAACGCATGTCGCGCATGTTTTCTACACCATTAACCTTTTGCTCAATCGCTTGAGCTACAGATTGTTCAACGGTAGAAGCATTCGCACCAACATAAATGGTGCTTACGTTTATCTGTGGTTTAGTAATATTAGGATATTGTGCAATTGGCAGGTTAAATCCACAAATCGCACCAATCAAAACAATGATGATGGACAGAGCCATTGCAAAGATAGGTCTGTCGATAAAAAACTTAGCCATTAGTCAGCCTCCTACTTTTTAGCCTCAGCAGGGGCAGCAGTTTGAGTAGTATCAAGATCTGCCTCGGTCATAGGAGTTGGTTTAACAACCGAACCCTTATTAACTTTTTGTATACCTTCAACAACGAGTGTTTCGTCACCATTAAGTCCGCTTTCAACTAACCAAAGACGACCTACGCGAGCTCCTAATTTAACTTCCTTCATATCAACTTTGTTTTCTTTATCAACAGTGTAAACAAATTTTTTATACAGAAGTTCTTTGACAGCACGTTGAGGAACAAGCATTGCATCTTTAACGATACCTGAATTTGCTTGCACGCGAGCAAACATACCAGGCATTAAAAGGTTATCATCATTTGCAAATAAAGCTTTAATGGTAAGTGCACCAGTACCTTCGCCTACTCCACGATCGACTTGTTCAACAACGCCTTTAACAGGATAAGTTTTGCCATCAGAAAGAACGAGAGACAAATCGCTTAGTCCTTTGGCACCTTTATTCTTATTAGTTTCGGTTAAGGTCAAGTATTCATTTTCAGAAATGGAGAACTTAACGCGAATCGGATTAACATTGCTCATAGTTGCCATAACGGTTTGCCCTTGAGTCACAAAGTTACCAACGGATAAATCGCTAGTAGAAATGCGACCACTAAAGGGAGCACGAACTTGCGTATCGGTCATGCTTACCTCTGCGTTAGCGACGATTGCTTCACAAGCAGCTACTTGAGCTTGAGCTTGGTCGCGTTGAGCAATAATATTATCGTAGGTTTGTTTAGATACAGCATTTTGTTCATAAAGTTTTGCGTAACGATCTGCATCAGTAACGAGGCGCAAATGTTCAGTCTTAGCACTAGATAAATTTGCTTGAGCGCTTAAAAGATTAGCTGTGTAGGAACGTTGGTCAATCGTGAATAAAACTTGACCTGCTTGAACAGTGTCTCCACCTTTGAAATTCTTGGAAATTATTTTGCCTGAAACATTAGCCATAAGCTTTGCTTCTTGTTGAGCTTCAACGAAACCATTGAAATCGTAAGTGATGGGAGTATCACGTTTGATTACTTCCATGGTTTTTACAGCAATAGCTGCATTGCCTTTAGGTTGCTCTTTTTTACAAGCAGCAAAAGATAATGTGATGCCTGTTGCTAAAGCAATTGCAACTGCTTTTTTAGTGCGAGCAGAGCGAATAAAGTCTAACATATATGAGAACCTCCTTGATTTCTCTTCGAAAGTAATATGGAAAGGAACAAAGCATCCATAATCACAGTATGTCAATTATAAATGAGTTTTTTTCAAAAAGCAAATTTGATTTAAGAAATTTATGGCTTTGTTTCTTCTTTTTGCTTGTTTTTACTTTCTTTTTCAGTTTCTGCTGACTCATCAGTCAGTTTTTTGTTTTTCTTAACATTTTTCTTGTCCTTAGAATTTTTAGGTATCTCAGACCTATCCTTGTTTTCTTCTGAGGAATCTTTTTCTACCTTCTCGTCAGCTTTTTTATCCTCTTTGTCTTCCCCAAGAAGTTTTTTCCAAAACTTGTCTTCGGGAGTTTCTTCTTTTTCATCTTTATCTTTTTTACTAGCCTTGGGCTTTGCAACCTTCCAGTCTTTGTCAATGATAAAGTCGTTCAATTTTTCCAGAGGAAAACCGATATTTTCTTCTTTACCTTCTGCATTCATTTGGCACAAGAAAAGATTGTCGCCAACAATATACCATTCGTTAGGAATTGCTCCTTGGAATTTAGCCTCAGATTCTTCGCACAACTTTTTCATGAGTTCAAGAAGTTTTTTATTCTTGACATCGAGAATGCTGTTAAGTTTGACAAGTTCGCCGTTTTTAGGGCTAATGTTCAGGTGGTGATGAAAAAATTCTTTTTTGCCATGAATGAGTTGTACAACCCACAGCTTTTCATCAGCTCGCAAAACATTGAATGCCAAATCCTCATTGCCAGCAAATACTTTAGGTAAAAAAGGTGCAATTTCTTTTTGCAATAGTTTGTTGACATTATTTTCTAGTTCAAAGCCAGCAGTTGAAAATTCCGGATAAGTGCCTTCGCCGAAAGGCAACACTATTTTTCTTGGCATAAACATGCCTAAGTTAAACGCGCGACCCTCATTGACAGTGGTACGTTTACCTACAACACCATTAGCCATCAGAGTTATCATGTTACTCTTCCAGCTCTTTTGGTCCTTGTCGTACTTAAGCATGTAGCCAACATCCATAACAAGATTGCGACGAGCTCTGATCTCTTGGTCTAAGAAGATTTCATCAACACCATCTTTATCAAAATCATAAGCGGTCAAAGAATAAAGATTATCAAAAATCAATCGGTTTATTTCCAAATCATCCAATTGCTTACTGATTTTTACATCCTTTACCTCGCCGTTGTTCAAAGAAATATTGAGTTTATCTCTCGACGCTTTTGCATTAATAACAATACCTAAACTTTCTTTGCCGCCAAAAATTTCTGTAACCTTACCTTTTTTATCGAAATCAATAATGCGAAAATCACTTGGAACATTCCACGTGCCCTGACCTACGCTAAGCAAAAGCTGTTCATCGCCATCCTTATCGACAATCTTAATTGGTTTCAAAAGACTGTTGTAGCCTCCGTTAATGGTAGGTTTATATGCAGTAATGATGGATTTGTCAACTCTTTTGAAAATTATCGTTAAGTCATTCATGTAACCACCTTTGATAGGGTTAGCCCAAAGCTCGGCAGTTACCTTTTCTGCGCCTCTATTTAATTCGGTTTGAGCCAGTAGCTCATCAGCTGCAAAGCCGGTGCTTGCACTCGTCGTTAAAATACCAAGTGCGAAACAAAGAGCTGCACGCATGATTTTGTTTTGCATAGACTCACATCCTTTCAACATCATAACAATAAATTATACCATAATTCTTTATTAATTTACAATTTATGAATTTATAAAATATATTAAAGGATACACATGTTTTTGCTAATTTTCTTGAAGAAGCTATCCGAAAGACATATAATTAAATAGTAAAACGAGGACAAAATAACTACGGAAACAATTTGCCAAAGTTTTTGAGGAGGAAAAATTATGCTAAAGGTTACGCTTGGTAAAACTGGTATCACTGTTAACAAAAATGGTTTTGGTGCCTTGCCTATTCAACGCATCACAAAAGAAGAAGCGGCTAGGCTTTTGCGCAAGGCTTACGATAATGGCGTGCAATATTTCGACACTGCCCGCGCTTATACGGACTCCGAAGAAAAAATTGGTTACGCTTTAAGTGACGTACGCGACAAAATTTATTTGGCAACAAAGTCTAAGTCTCTCACCCCCGAAGGCTTGCGCAAGGATTTAGAAACAAGTCTGAAAATTTTAAAGACCGATTACGTCGATGTCTTTCAATTTCACAACCCACCCTTTCTTCCTAAGCCAGGTGGTGAAGACGGTTTATATGACGAAGCCTTAAAGCTTCAGTCAGCAGGCAAGCTACGTTTCATCTCCACAACAAGCCATAAAATTCATATCGCGCACGAAGCAATCGATTCCGGCTTATACGCAACGCTTCAGTATCCCTTCTCCTACATTGCTGCCCCAAATGAGCTTGAGCTTGCGAAAAAATGTAAAGAGGCTAATGTTGGTTTCATAGGTATGAAGGGCTTGGCTGGTGGTCTCATTAAATGTTCCGCTGCAGCTTATGCTTTTGCAAGCCTCTACGACAACCTACTTCCTATCTGGGGCGTGCAAAAAGAATTTGAGTTAGACGAATTCTTAAGTTACCAAGATAGTCCACCAGTTTTAGACGAGAAATTGCAAGCACTCATCGACAAGGATCGTGCAGAGCTAAAAGGCAATTTCTGTCGTGCTTGTGGTTATTGCATGCCCTGTCCTGCAGGAATCAACATTCCTCATGCGGCTCGCATGAGTCTCTTTTTACGTCGCTCCCTCGTAGCCCCCAACCTCACTCCCGAAGTCCAAGAGATGATGCATCGCATTCCCAACTGCTTGCATTGTAATCATTGCAAAAATAATTGTCCCTATGGTCTTGATACTCCCACTCTCCTTGCAGAAAATTACAAGGATTGGTTGACCTTTTTAAAATAATTTATAAATAAAATTAGAGCTGAAGTTAAATGCCTCAGCTCTAATTTTTTACATATTTCGCTTTGCAACCTTGACCTCAAACATACGGTCCCAAGGCAAGGTAAATTGATATTCGTTCACAGCATCGCCCATATAAGGACCGGCAAGGGCTTGAATTTCGTTGGTAATTTTATCTTCGGCAGCAGACTTTTGTTCCGCACTCAAACCTGAGTTTGGCCAATAATTAGGCCAAATGAGTTCCGTATAAGTCTTCATGCGGACATTCGCCTGATAAGCCCAGTCGTCTAAATAACGTTGGTCAAGAAAATAATCCTTCATACCGGGTGCAAAGCTCGGGGCAAGCAATCCTTGTGCAAGGGCAAAGCCCAAAGAATTACCTGCCGTATTCCATCCACCGTAAGCAGCTAATTTATGCGCAAGATTTTTATCCCAAAGAGCTTTAACCAAAGCATTATCTGCACCATTCCCATATTTAATATCCGCAATGACTACTTGTTTGCCATTTCTCACAAGACGTTCTATCTTTTTTACAAATGAAGCAGTTGGCCTATCTAGCTCATATGTATTGGCAGCATTACTTGCTTCCAAGGTTTTGCCATTGTAAGGGGTATTAATTGCTAATGTTAAATCAGGATTTTTCGCACGAGTAAAAGGAAATGCACCAGCTGCAAAAATATGCTCGCTTGCAGAAACTTTTACCGTGTCATCCTCGTAGCTAGGTATTGTGTTACGACCAGTGCCAGGTGCATAAGTTACATTAATCACGGGCAATTCGTATTTTAACCTTGTTGCCGCACGAGATAAAAGCAAGAGACCTAGTTGATCCGCACCAGAAAAGAAACGAATCCTTTCCTTAGGAAGCTCATGCACAAGAATATCCATATTACGTGCTTCTCTATGAGCTTGCGAATACGGAGCTGTATCGTCACGGCCAATAAGCATGTAATCAAAGTCACCACTTTCTACGCCGTGAAGTAATAGTTCAGTCATCCTTATATTTGTAGAACGTCTTGCATATAAATCGTTAAGAACATCTCGTGGAATCGCTTGACGCAAATCAGCTAATTCTTTAGTCTCTTTCTTTTTAATTACTTTAGCGTCGAGTTTGTCTTCTAACTCGCCCAAACGGAAAATTTTTGGGCCCCACTCTTTATAATAAGCAGGCTCCACAGGTGCAGCACTCGCTTTAGGGGAACGCATAATAGTCGTAAAGACCATAACCTTTTGCCCATGCTTTTCACTGCTTAAATTAATCAGACGTTCCGCTCTTGCTTTTAACACATCGGAAGGAATTTCATGAGTACGAGAACCAACAAGTCCCCCATATAATAATGCATCACTTGAGGCGACAATCGCAACTGATTCGTCGGCTCTTGACTCCAACCAAGCAAAAAGCTCGTCACTTTTTGCCGACTCTTTAGCGTTGGCGATTAATTCTAAAGGAGGAACCTCCACATCCCAACCAGCAGCCTGCATGGTTTGCACGGTATAATCCAAGCAAACAGGACGATTATCCATAGGAACATATATAATTGAAGGCTTAGCTGCTTCAGCTTGTATTGCTAAAAACATTGCCCCCACAGCTAAGAAAGCTTTATATTTCATATTACACCTCAACTTGGTCAGAAAATTTTTGCTATATAATTCGCCACGTAAAAATAAAATTCCTGCAAGCAAAAGCAAAGAGGAAAAAACTTTCAGTTCTGACATGTTTTTAGCCAACCGAATTAATACAAAACATTCTTTTCAAATAAGCTTTGCGAAAATTCGAAAAAGCATCAAAAAATTTTTAGCGAAACATTTGATTTAACAGGAAATCTTAGAACAAATCAGTTTTGTGAAAGCCCGACGAATGCATAAACAAAAATAAATAAAACAAAAAAGCACTCTACTTAAAAGCAGAGTGCATAATTTTTGGTGGGCGCTAACGGGATCGAACCGCTGACATTCTGCTTGTAAGGCAGACGCTC
>JAUNIS010000050.1 GCA_030523325.1 Phascolarctobacterium sp.
AATTAGATTAAGTTCCGAATTCCGAATTAATTTCGTATTGCGCTTGCTTCTGGCTTTTCTGTTTGTGGCTTTTCTGTAACATTTTTGACATATGGACAAATGAATTTATAGTACAAACAAAAATATTTGCAGAATTGCGAAAAATCTTGTAAAATAAAGTCATTAAGAGGACCAGTGCGGGTTGTTTATTTCGCCTGGTCATTTTTGGTAAAGGGAGGAATTTTTATATGAAAAAGAAATTAGTAGCATCTCTTACAGCTTTAGCTTGTGCAGCAGCTCTTATCGCTGGTTGTGGCGGTGGAGATAAAAAAGCAGCTCCTGCAGCTGGTGACAAGAAGGCAGCCGTTAAGGTTGATCGCTCCAAAGAATTCGTAACTGTATTAACTGGCCCGACCTCTGGTATTTACTTCCCGATTGGCGGCGCTTTCTCCAAGGTTATTGGTGAAATGGGTTACAAAACTAGTGCAACTGCAACTGGTGCAACCGGCGAAAACATTAACGGTATTTTAACTCACAAAGGCGAGATGGCTATCGCTATGAGTGACTCCGTAATCCAAGCTGTTGATGCATTCGGTGCTTACGAAGGCAAAAAGAAAGCTGAAGACCTGCGTGCAATTATGGGTCTCTGGCCGAACGTAGTTCAAATCGTTACCACTAAAGATTCTGGCATCAAATCCTTCAAAGACATCAAAGGCAAACGTGTAGGCGTAGGTGCACCGAACTCTGGTGTAGAACTGAACGCTCGTATGATCTTCGAAGCTAATGGCATGACTTATAAGGATGCAAAGGTTGACTACCTGTCCTATGGCGAAGCAATCGCTCAAATGAAGAACGGTCAATGCGATGTTGCTTTCGTAACCTCTGGTCTTGGCAACGCTACCATTAAAGAATTGGGCACCACTAAAGAAATTGCTTTCGTTCCTGTTGACGGCGATGCATTAAAGAACTTGACAAAGAAATATCCGTTCTATATCGAATGGAAGATTCCTAAAGAAACTTATGGCACTGCAGCAGATACTACCACAGCAGCAGTTATGAATATCATGATCGTTAACAAAGACTTGAAAGACGACGTTGTTTACGATTTGCTGGACGGCATCTACTCTCAAAAAGGTTTGGAAACCATTGGTGCATCCCATGCAACTGCTAAACGTGAAATTAAACCCGAGACAGCTCTTCGCGGTATCAAAGGTACTTCAGTTAAACTGCATCCGGGCGCAGAAAAATATTACAAAGACAAAGGCTTGCTAAAATAAATTTAGATTCCTAGTTTAAGTATTATGAAAAAATTTTGGCTGATTCTTTCAGCTTTTGCGGTTATTTGTTGTGCTGGGCTTTACGCCCAGTACAGCTTATCGCCGGAGAGAATGCTCGTAATAAGAGACTATCAAACCGGCAAAGTTTATGTCGAGCATCCGATAAAAGTAGGAGACAAACTTTTTTTTGGTTGGATTCATTCGTGGGAAAGAATTCGTTGGCACGAGTATTATCACATCGAGTCTAACAATACTCTTGTTCTTGATACTATTTGTTTCCCTGCCTTTGGTGCAGGCATTCCTGAAAATAAAGGGAAAAAAACACGGGTGGAGAACGGTATGATTTACATGGATGAAATCGGTCAGGTTTTTGAGCAATTTGACTGGATTAATTCTCATCTCGCTACCCGGGATATAAAAATAAACGATATGCTCTTAACAAGCGGCAGACTCCTTCCTGAGCATACTCGTTTAACCTTAAAAATTGAGAAGAGGGGTCTTTTTAATGGACGAAAATAAGATTAGTTTGAATAATGATGCTTCTGCTGAAGGTCAGGCTATGCAGGCCAAGTCAGAAGAAGTACTACAAAAGCATGACAAGGAATCCGCTACCCGTAAATTAACAGGTACTATCGGCAAGGTTTTCTTCGTATTATGCGTTTTGGTTTCTTGCTATCATTTATATACAGCTGCTTTTGGTGGACCTGTAACCTTGGTACATCGTTCTCTGCATGTAGCCATGATGTTGGCTCTCTCCTTTATGATGTATCCCTTTAACAAAAAAAGTGATCGCACTAAACCGACCATTGTCGATTGGATTTTAATTGCTTTAAGTTTTGCTGCTCCATTATATATCTGGAACGATTATCTGGGCGTCGTTGAACGTGCAGGTAATGCTAGCGACATGGATATGTATATGGCAACACTCTTAACATTCTTAGTTTTGGAATCGAGCCGTCGTGTTAGTGGTAACGCTCTTTCCGTACTTTCCTTAATTTTCATCGCTTACGGTATCTTCGGTCGTAGTATGCCTTCCTTCTTTATGCATCGTGGCTATGACTGGACAAGCTTGTCCAACCATTTCTTTGCTAATACGGAAGGTATTTACGGTACATCCGTTAGTGTAGCGGCAAGTTATATTTTCTTGTTCATTCTCTTTGGTTGCGTAATGCAAAAATCTGGCATGGGTCAATTCTTCAATGATATTGCTCTCGCTCTTGCTGGTCATACCAAAGGTGGTCCTGCAAAAGTTTCCGTTATTGCGTCTGGTTTCTTAGGATCAATTAATGGCTCTGCAGTTGCAAACGTAGTAACAACCGGCGCCTTCACCATTCCCTTGATGAAGAAAACTGGTTATTCCAAAGAATTCGCTGGTGCAGTTGAATCTGCTGCATCTGTAGGCGGTCAATTACTTCCCCCGATCATGGGTGCGGCTGCCTTCATCATGGCCGAGATGCTTTCTGTAAAATATTCAGAGATTATTGTTTGGGCAGCGATTCCTGCTCTCCTTTACTACCTGGGTATTATCATTCAAGTTCAGCTCCGTGCTTCTAAAGACGGTTTAGTTGGTTTGCCTAAGGATCAACTGCCAAAAGCTGGCGTAGTTATGAAACGCCAAGGCCATTTAGTTATTCCGGTTCTTTTCTTACTCTATATGTTATTCTTCTCTGGCACTACCGTAATTTTCTCTGCGGTTTGTACCATTATCGTGACCGTAGTAGTTTCACAAATTTCTGCAAGCACTCGTATGGGTGTCAAGGATTTCATCGAAGCACTAGCTGACGGTGCAAAACAAACTGTATCAGTAGCTATTGCCTGCGCATGTGTAGGTATTATCATCGGCGTATCCTCGAAGACCGGCTTTGGTTTAACAATGGCTAATACCATCATCAGCCTGGGTTCTCAAAGCATTCTCTTCACTTTGCTTTTCACCATGATTACGTGTATGATTCTTGGCATGGGCCTTCCTTCCATTCCCGCATACATCATTACCGCTTCTATCGCAGCTCCTGCATTGTCTAAGCTTGGTATTGCTCCCGCAGCAGCTCATATGTTCTCTTTCTACTATGCAATGTTTGCGAACCTGACTCCTCCTGTTGCCTTGGCATCCTTTGCGGCCGCAGGTTTGTCCGGTGGCGATCCAATGAAGACTGGTGTTGCCTCTGTTAAGCTTGCAATCGCTGGCTTTATCGTTCCTTTCATGTTTGTATATTCACCAGAACTTATGCTCATCAATACTACTGTATTGCAAGGCTTGTTGGTAGCATTGACTGCTTGTGTCGGTGTATTCCTCATCGGCGTTGCTGTCGAAGGTTATCTTTTTGCACCGGTTGCTTGGTGGCTTCGTGCGGTAGCAACTGTTGGTGCGTTGGCTCTCATGCATCCGAACATGATGACTGACGTAATTGGTGTAGTTGTTTTAGTTGGCGTAATGTTCCTGCAAAAACAAAAAGCCAAAGCTTAACAAAAATCAAAATGCTATCTGCCGTAAAAAGCGGATAGCATTTTTGTTTCTTTATTTATTTGATAAATGTGTGCTAAGATATTTCTAAGGCATTCCTCCTTGCTGACGCCCAAGCTTTCTTTGCAACGCCATAAAAATTTTGCTAAAATAAGCATAGTAGCTGTAAGGAGGTTAGGCAAATGGACAATTTTTTTGTACAGGGACCCCTTGGTACAATAGAGTGCATTGTTGAACAGAACAAGTCAACCCAAAAGAAAATTTTAATTATGTCCCACGGTTTTCGAGGCAGTCATGAAAGCGGGGGCTACGCCAAAGGCGTTGCAGAAAAAGTAAGTGCCTATGCCGATGTTATTCGCTATAACTTTACGGGTAGTCAAATTATGAGCCTGCAGGTAGCAGAGCTTTTGAGTGTCATTCGTCATGTAAAAAGCATGAATCCAGGTTACAAAATTTTTCTTTTAGGTCGTAGCCTCGGTGGGGCTGCAAGTATTATTGCCAGCTCCATGGAAAATGTTGACGGACTTATTTTATGGGCAACTCCTAACGATTTTCGTACCACCTTTAAAAATTGCATGACAAGTGAACAATACCAATCACTTTGCTCTGGCTCCACATTAGTTATGTCTGACGAACGAGGAACTACTGAGATCGGTCCGGAATTTTTACGCGATTTTGATAATTATAACCTTTCCGCACTACTCAAATCTTGGCAAGGACGCCCCGTACTTTTATTTCACGGCGCCAAAGACAATATTGTTAACGTCCAGCAGGCCCACATGAATATCTCTCTCCTCGGACCATTCTGTGAATTCTACATCGACCCCGAGGGAGACCACCATTTGCAAGGCTTCAGCGAACAAGCAGGGGGAAAGATTTCGGCGTGGGTCGCCAGGCAGTAGCTTCACTGCAACATTCGGAATTACTCCTAACTCTTAACTTTTTCTTGTACTCCCTTCGCTTTTAGTAGTATAATTTGTATTACTATCGAACTTTTTTGGAGGTTTTTATGAAGAAATTATTTTTAATGGCTTTACTTGTGCTGGCGCTTTTAGGTGTGACGGCCTGTGGTTCTGGGAAGGAAACTGCGCCCGCACCGAATGCAAAGCCTGCAACAGCGATTTTTGAAACTAATATGGGCAATTTCGAGATTAAACTGGCTACGGATTATGCACCCAAGACCTGCGAAAACTTTATTACCCTTGTTAACAAGGGCTTCTACAATGGTTTGATTTTCCATCGCGTTATTGACGATTTCATGATCCAAGGCGGTTGCCCGAACAAGAACGGTACGGGTGGTCCGGGTTACACCATTAAGGACGAATTTTCCTCCAAGCTTTTGCATGATAAGGCAGGCGTTCTTTCCATGGCTAATGCTGGTCCTAATACAGGTGGTAGTCAATTCTTCATCACCCTTAAAGCAACTCCTTGGCTGGACGGAAAGCACGCAGTTTTCGGTCATGTAACTCAAGGCATGGAAACCGTCTTTAAAATTGGCAAGGTAAAAACCGGTATGGCAGATCAACCTTTGACACCGGTCATTATCAAATCAATCAAAATTGAAGAGAGATAACCTTAAAAAATGCTAACGAAAAATCGCTAGCATTTTTTTTGCTTTGTCCATCTACCGTTATTATATGCTTCTACCGTATTTGAAAATCTTCTCCGTTTGTGTTAAAATTATAAGTTAGAAAAATATTGACTTTTGCATATTGGAGGCATTAGATTTGGCATTTGACGGTGAAATGAAAGAGAAATACATCGAGACTGTGGACCAACAAGAAATGATTGGTGTTTGTGGGTTGAACGACGAATTTTTGCGAATTATTCGTGACAATTTCGATTGCTTTTTTGTAGCTCGGGGCAATAGCATTGTCATTAAGGGTAACGCTCGCGAGGTGGAAATGGCTGAGCAATTGTTACAAGAATTGCTGTTCCTCTATCGTCAAGGCTTGCCACTGACTACTCATGATGTTCGCTACAGTATTTTTATGGTCCGCGAAGGCAAAACCATGAATTTGCATCAAATGTATTCCGATACCATTATCGTCAATAACCGAGGTCGTCAAGTCAAAGCTAAGACCATCGGTCAATGGGAGTACTGTGAAGCAATTCGCAAAAACCATGTAACCTTCGGCATTGGTCCTGCTGGTACGGGCAAAACCTATTTAGCAGTGGCTCTTGCTGTGGCAGCTTTAAAACGCAAGGAGGTTGAACGCATCATTCTTACTCGTCCTGCGGTGGAGGCCGGTGAAAAGCTAGGCTTCTTACCAGGCGACATGCAAGATAAGGTGGATCCGTATTTGCGTCCCTTATACGATGGCTTGTACGATATTTTGGGAAATGAAACCTTCCAAAAATATTTGTCCAAGGGCATTATTGAGGTAGCTCCCTTAGCTTTTATGCGTGGACGTACGCTTAACGATGCTTTCATTATTTTAGATGAAGCCCAAAATACAACTCCCGAGCAAATGAAAATGTTCCTGACGCGTTTTGGCTTTGGCTCGAAAATGGTTGTCACGGGGGACATAACTCAAATAGATTTACCCATGGGCAAAAATTCTGGCTTAAATCAATCCGCTCGTATCCTAGAAGGTGTGCACGGCATTGCTATCCAACGTTTTACCGACCAAGATGTGGTGCGTCACGAAATTGTGGGTGCTATCATCAAGGCTTATGCTAGGTTTGAAAATAGAGGAGAACGTAAATGATAATTTACTACGAAAACGACCAAGATAAAATGGAGATTAGCCAGTATCTAGAGAATCGTTTAAAGGAAGGCTTAAATGCAGTTGCTAAATTGCATGACTTAACGGATGATACAGAGGTTGGCATTACCCTGGTCGATGACGAGCGCATTCATGAAATTAACCGTGAATATCGTAACGTGGATAGACCTACCGATGTCATTAGCTTTGCATTGGATGACGATTTAGATGATAGTGACGAGCCCGAGCTCATCGACGGACCCGAGGAACATCTTCTTGGCGACATTATCATCTCCGTGGAGACAGCAAATCGTCAAGGGGAAGAATTCGGGCACGGCCTGGAGCGAGAAATTGTTTATTTAGCAGTACATGGTCTTTTGCATTTACTTGGCTACGATCACATGGTGGAAGAGGACAAAGTAATCATGCGTGCGAAAGAGGAGGAAGCTCTCAGGGCGATTAATTTAGCCGAAGAGCTTTTTGATAAAAAATGAGAGACAAATTATACCAAGCAGCCCTCTCGGCTAGGAAAAATTCTTATTCACCTTATTCAAATTTCGCAGTGGGTGCTGCAGTGCTTTGCGGCGAAAAAATTTACGGCGGTTGTAATATTGAAAACGGGTCCTACGGTTTAACGATTTGTGCTGAACGCTGCGCTATCTGGAAAGCTGTCTCCGAGGGCGAAAGAAAATTTGACGCCATCTGTGTAGTGGGTTCCACTACTGACCCCATCTCTCCCTGCGGCGCTTGTCGTCAGGTCATGAGCGAGTTCAAAATTCCTAGGATCATCCTTGCGAATCTCGAAGGAAGTTTTAAGGAATTTACTTTGGAAGAGATATTGCCGTATGAGTTTAAACTTTAGTGCATAGCTATGAACTCAGCACTTTTTTCGAACAACTAGTTATTATCATAGAAAGTGAAGAATACATGGAACCTACAACTCACTTCGCCGGATTTGTTGCTATGGTAGGCAGACCTAATGTTGGCAAATCGACTTTGACTAACAGCCTCATTGGTGAAAAGATCGCCATCATGAGTGATCGTCCCCAAACAACCCGCAACAAAATCATGTGCATCATGAATACTGACAACGCTCAGATTATGTTTCTGGATACACCAGGAATCCACAAGCCCCATCATAAGCTGGGAGAATACATGAATAAAACTGCCGAAGGAACCTTAAACGAGGTTGATGTCGTTCTTTTTGTGGTGGATGTCAACGAAAAAAGAGGTCCCGGGGATGAATATATCTTGGAGCTTTTGCGTAAGATTAAAACTCCCGTTATTTTGGTTGCCAATAAAATTGACAAGCTCCAAGATAAGACGAAGCTGTTAAAAATACTTGACGATTACAGCAAACAATATAAATTTGCAGCTATGGTACCTGTTTCGGCATTAAACGATACCGAATTCCCCGACCTGGTTAAGGAAATCACCAAATATTTACCCGAGGGTCCTGCGTACTTCCCGGATGATATGATTACTGACCAACCGGAACGCGTTATTGCTGCCGAATTAATTCGCGAAAAAGTTCTTCGTTTAACTCGCGACGAAATTCCTCATTCTATTGCGGTTGAGGTTGAGGAATTCAAGGAGCGCGATGAAGAAAATGTTTATATTCGTGCTACCATTTTCGTGGAAAGAGAATCTCAAAAGGGTATCGTTATCGGTGCCAAGGGTTCACTTTTAAAGAAAATTGGTCAGCAAGCTCGCAAAGACATCGAGAATCTTCTTTACTGCAAGGTTTATCTCGATTTGTGGGTAAAGGTGAAGGCGGACTGGAGAAATCAAGACAAGGCTCTAAAACAGTTCGGCTATCACGATTAAATTTGAGGAGGAATGACCTATTAGTAGTTCGCTTGCTATTAATTTAGCAATATTTGCAATTTTCGCCTTTGTGATTATGCTCATCAACGGCTTCTTCGTTATTGCAGAATACGGCCTGCGTCAGTCAAGACGTAATCGACTTGAAGAAATGGCTGAAGAAGGCAATGAAAAAGCAAAGCTTGCCCTAGGCATTGTGGATAAAATTTCCGACTATTCATCTACAGTGCAGCTGGGAATTACGGCTTGCTCCGTCCTGTTAGGATTTGCCGGTGCCTACGTTTTCATTCAGGGTGTTGCTATGAATATGGGCGCCAATTATTTGGTGGGCATGGTTTTAGCTTGGTTTGTCCTCGTAATTTTGCACGTTGTTTTAGGCGAATTAGTTCCCCGTGCTTGGGCGATTCGTGACGAGGAGCACGCCCTCATGGCGATTGCTTATCCACTGATTTGCCTGCGTTATCTTTTGTACCCCATTGTTTGGCTCACTCGTAATTGCTCAGTCTTAGTGCGCAAGCTGTTAGGCATTAAAAATCCTGAGGCTGATATGGCTCGTAGCGAGGATGAGCTGCGGGCGATTGTTAATGCATCAGCCGAAAAGGGTGAGATTGACGATATGGAAAGCAATATCATTGACAATGTTTTTGATTTTGCTGATACGGTTGCCCGTGAAATCATGACGCCTCGTCAAGATATGCTCTGCATGTTTACTGAAGATTCTTTAGAAGAAATAATGGATTTAATTACCCAAACTCGTCACACTCGTTATCCCTTGTGCGAAGAGGAAAAGGATAATGTTATCGGCTACGTGCATATTACTGATATATTCCGCGAGCTTAAAGAGGATTCTAAGTCCATCGATTTAAAGCAAATCATGCGTCCTATGGTTATTGTTCCCGAGGCCTTGCCCGTAGCAAAAATCATGGAAATCATGCAGGTAAAACATGTGCAAATTGTTTTAGTTGCCGATGAATACGGCGGTACGGCTGGTCTCGTTACCATGGAAGATGTCGTTGAAGAATTAGTCGGCGACTTTGACACTGAGCAAGAGGCTAAGGAGCCGGATGAAATTGTTGAGCATGAAAATGGTTATTGCGAGTTTGATGGCATGGTTTTGCTTGACGATATTACGGAAATGCTTAATGTTAATTTTGATGACCCCGAAGAAGATACTATTGGCGGCTACGTCTTTGGTATGCTTGGTCGCAAGCCGGAGCTTGGCGATATTGTTGAGGTGGGCAATTACGCATTTACCGTTACTGATGTAGAAGGCTTTAGGGTACTGCGTGTGGATGCAAAACCTGTCGTAGCAGATGAAGGTGAGGCTCCATGAGTGGAGAAGTAATTACTGACGACGCCATCATCCTCAGGGTGCGTGATCAGGGTGACAAGGATAAATACGTCATTTGTTATACAAAAAAACATGGCAAGGTGCGTTTCACGGCTTTTGGTGGACGCAGCACAAACAATGTCAAAGGCAGAGTCTTGCAAACCTTTTCCGAGCTAGAGCTAGAGCTTGTTGAAGCCGGACATTTTTACAGGTTTCGTAATGCTCAGTTTATTAATTTGCCCTACGGCTACGATTTAAAGCAAATGGCTTACGCGTCAGTCGTAGCCGAACTCATTGCCTTATTAACCGAAGACCACCAGCCTCAAGAAGAACTCTACGATTTATTACGCAAGACGCTAAAGGTTTTGTCCCAAAGAAATCCTCGCCTGGTAGTTTTAGCTTTTGCTATCAAGCTGCTCGCATTATCAGGCCTTGCCCCGCAAATCGATTCCTGTGTGAGCTGCTCTGCTTTGATAGAACCGGACGAGGACGCATATTTTAGCCCGCTGCAAGGCGGACTTATCTGCAAGGAATGTAAAACAGAATTTACTGGGCAAGGCCTTGCAGATTCAAGCGCCGCAGCCCGTAAGCTTTGGCACACCTTAGAGCAGCTCGACTTTGAAAACCCACGCCACTTCACCGTCCGCGGGCAAGCACTTATGGAGGTCGAGAGGATGCTCTACAAGTTCATCTATTTTCAGACTGATAAAAATCTTCAAAGTTTAGAATTTTTGCAACAGCTGGGAATTTAAATCAAGTGCGATTTTCACTTTATGTAAGAAATATTTATAAGTTCATAGCACTCAGCACTTTTTAA
>JAUNIS010000051.1 GCA_030523325.1 Phascolarctobacterium sp.
TCCATTATGGGTCAATTTTTTGTTTAGTTGTTCAATTTCATTTTACAATTTAAGATAAATTTAAAATTCTTTCTTAGAGGAGAAATTTTTATGAATAAAACATTTTTGGCAACTTGCTTAGCTATCAGCTTATGTTCTTGTGGCTATGCTGAACAATTTACAAACTCCAAATCGGACCGTTATAATTCTGGCTTTGAAATTTCGGACGAAAAAAGTGTTATCACCGAAGCAAAAGATATCAAAGACACTCGCACTGCTGAGGAAAAAAAGAATAAGGCTCCTATGCCTATCAATATGAGTGCGGAGCATTGTGATTATGATAGCGTCTCTGGAGATTTTCATGCTTCTGGCAATGTTGTGCTTACTCAAGGCGTAGAGAAATTGTTGACCACAGAAGCTTTTGGTAATCTTAAAACTGGTGACGTTTACTTAGAAAAAGGTGGTACACTCATCGAAAAGACTTCGAAATCTAATGGTCAGTGGGTTCACTATAATTTCAACAACAAGACTGGCGAAATCAAAGAGATTACCGGCGTTTCCCTTAAGGATGAATACAAAGCTCCTCACGCAATTGTGACTCCCGAAAAAATTATTCTCGACGAAGGCGGTACTTCCAGCAGATGTCCTGCGAAAAAGCATCCTCCTTGTTTATCCGTTACCGCTAAAACCATAGAAATTTATCCAAAAGAAAAAATGGTTGCTAAGGACGTAAAGGTCTATGTGAAAGGCAAGCATATTTATTCTCGTGACATATGGGTTAATACTTTCAGCGAAAATACGACAAGTATTATGCCTCGTGCTGGTTATGACAGCAAAGATAATGGCACGTATATCAAACTCGATGTTGCTCAGCCTATTGGTGATAGCGTAATGGCACGTGCTCAATTGCCAATTTATTCAAAAGCTGGTTACAAGCCTAACTATTCTGTGCATTACTCAAATAAGAATTTCAGCCTGAGTTATATGCATGGTTGGGAAGAGGAAGACGACAGATGGTACAAGAAGCAAAATACTTGGAAGTTTACATACCATCCTCATCATTTTATTGATGGTTTGCCTCTAACTTATTCCGGTTATTTTGAATATGGTCTCTGGAATAAAAAATTCCGCGAATCCGACCATCAGAAAAATTTATACGGACCTAAGAGCTGGCACAAGGAATACGCAGTATATTTGAACCATGACCCAATTCATTTGTTCAATTCTCAGAAAAATGCTTTGAACTTGACTATCGGTAAAAAATGGGTAAATGAAAGCTATACCCAAGAAACGCGGTCTACTAATATGTACTACGTAACCTTTAGTCAAAAAATTTCTCCGAAATTTACTGCTTGGACCGGGTACTATCACGAAAAGGTTATGAGTGACAAGAATAAATACTTTGATTTGCACCAACCAGATATGTCTCGCGAATGGCGTATGGGCATAAAATATTCACCGGACGCATCGAATACATTCAGTATTGTCAATAGATATGATACTGGCGAAGGTAATCAATACGAAACCGATTACGTTTGGTCTCATAAGTTCTGTTGCTGGTCGTTAGACCTTATTTACGAAGACGAACAACACGAAGGTGATCGTTCTTGGAGAGTACATTGGTACTTCTATAATCTGTAATTTGTTTGAGGTAAAAATGAAAAAAATTATTCAACAACGTTTCTTGGACCACCAAGAAGTTTTACAAGCTGTGATGAGCAGCGATTTGTTAGATAGATTGGCTCTTGTAGCTGAGGAAGTTAAAAAGGCTTTGGCTAATGGGCACAAGGTTCTTTTCTGTGGGAATGGAGGCAGTGCAGCCGATAGTCAACATTTGGCTGCTGAATTCGTTGGCCGTTTCCAAAAAGAACGCAAAGGCTTGCCTGCAATTGCGCTTACAGTTGACACTTCAATTCTTACTGCAGTTGGTAACGATTACGGCTACGATAAAGTTTTCGTGCGTCAAGTTGAAGCTCTTGCTCAAGCAGGTGATGTGCTCGTAGGTATTTCTACAAGCGGCAATTCGCAAAACGTAATCGAAGCAATTAATTTAGCCAAAGAAAAAGGCGTGTATTGTATAGGCATGACTGCATATGGCGGAGGTAAAATGGCCAAGCTTTGTGACCAATGCTTGGCAGTTCCTGCAAAAGTTACTGCTCGTGCACAAGAAATGCATATTTTAATGGGTCACATTTTATGTGAACTGGTGGATGGTGAATAAATGGCTGGCATGGCAGTTACTGCTTTTCTTGCAGAAAAAATTCAAAATTTAAAAATTGCTGTTATCGGTGATGTGATGCTGGACCGTTATTTTCACGGAGAGGTTAAACGCATTTCTCCTGAAGCACCAGTGCCTGTAACCAAAATTACGAAAATTAAATCCGTTCTCGGCGGGGCGGCTAATGTCGCGGCAAATCTTGCCCATCTCGATTGCCAAGTTTTTATGGGAGGCGTAGCAGGTGACGATGAAAATCGTCTGCTCTTAGAAAAACTTATGGAAGAAGCTGGCATCGATTATAGCGGGCTCATCAAGAGCGATAAAAGAAAAACGATTACCAAGCTTCGTGTTGTAGGCGGCCAACAACAAATGCTTCGCCTTGACTTCGAAGAAACTGGTGACTTATATCCTGACGAAAACGTTAGCTTGAAAAATTGGCTGGCTAATTTACTCGACAATGGTTTGAATGGAATAATCGTTTCCGACTATGCTAAGGGCGTTTGCTCTGATGAATTTTGTCAGTGGGTTATTAAGACAGCTCATGCTTATAACGTGCCTGTTTTAATTGATCCAAAGGGTTCCGATTGGACTAAATATACTGGCTGTGACTTCATTACTCCTAATCTTAAGGAAATGTGCGAGGCTGCAGGTTGTCAAAAGGACAACGAAGATGATGCTGTTGTTGAGATGGCGCTAGCCGCAAAAGATAAATTTAATATTAAAAACGTTGTGGTAACTCGTAGTGAACGCGGCATGAGTCTCGTCAACAACGAGGAGGTTCTCCATGCACCGGCAACAGCTATTGAGGTTTTCGATGTCTCTGGTGCAGGCGACACTGTTGCCGCAATGCTTCTCGCTGGGGCAGCTGGAAAGCTTCCCTTATCAGACGCAATTTTCATGGCAAATCGTGCGGCTGGCATAGTTGTTGCGCGCGTGGGCACATACCCTGTACATCGCGACGAATTATTAAAGGACTTGCTTAACGAAGAACGTAAGCAAGGCAAGGGTTATCGTCCGTTAAACTGGGAAGAAATTGCTTCGCTTTCCGCAACCTGGAAGGCTGCTGGTGAGACTGTTGTCTTTACAAATGGTTGCTTTGACATTCTTCATGTTGGTCACGTGACTTATCTTGAAAAAGCAAAAAATCTTGGCAAGCATTTAATTGTAGGCCTCAACACAGATGCTTCTGTACAAAGACTCAAGGGAGAGACTCGTCCTCTCGTTAGCGAGCTTGCTCGTGCGAGAGTCTTGGCTGCTCTTGAATGTGTTGACGCGGTTGTTCTTTTCGGAGAAGATACTCCCACACAACTAATCGAAAAAATTCGCCCTGATATTCTCGTCAAAGGTGGCGACTACAAACCAGAACAGGTTGCTGGTCGAGAATATGCAGGCGAGGTACAAATCATAGATTTTGAAGACGGTTATTCTACAACTGGAGTCGTAGAAAAAATTGTCAAGATGGTTAAGGAGGGGAAATTATGATCATTGTAACCGGCGGGGCTGGTTTTATTGGTTCATGCGTAGTTCGTACCTTAAACGATGCAGGTATTAAAGACATTGTTATTGTTGACAATATTGCTTGCACCGACAAATGGATGAACATGCGCAACAAAAAATATCTTAAGTACGTACACAAAAACGAATTCTTAGCTGAGCTGCCTACTTATAAAAATGTAGAAGCAATTATTCATATGGGAGCTCAATCGTCAACCATCGAAAAAGATTTTGACTATCTTTGGAAAAATAATTTCGAATACACCAAAGCTCTCTGGAATTATTGTGCTGACAAGGGCATTAGTTTCATCTACGCATCCTCTGCAGCAACTTATGGTGATGGAGAGCAAGGCTTTGACGATTGGATGGATATCGACAAGCTGATGCCTCTCAATGGTTACGGCTATTCCAAGCAACTTTTTGACCAATGGGTTAAGCATCAAGCGAAGAAGGCTCCCAAGCAGTATGTTGGTTTAAAATTCTTTAACGTTTATGGGCCTAACGAATATTTTAAAGGCTCCATGGCTTCTATGATTTTCCACGGCTATAAACAAATTCAAGAATCCGGCAAGATTAAGCTTTTCAAATCTTGCAACCCGAACTATGCTGATGGCGGTCAATTGCGTGACTTTGTTTATGTTAAAGATATTTGTTCCGTTATCAAATGGTTCTTGGACCACAAAGAAATCTCTGGTCTCTTTAATGTTGGCACTGGCTCTGCGCAAAGCTTTGCAGAACTTGCAGAAGCAACCTTCCACGCACTTGGCTTAGAGCCAAACATCGAATATATTGATATGCCCGAGCATTTGAAGAAAAAATACCAATACTACACGCAAGCAACTATGGAAAAATTGCGTAGTGTGGGTTACGATAAACCTTTTATGAATCTTGAAGAGGGTGCTAAGGATTACGTACTGAACCATCTTCATAAAGATTTTGAGATTTACTAATATGAAAGCGGTTTTTTTAGATCGAGACGGCATCATCAATGTCGATGTAGCGTATTTGTATAAGATTGAAGAATTTCAATGGGTAGAAGGCTGCCCGGAAACTCTTGCTTATTTAACCGAGCTTGGTTACAAAATTTTTGTGGTAACTAATCAAAGTGGAGTGGCTCGTGGGTATTTCGACGAAGCCGCTGTCCATAAGCTGCACGACTACATTGCCTCTGAAGCCTCAAAATTTGGCGGGAAAATTGAAAAATTTTACTACTGCCCTCATTTAAAGGACGGCAGTATACCTAAATATGCCATCGAATGTAACTGTCGCAAGCCAAAACCAGGTATGCTTCTGCAAGCCTTTTCGGAATATGATTTGGATAAAGAACAATGCTTTTTAATTGGTGATGGCAAGCGTGATGTTGAGGCTGCTGAAAGCGCAGGTATTAAAGGCTATCTTTATCAAGGAGGCAGTCTCCTTGAATTTACAAAAAATATATTAAAAGGCTGATACTTTTTCATGGAATACCAAAATATTTTACTTATCAAAATGAGCTCCTTAGGCGATATATTGCACACACTTCCTTTTGTAGCGGCACTGAGGGAGCTCTATCCTCACGCGCGGATTAGCTGGCTTGTGCATCCTCAGTTCGCAGGCTTTGTTCCTGATGCGCCCGTTATCGATGAGGTGCTTTATTTTGACAAGGTAAAATTTAAAAAGATGAGTTTGAGTGAAAAGCTTACTTATTATTCCGAAATGAAAGAGTTACTTCACTCCAAGCATTTCGATTTAGTTATCGACATGCAAGGCCTTTTCAAATCGGCCGTACTGGCAGCAATTTCTGGTTGTGATAATCGTATTGGTTATTGCGAGATGCGTGAGGGCAGTGGTTTTGTAAGTAAAGCAATCACTGGTTCTCATTTTAAGGATCACGTCATCGAGCGTTATCTCGACGTGGCTCGTTATTTAGGCGCCAAAATTGAATCCTTGGACGATATTAAATTCCCTATGCCGGACTTAACTAAAGAGACGGCTTCCGTTAAGGAAAAGCTTGCGTCCAAAGGATTGGACGGCGATTACATGGTTATCGTTCCAGGTGCTCGTTGGAAAACAAAAGAATGGCCCATAGAACATTACGCGGAGCTAGCGAAAAAAATTGCGACGACGGGTATGTTCATCGTCTTAGCTGGTGGTCCTGATGATGCATCCAAAGGACAAAGGATTAAAGACCTAGCTGGTTCAGAGAAGGTTATCGATATGACGGGTCAAACATCCTTGCGTGAGCTTGCTGCACTTATTAAAAATTGCCAGGTTTATATTAGTGCTGACACTGGTCCCTTGCATTTTGCTGCAGCACTAAAGAAGCCTTTAGTCGCTATGTATGGACCTACACTTGCAGACCGCACTGGCCCTTATGGTTCGGATAAATCTACAGTTTTATTATCCCCCGCAAAATGCAGGGGCTGTTTAAAAAAAGCATGCAACGATTGGCATTGCATGCACGATATTTCTCCTGAAGAAGTATTTCAAATTTATTTAAAAAAATTGGAGAGTTAATTATGGTTGAATTAAATGGCAAAAAAATATTGGTAACATTTTTAATGCATTTAGGCGACCTCACTTTGACTACTCCTTTTATCCATGCCTTACGTAAGGCTGCACCTGATGCGCACATTACTTTTCTTGCAGATGAAAAATTAAAGGATGTCGTGCTGCACAATCCCTATCTTGATGAGGTTATTACCATCGACAAAAAAGGTCGCGACAACAGTATTCTTGCTTTGACGGCTTGTGCAAGGAAATTATCTAAGATGGATTTCGATGTGCTTATCAATCTTCATCCTAATGAACGTTGCTCCTATATTTGCGCTCTGACGAAAACAAAATTCCGCACGGGTACCACTCATACAATTTTTAAACTTTTCTGGGATCAATTCATTCCTCTCAATAGAAAAATTCACGCGGCTGATATGTATCTCGACGTACTTAAGAAGCTTGGCGTAAACGATTTGCAACACAACGGCTTAGAAATTTTCCCTGGGGAAGACCACGTTAAAGATGCAGAAGCTTTCTGGCGTCATCACGGAGTATTTGCTAGTGATAAGCTGGTTGGCTTCAACATTGGTTCTGCTGTTGTAACGAAGCGTTGGGCACCTGAAAGATTTGCACAGGTTGCGGATAGCTTGGCTGAAAAAGGTTACAAGCCTGTTTTCTTTGGTGGAACCATGGACGAAGAAATGGTTCAAGAAGCAGTTAGTCATATGAAAACAATTCCTGTTGTGGCAACTGGTTCCTTTAGCATTGGTGCACTTGCCGCGGCTATGAATCGTTGCGACTTAATTATCACCAACGACTCCGGTCCCATGCACGTTGCCGTTAGCCAAAAGGTTCCTGTTGTAGCCATGTATGGTCCTTCCATTCCCGACCTTTACGGTCCTTATACGGATAATGCCATTATCGTGCGTTCTGATCCAGTTTGTATGGGATGCGTTGAAGCTGGCGGCATGAAACATAAATGCGATGATTTACGTTGTATGAAGGAACTCAAGGTTGAGCAGGTACTAGCCGCAGCAGAAAAAATGCTTGCGTCTAAGCCAACTAAGGCTCGCGAGGAAGAATAATGGCTGGTTCTGGAGTTAAGGCAAGCAATCTCATACTTTGTGAGCGTTTGGAAATTGCTCAATTCATACAAATTTATTTTAAACATCTGCAAGAAGAAAACGTGAAACTTCCTGATTTGCAAATATTTAATTATAATGGGTTGGAGCGTTTGACTAGTTTTTTAGAAAAACTTGAGGCTTCGGAAAATTTTTCTTCCGTACGCAAGATTTTAATTCTTGCTGATGTGGGGGCAAAATTAAATGCCAAAGAAATTGCTATCATTTGTGCGGAGCATCAGCTTAACGAATTTGCTCACATAGATGCTACGTATTATTTGTTACCGGGTTTGCGCACGACTAAGCATTGGGAATTTGGTTATCTTGAGGATGCACTTTTGAAAGCATTGTGTATTGAAAGCTCAGAAGCTTGCAATCATCATAATCTTCGTTCCATGGCTGCGGAATATATTTACAGTGTGGCAAGTAATCGTGGCAAGGAAGCTAAATTTACTAATCACAGCCTTCACGTATTGGCTGCGTATCTCGCTGCTACAGAAAAATACGTTGGTATGCGTATCATTGACGCTGCTTATAATGGCGCCTTTGATTTTAATCATCCCGTCTTTGATCCTTTACGTCAAAGGATAGAAAGTTTTTTAAAGGAGGATTCTTGATGCAAATGGATAAAAATTTGCCCAAAGACGTGCGAATTCTTTTAGCTGCAGAAGAGATCTTTTCTAAGTACGGTTACGAAAAAGCAACCCTGGACGAAATAATTTCCCTGGCCGATGTCGGCAAGGGTACTCTTTACAAATATTTCGGTAACAAGGAACAACTTTTTTATAAGTTAATTCAGACTAAAAACAAACCTTTTGTAGAAGCCTTGCAAAATGCCGTTGCTCAAAAAGATAGCTTTGCTGCAAAACTCGAGGCTTATTTAATAGTTATGGTTCGTTTCTACAAGGAGAATGCTAATCTTTGGCGAGTGATTTATTTTGAAATGCTCAACGGTCATAACGGAGCTATTATTTGTCTTGATGATGGAATTCCCGTTGTAAAATCCACATACGCTATGGAAGTGCCTGAAGAATTAAAAGAACGCATACTTCGTTATCACTTTATTTTAGATGAAGCGTTTTGTATTATGCGTAAGCTTATGTACGAGGCTATTGAAGCAAAGATTATTAAACTGGGCCCTTCGGCTATTCGCACTAATTATTTGCTCTGCGGTATTGCTATGGTAATATTCCACGATAGGGATGAAGTTGAAAAACAAACTGTAGAAGAAATTGCTCGTATTTGTGTAGATAGATTTTTATATGGCGAAAGTTTAAAATAAAAGAGGACGGATGGTTTCATCCGTCCTTTTTGCTTTATATTAGTGAATTATTTTTTTGCTTCGAGAGCTTCGATTCTTGCAAGCATTGCTTCAATTTTCGCATCCTTTTGCGCAAGCTTTGCATCGTTTTCGGCTTGTTGTTTAGCTAACAATTCATCTACTTGAGCTTTGGTATAAGTTGTTGCACTTGCTTTAGGAGTATTAACTCGGTCCAAGGCAAGGCTTACACCAAGATTACCCATCTTACTGCCACCATCAACAATGCCGGCTCCGAGGGAAACCATGACTCTCTTGTTAGGAGCATAGAAACCGCCAAGAGCTAGAGCTTGCTTGCCGTCATAAGTTCCGACTGCAGCCGAGAGAGCAACCTTGTTGCCGTCTTCAAAATATGGATGTAAGCCGGCCATTGCTGCTGCCAAGGCACCAACCTCATCAATTTCGCTAGACAGCTTGTTAATGTTGCCGGTAATTGCATTGTCGCGATTTTTCAATTCATCAATGGCGTTGGTGTTAGCTTCGATTGCATCAGTATTGGTTTTAACTTGAGAATCCAAGCTGTTGATGTTTTGTCCGAAGGTGTTATCAGCCTTAACATAATTGCCGTCGGAGACTGTGCCTAACTTAGTATCAAGAGCGTTGATGTTGCCGCCAAATGAAACATTGGACTTAACATAGTTGCCGTCAGAAATTGTGCCGATAGTTTCATTGGTGTAGTAAAGTACATTGTCAATAACTTTAATTGCTTTAATTACGCTATTTACTTCATTATCTGGATTAGCATAGTGCATGGTTTGATAAAGCTCTTGATTGCCAATTGCATAGTCGAGGTTTATCAGAGTACCGGTAATAGTGTCAATAAATGGAGAAGGACCAACGCCATCCATATCAGAGGGAATATTTTCTAACCATTGCAGGTTATTGCAATATAATTCTTCTAAAGCCCAACCGCTATTGCCGATTAAACTGTTGTTAGAAGCTATTTGTTTATCTAAAACATTGATATTTTCACCAAAGGTATTATCAGCCTTAACATAATTGCCGTCAGTAACTGTGCCAAGGGTTGTATCCAAACCTACAATTGCACCCATAACATTGTTAATTGAAGCACCTGGAACAGTGTCAACACCATCGTCTAAGAGGTCATCATCTCCACCTTCACCAGCCCAAGGTGTGGCAGCTAGCTGGGAACTATAAAAAGTAAAGGAATTAAGAGTAGGAATCAAAGAAGTATCACCGATAGCATTAGCCATAGCTGAACTTGAAATTGCGTTTTGACTATCTAAACTATTTTTATAATAATAATTTTGATCCACTTGACTTATCTTACTAACTTGTGCGTCCAAAGCTTCTAAATTTGTAGCAACAGATTCACCGGCAGTAATATATTTACCTGTAGTAACTTCACCTACTTCATCATCTGCAAAAGCACAGTTTGTTTGCCATGCGGTTCCTATTGTCAGACCAAGAGTCAGGGCAAGAGTTAAAATACTTTTTTTTCTAGAACTTAAATTAATCATGTTATGCACTCCTATTCGTAAATAAAAGAATTAATTATAACGTGCTATAAATCTAAAAATTAACAGATTAATTATATCGCTAATTAACGACTTTTGCAAAGATGTTAATGATTGTTCACAAATTATTTCTTAAATTGTAAAATGAAATTGAACAACTAAACAAAAAATTGACCCATAATG
>JAUNIS010000052.1 GCA_030523325.1 Phascolarctobacterium sp.
AGTGCCGCTCATAGCGATTGCAACTAAAACACCAAGAACCATAGCTTTTTTCTTTAAAGATTTAACGAACATCATGATTATTTCCTCCTAGACCATTTTTTGATATCACAACAACTTTATACCTCACAACTTGTATAAAGTTTTTTCTCACAACATGTAAGGTTTATTTCTTCCTTACGTGTATTATATTAACACACACTTTTCACATTTGTTTGTGAGTAAGTCACGTAAAAAGACAGTTTTTTTCACTTTTTTTCACAAATTTATGAAAATTTTTTAATTTTTGTTTAAAAGTGTGAAAAAATTACGCAATTCGCTTCACAAACAAGTCACAGAGGAGGAAAGTTTTTCACAAATAAGACAAAGAGAGGCGGGGAAGGACGAGGAGATGCGATTTATGAGTGCATAGTGCTGTAGTGCTGAGTGAAGGTATCAAGCTTACGCTTGATGGATTATGAATTATGGAATTATGGATTATGAATGGATGAATCGAGACGAAGTCTCGATGGATTGAAACTATTCAATGTAAAATTTCCGTTCATCAAAAAAGCCTGACCGCAAAAAGTCAGGCTTAAATTTTTGCACAAATTAAATTTTCATATTAAAAAATATTTTTATCAAAAGTTTTTGCGCAGCAAAAACAACATCCATTCATAATTCCATAATTCATAATTAATTTTTAATCGTCCGGATTTTACTCCGCAAAATCCAACCTCCACTATGCACTAAAAAATCTTCATCATCCTCAAAATATTATCCATAACAAGTGCAAGATTATCCTTACTCCTCGGAGCTGCCTCTGCAAGGGGAATCGGCAGAGTGCTAATACTAAAGGCCGCCATTAACCCTTGTTCGTAAGCAGCGGGTGGCAATGCTTTGATACCCCCTGCCACTGCGATGACGGGAACATTCGCCTGCTTAGCACGCTTTAAAACACCACTCAACACCTTGCCCATAAAGGACTGTTCGTCGAGACATCCTTCCCCGGTGAAAATATAATCCGCATCTGCAATAATTTTATCGAAGCCAACTGTATCAAGTACAGCCTCGATGCCGGGTACGAGTTCTCCTTGGAAAAAGGCCGCGGCACCTGCACCCATACCTCCTGCTGCCCCCGCTCCCGGAAGTTCATCTACATTCCTTCCCGTCGCCTTTAAGAGTAAAGCCGCCAAATGCTTGAGGCCTTGATCTAGCAAAGCTACTTGCTCTGGCGTCGCCCCCTTTTGCGGACCAAAGACTGCTGCGGCTCCTAAAGGACCGCATAAAGGATTATTTATATCGCACATCGCTTGCAATTCGATATTGGCAAACTTTGTCCGTAGCACATCCATATCGATGGACGCAATATCCTTGAGCGTTGCTCCCGTAGGCACGAAGGTCGTATGATCAGATTTTCTAAAAATTGCCCCCAGTGCCGCTGCTGCCCCACAGCCGCCGTCATTAGTTGCACTACCGCCCAATCCTAAAATAATTTTTCGTGCACCGCGTTTTATCGCGTCGTCTATGAGTTCACCCACTCCGTAGGTCGTCGCACCGCCCACGTCTAGCTTTTTACCGACAAGTGGCAAACCTGCCGCCGCAGCCATTTCTATGACAGCAATGCCTTCCGAACAGAATGCGTAGCTAGCAGTGACTGGTTCCCAAAGCGGTCCG
Organism: Phascolarctobacterium sp.; assembly: GCA_030523325.1. Taxonomy (GTDB): domain Bacteria; phylum Bacillota; class Negativicutes; order Acidaminococcales; family Acidaminococcaceae; genus Phascolarctobacterium_A. Next base: position 1,654 of record JAUNIS010000052.1, read on the forward strand.
GTAACCTTAAGAGAAATGCGTTCTCCTTTGAGTGCGGAAAGAAATGCGTCTACCGTTCCTTCTCCCCCATCTGCTACGGGAATGCTCACTACCTCACTCCCTGGAAACCGTTTTTCTATTGCACCTGCCATGACAGCGCATACTTCCTTTGACGAAAGCGTCCCTTTATATGAATCTGGAATCAGAACAAATTTTGGCATACCTACCCCTCCTCAAAATATTTTTCTTAAGGCTATTATACATTAAAGCATGTATTTTTCTACTTTTAAACAACTTTCTAAAGTTTCGTGTTGCATAAATTTTTTGGCTAATTCAAGATTCTTGGCTCCCCTAGAAATCAAATCCTCTAAAATTGTGAATTCTAACACTTCACATATTAAAATATCTCCTGAACTAGCCATTTTTTCAAAATATTCAAATGCTCTTTTAAGTTTATCTTTATCCCCCAAATCTAGCAAATGAACCAAATAAGGTACAACTACCATTCCAAAAATAACATGCATTCCGTCTTTTGTGTCTATATGAGAGGAAGTTTCTAGCATTTCCAAATATTTTGAGTCTTCAAACATAAACTGTTTAAATTCTGAATACAATGTTTCTCAATTTCATTTTACAATTTAAGTTGCAAAAAGAAAACCTCCTGCTTTAGAATTAGTTTGCACCCTAAAAAATAAAGAGGAGGTAAGGCTAATGCCTTGGAATCATTTTATCACACATTTATTGAATGTGGAAGAAGATGACATTCTTGAAATGAAACATGTAAAAGTTTCTGAAATAGAAGGAGAACGCATAAATAACAGCATTATTGAATCTAAGAATGCCGTTGTAGAAAAACTAATCTACAATTCCAATGGCCTCAAAGACTATAAACGTACACGAAACAGAATACTGTATTGCTTAAACAAGGATGACACCTTTACCCTATAGCAGTTTTTACACATAAGGCAACGTTATTGCCAGAATATTATTTGAGGGCTTTAGCCCCTTGTCTGAAAAAAAATCGAGTTAGGGTGGCACAGTCAAGGACTGCCCTCTTATAATCTTCTGACTGCTGGACCTTGATGGGCAGAGCGAAGCGATTCCTTGACGGTGTCGCAATAACTTGATACTCTTAAAAATACGCAAAACGGATGGCCGATAACCATCCGTTTTGTATTAAAACATATTTATGTAATAGCTAAACCATACTTTTGTAAAAGCAAAACCATACTTCTGTAAAATGTCGACCATACTTGCGTTAGAGCTCAACCATAAAATTTGTTACAGACCCTTTAATTATCCAGCCAAACTATAGCGCCCCGTGTCCAGAACATTTTGCAGCTTGCGAATGTCTTTGATGATGACTACGCCTCGACGCAGCTCCACAAGCCCTGCAGCAACCATTTTTTTCATTTCCTTAGTAACTACCTCACGAGAAGAACTAATGCATCTTGCAATATCCTCGTGGGTAAGCTTCAAAACTAAGTTATCATTGGATTCACTGCGGAAATACAAATATTCAGCGATACGCGCTTCTAACGATTTACTCATTGCCGTTTGCATGGTGTTGATCGCTTGTACATACCTTTGGGCAGCAACCCTCAGGATGAACATCGCAACCTTGGGATTGCGCGCTTGTAAGTTTTCCATAACACTTAAAGGAATTTTTACGAATTCAACGTTTTCAGAAGCTTCGAGCGAAACCTCGAATTGTAAATCTTGAGTAGCCTCAGCGCAAGGCATAACGCCTATGTCTCCTGGCAACAAGTGACCAATGGTAAGCTCCTTTCCTTCTTCTGTAATGACGTACCCTCTAATTAACCCTTTGGTTAAGAAAATGGCTCCGTAAGAGGAGACTTCCTCTCCTTTTTTTAGTTTTTCAACTTGAGCACTTTTCAGAACAGAAACTTTTTCTTCATTAGTCAAATCGTTCCAGAACGGACATTGAGAACTCACAACAACTACAGCATTCATAATGACCCTTCTTTCTTAATTTATGCTATCTTTCTTTGTTGAATTCATTATAGCATAACGCAGAAGGGAAATCTCTACACATGTTGTAACATTTCTGTAACGTTTCTGTGAACTCTAGTTAGAGAATGGGCAAGGTAGCGGAACCGTGGCCCATAATGGTAATCGTGTAGTCCTTCTTGCCTTGTTCGGCTAATTTTTGCTGTGCAAGCTCCCAAGCCTCTTGCAAGGTTGCGCAAGGAATATGACCCGTTTGTCTTACGAAATCAAAATTCTCCGGCATAGTCACCATGTAAGCTGTGACATTATTGACAATATTGCGTGTCTTGAAGGCTACGAATCCCGGCACAGTGAAATCGGCCCGCAATTCTTTTTCGAAAGCAGCAAGATCACTTTTCGCTGCATAATTTGCAAAAATAGGAGGCTCCTTAATATCGGGGCATTCCATCACGAAAATCATGATGCCACCTTTTTTTACGGCAAATGTTGCGTTCATATGACATTTGGTTGCTTGATATAGGTTAATGTCCTTGGGGAACCCGCCGGAAGAAGCGATAACAACATCCGCCAGCTCGGGGATTTTTACACCCGCCATCTTAATGAGGTCCTCGGTACCCTTTTGCCAAGCATCCCACCAATGACCTGCTACAACCTCACAGATTTCTCCGTCAGGAGTAAACACTGTATTAACCAAGAAATCCGGATCCACAACAGCGCAGCCTTCTTTCATGTCAAGGGCTACAGGATTGCCTTCGATAATGGAACAATCGGCTAATTTATTGCAACCATTACCGGGCACAGGGTCGAGGGCATTGACGTGGTTATAGATAATTGTCTCGTAGGAAGCACAACCCGGCAGAATCGCCTTACGACCCCCACCAAAGCCTGCAAATGGGTGCAAGGTTACGGCACCGGTAATAATGACTCTATCTGCTTCCACAACTAATTTGTCAATATACGCCTTGTTGCCCGTAGATGTTGTCTTCACATAAACATTAGTATTGGGATTCTTGCAGTCATGTTGCACGATTTTCAGACGTTTCGCCATCTCCTCGCCCACAACCACAATATCCTCTTCGGGAGTATGAGCTCTGTGAGTACCAGTTGCTACGAGCAGCGTGATATCTTCGTCTCGCACGCCCACATCATTTAATTCTTTGACGATAACCGGTAAAAATTTATCCGTACCGCACAATCTAGTAATATCGGAAATAACAATAACAACGCTTTCGCCTGCCTTCACGATCTCGCGCAGGGGCTTACGACCAATAGGATTGCGAATAGCTTCTAAGGTAGCCGCAGCCACATCCTCGCAAATCGTCGCAGCATTACCGTGCATATCGCAGATAACGTGGTCCTCAGGAAGGGAGACTGACATAGATGATTTACCGTAAGGGAGAGAGAATGTTTTCATTTTGTAATGACCTCCAGGGAATTTAAGATTTAAAGGAAAAGTTCGGATATTTACCACCTTTCGCTCTTGCGCCAATACTCACTACGCAGGAGTGCGAGGGCGGTGAAAAGTTCTAGGCGTCCGAGAAGCATGCCTAAAGAGAAGATGAGTTTAGCGATATCTGTTACTCCGGCAAAATTGCCCGTCGCACCTACTTGTCCGAAGGACGGCCCTACGGAAGAAACGCAGGAGGCAACACCGAAGATGGATTCTTCAACAGGTAGACCGGTTGCCGATACACCCAAGCCTAAAATTACAACAGTAAATATATATAGGAAGAAAAATCTGCTGATAGAAATAATCGTACTCACGGGCAAACGCTTTTTATCGTAGTAAACGGTAAGCAGCATTTGCGGATGGAGTGCCCTGCGCAGCTCTGCTCCAACAGTTTTCATCAAGACGATAAGACGACAAATCTTAATGCCCCCAGCCGTAGAACCTGCACACGCACCTGTAAAGAAGGTCATAGCAAGCAGAAGCTTGGAAAAAGAGGGCCATTGTTCGTAGTCCACGCCTACAAAACCCGTTGTGGAGCAGAAAGACGAAACGTGGAAGAAAGCAACGCGCAAGCTGTAAAAGAAGGGTTGCCCCATATCGTAGACTAAATTAGCCGTAATCATAAAAGTAATGGTACCTACAAAATAAATGTAGGCTCTAAATTCAAGATTCTTCCAAATGGATTTTATTCCCTGACCATTTGCCGCCGAATAATAAAGAGCAAAATTACCGCCCGCCAACAGCATGAATAAGCCTAAAATAAATTCGTACCAAGCATTATCATAATGACCAACGCTAGAATTGTAATTGGAAAAACCACCAGTTGCAATCGCCGAGAAGGAATGGTAAATTGAATCGTAAAGATTCATCCCCGTACCCCACAAAATGGCAATTAGCAAAAATGTCAGCGTCGCATATATTTTAAATAATTCGATGGCAGTCGTCTCGATGCGTGGTTTAATACGGCTGGACGAAAAGCCGGAAACCTCTGCATTAAAAAGATATTGGGCACTGCCTGCCATTTGCGGCAAGAAGGCAACAAACAGCACGATGATGCCAATGCCCCCAATCCAGTGAGTAATACTGCGCCACATCAATATGCTTTGGGGCAAAATTTCTAGATCGCTAAAAGCCGTAGCACCTGTTGTGGTGAGCCCCGACATGCTTTCGAAATAAGCAGCTGCGGGACTTAAATACCCGCCCAAACTAAAAGGCAGGGAAGCAATCAACGCGATTAAAATCCAGCTAAAAAATACCGTACCAATGCCCTCGCGTACAGAAACCTTGGCAAGATTTGCATTTTTCCCGAACTTTGTCAGCCCGTAGCCCAAAATTAGGCTAATTAACGCGGCCAAGGAGAAGACGGCGACGCAGTGCTCTGCGTAAAAAATAGCCATGCAAATTGGTATCATGAGCGTGCAGGTGAATGCCATGCAAATTTTACCCAGGAAGTAAAAAATAACCTTCGAATTCATTGCGCACCCCCCCTACCAATTCTTCTTGTACGTCCAGAAGTCTGGTTGGAAGACTACGAGGAGCGTAAAAATTTCCAAACGACCGAGAATCATCGCCATAATGCAAATAATACGACCGTAAGTAGAAATCTCCGAATAAGTCATAGTAGGACCAACAATACCAAAAGCAGGTCCTACGCTACTTAAAAGGGCAGCAATGACGCCCATAGAATCCATCATACTCAGCCCGGACAGAGAAATTAAAATCGTGAGGACAATGTAAACAAATATATATAGGAAGAAAAATCTCGTAATGTTGCCGACGGTTTTAGGATCCACAATGCGTTTTCCAAAACGAATGGTGTAAACGATACGCGGATGCAACGTACGCAAGAGCTCGGCCCAGCTTGCTTTGAGCAAAATAACCATACGGCTAATTTTAATACCACCTGCCGTGGAGTTGGAGCAACCACCGACAAACATTAACAAAAAGAGAACATAACGAGAAAATGCAGGCCATTTGTCAAAGTCATCGGAAGCAAAACCTGTGGTAGAACCGATGGAGATGGTTTGGAAAATACCAAAACGCAAGCTGGAAAGAAAATCCATATAGCCTGACAAATACAAATTAGCAGCAATCATTAAAAAAGCAGCAAAAAGCCAACCGAGGTAATATCTATGCTCCGGTTCTTCATTTACTGCAGACCAATCGCAGCGCCAAATTTTATAATATAAGCTGTAGTTAATGCTAGAGATAAGCATGAAAACTACAGTGATAACTTCTACATAAACAGAATGGAAGGAAATCAAGCTATCGTGGAAAAAAGAAAAACCACCTGTAGCAACGGTTGCCAGAGCTACGTTCATGGCTTGGAAAACATCTACACCAACTAAAAGCAGGAGGAAAATTTCCAGCACAGTGAGTCCTACATAAACGCTGACAATAAATTTCGCCGATTCTTTGATTTGCGGCAGCGTTCTCTCTCCCATACCACCCGGCAGCTCCGCATTAAAAAGATAGCTTGCACCACTATTCATACGGGGCATAATGACGATAAAGAGCATAATTACCCCTATGCCACCACACCAATGGGTCAAACAACGCCAAACGAGGACGGGCACGGAAAATTCGCTAAAGGAATGGGCCGTGGTAACACCAGTCGTCGTAAAACCTGACACAGATTCAAAAAGAGCCGTCACAATGTCGTGATTGCCCGTTAAATAGTAAGGTATGGCACCCATCGTGCAGACAAGAAGCCAACCTAGCCCAACGACAATTACACCCTCGCGCACACGCATACGTTGATTTTGTCGCATCTCCCCGTAATGCTTGCACAAAAAAGCAATGCTGCCTGACAAAGCCATGGTTCCTAAAAATACGGGAATGGAACCGGAATGGTGAATTACAGCGACAACTAGGGGTAAAAAGATTATAGCGGTAAAGGCTATGCAAAGATTTCCTAATAGGTTCAAAATTAGCCTATAATTCATAAAAATTACCTCTTGGTGTTAAACATGGCAATAGCTTTACTTGCATTTTCTTTCTTAACGATGAAAATAACACGATCATTGGCTTCCAGCACAGTTTGACCATTAGGAATATAGGCAGCGCCGTTGCGAACAATAGCGCAGAGTAAACATTCGGGCGGGAATTTGATGTCCTTTAAGGCTTTGCCATCCACCTGGCTGGCTGCACCGACGATGATTTCCATAGCCTCGCCTTGGGCACCCTCGAGGAAGGAGACGGAAACAAGGCCTCCCCTACGTACGAAACGCAGAACCTCGCCTGCAGAAAGCATTCTCGTAGAAAGTACGACATCCACGCCGACTTTCTCCATAAGCTCGATGTATTCATTGCGAGCAACACGTACTATAGTTTTTTTGGCACCAACATGCTTAGCAAGCAGTGCTAACAAAAGATTCAGCTTGTCATCCTCGGTAATGCAGACAACAACATCGGCTTCGCCTGCCCCCTCTTCGGTTAAAAGGTCCATATCAGTACCATCGCCACAAAGCACCGTACCTCTTTCCAGAATACTACTCATAAATTCGCAGCGTTCCTTACTCTTTTCGATGACCTTGACGCTAAGCCCGTTCTTTTCCAACATAGGAGCCAAAAAGCGACCTGTACGACCTGCACCGATAATCATAACCTTTTCGATTTTTTCGTAAATATTTACAAAGGATTGCTCGAACTCGTCTATGGCTTCTCGACGACCAACGAAATAAACATTGTCATTAGCGTCCAAAATAGTTTCGCCATTAGGAATAAACATACGATGATGTCTAAAAACCATAGCAACCAAGATATCGCGAGGAATACTCAAATGCTTCAAAGGAATGTTAATTAACGGAGAATCTTGGCGAATTTTCGCTTCGAACATACGCACGCGTCCATCTGCAAAATCTTCCACATTCAAGGCAGATGGTGCCATCAAAATGCGATTAATCTCCAATGCAGTAATGCGTTCGGGATTAAGGATTAAGTCGATTTTCATATCAATATTGAGTAAATTCGAGGCATTGATCGCGTAATCCACATTACGAATGCGAGCAACAGTATGAGCAATTCCTGCCTTCTTGGCAAGCATACAGGTAACCATATTTACTTGATCGTTATCGGTTGCAGCAATTAAAAGATCCGCATTACGCACGTCATCCAACTCAAAAGTAGAAGGACTGCAGCAATCCACCTCAAGGCATAACACGTCCAAAGTTGTTTGCACATTATCTCTACGCTTGGGGTCACTTTCAATGACAACAACCTCATATAGTTCGTCTGCAAGCATTTGGGCAACACTATACCCCAGCTTGCCAGCGCCACATACAACAATACGCATGACCTAGCTCCTTCTTAATTCCCTATTATTAAAAAAAAATATGCTAATTATATTTTTATATCAATTGTTTTTATGTTATTTGTTATATTTTTGTTAATTGCAAATCAAACACAAATTTTAGATTCCACGTAACACTGCAGACTAAAATGCATCGTCAATCTAACGATATTCTGCAAACTCAAGTGTATCGCAGGTTCTTCAAAATCCTGCAAACTAATCTAAAATTGAAAGCTTTTTAAAATTTTCACACAATTTTACTTATACATTATAACACCTATAGGTTAATTTGTCATTCTCTATAAATTTGTAGTACTAAGAGGACATGTAAAGAAGTGCCAAGTGTTTAAGTAAATCAATGATTAAAGTTTAAATTGAACGCCAAAGCGCGAAAGATTCGTTTAAGACGAGGCCGCAGGAGAAAAAACTTTCAAAACTTCATTACGACACAGAAAACAAAATA
>JAUNIS010000053.1 GCA_030523325.1 Phascolarctobacterium sp.
AGCGAAACGCGGCAGATTTACAGTCTGCTCCCTTTAGCCACTCGGGAACCTCTCCATAAGACAACAAAGTAATTATACTGCGTTCGATTTGTTTTGTCAATAAAAAATTAACGTTTTCTAACTTTTTTATTTTCCGTCAAGCGTCTGCGTAATGCTTCGAACATTACTACGCCAGCTGCCATAGCAACATTTAATGACTCAGCCTTGCCTTGCATCGGAATAAAAACCTTTTTATCGGCAGCTTGCAAAAATTTATCGCTGACTCCGTTAGCCTCGTTACCCATGACGAAGGCTATGCGCCCGGATAGATCCGCCTTGTAGAGGTTATCCGCACCTTCAAGGCACGTAACTAATAATTCATAGCCGTAATCTTTTGCTAAATTAATGAAGGCTTCGTCGTCTAGACCTTGCAAGACAGGTAAATGGAAGAGACTTCCCATGGAGGCGCGAACTGTTTTGGGAGCATAAATATCAGCGCAACCATTTAAAAGAAGTAGCCCACCTATGCCGGACGCATCTGCTGTACGCAGCATGGTCCCGATATTACCTGGGTCTTGCACCCTATCCAAGACAAGCAGCATCTTTCCTTGACTCAAAAGTTCTTCAAGATTCAAATGCGTCATATTACACACGGCTATAATTCCCTGAGGAGTCTCCGTGTCAGAAATTTTTTTCATGACGGCTTCACTCACGCAGAACAATTTTATGTTGTGAGCAGCCGCAAGCTCGAGAGCCTTCCGAGTGCGCTCATCGTCGACGGGCGTATAAAAAACACTCTCCACCTGATTAGCCTCGATGGCCTCTTCCACTGTGCGTAAGCCTTCCGCCAAAAAAAGTCCTGACTTCGTGCGATATTTTTTTTGTTTAAGCTCCGCAGCATTTTTGACATGCGGATTATTTACAGCAGTAATTTCCATTAGAAATTATCTCCGAAAAATTTAATATTGTCTGGAGTACCAATCGTAACGATTTGATCTCCTTTAGCAAATACCTCGTCGGCTCTTGGGTTAATGATGCTCTTGCCATTACGACGGATAGCAATAACATTAACATTATATTTTTTGCGTAAATCGGATTCCTGCAAGCTAAGCCCCACATAGCGTTCTTGAATAGTCACACTAACAACGTTAATGTCATCGGATAATTCGATATAATCGACGATGGAATCGGAGACAAGATTATGTGCTAAGCGTACGCCCATATCTTTTTCTGCAAAAATAACTTTATCCGCACCAATTTTTTCTAACATGCGTCCATGCAATTCATTAAGTGCTTTGGCAACGACGGTTTTGATGCCAATTTGTTTTAAAAGCATGGTGCATAAAAGATTCTTTTCTAAATTACCAATAGCTACAACAGCAACATCAATATCGTCAAGAGCCATAGCTTTTAATGTTCGTTCGTCAGATGCATCAGCGCAAACAATATTTGTAAGCTTATCGGACAAATCCTGCACAACATTTTCATCTGCATCGACGCCGAGAATATTGTAACCCATCTCGCTAAAAGCAATAGCTACGGCACTGCCGAACATACCAAGCCCAGCTACGAGGAATTGTTTATTTTTCGCCATAATTACCTCTTAAAATAAATCTACCTTTGTTCCGGTAAAGGTTGGCTCAATACCCATGAAGCTAGCAATGGTCGCACCTATATCAGCAAATGTGCTCATGGGCTTCAGTTCTTGTTTTTTCACGCCCGCGCCAAAGAAAAGTACGGGGATTTTTTCACGAGTATGATCCGTACCCGTCCAGCTCGGGTCATTGCCATGATCGGCCGTGATGAGGCACAAATCATCTTCCTTTAACAAAGACAAAATTTCCGGCAGCCTGCCATCAAAATATTCTAAAGCATCACCATAGCCTTGAATGTCACGGCGATGGCCGTAGGAAGAGTCGAAATCTACAAAATTAGTAAATACGATGGTATTATCAGGTGCGTCCTTAATAGCTTGGATTGTTGCATCGGCAAGCTTGTCGAGTCCACCAGCCGCATAATGCTTAGTGATTCCTCGATGAGCAAAAATATCCGCAATCTTACCAACTGCATAAACATTACCACCAGCAGCGAGCATATTATCCAGCAGGGTTTGCTTAGGAGCAGGAACTGCGTAATCGTGACGATTTGCTGTGCGAATAAAATCTTGAGCACAGCTGCCCAAGAAAGGACGAGCGATAATGCGCGCAATATTATAAGGAGCAACTAGCTTATAAGCCAATTTGCATAAATCGTAGAGTTTTTCGAGACCAAAAGCTTCTTCGTGAGCCGCGATTTGTAAAACACTGTCTGCCGAAGTATAGACGATGGGCTTGCCAGACTTAACGTGCTCTTCGCCAAACTCTTTAATGATTTCCGTACCAGAAGCATGGCATTCACCAAGCACGCCTGGTAAATTACCTTGCTCGATTAATTTATCAATTAATTCTTGAGGAAACGCTTTAGGAATGTTGGGGAAATAGCCCCAGTCAAAATCAACAGGCACACCGGAAATCTCCCAGTGACCTGACAAGGTATCCTTGCCGCGACTAACTTCTTCAGCAAAAGTATAAGCGCCAATCTCGTGTTCTGCACCTAAAGATGCTACAAGTTTTTTCCCGCGGGCAAGCTCAGCTGCTTTGCCAAGGCCATGCTTAGCTAAATTAGGAAGAGCTAAGGGCTTGCCATTTTTATAAAAGTAATCTGCAATATGACCTAAGGTATCGGAGCCGGTATCATGATAGCTTGCTGCATCGTGAGCCGAACTAATTCCAAAGGAATCCATTAAAAGAATAATTGTGCGAGCCATTTTATTTACCCACCTTCGTTAATTTTACAACTGCACCTTGAATAATTTTAATCATGTCGGCAAAAGCTTTGTCGTAAGCACTCTTAGGAGCAATGCTTTCGCTTTCCGTACGTTTAGCAATAACACCACATACGGAGCCTGCATGAATTCCCAAGGCTTGAGCAATAACATAGAGTGTGGATGTTTCCATTTCGTAGTTTGTTGCCCCGAGAGCTTGCCATTCCTTGAGGCTACCTTGAAAACGACGTGGCACGTAGCCGGTAAAACTGTCGTAACGTTCTTGACCGGGCCAGAAGGTATCGCTAGAAACAGAAATACCAATATGAAAATCCGTCTTAGTTTCTTGAGCCGCTTTGACAAGAGCACTTGTTATTTCAAAGGAAGCGACTGCCGGAAATTCTAGCGGTGCAAAATGAGTAGAGGTGCCGTCAAGACGCACAGCTGCATTATTGATGATGCAATCGCCGAGATTAATTTCTTCTTGAATGGTCCCCGTCGTACCAAAGCGAATCATATGGGTCACACCCATACGCGCCAGTTCTTCCACACCAATACCAACGGAAGGCCCGCCCATACCCGTAGAACAAACCAAAACCTTGACACCATTAATATTTGTCAGCCAGCTTGTATATTCGCGATGAGCACCTACAAAGGTGCAGTCCGTTCCCAAAGCTTTAGCCATAGGCTCGACACGACCAGGATCACCTGGTAGGATAGCTATTGTCGCACCTTGTAAATCATTTTTGCAAATGCCCACGTGGTATAAAACTTCATCGGGAGCTGCGTAATTTTTTTGTTTAGACATTTTAAACCTCCTGATAATTAGAAGCCTAAATTTTCTCCAACTAAAATAATTTTAATACGCCCAGCAGGACGACATCTTCTCGTGATTACGATTTGTGCACAAACACATTCGGAAGTATTGCAATCCATACAAACTCCAAGCTTTGCACAAGGAGTTTTAATTTCAGGAAATCGTTGCACGTTAGTTGGTGCGGCAATTTCTCTTGCGCGGGCAATGGCATTCTCTAGGGAACCCATAATTTTATTTAAGCCAACGATCATAACTACTTGCTTCGGACCATAGCACAAAGCACCTACGCGATTGCCATTGCCGTCGATATTGACGAGTTCACCATTTTTACTCATAGCATTGCTGCTCATAAGAAAGGTATCGCATAAAAGTCCTTGACGCATAATCTCAACGCGTTCTTCAGGAGTTTTTGCATTGTCTCTGTCAATAACCTTGTTGCGTTTTTTCACTGCATCTAAAAGTCCAATCTCAGAAATAGAAACAGAGCCACCCCAAGAGACAACGTCAGTCTCGGGGATTAATTCTAAAGCTTTAACTAAAGCAGTTTCCTTGTTCTCGCAATAATAAGCCTCAAAGCCTCTTTTTTCTAAATTGGCTTTGACAGTAGCCCCCAGTAAATCGTTGTGAATTTTTACAGGACTAGCCATATCTTTACCTCTTATTCTTCTCTACTGGTGATTACTACTTCGAACATGCCTTGTTCATCGTTAATGAGCAGGTCAACGGATTCCTTGCGGCTAGTGGGAACATTTTTGCCGGCATAGTCTGCGCGAATCGGCAGCTCGCGATGACCGCGGTCCACAAGCACTGCCAGTTGAATTGCTTGGGGACGACCCATATCCATGATTGCATCAAGAGCTGCACGGATAGTACGGCCGGTATATAATACGTCATCAACTAAAACGATAACTTTTTTGTTGATGTCCATTTCGATTTCTGTTTCGTGTACGATGGGATTATAAGCGAGAGTGGAGAGGTCGTCGCGATACATGGTGATATCGAGAGTACCAACAGGAATTTCTACGCCTTCGATCTCTTCAATGCAAGCTGCTAATTTATGAGCTAGAGGCACGCCAAGAGTACGAATACCAACTAAAATAACATTTTCAACGCCTTTATTTCTCTCTACGATTTCGTGAGCAATTCTTTTTAAAGCGCGATTAATTTCAACGGAATTCATAATTGATTTTTGTTTAGTCATAATTATCTCTCCTTAAATATCTAAATTGTTTTAAAAATTTACTAAATTAATTGCTGGCTTGTTAGGTAAATTGACCAAGTCTGAGCCGCGTGACTATTTTATGCAAATCCTCGGGCAGGGGAGCTTCAAAATGCATGGGCTCACCTGTGCGGGGATGAATAAAATCTAAAGTCAAAGAATGAAGCGCCTGACCATTAATGCTAAAAGGCGTCTTCATGGGAGAATATTTGGGATCACCAACAATTGGATAACCAAGATATTCCATGTGCACACGAATCTGATGAGTGCGACCCGTTCTGAGATTACATTTAATGATTGTGTATTTGCCGAAGCGTTCCACCACCTCGTAATCAGTAATGGCGATGCGACCATCTTCTTTAACGACAGCCATTTTTTTACGATCGTTTTTGTCGCGTGCGATAAGTGTTTCAATGGTACCGCTATCCGGCTTAATATTGCCACGCACTACGCACAGATAGGAACGCTTGGCAGTTTTAGATTGAATTTGTTCGGACAAGGATACGTGTGCCGCATCATTCTTTGCACAAATCATGATGCCGCTTGTATCTTTATCTAAGCGATGCACAATCCCAGGACGAATGACTCCATTAATACCAGAAAGATTTTTACAATGGTAAAGCAAAGCATTAACAAGCGTACCTGTGTAATTACCTGCTGCCGGATGCACCACCATACCACGAGCTTTATTGACAACGACAACGTCCTCATCTTCGTAAAGAATATCCAAGGGAATATTTTCCGCTTGTACGTCCAACGGCTCGGGCTCAGGAAGAGTAACAATTATTTTGTCCCCTGCTTTTAATTTGTAGTTGGACTTTAAAACCTTTGTTCCTTTGACTGCTCGACCATCGTCCATTAATTTTTGCATATTGGAACGGGTGATGTCTAACATTTGCGCCAGTGCAACATCGGCTCTCTGTCCAGCTTGTTCTTCAGTAATATTTAGTTCTTCTCGTTCTCCAAGAAATCCGTTTTCAGTGTACTCCATACAAGCATCCCCACTCCTACACAAATTGCGATATCGGCTACGTTGAATACGGGCCATACGCGAAAATCAAAAAAGTCAACGACCACACCTGCTTTAGCACGGTCAATTAAATTACCAACGGCCCCTCCAGCAAAGAGACTTGTTCCATAGGTTGCCCAAGGGCCGAGTTCAATAATATCCTTGCGGAAAAAATAAATTCCAAGCACGACGACGAAGGCGATGACAATGAAAATATACCTTGCCCCAGCAAACATCCCAAAGGCTGCTCCATCATTTAAGATATACGTCCAATGAAAAATATTTTCGATGACCGGGATACTTTCACCTAGTGTCATATGACTTTGCACATAATATTTTGTAAATTGATCTATGACTATTACTAAGATAGCGATAATTGCAAAAAGCATAAAGTTCTCCTATTTTATATATCTTGTACCATTATACCACAATCCTTTGGCAAATTAATATAATTTTGGCGAATATCAAGTATACTTACAAGATTTTTTCGCTAATTGCAACAACTTATTTGACTGATTTTCAATTGCATTATATAATGTTATAAATACTCAATTGTTTTAAAGGGCGGAGTTGAAAATGATTGGCGAAGTAAAATGGTTTAACGTAAGAAAGGGCTGGGGCTTTATTGAAACTCCCGACGGAGATGCCCTTGTTCATTATAAAGATATTCTTACCCCATGTAGCACGGGCTTTCGCACCCTTAATCCGCACGATTTGGTTGGGTTCGACGAGGTACGGGACGTACAAGGACTGAAAGCGAAAAATGTTTTCAAAATTTAAAATTTATTTTTTAAGTAAAAAGGACTGACGCGCGAGCGCATCAGTCCTTTTTCTTTAGGCTACGAAGCCAATTTTATTTTTAGTTTTTGTTTCTCGAGCCTCGTCTTTAAAGGGAGTATAACTGAAGTTAATGTCCTCTTTTTTAAGTGTGAAAAGCTCGCGCTCAGGAACTTCTTGGGTGCCATAGGTCGCGAATAGACGCTCGCTTTGTTTGAGGATGGCTTGCTCGAGAATATTGCGTACGAAACGTCCGTTGCCGAAATCGGGAACGGAGCTTGCTGCCTCGCACATCTCTTTTACGATTATGAGTCCTTCTTCTTCCATGGTAAAGCCTTTATCGCCAGACATTTTTTTGAAAATGTCCACAAGTTCAGCAACATTGTAGTTGGGGAAGTCCACATGGAAGGCGATGCGACTCTTCAGGCCTTGGTTCTGGTTGAGGAAGCTTTCCATTTTGTCTGGATAACCTGCGAAGATGACAATGACATCGTCGCGATGATTTTCCATTTCCTGAACAATGGTATTAATTGCTTCCTGTCCGAAGTCATCGTTGCTTGCCAGGGAATATGCTTCGTCGATGAAAAGGACTCCTCCCTTAGCTTGAACAAATTTTTCGGACACCTGTGCGGCAGTCCAGCCTGTGTATTTGCCGACTAAGTCTTGACGACCGCATTCAACGAACACACCCGTCTCGAGGGCTCCCTTTTCTTTTAAAGCACCAGCCAAAAGACGAGCAACTGTAGTCTTGGCACTACCCGGCTCACCGGTGAAGATCATATGCTTGGTGGAGCTTGGTATTTTGTTGTTAATGGTGCTGCGTTTTTTATCCATCACCGTGGAGGCAATAATTTGATCTGCCAATTTTTTCACGGACTCGAGACCAATGAGTGCTTTGAGCTCTTTGTACGGATGATCACACCAGCATTCATATGCCGTATTCTTTGGTGTTTCTGTTGCATTGCTCAAGCCTTGGACGATGGTTTCTATCTCGCGCATCGCCAGTACGCTTTCTCCTATTTTTTTCGGCAAGGCGCGAGACTCCACTGCTGTTTTTAAAAGTTCGTTGAAATCTTCTTCGCGAATTTCTCCGCATAAGATTTCAGGTGGCTTGCAGAAAGTTAAGCCAACGTAACGGATCAAGTCTTTGACGTCATGCTCCTCCTCGAAAATGCTGCCGATAATTTCGGCAGCATTTTCGTCGAGCTCCAGCACGTAAGCTCTCATTACGCTGTTATTTTCTCGGTTTAACATTTTGTTTAATTTTTTGGTAAAGCTTTTGAAGGTTTTCTCGTTCTTTTCTTTAGGTTTGAATTTTTTGCTTTTCGTTAATGTTTCGTAGTAGTTCTCGATTTTAAGTGCGTAATAAAGCATTCTAACACCTCCGTTTCACCAAAGCGAAAGCTTCACAGTATAAATTTTACCGCAAAACTAACGCTTAATCGAATAAAAAAGTCTGCGAACTCTCAAAACATTCATCAATATTCAACGATTCATGAATAGTTGCTGATGCTTTGCCTTGCAAAACCTTTCTACAATATTTTGTTTATTTATATCATATCATCAATGCTGGGTAAATTTTCACCAAGATCAAGATGTATGCGCGCCCTTAAATGTTTTTTTAAACGCTTGATTTTACTTGCAGTTACTCTTGCACTTAAGGGAAAAAATAAATTTAACGTCATAAAAAAATCGTGTGAGCAAACTCACACGATACAAAGCTATTTCAATTAAAACTTTTCGCTATTCAATTCAGAGATTGCAAATAAGGCTGCTGCACCGCTAACCTTAATACGGCCATTGTCCTCTATATGACAGTGAAGAGTTCCTCCACGTTTGGATGCTTGATAAGCAACAATGTCTTTTTTACCATAGATACCGGACCAATAATCGGCAATTTGACAATGTGCAGAACCACAGACCGGATCTTCTGCGATAGAAAGTTTAGGGCAGAAACTCCGAGATATACAATCTACGTCCTGTCCTTTTGCCGTAGCATTTTGAATTCTGCCTTCTATTTGTAGCAACAGGCCTTGATCAGGTTCCATTTTTCTTACAATATCTTCATTTTCAAATACACAAACAAGATCGAGCCCTAAAACTGCTTTTACAGGTCTTACGCCAAAAGCTTTCTCCATAGCATCTGTAACAGGAATTTCCTTCAGCTCATAAGTCGGGAAATCCATTTCATAAAAATCGCCTTTTCTCACAATAGTAAGCTTTCCACTGAGAGTATTGAACTCAACTTGTTTTGCATCTGGTTCATAATAATTAAGAATTACAAAAGAAGAAGCTAAGGTTGCATGACCACAAAGCTCCACCTCAGTTCCAGGAGTGAACCATCTAAGATGATAGCCTGCAGGTTCCTTGACGATGAAAGCTGTTTCCGAAAGATTATTTTCTGCAGCAATCTTCATCATCAGCTTTTCATCCAACCATTCATCCATAACACAAACGGCTGCTGGATTACCAGCAAAAACTTTTTCAGTAAATGCGTCAACAATATATTGTTTCATAATGTATTTCTCCTTATAATATATTCTTATGTAGGACGATTTTATCATAAGCAAACATTGATGTAAAGAAAAGAAATCGTGCAAGTTGCTCACACGATTTTTTATCTTATACCATTGTCATATAATTTTGAATACCAATCTTCTAACCCTCTTTACACCTAACTGGCTCCTCCTTATTGCCGTAAATTTTCAGTTGCATTTTATCATAGACATCATTAACAGTAGAGTAAACAGAAAAAGACTCCTGTAGCATCAAAACTACAAGGGTCTTTTTCTACCACGTTCTATATTAATCCATACTAATTTAGTACGTAGTGGTGTTAAGTTGGTGGAGATGAGGGGAGTCGAACCCCTGTCCGAAAATATTGTCATACAACTTTCTCCGAGCGCAGACG
>JAUNIS010000019.1 GCA_030523325.1 Phascolarctobacterium sp.
AAGGTTCAAGTGAGTTAATTAATGCAAGTGTTCAATTTGGACTTGCAATTTACCTCACAAATTATTTACAATAAAATTTTTAAACGTAAATAATTTTACAAACTGAGTAGAAGATATTTTTCGCAAGAAAATAAGAGACTGGTACACGCACCAGCCTCTTAAATTTTCTAGAAGTTTTTTATTTTTTCAATCTCGGCAAAGTTAAAGAGCCTGTCGGCATGAGAATAATTTTTGCGTCCTTCCCGACAATGTCTTCCGCCATTTTAATTGCTTCGTTTACATCGTCAACGGCTGCTTCAAAAAGCAAAGCCTTTGCAAGGTCACGATTAAGCGCGGAGACAAGAATAAATTTTGCTCTTCTCATGTTACGAGTGATAGCAAATGCTTTGTTCGCACCAATCTGGAAGTTTTCCCTGAGTTCAGCCTCAATCGCATCGGGTGTGCCAAGTCTCTTGACGGTTGCTTCAAGTACTGCGGAGCCAGAGCCTTCTTCGCATTCGGCCAAGAGGATGACAACGCCGCCTTCTTTAACCGCACAGCTTGCATTATCCATAGTTTTTTGCATTTGGTAGACGTTGATGTCCTTGGGATAACCACCACAAGATACGATTACGATATCGGCTTGTTCATCGATGGGGACGCCGTATACCTCGTCAACGAATTTGCAAGCTTCTTTATGAGCGGCAATATAATCGCCAGCAAACATTCTTAAGAAACGATGTTGTTCGTCAAGGATTGCATTGAACAAGAAAACACTACGATTTTTGGCCCACATTGCAACGCCTTCCATTTGGTCGTCATAAACGGGGTTGCCTTCCATAGCTCCGAGTTGACTGCGGGGATCAAGCATAAAGCTGTGATTATGACGAATAGTTTCGTGAGCTGCACAGCCAGGAAGAACTGCCTTACGTCCTCCACCATAGCCAGCAAAATAATGGTAAACGATGGTGCCGGTTAAAATGACATGGTCCACGTCGCAAATTAATTTATTAATCATGACGGGAGTGCCAAAGCTTGTGGTGCCAAAATATTCAAAGTCATCCGTATTTTTGGCAATGCTGTTATACATTTTAATGCGGCTAGCAACTTCTTCCCCGACACCTTCAACCATTTCTTCGTGAGTCATTTCGCGATGAGTGCCAAGGGAGAAGAGAATACGCATATCTTCATCCTTAACGCCCAGCTTATTCATTTCATTAACGAGCACAGGCATGAAATCGAAACTATTGGCTACGCGAGTGGGGTCGTTGCAAATAAAAGCAACGGTATCGCCAGGTTTAATGATCTCGTTAATTGGTTTTGTGCCGATGGGATTATAAATGGCATCGAGAACACCTTGCTTAATATCTTGCATGGGCTCGAAAACAGGCATGGTTATTTCTTTGATGATACGTGCTTCATCAACAGTGAATTCCTTGTGACCGTGACCATAATGGAAAGAAAATTGCTTCATTATTATTACCTCTTTCAGAAATATCAATGGGGTTAAAAAATTATCATTCGTATTCTATCACTGTGCAAGAGAATGGGCAAATTAAAAAATTTAATTGCGACAATTATATAAATTTATTTTTGCTCAAAAAGAATTTTCCTGAAAAATTTTAATTGCACAATCCATTTTAAAAATGTATCATTGTACGTAGGGAGGCGAGAGCATGAAGCTGAAAAAATTAACTCTACAAAACTTTCGTTGTTATGACGATGTACAAATAGAATTCGAAGATAAATTAACCGTAATTGTAGGTGAAAATGGTAAGGGCAAGTCGGCGATTTTTGATGGCATTGCCATTAGCCTTGCTCCCTATGTGGAAGCTTTCGCTCGTGAAGGAAGAATTGCTAAGAAAACCGACGTTCGTCGCGTGCCTGTTTATGATGAGTCCGGCAAGGAAATCGTCAAAATGGAAAAGAAATTACCCGTATCATTTTCTCTCGAAGCTCTTTGTGCTGAAGGAAATATTTGCGGGCGAATCGAATTCGACGGCAAGGAAACTAATTGCGAGCAGAATGAATTTCAACAATATGCTCAGTCTTTACAAAAACAGATGGTTCAAGATAAGCAGACAATTTTGCCTGCCTTTGCTTATTACGGAACGGGACGCATTTGGGTGGACAGCAATCTGTTGAAAGAAAAAGAAATTGATTTGCTGGACCGAGCCTTTGGCTATGACGAATGCTTGGAACCGTCTGGCTCCTACACAACCTTCGGCTCTTGGTATCGCCATCTCACGAAAACTATCGCAAGTGCAGAAGGAGAGGAGCAGGCAAAATATAAAATGATTCAAGAGGCAGTGTGTCGAGCTATGGACGCATGCTTAAAGAGCATTTCTTTGAGCAATATCGATTACAATAAAAAGTTAGACACCTTCGTGGTAACTCATCCTAACATGGGTCAGCTTTTGGTAGATAATTTAAGCGATGGTTTTAGAGCAATCATTTCCATGGCTGCGGATTTAGCTTATAGAATGGTAAGACTTAACCCTCAGCTTGGTGCTAAAGCAGTAACGGATACGCCGGGCATCGTCCTCATCGACGAAATCGACATGCATTTGCATCCCCTTTGGCAACAAACAGTACTGACAGATTTAATGCAAGCCTTTCCATCGCTGCAATTTATCGTTACAACGCATAGCCCTCAAGTTTTATCTTCTGTGCCCGCTCAAAGCATTCGCGTACTTGCTTGGTCAAATAAGTTCGAGGGCATTCGTTACGTAGATTTTTCTTACGGAGCCGATACCTTGCAAATTTTAAGCGATATTCAAAATGTTGGTTCACGCAGCAAAAATTTGCCCATCGTCCAAGATCTTGAACGTTATTTAGAATTAGTTGGGGAAGACAAGTGGGATAGTGAAGAAGCACTTGCTCTCCGTAAAAAATTAGATGCTTGGTCCAACGGCCACGAGCCCGCGCTTGTTAAAGCAGATATGGATATTCGTTTGCGTAAGTTTAGGAGGACGAAAAAATGAAACGGGTTTATAAGCGAGATGAGGCTCCACCCTTGTTAACCCGTTACAAGGAAAAGTTTCCACACGCGACCTGGGAACAATTTCGCAGACATTGCAAGGGTGGTTATCCCGCGGTTAAACAAACAATTCTTGAAGACCAGCACTATCTTTGTGCCTATTGCGAGATTAGTATCAAGCTTGCCGAGAACGAAGACGAGTTAGACGATTTTCGCGTAGAACATTTTTATCCTAAACAAGCTACGGAAGAAGACGGACATAATTTCCATCTCGATTGGCGCAATCTTATCGGCGTATGTCATGGAGGCAGTCAGCCTGCTGTTCCTGATGCGGCTAAACGATTTTCTACCTATAAGGGCGATCACTCTTGCGACGTGCCCAAGGGAGGCAAGGAAATCACCAGTGACCTTTTGAATCCCATGCATATTCCTGCAAAAGAAAGACTCTTTCGTTACGTGGAATTCACTGGCAAAATGGTAGTGGACGAAGAAAGCTGTCCCAAATATTTACAGCGTCGCGCCGAAAATACAATTCGCGAGCTAAATCTCAACGCGCCTCGTTTGATGCGTATGCGTAAGACTGTAATTAACGGACTGCGGGAAGAAATTGCTATGTCCACGGCTAATGGGGAGCCACTAGAAGACGTGCTGAACTATTTAGCTCAAACATCACTTTTACCCGACATAGATAACAGAGATTTATCGTTCTTTTCCGTTATTCGTTGGTACCTAGGGGATGCTGCAGAAAAAATCATCAAAACAAGCGGCAGAAAAATTTAAAAAGAGAAACATTTCCTGCTTAAGTACGTTCTTAGGCAGGATTTTTCTTGATTTGTGAGAATACTTACAATGGTACGATTTTAGTAAAATTATTTTTTAATAGAAGAAAAGGGGAAAGTAAGTAATGAATATACTTGTTACAGGCGGAGCTGGTTATATTGGCTCTCATGTTGTAGAAGAATTGCAGAAATGTGGTTATACTCCCATCGTTTACGACAATCTTTCTACAGGGCATGAAGCTGCAGTGCCAGAAGATGTACAATTAGTTGAAGGCGATATCCATGATGTTCGTTTCGCAACTCATATCATGGAGCAATTTAAGATTGACGCAGTCATTCATTTTGCAGCCTCAAGCTTAGTTGGTGAATCCATGACCAACCCGGCAAAATATTATTTTAATAATGTGGAAGGCAGCTTGCATCTTTTGGAAGCAATGCGTGGAGCTGGTGTGGACCGCATAGTGTTCTCCTCGACAGCAGCCGTATATGGCGAGCCTGAGGAAGTGCCCATCAAAGAAAATTCTAAGCTTAATCCTACCAATGTATATGGTCGCTCCAAGCTGATGATAGAAAAAATGCTTGCTGATTACGATATGGCTTACGAGATGCGTTACGTAGCCTTAAGATATTTCAATGCGGCAGGTGCATCTCCTACGAGAGATATCGGTGAGGATCATAATCCTGAAAGTCATTTGATTCCTTTAATTTTAAAAACGGCTCAAGGTGTACGCAAGCAAGTAGCAATTTTTGGTACGGATTATCCAACCGCAGACGGAACTTGTATTCGCGATTACATTCATGTTTGCGATTTGGCTCGAGCTCACGTGCTGGCTCTCGAGCATTTACTTAAAGGCGGAACAAGTCGCGTGTATAATCTTGGTAGTGAAAATGGTTTTAGCGTGCGACAAATGATGAACACAGCGAAAAAAGTTACTGGCGTGGATTTTACCGTTGTAGAAGAAGTAAGACGTGCAGGGGACCCTGCAGTTTTAATTGCTTCCTCAGAAAAAATTCGCGAAGAGCTTGGTTGGGTTCCGACTCAGTCCGACGTGCAAAATGTAATTGCCACTGCTTGGAAATGGCACAAGGGACATCCGAACGGTTATTGATTTGTTCGGGGAGAGAGTTAATTCAATTAGCAATTAGCAATGAGCAATGAGCAATTGAGGAAAAAATTTGCGAAGCAAATTTTTTTGATTAAACAATAAAAAGATAGAGTGAATCTTTTGCAAGTCTTTGATATAAAGTTGGTCGAGTGAATCCTTCGCAAGTCTTGGACTAAAGATAAAGAAGAAATGTATTCGCAAGTTTTGGCTGAGGATGTAGAAGGAATGCATTCGCTAGTTTTTGTTTAAAGGTAAATAATTAAGAAAAGAGGTTTAGTATGGAATACACAAAAATCAACGCAGAGATTTTGGCTAAGCTTGTGGCACTTGTGGGTGCGGACAATGTTTTAACGAGCGATGAGAAATTAAAAGAATATTCTCATGACGAGGTGACGGATCCTGCTTATCATCACCTTCCAGAAGCTGTTGTATTGGCAGAAAATACTAGTCAGGTTGCTGCTGTTGTAAAATTGGCGAATGAATTTCATTTCCCTGTGGTACCTCGTGGTGCAGGTACAGGTCTTGCGTGTGGTGCAGTTCCTATTTACGGTGGCATCGTTCTTTCTTTAGAAAAGATGAACAAAATTATTGAAATCAACGACGAGGCTATGTACGCAATTGTAGAACCTGGCGTACGTACTTCTGATTTACAAAAAGCTGTTGATGCAAAAGGATGCCTATATGCAGGGGATCCTTGTAGTGGCGATTCTTGTTTTATCGGTGGTAACATTGCAACTAATGCAGGCGGCAATAAAGCAGTAAAATACGGTACCACCCGTCATCAAATTTATTCCATCGAAATTGTAAACCCCCAAGGCAAAATTGTTAATTTAGGTGCGCGTTTGAAAAAACAAACCACCGGTTATTGCTTGGACCAACTTGTTATCGGTTCTGAAGGTACGCTTGGCATTATTACACAAGCAACCGTTAAACTTGTTGCTAAGCCTGAGTTCAGCATGGACCTGCTTGCCATTTACGAATCTCCTGAAGATGCAATTGGTACTGTTAACAAAATTATCAAGGCTGGCATTACTCCGACCTGTGTAGAATACATGGACAACATCACCATTAAATCTGTTGAAAGATATTTGGAAACAAAACTTCAAGGCAGCGATAAAGGAAATTACTTAATCGTTACTGTTGAAGGAACTTCTGAGGACGATCTTGATGAAAAGGCTTGCACCTTGGACGAAATTTGCGGAGAATCCGGTGCAAGTGACGTACTTGTTGCTGAACCAGCACGTATCTGGCAAACTCGTAAAGCTTTTGCTGAAGCAGTTCGTGCTGAAAGCATTGTGGTTTGCAAGGAAGATGTTGTTTGTCCTGTGGACCAAGAACCGTTGCTTCTTGAAGAAATCCTGCGTTTAGCAGAAAAATATAATTTGACTACGCGTATCGCAAGTCATGCAGGTGACGGTAACATCCATCTGAATATTCTCAAACAACCTGCAGAGGATTACGACGAATGGAATGCTAGAGTTAATGCTAATCAACAAGAACTCTACGCTTTCATCTATGCGCATGGTGGTCGTCTGTCCGGTGAACACGGCATTGGTTACAAACGCAAAAACTTAATGCAACAATTTACTAACCCCGAGGAACTGGAAATGATGCGTGCCATCAAGAAGGCTCTGGACCCGAATAATATTCTGAACCCAGGCAAAATTTTTGACGTGGAGTAAAAATTGTGATAATCACTTTATACTTCGTTGTCGTCAAATTTGCAACCGGTCTGTACTAAAAAGTACTATCCCGGATTGCAAATTTTCCTTCCGCCTCGTCTAAAGATGATTCTGACAATTTTTACGGAAAGATAGGATAATCACTTTATACTTCGTTGTCGTCAAATTTGCAACCGGTCTGTACTAAAAAGTACTATCCCGGATTGCAAATTTTCCTTCCGCCTCGTCTAAAGATGATTCTGAAAATTTTTATGAAAAAATAGGGACGAGGAGAAATAGTTTTAAATTAAACAAAATAAAAACGGAATTCATTCCATCTTTCTTTTAAATCAAAAAGTTTTTGGAATGAATTCCGTTTTTGTTGCCGTCAAAGCGGGCAAGGTGGAATATTATCAGGTTTCCGAAACGACACTGAACCCAGAAACTTTAAAGCGTGAACTAGCAACCTTTAAGAAAATTAACGATAATTATCCAAAATTCTTGCTGACACTCGATAATGTTTTTGATACTATGAATTATGAAGGTGTACAAAAACTGAATGCGCTACAGTGGTTGTTGTCATAAAAAAATTTGGTAAAGTTGTTCTCGTGCACAGACTTAATTTTTTCGGCTCTGTTACAAACTTTATGATTGAGCCATTACAAAAGTATAGTTTTACTCAAAACGGAAACATTAATATTCTCAGCGACTTCGTTTCAAAAGCGAAGTCGTTTTGCTTTATGGAGATTTTTTTGTTAAAATAAGTGTTGACATTTAAATTTTTCTTTTAGGTATCGAGGTAAGCAATGCAACTTGTAGTAGACGGTTTGGCCAAAGCTTTTGGTATTCACGAAATTTTTAAAAATATTTCTTTTCAGATAGAAAAAGGTGAGCACGTTGGTCTTGTTGGTGTTAATGGCAGTGGCAAGACTACTTTAGTGCGTTGTCTTTTAGATTCTGCGTACGCAGATAGTGGCGTCATTAAATTTGAACCGGGGACTTCTGTTGGCTATGTCGAGCAAGGCTTTACCGATATTCACGGAACGATCTGGAACTTCATGCTAGGTGCGAACCAAGAGATTCTTGACCTGCGTGCTAAACTAAATCACCTGGAAAAAGCATCGGGTGATTTATCCGGCACTGAGCTTGACGAAATTCTCGAGGAATATGCAAGAGTAACGAAACGCTACGAGCATATGGACGGCTATAATTACGAGGCTCTCATTAAACGTGTGCTTATCGGTCTTGGTTACAAGGAAGCTTGGTGGCAGGTTGACAGCGAAACATTAAGCGGAGGGCAAAAGACTCGTTTAATGCTTGCAAGAGCGCTTGCTCGTAATCCGGAATTTTTAATTCTCGACGAACCCACAAACCATTTAGATATCGTCATGACTGAATGGTTGGAAAAATATTTGCAGGAGTTCAAGGGTGGGCTTTTAGTTATCAGTCATGACCGTGCGTTTTTAGATAATGTTGCTACTCGCACTTTGGAGATGGAAGGCGGAAGGTTACAAAGCTTTAAGGGGAACTACACGCATTATTTAGAACAGAAAGCCATTCAGGTGCAAACTCTCGAGGCTGCATATAATGCTCAGCAAGATTATATTGCTCGCACCGAAGCATATATTCGTCGTTTTAAAGCGGGCATCAAAAGTAAGATGGCGCGTGGTCGTCAGTCTCAGCTGGACCGTTTAGAACGTTTGGATGCTCCTGTACATAACGAAGAGTTTGAGCTTCGTCTTCCTCCGGCAACGGAATGTGCGGATAGAGTCCTCATCATGGAAGATTTATCCATTGGCTACGGGGACAATGTTTTAGCAAAAAATATTACCTTAACCTTGCGTCGAGGCGAGAAGTGTGCCTTGATGGGGGCCAATGGTACGGGTAAGACCACACTGCTGAGAACAATTTTAGGTGAAGTCGAGCCTTTAAGCGGTAAAGCAAAAATTGGCAACCGTGTGCAGATCGGTTATTTCTCTCAAAGCTACGAAAGACTTGACCCGAGACAAACGCTTTTAGAAAATTTTGTCATCGAATACGGCTTTACGGAAGAACATACTCGCTCCATGCTTGGGGGAATGCTTTTCCACGGGGACGACGTGTTCAAGGAAATTGGTACCTTAAGTGGTGGTCAAAAGGCGAGACTTGTGCTTTTGAAATTAGTTCTTGACGGCGCTAATTGTTTAGTTCTCGACGAACCGACAAACCATTTAGATATCATGGCTCGCGAAACTGTTGAGGCAGCTCTCGAAGCCTTTGACGGTACTGTACTAGTTGTCAGCCACGATAGATATTTTATTAAAGAAGTCGCAACACGCATTTGGGAAATTGACGCAAAGGGTGTGCATGATTACAAGGGCGATTACGCTTTTTATTTAGAAGAGCAAGAAAAATTGCGTCAAAAGGAAGCTGCATTGCAACAAGAAAAAGAAAAGCAAGCTGCTTACCTGGAGGCGCAAGCGAAAAAACAAAAGGCTGCCGAGTTAACTCAAGCTGTGGAAGTAAAATCGCAAACTAAAAAGGAACGCAAATATACTGCTGCCGACGCAGAAAAAATGTTGCCCAACGTTGAACTGCGTATTCGCGAACAAGAGGCGATGAAAAAACTTTTGGAAGTGCAAATGAACGATCCCGCAAATCAAATGGATTTGGCCAAGAGTCAATCCATGGCGCAAGAGCACGAGGCTTACGAAAATAAAATTGCCGAGCTCATGGAGAAGTGGGAGCAGTTAATGGAGGCTTTAGAAGAGTGATGGACGATAAATATTTTATGAGCATTGCTCTCGAAGAAGCTAAGCAAGCGGCATCCTTGGGTGAGATTCCTATTGGGGCAGTGCTCGTATGTGATGGTGAGGTAATTGCAGCCGCTCATAATATGCGCGAGATCTGGCAGGATGCGACTGCTCATGCGGAAGTCATCGTTATTCGCGAGGCCTGTCAAAAATTAAAACGTTGGCGACTCACTGGTTGTACACTTTACGTAACTGTTGAACCATGTCCTATGTGTAGTGGTGCCATTGTTAACAGTCGCATAGACAGAGTTGTATACGGTTGTCCGGACGTAAAAGCAGGTGGAGCTGAATCTATTTTCAATATTATCACCAATCCCAATCTTAATCACGTGGCTAATGTTACAAGTGGTGTTCGTGAAGAAGAATGCGCGCAAGTAATGAAGGATTTTTTCAAAATGCGCAGAGAACAAAATAAGGAAAAGAAAAAATTCGGAAATTTAGAATAAAACAGACGTTGATTAATAAAAATATTTTTTGCTGCATCACTGAAAATTAAATAAGATTAAATAACCCTCGGTAAAATTAACGAAAAAAATTTTTGCCGAGGGCATTTTGTTGAAAAAATTTTTTGTTTTATTTCCTATTGACAAAATATGTTTATAAGCGTATACTATGTTCAACTAAAACATATAAATAAAATATGTTTAAATGTTTCAAGGGGGAACCCAAAATGAAAAAATTGGCTTATGAATTTTTAAAGGCAAAATTTTATTCTGGACGAATGTGTTGTTGTTGAATCTAAAACAGTTTTAAAAAAAAATTAGAGAAAAATTTTTGAAAAAATTCAGCAATGATATATTAGGAGGAATTTATTATGTCTAAAATTTACAAGGGAACTGCAAATCTTATTGGAAATACACCGTTAGTAGAAGTCGTAAATATTGAAAAGGCATTAGGTCTGGACGCAAGAATTTTGGTAAAACTCGAATACTTGAATCCTGCTGGTAGCGTAAAAGATAGAATTGCTAAGGCAATGATTGATGACGCAGAAGAAAAAGGTTTATTAAAACCTGGCGCAACAATTATTGAACCAACCTCTGGTAATACTGGTATCGGTCTCGCTGCTATCGCAGCAAGCAAAGGCTACAAAATTATTCTTACTATGCCCGAGACTATGTCCGTTGAACGCCGCAATATTTTAAAAGCTTACGGTGCGGAAATTGTTCTTACAGATGGCGCTAAAGGAATGAAGGGGGCTATCGCGAAGGCGGATGAGCTCGCTCAAGAAATTTCCGGTAGCTTTATTCCTGGTCAATTCGTAAATCCTGCTAACCCGGCGATTCACAAAGCAACTACTGGTCCGGAGATTTGGAATGATACAGATGGGGCAGTCGATATTTTTGTTGCAGGCGTTGGCACTGGTGGCACAGTAACTGGTACAGGTGAATATTTAAAATCACAAAAGCCTAATATAAAGGTTGTTGCTGTTGAGCCTTCTGCTTCTCCTGTCCTTTCTAAAGGTGTTGCGGGCTCTCACAAGATTCAAGGTATCGGCGCTGGTTTCGTACCAGACGTTTTGAACACAAAAGTTTATGACGAAGTATTCCCGGTAGATAATGAAGACGCTTTTGAAATTGCTAAGTTGTTAGGTCGCACGGAAGGTATTTTGGTTGGTATTTCTTCAGGTGCAGCCTTGCACGTGGCTATCGAATTAGCAAAACGTCCTGAAAACAAAGGCAAAACTATTGTAGCTTTGTTGCCGGACAGCGGAGATCGTTATTATTCTACTCCTTTATTTGTGGGAAATTAATACTTTAAAAATATAGGAGCGTAGTATATGTTAGTTTCTACCAAGGGACGTTATTCAGTTAGGGTAATGTTAGATTTAGCTGAGCATACGGACTCTGGCGAATATAGAAAGAGGCATCCTGTCCGCATCATTAGGTGGGCAGGATGTTTTTAAATATAAAAATAAAATATTTTGGGAGGTTCTTATGAAAACAATTTACATGGATAATGCAGCCACTACAAAAATGAGTAGAACAGCTATAGACGCAATGCTTCCTTTTATGGAAGAATATTACGGAAACCCATCTAGTTTACATACCGTTGGTCAAATTGCGGCTGAAGCTTTAGACAAAGCTCGAGCAGACGTGGCTCAATGTTTAGGTTGTAAGCCGACAGAAATTACTTTTACTTCTGGCGGCAGTGAAGCCGATAACCAGGCTTTGATTTCTGTGGCGAAAATTGGTGAACGCAAGGGAAAAAAACATATCATCTCTACAGCCTTTGAACATCATGCTATGTTGCATACTTTGGACAAGCTTGCTAAGCAAGGCTTTGACATTGAATTATTGCCTGTTGGTAAGACTGGTACCATTACTGCTGAACAAGTAAAAAATGCAATTCGTGAAGACACCATCTTAGTATCTACCATGTATGCTAATAATGAAATTGGGTCTGTACTTCCCATTGCAGAAATTGGCGCGGTTTGTCACGAAAAAGGTGTTCTGTTCCACACAGATGCAGTTCAAGCGACTGGTCATTTACATATTAATGTTGTAGAACAAAATATTGACATGTTGTCCTTCTCTGGTCATAAATTTCATGGACCAAAAGGTATTGGCGTTCTTTATGCAAAACGTGGCATCGTTCTTTCTAATGTTATTGAAGGCGGTGCACAAGAACGTGGTAAACGTGGTGGTACAGAAAATATTCCTGCCATTGTTGGTATGGCTGCTGCTCTAAAAGAAGCTTGTGAGCATATCGATGATTATGGCACGAAGGTTGCTGCTTTACGCGACCAGCTTATTGCTGGCCTTTCTCAAATTCCTCACTCTGTTGTCAATGGTGACTTGAAAAATCGTTTGCCTGGTAACGTGAATATGTGTTTCGAAGGTATTGAAGGTGAAAGCATTCTTCTTATGTTAGACGCTAAAGGTATTTGCGCTTCTTCTGGTAGCGCTTGTACGTCTGGTTCTTTGGATCCGAGTCACGTGCTTCTTTCCATTGGCTTGCCTCATGAAATCGCGCATGGTTCTTTGAGACTGAGCCTTTGCGAGTATAATACTCAAGAAGAGGTTGATTATGTTCTCAAAGAGATTCCTCCTATCATCGAATATTTGCGTAATATGTCTCCGCTTTGGAAGGACAAGGTAATTGGTAAAAAGAAATTCTTTCTCTAAGAAAATTTAAATAAAAATTTTTCATGAAAGGTTGGTATTAATCATGGCTTTATATAGTGAAAAAGTAATGGATCATTTCCGTAATCCTCGTAATGTTGGCAGCATTGAAAATCCTAGTGGTGTTGGTGAGGTTGGTAATGCTAAATGCGGCGACATCATGAAAATTTATCTGAAGATTGAAAATGAAATCATTACTGACGTAAAATTTGAAACCTTTGGTTGTGGCAGTGCAATTGCTTCTAGCTCTATAGCAACAGAACTTATTAAAGGCAAGCCAGTCTCTGAAGCATTAGAGCTTTCTAACAAAGCAGTTGTTGAAGCTTTGGAAGGTTTGCCGGTTCATAAATTACATTGTTCTGTATTGGCTGAGGAGGCGATTAAAGCAGCCGTACAAGATTATTACGAAAAAAATGGTATTGCTTACGACAAAACTCAATTTCCTGATTGTGAGGCTTGTGGACATTGTCATGAGTAAAGCACTGATTGCTATGAGTGGGGGAGTGGACTCTTCTGTCGCGGCACATTTAACGCAAGCAAAAGGCTTTGAATGTATTGGCTGTACTATGAAACTATACGAAAATGAAGATGCAGGTGTGCCTAAAGCGCATACCTGTTGTTCTTTAAATGACGTAGAAGACGCTCGCTTAGTAGCTCGCAAACTGGGGATGCCTTACTACGTCTTTAATTTTAGTGACGACTTTAAAGAAAAAATTATCGATAAGTTTGTTGATTGCTATTTACATGGAAAAACTCCTAATCCTTGCATAGATTGTAATCGGTATATGAAATTCGACAAGCTTTTTGATCGTGCTAAAATTTTAGGCTGCGAATACATTGTCACAGGTCATTACGCTCGCATTGAACGTGAAGCGAATAAATTTGTCTTAAAGAAAGCACTTGATCGAACTAAGGATCAAAGCTATGTTCTTTACTTCTTAACACAAGAGCAGTTGGCCCATACACTTTTTCCCTTAGGCACTTATCAAAAGAGTCAAGTGAGAATTATTGCCGAAGCACAAGGATTCGTTAATTTCAACAAACCAGATAGCCAAGATATTTGTTTTGTTCCGGACGGTGATTATGCAAAGGTTGTTGAACTGCATGCAGGACACTTGCCCCCGCAAGGTGATTTTGTGGGGACCGATGGCACAAAAATGGGGACGCATAAAGGAATCATTCATTACACTATTGGACAGAGAAAAGGTATAGGACTTGCTTTAAACGAACCGTATTTTGTTTGCTCCATCGACGTCAAAAATAATACTGTCGTGCTGGGTAAATCGAAGGATCTTTTTGCACGAGAACTTATTGCCGAAGATTTCAATTGGATTTCTGGCGTAGCTCCAAGTGAGGAGCTTCATTGCCAAGCAAAAATTCGTTATCGTCACCAAGAACAAGCAGCCGTTGTCCGTGTGCTGAGTGACGGACGCGTGCAAGTAGTTTTTGATGAACCACAGCGAGCCATTACACCGGGACAAGCTGTTGTTCTTTATGACGGGGATATCGTATTGGGTGGCGGGGTAATTATTTAAGATTTTTTAGTTTGCATTGCTTTTCGCTACACATTGAAATCTTGCGACAAAAATGATATAATAAGCCATTATCATATTGCGGAGATGTAGCGAAGTGGTCATAACGCGCCTGACTCGAAATCAGTTGGCCGTGCAAGCGGTTCGTGGGTTCGAATCCCACCATCTCCGCCAATTTAAATGTTTAGTCGCTCTTAGGAGCGACTTTTTTTAGAATTGTTTTTGTATGGAGTATTGTTATGGAGAAAATAATCAACATCTTAAAAAATGATAAGGTATGCATTTCTTGCGAGCTTTTTCCTCCTAAGCAAGGCACTGAATTGCCCAATGCTTTGGAAGTGGTTCGCGAAATTGCCAAAGTAAATCCGTCTCACATGTCTGTTACTTATGGAGCAGGTGGGTCGACTGTAGGTTATAGTGCAAGTATTGCGAGCGAGGTACAAGCCTGCGGGATTCCTGCACTCGCACATTTGACCTGTGTTAATGCCAGCGAAAAAAATTTGAATGACGTCATTGACAAATTTAAAGCCAATGATATCAGCAATATTTTAGCACTGCGAGGTGACATTCCTGCAGGTATGGAAAAAAATTTAGACGCAAAATTTAAGCATGCGTCTGACCTCGTAAAATATTTGAAAACTCACGGAGATTTCTGTGTCGGCGGTGCTGCTTATCCAGAAGGACATCCTGAATCTGGAAGTCTGGAACAAGATATCTTGAATACTAAAATAAAGGTGGCGGCTGGCCTAGATTTTCTCGTAACTCAAATGTTTTTCGATAATACTATTCTTTATCACTATATGTTCCGCCTTTTAAAGGCTGGTGTAAACGTGCCCGTTGTCCCTGGCGTTATGCCGATTAGCAACGCTAAGCAAATCATTCGTATTTGTCAACTGTCGGGAACAAAGCTGCCGCCTAATTTTAGAGCGATGGTAGAAAAATTTGCTGACAAGCCGGAGGCTTTAAAACAAGCTGGTATCGCTTATACTACTGGTCAAATCATCGATTTGATTTCCAACGGTTTCAATAATATTCATATTTACACTATGAATAAACCAGAGGTCATCGGTGGTATAATGAAAAATCTTTCGGAGATTGTAAAATGAAATTTAATTCAAGAGAGGCTTTGCGTTATTTAGGTGCGCGCACCAATGATAAAGATGCAGAGATTCTCGTTGATACTGTTTATTTAAAATTGAGAAATGAGCTGCAGCCTCAAAGCATTATACTTCATCATAAATGTCAGGTAGACGCAGAGGGGATTACCATTGACACCGGTATGCGCTTTACTAGTCGAGATCTCGCTCGTCATTTGCATGGTTGTGATGAAGTCTTGCTTCTAGGAGCAACCTTGGGCAGTAAAATTGACAGGGCTATTCGTCGACTTGCTATTAGCTCCGTTGCAGAAGGTGCTGCCGCTCAAGCGGTGAGTGCAATTCTTATCGAAAGTTATTGCGACGAAGTTCAGGCTGGGATTGACACCCCAAATCTTAGCCAAAGACCTCGTTTTTCTCCAGGCTATGGAGATTGGCAGCTTGTTGAACAAAAATTAATGTTTCGAGCCTTGGATTGTGCAAGGAAAATAGGACTCACGCTAACCGATGGCTGTATGATGGCTCCTACAAAATCAGTTACCGCTATCATCGGCTTATCAACTGAAACAAAATGTGTATGGAATAAATGTATGACCTGTGGCAATGTTAATTGTCCTTACAGGGAGGAGAATTAGGATGGGATTTAAAGATTTATTGGGCAAGAAAATGCTCTTTTTCGATGGAGCAACAGGTACTCAATTGCAAGCACGTGGCTTAAAGCCTGGTGAGATTCCGGAAAGCTGGAACTTTATTCATCCAGATTTAGTTGAGGAAGTTCACCGTTCTTATTTGGATATTGGCAGTAATATTGTTAAATCAAATACTTTTGGAGCGAATCCATTAAAATTAAAAGGGACTGGACTCGATTCTCGTGAAGTTATACACGCTGCTATCAAGATAGCTAAGAAAGCGATTGACGGCAGACCTAATAAATTTGTAGCCTTCAATATTGGCCCGTGTGGAAAACTCTTAGCTCCTATTGGCGATTTGCCTTTTGAAGAGGCTGTGAAAAATTTTGGTGAGATGGCTCGTTACGGAGAAGAAGCTGGTGCTGATTTAATTCTCATCGAAACCATGAGCGATACCTACGAGTTAAAGGCTGCGATTCTAGCTTGTAAAGAAAATACCAACCTGCCTATTTGCGTGACGATGACCTTTGATCAAAGCGGCAAGCTTTTAACCGGTGGCAGTGTTGAAACGGCAAGTATTCTCTGCGAAGCTTTAGGTGTAGATGCAATTGGTTTTAATTGCGGCCTTGGTCCCGAGCAGGTTGGCAAATTATTAGATCAAATGGTTGAGTCGACCAATCTTCCCATCATTATTAATCCTAACGCGGGTTTGCCCATAGAAAGAGATGGAAAAACTTGTTACGACGTTGGTCCTGAAGATTTTGCCGAACTGATGTATAAATTGGCTGACCGAGCAAGTATTATCGGTGGATGTTGCGGTACAACTCCTGCGCATATTCAAGCCGAAATAGAAAAATGTAAAAATCTCAAGCCTGCTGGTTATCGTCATAATAAGGTTACGGCTATTACGAGCTATGGTAATTGTGTAAAGCTGGGTGATGATCCGGTAATTATTGGTGAACGTATTAATCCTACAGGTAAGAAACGTTTAAAGGAAGCAATTTTAGCTGAAGATATCGATTATATTTGTCGTTTAGGCTTGGAACAAATCGATGTGGGCGCACATATTCTCGACGTTAATGTTGGCACGCCAGGTATTGACGAACCTGCAATGCTTGCTAAAGTCGTGCCTGCCCTTCAAGCAATTGCGGATACACCGTTACAGATTGATACTTCTAATATCGAAGCGATGGAAAAAGCTTTGCGTGTTTATAACGGACGTCCTATGCTTAATTCTGTAAATGGTAAAGAAGAAAGCTTGCAGGCAGTCTTACCCTTAGCAAAAAAATATGGTGCCATCGTAGTAGCCCTTTGTCTCGATGATAATGGTATTCCTAATACTGCTGCAGGTCGCATTGCTATTGCCGTTAAAATTATTGCGCGTGCAAGTGAGTACGGCATTAGGCCTGAACATATCGTAGTAGATCCTTTGGCTCTTACCATTTCTACGGGCAGTGAAAATGCAAAGATTGCTTTAGAAGTAATCCGCAGCATGAAGGCCCGTGGCATTCATACTGTAATGGGTGTATCAAACATTTCCTTTGGTTTGCCTGGACGCGAAGCAGTTAACGGAACATTTTTTGCAATGGCACTTAACGCAGGATTGTCTTGCGGAATTATTAATCCGCAAACTGAAGCAATGCAAGCAGCTTATCATGGTTATAGAGCCTTGATGGGTTTTGATGAAGGCTGCAAGGATTACGTAGACCGTTATGCGAATACAGCTAAGGCTGCTCCCGTAGTTTTAAGTGAAATGAGTCTTTACGATGCAATCGTTCGCGGCATGCAGGGAGAAGCCCGCAAAGCAGCAGCGAGTTACTTGAAGAATGAAACTCCTTTGGAAATCATTAATAAATATTTAATTCCGGCTCTCGATTATGTTGGAGATGGTTTCGAAAAGAAAACCATGTTCTTGCCACAGCTTTTGATGAGTGCGGACGCGGCCAAGGCTGCTTTTGAAGTTATTCGCGAGGCAGTAGGGGTTGGTGAAACTAAAGGAGAAACAGTCATAATTGCAACTGTGCGAGGGGACATTCATGACATTGGTAAAAATATTGTGAAGGTGCTTATGGAAAATTACGGCTATAATGTGTTAGACTTAGGCAAGGATGTTCCTGTGGAAGAAATCGTCCGTGTGGCCAAGGAGACTGGTGCAAAGGTCGTAGGTTTGAGTGCTCTTATGACGACAACAGTTGGTGCAATGGCCGATACTATTCAAGCACTTCGCAAGGAAGCAAGTTGTCAAGTTGTCGTAGGCGGGGCAGTGCTTACTGAGGATTACGCAAGTGAAATCGGTGCTGATGGATACGCACCCAACGCAGTTGCCGCAGTTAATTTTGTAAATGATGTGTTTAAAGCGTAAAGCATTTAATAAGTCTGCAATAAATTTTCATATCTGCAAAAAAAGTTTTGCTAAAACTTTAGGACCTTGAAAAAATTCATTCTGCAAATTAAGTTTCAAACTGCAAAGTTTTTCATTCTACGAATTAAGTTTCAAACTGCAAAATTATTCATTCTACAAAATAAATTGTTTATTAAGTATAAAAAATAATCAGCAAGTCCTGTCGGACTTGCTGATTATTTTTTGTCTTGAGACATATTGAGGAGAGAAAGAAAGGATGTTTATCTATGAAAAATCTTGTATGCGTTAATAGATGCTCGTTCTAAAAATTATTATTTAGTAGGAGGAGCAGGAGGAGGGCCGCCTTGAGGACCATGATGCATGTCGGGACCACCTTGAGGACCATGTTCAGGGCCGCCGAAGTGTCTGCCTTCGCCAGGACCCTTATGCATACCTTTGTGTTTAGGTGGACGAGAAAGTTTTACTACTTCGCGTTGCTCAGGAGTCATTTTTTCCATGCGTTCTTTCATTTCTTTGCGATGATCTTGAACTACTTTTTGGAAATCTTTTTGGTCTTTGATGAATTTTCTAACTTCAACTCTTTGCTCAGGAGTGAGGTCTTTCATTTTTTCATTCATCATTTTTTCACGTTTTTCTTGTTGTTCCTTGCGGAATTTTTCCATATGAGCTTTGCGTTCTTCAGGAGTCATTTTCTTCCAAGCTTCGCGTTTAGCTTGGTTTTCCTTGTGTAGTTGTTCACGTTGTTCGGGAGTCATTTTTTCGAATTTACCGTTGCGATGATGACCACGTTGGTCGCTAATTGCAGGACGGTCATTGGCAGCAGGTGCTTGCTTAGCATCGGACATGTTGTCGGAAGCAAATGCACATGCACATAAAGCGGAAAGAACAGCTGCAGTTAAGAAAGCTTTTTTCATATTAATCATTGTCAGTACCTCCTTAGGGTAGAGTGTATTAAGATTGTTGTTTTTATTTCCAACCTATTTCCTTTAGGTTGATTTTATTTTACCTTTACTTTATGACGAATTTATGTCTTGAATTAGTTATTTTTATGTTTTTACAAAAATATGGCAAGATTTTCATCCTGCCATAAGGGTTTTTATCTGAGTGTTCGCAAGGCCATAGCCTGAAGAATTCGCTGCAATTCATTAAAATGTTGCAAGGTGTAGAAGCACTGTGAATCTGAAAGCGTATGTCGATTATCTGTCTAACTGATGCGATGCCTCGCTACTTTGCAAACCTTGTTTGATGCCTAGAATCCTAGTAAGCTAACAACAAATTTTAATGATATAGATTAATAAACCAATTGTTCCTCCGACAATTGATCCGTTTAAACGAATGAAGGTTAAGTCCTCGTCTACCTTGCTTTGAATTAATTTGTTTAAATCGTCGTCCGTCAGTTTATCCATAATTTTGCTGATAATTGGAGAAAGCATACTCTGGGCTGTTAAGAGAGCGAGTCCACTGAGATGCTTGAGATAATTTTCTAAATTCCGTCTTAGTTCAGCGCTTGAGCGAAGCTCTGTTTCTAAAGAGTCACAAGCACTGTTAATAATCTGCGCTAAAATGGTCGGACGAGCGATTTCCATACTATTGCCTTCGGGTCTCGTAGCAGTCTTGATAGTACTTGCAATTAGTCGTTCAAGGACAAACTTTAATTCTACATTATTAATTAAATCGGTTTGCAGTTTTAAAATTGTTGCGTGCCAGTCGGGGCTTTCGTGAAAGACTGTAAGAGATTTGCGTACTTTTTCTACGAACCAGCTGCGCAAATAATCGTTGTTTCTTAGTCCACCAACAGTAACTAACGCTTCATCGTAGAGCTTAGCAGCTAATTCTTCTTCATTAAGAATACCTGTTGCTCTGGCCATCATAATTTTCATTTTGCCCAAGAAAGAGCTTTCTTCTTCCGCAACCTTTTCGTCGATCTTTTGGCGAATGTAATTATAAACAGCCGGCGTGTGAGCATACGCATCACATTTGTCAATCAAATAATCGAAAATGAGATTGTTTTTTTCAACCTTGAGGTAATTAGCAAGAAATTCGTCTAATTTACCATAAAAATCTACGCCGAGTAATTCACGTTTAACAAGAGTTTCGAGTTCGGTTGCCAGGGCAAGGATATCCAGGTTTTGCAAATAATTTTCTGCAGCATCTAAGAGCAGACCCTTCACTTTATTACGATTGTTATCCATATCTAAATAATGCAATGCTTCATCGACCAGGGAATAATTATTGCGCTCTGCCAGAAGTTTACGTCTTGTCAAAAATTCTTTGGCAACCATGTCGCCGCAGCCAGCAGTCAGTTTGTCGCGATAATGTGGAATGAGGGCAGTGTGATAACTAATGCCGAAGGGTTTCCTAAAGAGTGCTTCCACGGCAAAATAATCGGCAATGCCACCGACGAGTGATGCTTCTAAAACGTAGTAAACACCTTCTGCAATGAAGGATGGATGGGTAATTTTTATGTACAGGGAAGCAAGAAAACCAAGAGATAAACTGCAAAGGACATAGTTGGCTTTTTGACTTGGAACGAAGCTGCGCCAAGAAGCTGCTATATTTTTTTCTTCCGTCATTAGCTCCACATCCTTTCTGCGATTAAAGTAATCAAATAAAGTAGCATACCAGCAAATCCACCTACGATGGTACCGTTAAGACGAATCATTTGTAAATCATCGCCTACGCGGCCTTCGATAGTTTGCACTAATTCTTCGTCTGAGTAGGAGGAGAGTTTTTCCGTGACTAATTTTGTAATAGCGTCGTGTTTTTTCATCAAAGCCTTCTTGAAAAGGTCCCGTAAAAATGCGTCTAGCTTTGATTTGACGGCTTCGCTTTCATTAACATTCTCAAGTTTTGCCTCTAGGTATGCATACATAGGCTCTGCGTCCTTGGTCATCAGCATCTGTTCAAGAGGTGCAAGCTTTGCGAGAACCATACTTGTTGCGTAATTATTGATAAACACAGCAAAATTTTCATTGCTCCTTAATTCGCCAATTTTTTCCAAAAGCATATTCTTTAGTTTGATTCTCAGCTCATGCTCGGGATTGCGCAATTCTTGTAAATAATTTTTGGCAGCAGTAAGACATTGCTTGGTGATTTCTTCCACAGATATTTTTGCAAAAATTTGTCTGAGCAGGATATCACCTGTATATTTTTGACTAGCCTTATCGAGAAGATTTGCTACAATGCCTTTTAATTCTTCGTCGTGAGAGGCAAAATCCTTCAATGTTATGAGCATCATATCGATGGACGGATTAAGATAGTCCTTACGAATGATTTGTTCTGAGACGTCAAGTAAATGTGTAGGCAACTTCAGACTGGCGATAGCCTCGGGAATTTTTCCCGCTGCAAGATTTTTGAAGCTTTGCAGGTCAGTCTTGGCCAAAAAACTTGCGATTAAAGGTTTTGCTGCTAAGCCAAGAGCTTTTTTACCAGGCTCGCTTTGCAAATGGTTAATAATTAATTGAGCAAGAGGAATATCCTTGGTTGTCTCGAGAATATTTTCTACGCTTAAAAGGTCGTTACAAATAAAAGCCGCAAGGTCATGCTCGATGCGTTTACGGTTATTAATGAGGACATTGGTGTGATAGCTAATACCCAATGGTTCATGAAAGAGAGCTGTGATACCGAACCAGTCCGCAAGACCACCCACGGTTGCAGCCATAAAGCCGTGGTGCAAGAGACTGATGAAAACATTTCCCTCGGCAAAGGGATAAGTTGCTGCTGTGCCAATACCCGCTGTGACAAGAGATCCTAGGGCTAAATTTTTCTTGGAAATTGTCATAAAAATCCTTCCTTAGCTATTTAAAGGTTTATAGTTGCAAGAAATAAATAAGTTTTTAATTTCATATCCGTATTATACAATAATTTTGGAGAAAAACCAAGAACTCTTCTAAAGATTATTGAAAAACAATGTCTTGAGAAAGGAAAATTTTCTGAAAAATATAGTTTTAACAAAAGTTAGAATTAGTATATAATATATTGGTAAGAAAAATTTCGGAAACTGCAGAAAGGTTTTATATCTGCAGCTTCATCAATTGACAAAAACAAGCAATTTCTATATGTTCTTGGAGGCACGATATAATGAAAAAAATTTTAATCGCCGACGACAGTAAACAAATCACAACTATTTTGTCTAGCTATGCCAAAAAAGAAGGCTTTGAACCCGTTATTGCTTTTGACGGGCAGGAGGCTTTGGATAAATTCGAGGCAAATAAAAAAGAAATTGTCATGTTGCTTTTAGACGTGATGATGCCTAAGCTTGACGGCTTTGAGGTGTGCCGTCAGATTCGCGCGAAATCCATGGTACCCATTATTATGGTTACAGCTCGTGGTGAGGATTACGATCGAATTATGGGACTTGATACCGGTGCAGATGATTACGTAGTTAAGCCATTTAGCGCAAATGAAGTTATGGCTCGCATTCGTGCGATTTTACGTCGCTTGCCCGCCCAAGAGGAAGAAACACAAACTAACTCTGGCAATATTTATAAATATGATAATTTAGTTGTCAATCTTGACAATTATACTGTGACTATTGGGGGCGAGGACGTACCCTTAACTAAGAAGGAAATCGAATTAGTCTGGACCTTGGCAAAAAATAATACGAAAGTTTTTAGCCGCGATAATCTTCTAGATGCTCTTTGGGGCTATGATTATTATGGAGATAGTCGTACTGTTGACAGTCATATCAAGAGACTGCGTGCCAAATTAGATAAATATCCTCATGAAGCATGGGATATCAAAACCATCTGGGGTGTTGGATACCGTTTTGAGGTAAAATAAAATGAGAAATAAGATTGCGGTCAAACTGGCTGCATACTTTGGCGGCGTGTTGCTTTTATTTGCTCTTGTAATAGGTGCGACTTTTAGAAATCAATTTTCCAAGCATACTCAAGAGGTGCAAAAAAAGGAGATTACCCTGCGGGCACAGAACGCTGCTAAAATAATTTCTAATAATTTACAGAACATTACCAGGCATAATAGTCAGGGTATTACCGATAGTAAATTTATTCGCGATCTCGATTTGGTTACAGGGGATTTTATCGTTGTTATCGACGCAGAGCATAATCTGAGTCTGGATAGAGAGGGCATGCAAAACTTTCGCAAGAAGGCTTTGGAAAAAAATCAAAATGATCCTGCACGTAACATCCAAAAATTTGAGGGCGTAGGCCGGAGAGCTCCCAGAACAGGTAAGGAAGCCTTCGAACTTTTGCCTGATGAAATGAAAAAACGTATTGTCAGATGCCTCAAGGATGGTACGCAATTTACCAGGGAACAATATAATCCTTTCTTCCATACTGTTATGGTTACTGTCGGCGTGCCTATTTATGGGCCCAATAATGATATTCATTCCGTACTGCTTTTGAATTCCAACGTAGAGGGCAAGGGCGAGGCTGCCAAGTCAGGCGTGCGCATTTTACTTTTGTGCTTACTCGTTGGCTTTGCACTATGCGTATTAATGAGTGTGCTGCTTTCCTATCGTTTTACCAAACCATTAAAGAAAATGGAAAGCAATGCCGAACTCATTGCCCAAGGTAATTATAAGGTGCGTAACGACATTGAGCAGGACGATGAAATTGGCGACTTAGCAGATAAGCTTGACGAAATGGCGGAAAAACTTGGTCTTGCTGCTGAAGAAAGTCAAAAGCTTGAAAAGATGCGTAAGGATTTCATCGCAAATATTTCGCATGAATTACGTACACCTGTTACGGTTATTCGTGGCAGC
This sequence comes from Phascolarctobacterium sp., assembly GCA_030523325.1. Lineage (GTDB taxonomy): Bacteria > Bacillota > Negativicutes > Acidaminococcales > Acidaminococcaceae > Phascolarctobacterium_A. The sequence goes on from JAUNIS010000019.1 coordinate 23,762, forward strand.
CTGGAGGCTCTTAATGATGGAGTTGTTACGGAGACTGAGGACGTCAAGGAATTCCATGACCAAATGTATAAGGAAAGTATTTTCTTGCAACGACTCATTAACGATCTTTTAGATTTGTCCCGCTTGCAGAATGCTGATTTCCCCATCGAAAAATCTCCTCTCAACCTGTGTGAGACAATTCTTGATGCCGTACGCGGTGCAAGGCGCATGGGTGCGGAGAAAAATATTTCTGTCAGTGAAGAGCTAGATACGGATATGTATATGGTCAATGGTGACTATGGTCGCATTCGTCAAATGCTGATGGTATTCTTACATAATGCTGTTAAATTTTCACCTGAGGATAGTTCTATCGAGGTTAGTTTGCAAAAGAACGAGATTTTCGTTACCGACCACGGTTGTGGAATGAGCCCGGCAGATGTCGAATACGCGTTTGAAAGATTCCACAAGGCTCATAACGAACAAAATAAATCAGGCAGTGGTTTAGGTCTGGCAATAGCTCGACAAATTGCGCTTCGTCATGATATGGAGCTGGGCATTAAGAGTGAAGAAGGCAAGGGTACGACCATTATCGTGCATTTGCCGGACAAATTAGAAGCAGATGCTTTGACAAATGAGGATGAAAAGCATGAGTAAATACGGCTGCGAGAATTTGGTTTGCGTTATCAGTGGAGGAACCTCTGGGATTGGGCTTGCTTGCGGGGAAAAATTTTTGCGAGACGGCGCGAAAGTTTATCTTTTGGGTCGCAGTAAATCTCGTGGGATGGGAGCGGTCAGTGATTTAAAAGCAATTACGGGCCGCGAAGCAAAATATATTGCCTGTGATGTTACGGATAAAAATTCTATTGACGATGCTCTAGGGCAAATTATCGAAAAAAGAATCGACATTCTCGTTAATTCAGCAGGCATTTATCTGGAAGAACGTCTGGAAAATATGACGCAAGAGAGCTACGAAAAAATTTTTGATACAAATGTTAAAGGGACCTTACTGCTCACGCAAAGAGCAAGGTCTTTGATGAGTGGGGGATCCATAATCAACATTGGTTCGGACGCAGGTATCTCAGGAAATTTTGGATGTCCGCTTTATTGTGCGAGCAAGGGAGCTGTTGTTGCTTTAACCAAGGCATTGGCGTTAGACCTTGCGCCGCATATTCGCGTAAACTGCATTTGCCCGGCCGACGTGGATACACCTTTACTCGAGAAGCAGCTTAAGGCTGCGGATGGAGGCTACACGAAAGAAGACATGGCAAACGCTTATCCACTAGGACGTATTGGTGAAGCGAGCGAGATTGCTCACGTCATTTGCTCAGTTGCAAGCCCGCTCAATAGTTTTATGACGGGCAGCATCATCACTGTCGACGGCGGGTTAACAGCTCAGTAAGCTAGAAGGAGTTTCTTATGAATAAAAAATCGCCTATTGGCGTTATCGATTCAGGTGTTGGTGGTCTTACAGTTTTGAAATGTTTATTGCAACACCTTCCCAATGAAAATTTTCTATACTTAGGTGATACTCTGCGAGCTCCGTACGGTAGCAGACCAAGAGAAGAAATTCAAAGTTTCGTGGATGAAATGATTGACTGGCTCGTTGGACAAGGAGTCAAGCAGGTAGTTGTTGCTTGTAATACGATTACTATGTTGGGTTTAGAAAATATTAAAAAGGATTATCACTTTGACATTGTTGGTATGAGCAAGGGCGAGCATCTTCTCCTCAAAACAACACAGAATAAAAAAATAGGAGTCATTGCTACAGAATTCACTATTAAAAGCGAGGCTCATAAGAAGGCTGTTTTAGATGTAGATCCCTCTGCTGAAGTAATAGGCGTTCCTTGTCCTAAGTTTGTTCCTTTGATCGAAGGTGAACAATTTAGCAGTCAAGAATTAAAGGACGCAGTTGATGAATATGCTGCCGTATTAAAGGAACATGACGTTGACACAGTCATTATGAGCTGCACCCATTTTCCTTTCGTCCGCAGTTTATTACAAGCCTCTTTGGGAGAAAGCGTCACACTTATTGACCCTGCTGATGAAACAAGCGAGCTTGCAAAAATGCACTTAGAAGGAGTGGGACTTTTAAATGATGGTCCAGGTAGCGTCACTATTTGTTGTACGACTGGCCTAGAACGTGTTCAAAGACTTGCTGCGCGAGAGTTTAATATTGAAAAATGTGTTTTTAAAGTTGTCAAGCTTGCAGATTAATAGAAAAAGTTTTCCTTTAAGCATTCAAGAAAAAATATTTTTATGAAAAATCGTTATAAATTGTGATGAATTTTTGAAATAAAGCAGGAATTTTCCATAAGAATGTCTAATTAAACAATGTGGGTTATTTATGAATGAGGGGGAGTCTACCCTTTTTCTAAATGAAGCTCTTGATTAGGCTTTTGAAGAAAACCTGGTCTAGGAAAAATACAAGGACTTTTGCTTTCTCTGTGATTTTTTCGGACAATGAAGTTCGGTTATTTGTGTGTTTACGATTTGCTTTTTTAAGCACGCCGGTTTCGCTGGGGAAGTGAAACCGGCTTTTGTATTTTTAAATTGTTTAATATTTTGAAAAAAATTTTATAAAGAAAGGTGGTAATCATGGAAAAACAGAGCGTGTTCAATGACAAAACTATTGTCGGATCACCGACGGTACATCTTGTCTCCATGTTTATCGTGCTTTTTGTCTTCTGGATGATTCTTTCCGGAAGGTCGGAAACAAAGTTTATCGTTTATGGTGTAATTACGGCAGCAGTAACTATTTGGATTACTTATCCATTGCTTTTGATCCCCAACAAGGACAAAACCAAGAAGTACTTCATTTTTGGTGTAAATCCCGTCAAGCTTGTTACCTATTTTTGCTGGTTGATGTGGCAATTATTTTTAGCGAATATGGACGTACTTCTTGCTACCACTAGCCAAGAGATGGCTATCGACCCGAAGATTGTTCGGTTCTATTATCGTAACGACAATCCTATGGCAAGTGCTATGCTGGCTAATTCCATTACCTTAACTCCTGGTACCGTAACCATTAATGTTGAAGATGATGGTTTGTTTGAAATTCATGCCTTGACACCTGGTGCAGCAGCGGGCGTTCTTGATGATACCATGGCAAGGAAGGTTTCTTACCTCTTTGATTCCGAGTGTGATTTAGAAGCTGTTGATGAGGAGGATGCTTAATCATGAGTACTGTTTTTACAATTATGATGGTTGCTCTTGTCTTCATCATCGGCCTGATGTTTGAAAGATTGTTCAATGGTCCTACGCTTTTTGATCGTATGAACAACTTAGGCGTAATTGCTGCGGATACAATTTTTTTAATTGTGCTCTTCGGTTATGTTGATGAAAGACCCGATATGTACGTAGACATTGCGATTAGCTATGCACTCTTAGGCTTTATCGGTTCCTTAATCGTAGCAAAATACATAGGAGGTAAAGATATTTAATGGAAACAGTAATTTATTTATTCAATACCTTCCGCGATGTAATTGCTTCGCTGTTCTTGTTTGGCAGTTTGCTCTTTTTCGCAGGCTCCGCCATTGGTATGTTGCGTTTGCCCGACTTCTATTCACGTATTCATGCGTCCGGTAACTCCGAGACCATGGGTATTACTTTAGGCTTCATAGGTCTGATGATTCACGAAGGAGCAACGCTGACAACTTTGAAGATGGCATTCGTTTTCTTGCTGCTTTTCATTGGCAACCCAATTGGCTCTCATATTTTGGCAAAAGCTGTTTATAAAACCGGTACTCCTGTTTGGACGCTTGAATCCAAGGACGCTGATAAAATTCTTGGCAAACAACCAGCTAAGAACGATCACGCACAGGACGAACCTGTTAACAATAAAAAGACGAAGGAGGAAGATGCATAATGCAAATATATATTCTTGAAGCGATCTTGCTCGTCTTTTTAATCTGTATTACAAGTGCCGTAATTTTCTGTAAAGATATTTTGTCAGCAGCCATCATTTATTGTGCGTTTAGCTTTTGTGCTGTTTTGCTTTATTTAATGATGGGTTCTCCTGACGTAGCATTTACTGAAGCAGTAATCGGTACTGTATCAACAATTTTCTTCGTAACTTGCTTGCGTAAAATTGATAGGTGGTGTGAATAATGCGTGGCTTAGTAGCTATTCTTTTAGCAATCATTACTGGTTTATTCTGCGCAGTTGTTACCTTCTTGCCACCCATTGGCGATGTCAAGAACGCACCTCATCAACATGTAACCCCGACTTACATCGAACGTAGTGCAGAAGATACTGGTTCTCCTAACATTGTTACGGGCCTCATCATTGACTATAGAGGCTTCGATACTATGTGGGAAACTTCCGTAATGTTTTTGGCTGGTCTTTCCACGGCGCTTATTTTAAGTAATAATCGTTGTGGCAGAAGACCTATCGAAGAACAAGAAATTGAGGAAGGAGAGATTATCAAATGATGTCCGAAAAATTTGGTGGCATTGTTTTGAATGTCGCCTTCCGTCTCTTGGTTCCTTTTACAATTGTCTATGGCGTGTACATCCTTTGCCTTGGTGAATTTTCTCCAGGCGGCGGCTTCCAGGCAGGTGCACTCTTATCTGTAGGCGTTGTTTTAGCTCGCTTAGTCCTCGGCTTCGATACTAAATTTAATATTTTAGGCGAGACTTCTCTCATCCTTGCAGGTGTTGGCACATTCTTATATGCTTTCACTGGTTGGCTGACTCTCTTTGGCGGTGCTAAATTTTTTCTAGATTACAACTTTATGCCGATAAAAATGGAACCCGTGCATGAAATGCATGCTCTTGGTATTTTCATTATCGAAATTGGCGTTGCAATCTGTGTTATGATGACAATTATTAATTTGCTGGAAGCAATTGTTAAGAGAGGGGAGGAACCAGATGGAGATTCTAAATGAATTTTTAAAAACTAAAGGTCTTTATATTTTGGTAATGATCCTCTTCTTCTTGGGCGTTTATGGTATGGTTCTTTCTAAAAATTATATGAAAAAGCTCATGGCTATGAACGTTATGCAGGTTGCTGTAATTTTCTTCTATCTTTGTTTTGCACAGAAGGATGGAGCGATGATTCCTATCCAAAATGGTTTAACGACCAATCCAGATGCTTATATTAACCCCTTGCCTCATGGCTTAATGCTTACGGCAATCGTAGTAAGCTTAGGTACCACAGGCGTAGCCATTGCACTCCTTATGCGCATCAAGGAAATCTATGGCACTGTAGAAGAAACTGAAGTACTGAGGAGGGCTAGTAAATGACACAGCATGCTCCCGTCTTCATCGTTCTCTTACCTTTGACAGCTGCTCTTTTGTGTATGCTTTTTAGCCGTATTCACAGACATCTTGGTGGTTGGATAGTTTTAGCTTCAATTGCTGCATCTTTCGCAAGTGCTTGCACAGTTTTACAACAAGTTGTTGCAAGTGGTGGTAAAGCTATTCATTATTGGATGGGTGGTTGGGCTCCACCAATTGGTATTGAATTTGTTCTCGATCCTTTGAATAGTATTCTTGCCGTAGTAATTTCTTTCATTGCTCTGGTAAGCTGCTTGTTCAGTCGTCCGTTCTTAAAGGATGAGGACTGGATTCATATTGGTGGCTTCTATACCTTGTTTGGTCTCTTGGAAGTCGGTCTCACTGGTATGATTATTACCGGCGATATGTTTAACCTGTATGTTTATCTTGAAATCATGTCCCTTTCCGGTTATGGTCTCATCGCAATTGGTGGTCGTAAGTCTACATTGGCAGCCTTCAGATATTTGCTCATCGGTACCATTGGTGCTTCCTTCTACCTTTTAGGTGTTGGTTATCTTTATTCCATCACCGGTACCTTGAACATGGCTGACATGGCTCAAAGAATAGCTCCCCTTATTACATCTCCTCTTGTTGCCATGGCAGTTGGTTGTTTCATCATTGGTTTTGGCATTAAGATGGCTCTCTTCCCGCTACACGGCTGGCAACCGGATGCTTACACATTCTCCCATCCAGGTGCAGCTGCATTTATCGCAGGTTGTATGAGTAAGGCTCCGGCTTATGCACTTATTCGTTTCTTATATTTTATTTTCCGCGTAGATAATCCCGTCGTTTCCCATGCTCTTGATTTCATTGGTATCATGGGTATCGCGGGTATGCTTATCGGATCCGTCATGGCTTTGGCGCAATACGATTTTCGTCGTATGTTGGCTTATTCATCCGTAGCACAAATCGGTTACATAGCTATCGGTGTTGCTATGGGGAATATGTACGGTTATATTGGTGCGGTTCTTCATATCATTAACCATGCTTTTATGAAGAGCGCTCTCTTCCTCGTAATTGGAGGCATTGTTTATCGCTTTGGCGAAGTCAATCTTTATCGTCTGGGCGGGCTCAATAAAAAAATGGCAATCTCAACCATGACAGTTACCTTTGCAGCTCTCTCTATGATTGGCTTACCCCCTATGTGCGGTTTCTTTAGCAAATGGTATTTGCTTTTAGGTGCGTACAGCGGAAAACAATATTTCTATATCGTTATTCTCGTCATTTCCTCTCTCTTGAATGCGATTTATTTCTTCCGCATCATTGAGCAAATGTTTGTTGAACGCGAAGCTTCTTTAACTGAAATCCGTAGACCTGAAACAAAACTTGGCTTGCCTATCGAAATGTGCATCCCTCTCTTTGTTATGGGTATCGGCATCTTAGCTCTTGGTTTCATGAGCTCTAGTATTGTTACTGAAGTTATTAAATTAGGTTTGCCGGAGGTGTTTCTGAAATGACTATTGTAGATATCAGACCATTTCTGGCCGTTGGCGTAAGTTTACTTGCAGCTTTCTTAATTGCTTTCTCAAGAAAGTGGCCCAACCTACGTGAAACCTGGAGTGCAATTGCCTCTGTTATTAAGTTCGGTCTCATCTTAAGTATGTTGCCAGCTGTTTTACAAGGCAATTATTACACTTACACTCTTTGTCAAATTACAGATACCATTGGCTTGACCTTGAAAACAGATCCAGCTGGTATGATCTTTGCAACTCTTGCATCAATGCTTTGGGTTCCGATGAACTTTTATTCCATTGGTTATATGCGTTGCAATCGTGAAGGTGAACAAACAGGTTACTTCGCAGCTTTTGCAGTCTGCATGAGCGCGGTTATGGGTATCGCCATGGCTGAGAACCTTTTAACCTTCTTCATCTTCTACGAACTTTTAACTCTCGCAAGCTATCCTTTGGTTTTACACAAACGTAATGACGAGGCTTTGCTTGCTTCTCGTAAATATTTAATTTACACACTTGTTTCTGGTCAATTATTCTTGGCTGGTATCGTTGCAGTTTATTGCATCACTGGTACTGTTTCCTTCAAAGCAGGCGGCATCATCACAGCCGATATGGCTCCGACTTGGGTGTTGCAAGGCATTTTCCTTTTGATGATTATCGCTGGCTCTGTAAAAGCTGCGGTAATGCCGTTGCATGGTTGGTTACCAGCGGCAATGGTTGCTCCGACTCCTGTATCAGCATTACTTCATGCTGTTGCCGTTGTTAAGACTGGTGTATTCTCTGTCTTAAGAATAATTTGCTTCGTTTTTGGTCCCAAACTCCTATCACAAATTAACGTTATTGATTTTGTTGCTTGGGCGGCAGCTGGAACAATTCTTGTTTCCTCAATGATGGCTTTGCGTCAAGATCATTTAAAACGTCGTTTGGCTTTCTCTACAATCGGTCAATTGTCTTACATCGTTTTAGGTGCAGCGCTATTGTCTCCGTTATCCATTAAAGGTGCTTACCTACACCTTGTGGCTCATGCGGTTATGAAGATTACCCTCTTTATGTGCGCAGGCTTGATTATCGCGCGTACTCATCGTAACAATATTAGTGAGCTCTATGGTATTGGCAAGAAATTGCCCATCACCATGACTTGTTTTACTATTGCATCCCTGGGTATTGCAGGTGTTCCTTTCTTAGTAGGCTTCGTAAGTAAATGGAATCTGGCTCTTGGTGCAGTCCAAGCGAATAAACCTTTATACGTTTTAGTTTGGGTTGCTTCCGCACTTCTTGCTGCTGGCTATCTCTTGCCGGTTTGCCAAATGGCTTTCTTCAGACAAAATCCTGACAAGAAATTTGCATATTATGGCGATCATATTATCGTCATGGTCGTTCCTATTTGCATCACTACCTTGATGGCAGTTATTCTGGGTGTTGTTCCGAACTTCTACCCGCATTTCTACGAATTAGCTGACATGGCTTCGCAAGCAATCTGTGCTGGCTGGAACGGGGGGTGGATGTAATGGATATGCAAAAAACTTATCTTGCATGTGCAGTTATCTTAGTAAGTAGTGCAGCTGCCGAATTTGGTGGCGTACATCTTCATGCTCCTCATTGGTGGCCCTTGCCTTTTGGTTACAACATTGCTTTCGGTTTTGTTGGTGCGTGGCTTCTTATCATCGTCTCTAAGATGATTATGGCTCGTTTATTGCAACGAGACGAAGATTATTATGATCAAGGAGGTGAAGATAAATGACAATGCATCCTGGCTTTATCTTAATCCTCGTTGGCATCTTAGCCTTCCTTGTTCCTAAAACTATCCGCAAGTATGTCCTTGGTCTTGGTCCTTTGGCTGCAGTATTTGCAGCTATGAATTTACCAATCGGTACCGAGGCAAGCTTTAAATTTGTTGAAGGCATCACCCTCAACTATATGTATGTGGATAAGCTTGGTTGGATTTTTACCTTTATCTTTTCGGTTCTTGCTCTTGTAAGTGGCATTTACTCAGCTCATAACGAAAACAAAATGGAAGCTCTCTGCTCCATGGCTTATGCAGGCTGCGGTATTAGTGTAACCTTGTGTAAAGATTGGCTCAGTTTTATCTTTTTCTGGGAAGCTCTTGCAGTTACATCTGTTTTCCTCGTTTGGGAAAATAATTGCAAAGAATCTCGTGAGGCTGGCTTCAGATATCTTTTGGTTCATATGTTGGGCGGAAACCTTTTGCTTGCGGGCATCTTTCTTACAGTAAGTGCTGGCAACTGGGACATCATTAATTTGCAAAACGGTCCTCACGATGCAGCTTATTGGCTTATTTTAATCGGTATGTGTGTTAACGTAGCTATGCCTCCTGTTAATGCTTGGCTTGTTGATGCTTATGCTAATTCTACCTTAACAGGTGGTGTATTCATGAGCTGCATGACTACAAAGGTTGCAGTCTATGCGTTGATTCGTGTTTTCGCTGGCTCCGAAATTATTATGTGGGGCGGCGTCCTCATGGCTTTATACGGAGCATGCTATGCGATTATGGAAAATGATATGCGTAAGCTTCTTTCTCACCATATCATTTCGCAAACAGGCTTCATGGTTGCAGGCGCAGGTATTGCAACTGGTATGGCGCTTAACGGTGCAACGGCTCATGCTTTCTGCGATATTTTGTTTAAGTCCTTGCTCTTTATGTGTGCTGGTGCAGTAATTTATACAACTGGCATCAAACATATTAACAAGGTTGGCGGTATGGCAAAAAAACTCCCGTTAGTTGCAATTTGTTTCTTCTCGGCAGCCTTCTCTATTTCCGGTATTCCTTTATTCAATGGTTTTATTTCTAAAGCAATCACCGTTAATGCAGCAGCTGCTGCTGGACAAGACATGGTTTACACCTTGCTTGAGATTGCGTCCATCGGTACCTTTTTATCTATTCCCTTGAAGATGGGTTACTTTATCTTCTTGCGTGAAGAGGATAAGGGTGCGGAAATTATCAATCCTTTGCCTATTAACATGAAGGTTGCTATGAGCATTTCTGCTTTCCTGTGCTTCTTGTATGGTGTATATCCTGACCTTCTTTATCGTCATCTGCCTTTTGAAATGGCTCCTTATCATCCATTTGCCGCTGGACATATTCTTCAATATGCGCAAATGCTTGGTTGCGCTCTCATTCCGTTTATGATGTATCTTGGTCATATGGAACCTCATACAGCGATTAGTCTCGATACAGACTGGTTCTATCGTAAACCTTTTGCTTGGCTTGTGGACCGTTGCTCGGCACTTTTCTGTGCAATTTGTTCTGGACTTGGCGGAGCTTGGTGGGTGATTTATAAAAAATTCATGGAACTCAGTGCTAATCCTATGGATTTCCTCGATGCAAAGCCATTCCGTAAACGCGCTAGATATCATGCACGTAACTATCGTACGGCTATTGCCGACCCGATGATGATTATTCTCACGGTTCTTACTTGTATGATTGGTTACTTGTTGACAAGTATTCGATAAAAGAGTAACATTTTAAGCGGACATCTTTTGGTGTCCGCATATCTTTTTCTTTTGAGGGAATTTATGTCTAGATATTATTATGGTATTGCTCTCGTTTTAATTGCTGCCTGCATCTGGGGTATAGGCGGAGTATGTGGTCAATATCTTTTTAACGAACACGGGGTAACATCTTGGTGGCTCATTAGTGTGCGCATGTTACTCGGCGGAATAATTTTTCTTGGCTACGATTTACTTGTAAACAGGACGGATATTTTTGCAATTTTTAAAGAGTATACGAAAGAATTACTTTGCTTTGCTTTTCTCGGACTTTTAAATGCTCAATTATTTTTTTATTGGACCATTGAATTATGCAACGCGGCAACGGCAACAGTTCTTCAATATACTGCACCCATTATGATTATGGCTTGGACTGTTTATAAATCACGTCGAACTCCTGACGGTCGTGAACTCTTAGGGATTGTCGGTGCGCTTACAGGAATTTTTCTTATTGCGACTCACGGCAAATTAGACAGCCTAGTTATTTCGCCTGCGGCTCTTACAACTGGCATGATTTCGGCTATTGGTTATGCGCTCTATTCGATTTTGCCTGTAAATATTCTAAAAAAATTTAAAACTTTAACTGTAGTTGGTTGGGGACATATTTTGCCTGGCGTTTTCCTTTGCTGCCTTACAAGCCCTTGGCATATTCCGGGTCAATGGGATATGAATGCAATTTATGCTTTTGTTATTTTGCTTTTAGGCGCGACCGTTTTAACATTTGCCTTTTATCTATCTGGCCTAAGAATTATCGGACCCGTGAAAGCAAGTCTTTTGAGTTGCGCAGAGCCTCTGTCATCTATTTTCTTTGTGGTAACTTTTTTAGACACTAAGCTTGTCCTACTCGATTACGTGGGCATGTTCTTCATCATCTCTACTGTTTTAATATTAAGCTTGCCAAAAAAATAGTTTACGTAGAATAAATTGTGTGTTAAAATATTTTCGTGGTAATTGCTAGATTAATATTCGTGGAAAAATTCTGAAAATTCACTTGTCAATTTCTAGTTAATTAGATATAATGTCTTTAATCTTGAATTATCTAGATTGTTTCACCTGAGAGGGGAGGAATGGACAATGAAATTTGAAATAGACTATAAAGCAATCGGTGCACGTATTAAGAGTGCTCGTATCCGCAAGGGTATAACTCAAGGTGCGATTGCTAAGATGGCTGAGCTTTCCACGCCGCATATCAGCAATATCGAAACAGGTAATACTAAGCTTGGTCTTCCTACCATTATCCATTTGGCTAATGTTTTGGACGTATCCGTCGATGAACTTTTATGTGATAACATCCAACGTAGTGAGGCAATTTATAATAATGAATTATCCGAGCTTTTAAAGGATTGTTCCGTTGATGAATTGCATATCATCGCAGAGATTGCCAAGGTTATTAAAAAGGCTGGCATTAACAGTGCAAAGAAAGCAAGAAAGCGTCGCACTAAAGCAGAGATGCTTGCTGCAGCTCAAGCACTGGCTATGCGAGAGCAAGAAGAAAATGAATAAATGCTAATGTAGCTCAGTCGGTAGAGCAGCTGATTCGTAATCAGCAGGTCGCAGGTTCGAATCCCGTCATTAGCTCCAATGAAATTCAAGCTCAAAGTCCTTTACTGTAAAGGATTTTGAGCTTTTTTCTTTTTCAATACAATTTTTTATGAGTTAATTAAAATTGTCCTTAGTTCACCTTAAGTGCACCTAAACCATTAAATTTATCAGATAATAAAAAGAAGGAAGTTGTGTGGCGGTAGCCACCGGCAGCGTAAGCTGACGTATTATCGCTTGCGATTAAGAAATTAAGAGGCTTTGACCTTTACTGAAAATACTGATAATTAGGTAGTTTTAAAAGTCAAAGAGTCGGATAAAACACGTAGAAGGTCAGAGAAAACACGTAAAAGAATAATAATTGGTCAGAGAAAACACGTAATCTAAATTTTACTATTATAAAAAAGAACTGCGAAAAAACACCACGATAGATTTTATTCTACCGTGGTGTTTTTAATGTCGAAAATAGGGCTAAATACTGTTTTTGTATCGATGCCTAGACGCTTGTCTGGATTTGGATTGAATGCTTGATTGCGCAGGTCGTTTAGTAATATAACTCCCATTGCTTTTAGCAAATAAGAATGTTCTTCCTGAGGATTTTTATATCTGGGAGTATAAGATGTATCCAAAAGTTTTTGTTTAAAATTTTTTAAGATGCTGGAGCAATCTTGATTAATATGGTTGCGTACAACCTCTGGGTTACGTGTAGTTAAAGAAAGATAATACTGCATTAAAAAAACTAAGTTTGCACGTTCTTCAATAGTGTAGTATCTCTTCCTATCATCAATATTACGATAATTTTTAGGGCACTCGTCTAAAAATGTAAGAATAGGCTTAAGGGGGTCTAAAGTGTAAATAAAAGGTATTGTAGAAAATTCTTCTTCTAGAGCGGTTACTGTAGGTTCATGATAAATGATTTGAGATCTTCCAAATATCCAATCGATATTGACGGCGAATAAATTGGAAATTCTTAATACTGTTTCCAATGAAGGTTCTTGTTTGCCGGATTCTAAATGCATAACACTTTTGCTCGATTTAAAATCAAGTAACAGGGCCATATTATTTAGAGAAAGCCTATGTGCATAACGTAAAACTTTTAATCTTTTTGTAAAAATCTCTATAAACTGATTGTTGAAGTTATCAATATTACAAGAAGACATAAAAACTCCTTAACTAGGGAAAAAATATACCCAATTAGGTTGACGCATAAACGCAAGAATGTTATAATGTACAAGAAGTTAAATAGGAACAAAATATACCTATTTAATCAAAAAAGCGTATATAAAGTGTATACGTCATTATAACATATAAAGGAGGTTTAGAAAATATTATGACAGAAGAAAAGTTATACTACTCTTTAAAGGAAGTCCGCAGTATTGTATATTCAGATGGCGTCAGTATTACAACTCTAAGAAATATGGCGGAGAAAGGATTATTGCCAACTATTCATGTATTAGGGAGAATATTTGTTCCCAAATGGTGGGTGTTGAAACAATACGATATAGCAACAAATGAACAATCTTCAAATATTCAAAGAAAATAATAAAGATTACGTAATATATCCGAAAATTGAGTTCGCTCTAAACAAACTTCAAATGGAACTTAGTGTTGATGATCATAAAGTGTTCGATTACGTTATTTATTTCGCTGCAAAAGAATATAGAAGACTGAGTGATACTAAGTTATTAGGATGTAATGATTATGTTACTATAACTATTAGACCCGGAGCATATTTTTGTTTTAGGGGTAGAATAAGACCGTCAAAAAGAGAATATGAAAAATTTTACAATTGCTTGGATCACGTTTTTTCAACGTCTTTTTGTTGGCAAGGAATTTCTGAAAAACGTTTTGTTTGTGAAAAAATTAATATGATTAGTCGTTACAGGAAGATTTTGGATAAATTGGGAAAAGTTGTTGCAATTGAATTAGATGTTAATGTCGGCGTTATTAGTTTTTGTTGTTGGGAAAATAAAAATATTCGACAGGACTTAAGAGTTTCGGAAAGTTTGAGACGAAAATATTCTTATAAATTGTATTTAATTCTAAAGGCATCTTGTTTTGAAAAGCATACGTATAAAGAATTTTGCATCGAAAATATAAAAACTCTGCTTAAAGCTAACGAATTAAATAAATACTTCAGGTATTATGTAAAACAATCTATTGAGGAAATTAACGAGATATGTGAAGTGAACTGGTCTGTAAATTTCCCGCAAGGAAAAGTAAAAATTATTAACGAGGACTATGTTAAAGAGAAAAAAACTACAAAAATAGTTAAGTCAATGATACCCATAAGGCGTCTTTTAGAAAATACAACTAATATACAAGATGAAGTAGACCCTTTACATTGATAAGTTGGAGGATGTATTGATGGCAAGGCGGGCAAGAGGTGAAGGTACATTTGTTAAAGTTCATGATGGCAAATTATGGTCATTTAGGATTTATGTACCTGTGTTAGGTGAGCAGGGAATAAAAAAACGCAAGGAATTTACTGCCAGAACTAAATCAGAAGCTAAAAGAAAAGCGGAGGCGTATTTAGAAGAATTAGAAGTATTGACTAAAAAAACTGATAATGTAAAGTTATCAGTTTGGATTACACGTTGGTTACAAAGTAAGCCTAAAGATGTAAATAGTATAAAAACGTACGAGCAATACGAAAGAAATTGTCGTTTGTATATTATTCCTAAGTTAGGATCACGAATAATTCAGGAGATAAAGCCAATTGAAATTCAAGAGTTTTTTTCTGAATTACAAATGACACCGGGAATAAGAGGCAGACAACTTTCGGTGGCAAGTCTAAATGGAATTAGAAGAACCTTAAATGCAGTGATTCAGTCTGCTGTCGATAATGACATTATAACTAAAAATGTTGTTAGGGGAACAAAACCTTTTAGAGGGGATAAAGTAATCAAAATTGCATTATCAGTAGAACAGGTAAAAAAACTTTTACTTGTTATGTCTTCTAAAGAGTATATTTATAATGGAGTAGGTCAGCGCTTTGAAGAAGATGAAGGCATGGAATACAATCGAGAGTGTGCAAGATTAATAGTAGCTGTAGCTGCGTATACTGGAGCTAGACAAGAAGAAGTATTGGGATTATCATGGAATGATTTCGATGATAAAAGTTCTAAACTAAGTTTTAACAAAGGATTGAAAACTCCTCAGAAAGGGCCGCAAGTAATTGGCGGTTTGAAGGCAAATGGTAGCAGGAGAACTATTAAAATTTCCAAGAATATAACTGAAATGTTAATTAAATGGAAAGCGTATCAAAAAAATTTTTCCGAAAAATTTGCTGGAGTGTTTGTTCATAATGAGGAAAATACGATTTTTACAAACACATATGGAAAATTTATAAATCCGTATAATTTTAGAAAAAGGTATTATCAGAAAGCTATTAGAGCTGCAGGACTTCCTAAAGGAGTAAATTTCCATACATTAAGGCATACATTCATAACGAATTGTTTAGCTTCTGGAATACCGATTAGCGTTGTTACTGCTTACGTTGGGCACACCACACCGTTTGAAACAGTATCTGTTTATAATCATGTGTTGCCCAACCAGCAACAAATTGTTGTTGATTACTTGGAAAATATTAATTTAAACAATGAAGTAACAGAAAAGTAATAAGTCATTATGGATTTTTCTGAGTGAATTGTTTAAATTAATATTTATGGAGAGGTTCTTAGGGGAGATTCCCCTAAGCGGGTAGGCCTCGCCAGGGCGGAGCCCTATGAGAGGGGGCCCCGCACTTGACGCTTGCGTCAAGTGGTACGGGGTACTATATTGTTGATATAGTTTTTATGCTTTTTAGTTTTGATTATTTATTCTTGATATAATTTGTGGTGAGGTGAATATATTGCGCGTTACAACTCATAATGGCAGGACTAATAAAAATGGCGTTTATTCTCCAAAGCATAATGATAGAGCATTCAACACCGGCAATGCAGAAAACATTCATCAAGAACTTACTGTTAATAATTATAATTGGCATTGCTATGCAGAAATATATCCAGAAATGACTTTTGACGAAGTCGAGCACAGATTTTATTTAGAAACTTTTGGTGATGCTTTAAATGCAAAGAATAATCGCTATATTGCCCAAAGGCATCCTGAACGGTGTCAAACTATCGATGAATATAGAAGTTGTAGCAAATCATGCCCCGAAGAGACTATATTGCAAATCGGATGTTTAGAAAATACTGTAAACGCAGAAATATTGTTAGAAGTGTGTATGAATCACATAAAGTGGGAACAGGAAACATTTCCTAATGTAAAAGTGTTGGACGCTGCATTACACGTAGATGAAGATGGAGCACCGCATATGCATATACGTAAGGTTTGGCTCGGTCATGACAAAGAAGGAAACCTAATAGTAGGGCAATCGAAGGCATTAGGAGAAATGAACATAGAACCTCCGTTCCCTCAAAAAAAATATGGAAGACATAACAATGCTAAAATGACTTATACAAAGATGTGCAGAGATCATTTTTTAGAACTTTGCACGGCAAGAGGATTGAATATTGAATTAGAACCCAAGGAAGTTAGTCAGTCCGGATTGACGCTACTTGAATATAAACGTGTTCAAGAAAAGAACAAACTAGAATCTACAAAGCAAGATTTTAATCAATTGAAAAACGAATATGACGAAATGGAAGTTTCATTAAATCAAAAAAAATATCAATTTGAAGCTGCGAAGAATATGGCTGAAAAACATCTAAAAACTTTGGATGACGCGCCATCACTTTTGGATTCTATAAACAACGTTAAAGAGAATTTGAAAAAGATAGAAAGTAATTCTATTCTTGAATATTCTTGTCAGGAGCAATCTGTTTATGATGAGATAGAAGATATATTTTCAAGAGTAGTTCCTAAATCACTCTTTTTAAAACAGTCTAAAACAGAGAGCGTGATTGCTAATGAAGATTTAGATAAACTGCGTCTCCTGGCCGTGAGTGGTTTTAAAGCATTCAAAAAGTTTAAGGAGTGTATCGAAAAATTTGATTCCTTGCTTAATACTTTAAGTGGATTAGTACCTAAAATTATAAAACAATTAGATTTAGAACCAGTTCAAAAACAATATTTGGCGGAAGTTAAGGCTGATGAGTTGTTAAATGAACATAGAAATATCATTAAAGAGTTGAATATAACAAGAAACAAATTAAGTGATAATCAAAAATATGCTTGTGAAATGCATGAGAAGCAATTAAATTTGGAGAAAAAACTAGTAGAAAGCAATGCGAACATATCATTTTATAGGAATAAAACTGAGGCGGCGCAGGTTGCAATAAAGGTATATAATTGGCTTGATCGTAAGTATCCGCAAGTTTTAGAGGCGTATTGTTCAGATAAGGGAGAGGTTATTAAACAAGGCGGGAAAGTGGTGTACGGAAATGACAGTGGCGCGAGAGATAGAGAAAGATAAATTAATGTCTTTGAATTTGCTATACTGGAATCAGAGGTGATTAGTATGCGAGGTGGACCAAGGAAAGGCGCTGGTAGGAAAAAAAGCGGGAAGCATATTATAAATTTATGGGTTACCAGAGATGAAGAAAATCTCGTGCGGAAATATTTAAATTCCATTAGAAAGAAAAAACTTTTTAAAGGTGAGAGTTTAAAACTTCTTGAAAATGAAGGACAAACCACGATATTTGAATTTATAGGTTAGTATTACATTTATGTTATGGTGTAGAAATAATGACGTAAAACAGAGTGTTCATTTAGCAGGCTAAGCGAACATTCTGTTTTTTTGTTTTATAAGGTTAGATTAACAATTTTAGAACATTCGGAAATTATTTATACCATTTTAGAACAGTATAGGTTATAATTTAATTAATAGTATTTTAAGAGGTTAAAAGCATGGCTAATGTATTGTATTTGAGAGTTTCATCAAAACAACAAGATTTAATAAGGCAGAAGTATGTCTTCGAAAAACAAAACATTATCTTTGATAAAGTGTTTGAAGAAAAAATTTCTGCGAAGGATACTAATAGACCGAAGTTTAAGGAAATGATGGACTGGTTGCGAGAAGGGGATGTGCTTTATGTCGAAAGTTTCAGTAGACTTGCACGTAACACTCGTGATTTGCTAGATATTGTTGATAAACTGAAAAATAAAGAAGTGAAGATAGTTTCTCTTAAGGAAGACTTCGATACTGATTCTTCTCATGGGAAAATGATATTAGGGATTTTTGCATTGCTTTATTCTTTTGAACGTGAGTGTATGTTAGAACGACAAAAAGAAGCATTTGAAGCTCGTAGGGCAGCAAATTTGCCTGTTGGCAGACCTAGGGTAAGAATGAGTGAAAGTTTTGGAAAAAATTACCATCGCTGGAAAACTGGTGAAATTACTGCTACACAATGCATGAAAGAAGAAAATCTTAGTCGTACAACTTTTTATAAATTAGTCAAAGATTACGAGAAAGAAAATAGGAGTTCAACATGTTAGGTGCTATTATAGGAGATATTGCTGGTTCAAGGTTTGAAAGACACAATCATAAATCAAAGGAATTCGATTTACTGACTTACAGGTGCAGATTTACTGATGATACTGTAATGTCATTGGCTATAGCAAAAGCAATTTTGAAAAGTAACGGTAGTTTAAATAAATTAAGTTCCAATGCTGTAAAATATATGCGTGAGATGGGTTCTGAGTATCCGCATGCAGGCTATGGCAGCAGATTTTCTAAATGGCTTTGTTCCGATAATCCAGAGCCATATAATAGTTATGGTAACGGAGCTGCTATGCGAGTGAGCGCATGTGGTTTTGCCGCAACATCAATCGATGACGCAAAAACTTTAGCTAAACTGGTAACTGAACCAACACATAACCATCCGGAAGGTTTAAAGGGTGCTGAAGCAGTTGCAGTCTCTATTTATCTAGCGAGGCAAGGTAAAAGTATAATCGAAATACAAGACTATGTGAGAGATAACTATTATAGTTTGGATTTTACCTTGGATGGAATAAGAGAAAACTGCACGTTTGATGTATCTTGTCAGGGTTCGGTGCCGCAGGCGCTTATGGCTTTTTTTGAATCAACGAATTTTGAGGATGCTGTGCGTAATGCTATTTCAATAGGTGGAGATAGTGATACCATAGCAGCTATTACAGGATCTGTTGCAGAGGCTTATTATGGGATTCCAGCAGAAATTCGTAAGCATGCTTTAACGTTCTTGGATAAAACTCAACTTAAAATATTGAATGATTTTGAGGCTAAATATGGCGTGGGTATTGAGAAAACTACAAGGACCGCAACAAAAAAAATGAAGTATAAACCTGCAGAGGAAATTAATCTTTTTGAAGAACAAATCCGTGAGGATGTAATAAAAACGGCAATTGATATCACAGATAAAGCCAAAAAGATGGATGAAGTGGAAGAAGTAAAGGTGAGCGCACAAGAATTGTTTGGTCATCTTTTTGAAGCATGCAATATATTGCGTGGCCCTATAAATCAGGATGAATACAAGACTTATGTTATACCCATCTTGTTCTTTAAACGAATATCCGATGTTTATGATGAAGAAACTGAGAAAGCACTCATAGAGTATGGCGACGATATGAATTTGTTCGAGGAAGACGAACTGCATAAGTTCTTGATTCCTATTGGCTGTCATTGGCGAGATATCCGTGAGAAGAGTGAAAACATAGGCAAAGCCATCGTTGATGCTATGAATGGTATTGAACGTGCTAATCCTAAAACAATGGCGGGTCTCTTCAGTAGTTTTGACGATGCTAACTGGAGTGATAAAAGCAAGTTGAGTGATGAAAGGCTCAAAGATTTAGTGGAGCATATGTCAAAAATTCGTGTTGGTAACAACAATTATTCCGCTGATGTTATGGGCGATGCTTATGAGTTTTTGATTAAAAAATTTGCAGATTTATCTAAGAAGAATGCAGGTGAATTCTATACTCCTCGTTCAATCGTTAAGTTATTGGTGCAAATATTAGCTCCTAAGCCCGGAGAAACCGTTTATGACCCAGCTTGCGGCACTGGTGGCATGCTCATTGAAGCTATTCGCTATATGGGAGATGAGCGGGGTAGCTATGGAAAGATATTCGGACAGGAAAAGAATTTGGCTACATCGGCTATTGCCAGAATGAATTTGTTCTTGCATGGGGCTCAAGACTTTAATGTTGTTCGTGAAGATACATTGCGTACACCATTATTCCTGGATTGTAACAAGCTTAAGACATTTAATTGTGTTATTGCCAATCCACCTTTTAGCTTAAAGAAGTGGGGAGCTAGTCAATTTGCTAGTGATATTTATGGACGTAATATATGGGGCTGTCCATCAGATTCTTGTGCAGACTTTGCTTGGCTGCAACATATGATAAAGTCTATGGATCCAGATAATGGACGGTGTGCGGTAGTATTGCCTCAGGGAGTTTTATTCCATAGTGGGCAAGAAGGAACTATGCGTAAAGGACTGATTGATTCCGGAAAACTTGAAGCAGTAATTACATTGGTTAGCGGTGTGTTTTATAGCACAGGTGTCAATGCTTGTATTTTGTTCATGAATAATAATAAGCCTACTGAAAGAAAAAACAAAGTAATTTTGATTGATGCTTCTAAGATATACACTGCTCAAAGAGCACAGAATATCATGACTGATGATGATGTAGCTAAGGTATATAAACTTTATGCTGATTACAAAGATGTCTTAGAGCAGGCAAAAGTAGTTACACTAGCAGACATTGCTGCCAAGGATTATTCATTAACTGTTAGTAATTATATTGAAAAGCCCCAGGCGGAGGTCAAGGACCCCAAACTGGTGCGTGAGGAGTATTTTGCTGCACTCCAAGAGGTGCAGGAGGCTGAGGCCAAGCTGAAGGAGCTACTGCAGAGGGAGGGCTTTTTAAATGAGTAGAATTAGTTTAGAAGAATTAGAAAGCTACCTATGGCAATCAGCAGTACTTTTGCGCACAAATATAGAAGCCGGGGCTTATAAGCAATATATTTTCCCTTTATTGTTTTTCAAACGTATTTGTGATGTTTATGATGAAGAAACAATGGCTGCTTTAGAAGAATACGGCGATGATGTTAAAATGTTTGAAGAAAGCGAACTTCATACATTTATGATTCCTAGCGGCTGTCATTGGCGTGATGTACGTGAAACTAGCGAAAATGTAGGTAGGGCCATTGTGCATGCTTTTAAGGAAATTGAGCGTGTTAATGGCAAGGTGCTACAGGGAGTTTTTGGTGATGGTGCCTGGACAAATAAAAATAGGCTTTCGGATAACTTGTTGAAAGATTTGCTAGAACATTTCAGCCAAAAGACACTTTCTATTGCTAATTGTCCGGAAGACGAACTCGGGCAAGGGTACGAATATCTAATTAAACAATTTGCTGATGATAGTGGTCATACAGCTCAAGAATTTTACACCAATCGTACTGTTGTACATCTTATGACAGAAATGCTAAAGCCCCAAAGTGGTGAGAGTGTTTATGATCCTACCTGCGGTAGTGCTGGTATGCTTATCTCTTGCATTGCCTATCTCAAAGAAAAAGGTCAAGAGTGGCGCAATGTTAAAGTTTATGGGCAAGAAATAAATCAGCTTACTAGTGCTATTGGACGTATGAATCTTTTCCTTCATGGTGTAAAAGACTTTAATATAGTAAACGATGATACTCTTAAAAATCCAGCGTTTATTGAAAATGGTGAATTACAAAAATT
>JAUNIS010000054.1 GCA_030523325.1 Phascolarctobacterium sp.
AATTTTATAAATTTTAATTTGGAGGGAAAAAACATGTTAGACATTAAGATCATTGGTGGTACTATTATCGACGGTACTGGTGCTCGTCGTTACAAAGGCGACGTAGGTGTTGAAGGCGACAAAATTGTTGCAATTGGCGATTTAAAAGATGTAGAAGCTAAAAAAGTTATCGACGCAACCGGTAAATATGTAACTCCTGGTTTCATCGATATGCACACTCACTCTGATTTCTCTTTAACCGTAAGTCGTGATGCTTCCGTACGTATTCATGACGGTGTAACTACCGACGTAATCGGTAACTGTGGCATTGGTATTGCTCCTGTAAGCGATGCGCATAAGGCTGACCTTATTACTTACCTCGGCACTCGTCTGGTAGCTTCCATTCCTGTAGAAATTAAACTTCCTTGGTCCACTATGGATGAATATTTCAAATTCTTGGAAGAAAATAATCCTGCAGTAAACGTAGCTCCTCTCGCAGCTCAAGGTGCGATTCGTATTCATGAAATGGGTTTTGCAAAAGGTAAACCGACCGCAGAGCAAATGGCTAATATGAAAGCTGAATTGAAAAAGGCAATGGACGCAGGTTGCGTAGGCATGTCCTCCGGCCTTGTTTATATGCCTGGTGAATATTCTAACGCCGAAGAAATTGGCGAGCTCTGCTCTGTAATGCAAGAGTATGATGGTTTCTATGTAACCCATATGCGTAGCGAAGGCGCTCAAATTTGGGAAGCTATCGAAGAAGCTATCGAAATCGCTAAACGCGGTGGTGTAAGACTGGCAATTTCCCACTTAAAACTTTTGGGCAACGATGTTTGGAACCAAACCGACCGTCTCTTTGCTCGTTTAGATAAAGCTCGTAGTGAAGTTAAAGAACTCGCTTATGACGCATATCCTTATGATGCAGGTTGCACCTCTTTAGGCGCACTGCTTCCTCCTTGGGTATTCGAAGGCGGCGCAGCTAAAATGCTCGAACGCATTAAAGATCCGGAAATCCGTGTAAAAATGCGTCACGATATGGAAAATGGTCTCCCTGGCTGGCAAAACTTCTGGAAATGTGCTGGCGGTTGGGCTGGCTTCCCGATTGCAACCGTAAACAACAAAGAATCCGAATGGGTAATGGGTCAAACTGTTCAAGCACTTGCTGACCAAGCTGGCAAGGATCCCTTTGAATGGGCATTCGATTTCCTCTCTCATGAAAATGGTCGTGTACAAGTTATTCTCATGGGCATGAAAGACGAAGACGTTCAAACTATTCTCGCACGTCCTGAAACCATGGTAGGCTCTGACTCCATGAGTCTTGCAGAAACTGGTATTCTTGGTACTGGCATGCCTCACCCGAGAGCATTCGGTACTCACGCTCGTTTCCTCGGCAAATATGTTCGTGACGAAGGCGGTTGCAGCTTAGAAACTGCTATCGAAAAAATGACCGGTCGCAGTGCTAAGCATCTTCGTTTGGATCGTCGTGGCGAAATCAAAGAAGGTTACTACGCAGATATCGTTGTTATGGACTACGTAAATGTTAAAGACAATGCAACTTATATGGATCCGAAACATTATTCTACCGGTTTCGACTATGTAGTAGTTAATGGTAAGGTTGCTCTGGATAATGGAGTAGAGACTAAGGACTACGCTGGCCGTGTTCTCCGTCACGGTAAATAATAAATAAAAACTTGCGATAATCGCTTTATACTTCGTTCTCGTCGAATTCGCTTACGGTCTGTACGTTTTAGTACTATTCCGCAAGCGAATTCTCCTGCGGCCTCGTCTAAAGACGATTCTTGCAATTTTTAGCTTTTTGTTGTTGAAGTAATGAGATAAAAAAATTCGGAATTCGGAATTCCGAATTGTGGAATCGAGCTTCGCTCGATGATTAAAAATATTTTGCGTTAATCCAAAGTTTGCAGAACAAACGTAAAGAATTCGCCAATAATTTTTAATCAAAAAATTTGCGGAGCAAATTTTATCCACAATTCCGCATTACGCATTCCGAATTCCGAATTAAATATCGCTCTGGGGGAAAAAATGTTAGACATTAAGATTATCAATGGTTCCATTATCGATGGTAGTGGCAAGCCTGCTTACAAAGCAGATCTTGGTATCGAAGGCGATAAAATTGTGAAGATTGGCGATTTACAAAGCGTCGAGGCTAAAAAGGTTATCGATGCTGCTGGAAAATTCGTTACTCCTGGTTTTATCGACATTCACACTCACTCCGATTATTCTTTTTTGGTAAGTCCGGATGCGTCTGCACGTCTTCATGATGGTGTTACTACCGACGTGTTTGGTAATTGCGGAATTGGTCTCGCTCCTGTAAGCGAGGCTCATCGTGATGATCTTTTAAAATATCTTAGTTCTCGTGTAATCGGTTCCATAGCGGTTCCTTTAGATTTAGAGTGGAATACTATGGACGAGTATCTGAAAAAATTAGAAGCAGCACATCCTGCTTGCAATGTTGTTCCTTTGGTAGCTCAAGGTGCCTTTAGAATTTTTGCGATGGGCTTTAAAAAGGGCAGAGCCAACGCTGAAGAGATGGCCGTGATGAAGGAAGAATTAAAAAAGGCAATGGAAGCTGGTTGCGTAGGCATGAGCTCTGGCCTGATTTATATTCCTGGCGATTATACTTCTGGTGACGAATTGGCCGAACTTTGCGAGGCCATGGCTCCGTATAATGGTTATTACGTAACTCATATGCGTAACGAAGGCACAACTATTTGGGAAGCTATTGACGAAGCAATCAATATTTGTAAGCATGCTGATATTCGCCTGCACATTTCTCATCTGAAACTTTTTGGAAGCGACGTTTGGGGTAAAACAGATAAACTTTTCGCTAAACTCGATGCTGCCAAAAAAGAATTGAAGGATGTCGTTTACGATTGCTATCCTTACATTGCTGGTGCATCTGGTCTTTGTGCAGCTCTTCCGCCTTGGGTGTTTGAAGGCGGCATGGAAAAAATGTTAGAACGTTTGACCATCGAAGAAGAAAAAGCCAAGATTCGTCACGATATGGAAAACGGTATTCCGGGTTGGCAAAACTTTTATCATGTAGCTGGTGGCTTCAAAGGACTCATCGTTACCGCTGTCGATACTAAAGAAGGCGAAAAAACTTTAGGTCGCAATCTTCAAGAATTGGCTGACGAAGCAGGTATGGACGGATTCGATTGGATGTTCCAATTCTTAATTCAAGAACGCGGACGTGTACAAGTTCTTATTGAAGGCATGCGCGAGGAAGATATGCTTACCATCCTTACTCGCCCTGAGACCATGGTTGGCTCAGACTCCATGAGCATGGCAGAAACAGGTATTCTAGGTGTAGGCAATCCTCATCCGAGAGCATTTGCTACTCATAGCCATATCCTGCGTCAATATGTTCGTGAAGAAAAAAGAATGCCTTTAGAACTTGCTATTCGCAAATTCTCGGCATTAGCTGCTAAACATTTAGGTTTAGACCGTCGTGGTGAAATTCAAGAAGGATATTACGCAGACGTTCTCGTCATGGATTACGAAAATGTTAAGGATAATTCTACTTATTTGAACCCGAAACAATATTCCACCGGCTTTGATGCTGTTATCGTTAATGGTAAAATTGCACTCGCTGACGGCGTAGAAACAAAAGATTACGCTGGTCGCGTACTGAGACACGGAAAATAATTTGACCGAAGTAACGAGGTTAAAGAATTCCAAATAAAAAAAGCCCCTGACTATACATTAAGAGTAATTCTCTTGCTTGTATATTCAGGGGCTATTTATTATTTGTTATTTCTTATTTGCTAATTGTTTAACCAATGCTTTGAGTTCATTAACTTCATTCGTTAATTGTTGAATTTTCGCTTCGTTAGCTTTGATTGTCTCTGCCATTGCTTTTTTGCTGGAATATGTCTTGGGAACATTACGATCTAATGCGAAGGATGCACCGATATTCGCCATGTGTTCACCGCCACCAGTAGATGCGCCAATATTAAATTGAACTCTATCGGTAGGTTTGTAGAACAAGCCTAAAGCAAATGCATTAGCATTATGATAATGACCACCACCAACGGCAATATTTAACTTGCTGTCACTACCATCATCGACAGGATGCAAAGCTGCGAGAGCTGCTGCATTAGCTCCGGAACGGTTAATCTTTTTATCGAAGCCGCTAATAGAATTGCTCAGATTGTTGATTGCTTGAGTATTAGCAGCAATGTTATCTTTGTTAGTTGCAATGTCTTGAGCGTTCTGTGCTACCTGGGTATCAAGTGCATTAATGTTTTCGCCTACGCCATTAGCTTTCTTAACATAGGTGCCGTCATTAATATTAATTACTGTACCAGAGGATGACAGATTGCTAACATAATCTACTACTGCAAAGAGCTGGCTACCATTAACTGCGTCTGTAGAGGTTGCAGTAATATCGCCTGCAGCAACGTTTTGAATTTGATGTTCGTTGCCTGCACTACCTACACTAATGGTACCAATACCAGTTGTAGCCGGGCCTGCATAAGTGTATTCAGTTCCAGCCAGAGAAACTTTTTTAGCGGTGTCGCCTGTATGAGCTTCGCCTGTCTCAGCTTTGTAACCAATAGCTACGTCATAATCATTGTTTGCCGTAGCATTGTTGCCTAACACAACAGAGTATTTACCAGCAGCCGTGTTATTAACACCACCGAGGATAGTTGCGTGATAATCAACATTAGCTTCAGTATCAGCTACGCCAGCTGTATTATTGGAGCCGCCCACAATAAGAGAACCCAAGCCATAAGCCTTGTTATTTCGGCCACCGCCAACGAATGTGTATTGGCCGTCGGCCACATTGGCCATTGCTTCACCATTACGATCGCCGCCGCCTACTACAACGGAGTATGTTCCATTAGCTTTATTATAATAGCCGCCGCCAACGAAGGAGTAAGAGCCAGTGGCTGTATTATGAGCACCGCCAACAACAGTTGCTAAATTATACACAGTCGTATTGTTACTACCACCACCGATGAAGGAACCAGTGAATGTTGTGGAAGAATTAATTACGTTGCTTGCGCCGCCGCCAATAAAGGAGCCGGTCCCGTAGTTTTTGTTATTAGAACCACCTA
The DNA here is from genome assembly GCA_030523325.1 of Phascolarctobacterium sp. GTDB lineage: Bacteria > Bacillota > Negativicutes > Acidaminococcales > Acidaminococcaceae > Phascolarctobacterium_A. The sequence continues at coordinate 5,064 of JAUNIS010000054.1, forward strand.
CAACGACTGCGTTAGTTCCAGTAACGGTGTTGCCAGAGCCAGCACCAATGAAGGAGTACTGCCCAACATCTTCTCCATTAGCACCAGTTGTATTGTTGACACCGCCGACAATTACTGACCTCGTGCCGTAAACAAGATTATGGTAACCAGCTAAAACGCCTGTATTTTGCCCAATGGCTTGATTTTGTGTACCGGCAACTACACCAGAACTTTGACCGGAAGCTACATTATCACTGCCAGCACCAATGAAAGACGAAGACCCGGATATAATATTGGTATAGCCAGCACCAATATATGAGTTAGGACCAGTAGACTCAATCGTATTGTCATGTCCAAAACCAATTGCAGAATTAGAGCCAGCTGCTGTATTCGCACTCGCAACGTTGCTAATGCCCAAGCCACCTACTAACAGCGTCAACATAATAGCTTTAACTAAGGATTTGTTTAATTTCATCATTACAAATTCCCTCACTTTTTATTAATTTTATCGCATGCATCAAGAGCTATTCATAACATACTCGTACTCTTAACTGCTATATTAAAAAAATTATAACATAGATGTCCCCCCCGACAAGACAAGAGTAAGTAAAATTTAAGTTCAAACATTTAGAGTAGCGTCTTTTTTGGGTGGTGCTCTTTAATTTTTCTGGAAGTTATGATAATATTTTTAATGAAATTTTGTTTATGTTCTCAGGAGTGATTTCGATATGAAGAGTTTAGTTTTATTTTATTCTTGGCATGGCAACGCAAAAAAAATTGCTAATATTATTGCCAAGCTTACTGGCGCAGATATTTTTGAAATTGAACCTCAAGAAGCTTATTCTGATAGCTATGCTATTTGCATTGCCCAAGCAGGTTACGAATTAAAAATTGGTTCTAAGCGTGACATTAAATGTGTACCAGAAAATTTTGCAGACTACGATGTTGTTTATCTTGGCTCTCCTATTTGGTGGGGTTCTTTGGCTTGTCCTATGTTCGTAGCCGTTGATAAGCTCGACTGGACTGGCAAAAAAGTTTGTCCCTTCTGTACTCACGGAGGCGGGGGAGAAGCTAGATTCCCGGCTGATGTAAAAAAACTTTGCCAAGGAGCAGAGGTAACCGCAAGCTTTCAAGTTAAACTTTTAGGAGATGGATCTTTAGAGGCGGATTTAAAAGAGTGGTTACAAAAAATATCTTGACTTAGAGTAAACTTTAAGTATTATGATATGAATAAGAAAAAATATTATTTTTAAAATTGTCGATAGCTTAGCAACACATCATTGTTGCACGCTTACTAATTTTAGGAGAATTTACTATGCATATGGCTGACGCTCTACTCTCTCCAACTGTTGCTATAGGCGTATCTGCTTGTAGCATGGTTGTAGCCGGCTATTGTTTAAAAAAAGTTCGGGAAGAAGACGATCCTAAAAAGATTCCTCTCATGGGTGTTTTAGGTGCATTTGTTTTTGCGGCGCAAATGATTAACTTTACTATTCCGGGAACTGGTTCCAGCGGTCATTTATGTGGCGGCATGCTTTTATCTGCAGTGCTAGGTCCATACGCAGGCTTTTTGACGATGATAGGAGTACTTTTGGTGCAATGTCTTTTATTTGCGGATGGCGGTCTCTTGGCTTTGGGCGCCAACGTTTGGAATATGGCATTCTATTCTTGTTTCGTCGGGTCCTTGGTTATTTGGCAAAGTTTTGTTAAAACAGGTTTGTCCCGCGGCAAAATTATTTTGGCTTCCATCATCGGAAGTATTTTAACTTTGCAATTAGGTGCTTTTAGCGTAACTTTAGAAACCTTGTTGAGTGGTATTACTGCTCTGCCTTTTGGTTTATTTGTTCTGACCATGCAACCCATTCATCTCGCTATTGGTCTCGTGGAGGGCTTGATTACAGCTGCTGTACTCCTTTATATTTATGATGTTCGTCCCAGCCTTTTGTACGGCAATGCAAAAACTGGAGCTAACGATGTAAGCATTAGCAAAATCGTTGCTTCCTTAGGAATTGTAACTGCATTTATTGGCGGAGGCTTGTCTCTGGTTGCGTCCGAACTTCCAGACGGACTAGAATGGTCTATGGAAAAGGTTGCAGGCACATCCGAGCTTGAAGCAAGTGGGAGTATGCACGAGACTGCTGCTTTTCTTCAAGAGTTAACTGCTTTCTTACCAGACTATGCATTGCCTGGCAGTGAATCTGTTTGGGGAACGGTTCTATCAGGACTATTAGGTTCCTTAATCGTTGCTGGCATTTGCATCGTTGCAGCAAATCTTTTTAAGATGTTCAAGAGCACGGCCCATGAGTAAAATTGCTTCTGCGTTGAGTGAGTTAAGAAGGATGGAAGCTGCAGCAGCTGATAAAACCTTCTTACATACTCTGCATCCTTTGACTAAATTAATTTTGACAGTTGTTTATTTAGCTTGTGTTGTTTCCATTCATCGTTATGATGTCAAAAGCCTCATTGTTTTAGGTTTATATCCTGTAGCAGCCTTTGCTTTAGGAAATCTTTCTTGGGCGGATGCTTGGCGAAGACTGCGTTACATCCTTCCCTTTGTTGCTTGCGTGGGCATTCTCAATCCTTTCTTTGATTCTCAGCCAATTAATTTATTTGGGCAGCTCGTAAGAGGCGGGTTCATTAGTCTCGTTACACTTTTTCTGAAAGGGCTGCTAACCGTTCTCGCGACTTATACGTTAATCGCGAGCACTTCTATCGAAAAGATTTGCTTTGCCCTCAAGGTTTTGCATGTCCCTTCTGTAATTATTACGCAGGTGCTTTTGACGTATCGTTATTTACATTTACTTTTAGAAGAAGCCAACCGTATCACTCAAGCTTATGAATTGCGCGCACCCAATGCTTCTGGCATTGCTATGGGTCAGTGGGGAGGACTCGTTGGTAAATTTTTGCTGCGCTCTGTTGATAGGGCGGAGCAAGTTTACAATTCCATGCTGCTCCGAGGTTTTGCGGGAGACTTTTCCCACTGTGGAACAAGAGTACGATTTGGGAAGCTCGATGTGATCTTCTTTGCAAGTTGTTTAATCTTTTTGGTTGGCACAAAATTAATGAGCAATTAGCAAAGAGCAATTAGCAATTGATGAATCGAGACTTCGTCTCGATGATTTAAATCTGTTCGAGTTAATCCGCAGTTCGCAAAATTTATTTATAGATTGTGTCAAATTGTTCCAATCCTAAATTTACAAAACAAGTCTAAGGATTTTAGAAATGATTTTAATCAAAAGATTTTGCGAAGCAAAATCCATCCGCAATTGCTCATTGCTCATTACTAATTGCTCATTAATTTCAGCTCATACCGAAGGAGTTATTATGACCGAAAGTATCATCGTCGTCGACAACTTAACATTTGCCTACGAGGCCGAGGATGTTTTGCGTGACATTTCCCTGGAGATTCACGAGGGAGAAAATGTTGCGCTTATCGGTGCAAATGGTGCTGGTAAGTCTACATTTTTACAACTGCTCGTCGGTCTTTGTCCTGCTTATCAAGGCAAGGTGGAAATTTTTGGCAAGGAATTGTGCAAGCAAAATTTACCGGAGATTCGCAAAGAAATCGGTTACGTTTTTCAAGATAGCGATAACCAGCTCTTTATGAATACTGTTTACGACGATATTGCCTTTGGACCGCGTAATTATGGTCTGCACGAGCACGAGGTACAAAAGCGAGTGGAAGAAGCTCTCAAGATGACACAAAGCTCCCAGCTCGTGGATAAAGAAATTTACAAAATGTCTGGGGGCGAGAAAAAACTTATTTCTCTTGCGACGGTGCTTGCGCTTATGCCTAAGGTTATTCTTTTTGATGAGCCGACCATTGCCCTCGATCCTCGTAATCGTCGCAACTTAATTAACCTCTTGCCAAGCCTTGAGCCGACAAAAATTATCGCGACCCATGATCTCGACATGGTTCTTGATACTTGTGAGCGCACCATTCTTCTTGCTAATGGACGCATTATCAAGGACGCTCCTACAAAAGAAATTTTATACGATAAAGAATTGCTTGACGCTTATGGCCTTGAGCTTCCTTTATCCTTGTTAAAGAAATAGCACTTGCGCGGCAATCATGTCGGTAGCAAGTGCTTTTATAGTTAATAGTGCAGGAGTTCAGAGTGCTGAGTGAAGGAATCGAGACGAAGTCTCGATGGATTGAAATCTGTTAGGTGTAACGTTGTCAGTCGGGGACGGTTCTCGCTGGCACTTTTTAAGAACCATTCTCCGTTTGTCTCCGTATCCACATGCACTTTCCTTTGTCGCCAAATGAAAGTGCCAAAG
>JAUNIS010000055.1 GCA_030523325.1 Phascolarctobacterium sp.
CTAATAAGTCGAGGGCTTGACTTAAAAAGGTTTTCTTCTGTGATAGTTTTGAGGGTACAGACCTCAAATAAAATCGCAAAGAGATTTCGGATGATAGCGAGGAAGAACGAGCGACCGACGCGAGGGCGTACTAAGACGTACGTCGAGCAAAGGAGACGAAGTTCTGACGAAGCTAGCGCCAAAATATCGAAGCGAAAAATTGCGAAGAGATTTCGGATGATAGCGAGGAGCGGCGAGCGACCGACGCGATGGTGTACTGATGGGTACATCGAGCGAGGAAGACGAAGCCGGCGACGAAGCTAGCGCCGAAATATCGAAGCAAGAAGAATCACGAAGTATTTTAGGATGAGACCGAGGAAGGACGAGCGAGTGAAGCGAAGGCGTACTAAGGCGTACGTCGAGCAAGCGAGACGAAGTCCTGACGAGGCAAGAGCCTAAAAGACGATGTGAAAAATCGCAAAGAGATTTTGGATGATAGCGAGGAAGAACGAGCGACCGACGCGAAGGCGTACTAAGACGTACGTCGAGCAAGGGAGACGAGGTTCTGACGAAGCTAGCGCCAAAATATCGAAGCGAAATCCGGTGATGATGGCCTAGAGGTCCCACCTGTTCCCATCCCGAACACAGTAGTTAAGCTCTAGCACGCCGAAAGTACTTGGGACGTCGGTCCCTGGGAGGATAGGTCGTTGCCGGTTAAAAGAAAAAGGAGTATACGCGGTTGCGAATACTCCTTTTTCTTTTAACTAGCGCGAGATATTCGTTTTATGCTTCGTTCTCGTCGAAAAGGCTCCCAGTCCGTACGGTGTTACAGTACTGTTCTGGTCGCCTTTTCTCCTGCGGCCTCGCCTAAAAACGAATCTTTCGCGCTTTGGCGTTTTAATAAACTGTGGATAATCATTTTTTATACTGCGTTCTCGTCGAAAAGGCTCCCAGTCCGTACGGTGTTACAGTACTGTCCTGGTCGCCTTTTCTCCTGCGGCCTGGTCTAAATCTAATCTTTCAAGCCCACCTTTTTTGCAGCGCGAGATATTCGTTTAATACTTCGTTGTCGTCAGCTTTAGGACTGGTCTGTACCTTTCAGGTACTATCCCAGCTCCTAAAGCTTCTTGCCGCCTCGTCTTAAGCGAATCTTTCGCGCTTTGGCGTTTAATCGACGAATTGCTAAATCACTCAGTTCATCTTTGTCTTTTGTCGACGGATTGTGGAAGCATTTGCTATAAATTGAAAATTTAACTAAATCTTTGTATACTTTAGATAAATCTCGTTGTTCTAACTACATTTCTCGACGTGCTTGTGTTATAATGTAGTTTGAATATTTATGTAGTAAAGTAGGTGAATGCTTTGATTGAAAATCTTCAAGGTTTATTAATGCCTATGAACATTTATGAATTAATTTTAAATTTCATTGACATTGCCATTGTAGCTTTTCTTTTTTATAAACTTTATAAAATGCTTGTAAATACTCGTGCTGCTGCATTGGTTAAAGGCATGATTGTTATCTTTTTAATTTTTGTGCTTTGCAGTTATATGGGGTTGAACGTTATGACTTGGCTTCTTAGTAAGAGCTTTATGGGTTTTGCTGTTACGTTGCCTATTGTATTTCAACCCGAACTACGTAAAGCATTAGAACAAATCGGTCGAGGACGTCTATTCCATAAACCTGGTTATATCGACAAGAGTGAATTGGACGATATGATCGAGCAGGTTGTTGAAGCAACGACTGTCATGAGCCGTGATAAGGTTGGCGCGCTTATCGTCTTTGAATGCAAGACTAGACTCGATGAATATGTGGACGATCGTTCTGTGAAAATTGACGGCCTTGTAAGCTCTGGCCTTTTGCAAAATATTTTTGTCAAGGATACGCCTTTGCATGACAAAGCAGTTATCGTTAGAGGTAATCGAGTTTATGCAGCTTGTTGCGAGTTGCCTTTGTGCAAGGACCACTCCTTGTCTTCTGACTTAGGAACCAGACATAGTGCGGCTGTAGGTCTTTCTGAAGAAACTGATGCGTATATTCTTGTTGTCAGTGAGGAAACTGGTATTGTTTCTATTGCTAATAGAGGACGTTTGAACCGTCGTCTTTCTCCTAATGATGTAACGCAAATGTTATCCAATGGTTTGGCTGTTAATATTAACACCAAGGATAATAAAGAACTAACATTAAAAGAAAAAATCAAAGAAGGAATTTCCGACTTCATCAAGGATAAAGATGTTTCCTCTCAAGAAGGGGGAAAGAAAAAATGAATATTTTTGATAAAATTTACGAATTCTTTCGTCGAGACGATTTGGGTGCTAAGGTTATTTCTCTATTCTTAGCTATTGGACTTTGGTATTACGTAATGAACGAGCAAAATCCAGTTAGTGAGCGTATTGTAGAAGTTAATCTTAATCAGCTTAACCAAAGTCAGGACCACATCATTACCGATTTACCAAAAAAAGTTGCCGTAACTATAAGAGGGCCACGTATTAATATCAACAGCAATTTAAAAAATAAAATTACTGCCTCCATTGATTTTAAAAATGCGAAGGTTGGGCAACAAACATTTCCAGTCATCGTTGAATCTACTTCTGGTACTGTTTTAAGTTATTCTCCTAGTGAAGTTTCCGTTTACGTTGATACCTATAGCGAGAAGAAGGTGCCCGTAGCAACAAGGAGTGTTGGTAAATCGGCAGATGATTTAACTTTAGGTAAATGCGTAGTCGAGCCTACTGAGGTTATTGTTCGAGGTGCTACTCGTAGGGTCAATGCCATCAACAAGGTTATTGCTCCCGTTGATATTACCGGTCAAACCGAACCTTTCCAAACTGAGAGTGAACTCATTGCAGTTAATGAATATGGTGCTGATGTTCATAATATGTCCATCGAACCTGCCAAAGCTATTGTTAATGCTCAATTAGTAGAGCAAATGCATTCCTTGGAGATTCCTGTCATTGCTAATTTAAGCAGCGAATTGCCTAATGGTGTAAAGGTTTCTAAAATCGAAGTTGTTCCTAATCGGATTCGCGTGACTGCGCCCCCAAGCATTGTTGACTCTCTCAAAGAAATTAAAACAAAGCACATTGATGCATCTCTGCTTAACGGCAGCACGGAGATTCCTTGCGAATTAGATTTGCCTGACAGGGTTTTGCCGGAAACCCGTACTGTTAAAGTGCGTATTTCTGTTGAACCAGTTCAGCAAGTAAAAGAAGAGAAACAGGATAGCAAAGGAAAAGATGAAACTAAAAATTAATAATGTACGTATTTCCTTACGTAAAGAACGCAGCATGAAGGAAGCCGTTGCTAAAAAACTGGGTGTTTCACTTGGTGCTATCGGCGAGATTAAACTTCTGCGCAAGGCGGTGGATGCACGCAAGAAAAATGATATATATTTAAATTATCATGTTTTAGCCGAAATCGATGCACCAAGTAAGTTTATTAAACGACTGACAGCTGATAGAGATGTATCTGCCTATACGGAAAGTTCGCCTGAGGCTTCAAGTTTTGGTTCAATGCCTATGCAAGCTCAGCCGCTTGTCATTGGTGCGGGTCCTGCAGGTCTCATGGCGGCCCTTGAGCTTGCATTAAATGGTTACAAGCCAATTCTTTTAGAACGTGGTAAAAAAGTTAGTGAACGCGTCGTTGACGTCGAACATTTCTGGAGAACTGGGGACTTCAATCCTTATAGTAACGTTCAATTTGGAGAAGGGGGCGCCGGGACATTTTCTGACGGTAAGCTTACTACTCGCGTGAATGATCCAGTCATGGCAGATATTTTAAAAATTTTCGTGGAGTGCGGCGCCCCCGAAAACATTCTGTGGGAACACAAGCCTCATGTGGGAACCGACAAACTGCGTGCCATGGTTACGGGACTGGGCAATAAAATTCGTGCATTGGGCGGCGAAATTCGTTACGAATCGCACGTGACAAACTTTGTCATTGAGCACGGACAAGTAGTAAGCGTCGTTTTAGAAAATGGCGAGAAGCTTAAAGCAGGTGCTGTCGTCTTAGCATGTGGACATAGTGCACGAGATACCTACGCCATGCTTAAAAAAAATGGCATAGGCATTACCGCGAAAGATTTCGCTATTGGCGTACGCATCGAACATCCTCAAGAGCTCATAGATAGGGCACAATACGGAGAATTCGCTGGTCACCATTTACTTGGCGCAGCAGATTATATGCTTGTTTACCATACTCCTGATAAAGCGCGAGCGCTCTATTCATTTTGTATGTGTCCAGGTGGACAGGTTGTTGCAGCTGCCTCAGAAAGTGGAGGAGTTGTCGTTAATGGTATGAGCTTGTTTAATCGTGATAGCGGTATTGCTAACTCAGCTATGGTGGTTACTGTTGGTACTCAAGACTTTGGCACGGACCCATTAGCCGGCGTTGAGTTTCAGCGTCAATACGAACGACTTGCTTATGCGGCTGGTGGAAATAATTATCTTGCTCCTGCTCAAAATTTTGCTAGTTTCATTAACAAAATAACACCAAGTCTTACGAGTATGGTTAATGCAACATATCGACCAGGGCTTGTCCCTTACGATTTACGTAAAGTTTTGCCGAGCTACGTAGCCGATACGCTTGCTCTTGGCATTGACAATTTTGGTCAAAAGCTTGCAGGCTTTAATGATGGGGGAGCACTTTTAACTGGCATTGAAACAAGAACATCAGCTCCTTTACGTATCAATAGGGACCGCAATACTTTTGTATCCGTAACCCACGATTTGCTTTATCCATGTGGTGAAGGAGCAGGTTATGCGGGAGGCATCATGAGTGCCGCCCTCGACGGTTATCACGTAGCGCGTGCAATCATGTCACGGTTTAAGCCTTTTTAATTAAGATAATTCAAAACGTTTCAAACTGATAATTTGCAAAAAATTCCGAGACTTAGAGAAGTAACAAGGAAATTTTAATTTGCAAAACTATTTCAGAGAAAAAATGTTTGCAAAAGATAAATGGAAGTATTAGGAGGTCAATTATGGCTCGTTTATTTGGTACAGACGGTGTTCGCGGAATTGCTAACGCAGAACTTACTCCCGAACTCGCCTTTAAGCTTGGCTTTGCAGCCGCAACCTATTTTGGTAGAGAAGTAAGAGGTCCGAAAATTATTATCGGCCGTGATACTCGTCGTAGCGGTCAAATGCTGGAGAGCGCTCTTGCAGCTGGTATTTGTGCTGCAGGTGGTAATGCTCATCTTCTCGGAGTTATGCCTACTCCAGCAGTTTCTTATCTTACTAGCGAGATTAAGGCTAATGCTGGTGTTGTAATTTCTGCTTCTCACAATCCCTTCGAAGATAATGGCATCAAATTCTTCTCTCAAACCGGTCATAAACTGCCAGACTCTGTAGAAGATGAAATCGAAGCAATCGTGGAGGCTCCCATCGATTATACTCAGACTCCTACTGGCTCTCGCGTTGGTAAAATTGTTTATGAAAATGGTTTAGCTGAAAAATATATTAAGCATATCACTAGCACAGCTTATTGCGATCTTGATGGTCTCAAGGTAGTTATGGACTGCTCTAACGGTGCTAATAGTGAAATCGCTCCTGTTATTTTGCGTAACTTAGGCGCAGAAGTAATTGCTATTTTCAACGAGCCCAACGGCATTAACATCAATAATGGTTGCGGGTCAACTCATCTCGAGGCCCTGCAAGCAAAGGTACTCGAAGTCGGTGCTAATGTTGGCATTGCTAATGATGGTGACGCAGATAGATGTCTTGCTGTTGATGAAAATGGCGAGGTTATGGACGGCGACCAAATTATGTTGGTTTGTGCTCTAGAACTCATGAAAAGCGGTAAATTAAGAGATAACATGCTCGTTACCACTGTCATGAGCAATATCGGTTTACACATGGCTATGAAGGAAGCTGGCGGCAAAACCTGTAAAACTGGTGTAGGGGACCGTTACGTTTTAGAAGAAATGCTCAAGAATAATTATAATCTTGGTGGCGAACAATCAGGTCACATTATCTTCTCCGAATTTGCGAAAACAGGTGACGGCATTTTAACAGCAGTACAGTTGCTTTGTACCATGGTCAAAAACAATAAGCCTCTCTCCGAGCTTGCTAGTGTTATGACTAAATATCCTCAAGTTTTAGTTAATGTACGCGTTAAAAATAAAAATGGCTGGGAAGATAAAGAGGCCATTAAGGATGTTATTAAAAAATATCAAGATGAGCTTGGTGAACAGGGACAAATCCTCGTGCGTGCTTCCGGCACCGAACCTTTAATCCGCATTATGGCTGAGGGTCCCAAGCAAGATCGCTTGGAACAAATTTGTAACGCCATTGCCGAAGTCGTTACTTCTTCCCTTGCATAAAATTTTATGGTAAATTACAGCTCCTGAATTTTTCGGGAGCTGTTTTTCTGTTATTTAGTGTATATTCTTGACTTACTACACTAAATAATGTAGAATTAACATAACTATAAGTCTGTGTAAATTGGCTACGTCCGTCTCTTTATACAGGAACCTTTTACAGAGAAAAATAGTTTAGCGCATGAGCCTTTTTTAGGCCGACGAGGATTGAGGTTGTCGAATTATATCAGCGGATGCCTCACGGTTTACTTTTAATCGTTAGTCCAAATACAAAACCTGGTGGTAACATCAGCACAGAATTTTGGACGCCAGTAGGACGAATATATTTTAAGGAGGATATCAACATATGTGTGGTATCGTAGGTTATATTGGTAAAGAGCAAGCAGCACCTTTCCTGCTTGATGGCATGTCCAAGCTTGAATATCGTGGCTACGATTCAGCTGGTATTGCAGTTATGGAAGGTGCTAAAATTCGTCTTGAAAAATGTGTTGGTCGTCTTGAAGCATTGCGTGCAAAAATTGCTGGCGACATGCCCGTGGGAACAATCGGTATCGGTCATACTCGTTGGGCAACTCACGGCCGTCCCTGCGATCGCAATTCCCATCCCCATGCAGATAGCAGTGGTAAATTTGTCGTTGTTCATAACGGCATCATCGAAAATTATTTAGTTCTCAAGGAACAACTCATCGAAAAGGGTCACGTTTTCCTCTCCGAAACCGATACAGAGGTCGTTGCTCATTTAATGGCAGATTTGTGGGACGGTGATTTCGAGAGCACTGTTAAAAAAGTTCTTAAAGAAATCAAAGGTTCTTATAGCTTAGTATTTATGACCGAATACGAGCCTAAAAAAATTATCTGCACCAAGAAAGATAATCCGCTCGTAATTGGTCTTGGTGAAGGCGAAAACTTTATCGCTTCCGATATTCCTGCCATCATTAGCCGTACTCGTCGTACCTTCATTATGTCTGACGGTGAGATTGCAACCGTAAGTGCTGACGGCGTATGGGTACAAGATATCAACGGCACGCCTATCTCCAAAAAAGTTTTCGTAGTTAATTGGAATGCGGAAGCAGCCGAAAAGGGTGGTTTTGAACATTTCATGCTCAAAGAAATCTACGAACAACCGAAAGCCATTCGCGACACCATGACAGGTCGTGTAGATAAAGAAACTGAAACCATTGCTTTCCCGGAACTTAACTGGACTCCGGAGATGATGGCTTCCATCAATAAAATTTTCATCGTTGCTTGCGGTACTGCATATCATGCAGGTATTGTCGGCAAATATTATCTCGAGCAATTGGCTCGTGTTCCCGTGGAAGTTGATATTGCTAGCGAGTTCCGTTATCGTAGTCCTTTAATCGACGGCAATACCTTGTGCATCGTTATCAGTCAATCGGGTGAAACATCTGACACCTTAGCAGCTCTGCGTGAGGCTAAAAAGCTTGGTGCTCGTACTCTTGGCGTTACCAACGTAGTTGGCTCCGCTGTTGCACGTGAGTCCGACCAAGTTGTTTACACCTATGCTGGTCCGGAAATTGCCGTAGCATCTACCAAAGCATATACAACACAAATCCTTGCTATGCTGATGCTGGCGATTTATGTTGGTCGTTTACGTGGAACTTTAGGTGAAGCACGTGCTAAAGAATTAGTGCATGGTCTTGGTCTTGTGCCTGAACAAGTTCATGAGCTTTTGGAAAATGTTGATCAAATCAAAGTCTTTGCTCGTCAATACGCTTCCTGTGAGGATGCATTCTTCTTAGGACGCAGCCTTGACTATGCGGTAGCTCTTGAAGGCGCACTTAAATTAAAAGAAATTTCCTACATTCATGCAGAAGCTTATGCAGCTGGGGAACTCAAGCACGGCACCTTGGCGTTAATCGTAGAGGGCGTACCCGTAATTGTTCTTGCAACTCAGTCCGATGTTTACGACAAGACTGTTAGTAATTTGCAAGAGGTTAAGGCACGTGAGGCTGTTGTCATTGCCATTGGCTTTGTGGGCGATGAGGTTCTCAAGCAACACGCAGATAGTGTAATCTATATTCCGAAGACCGATAAATATATCGCTCCTTTGATGGCTGTTCTGCCTCTCCAACTGCTTGCATATTATGCAGCCTTAACTCGTGGCTGTGATGTTGACAAGCCGCGTAATCTTGCTAAATCTGTAACTGTAGAATAAACGCAATCCTCGTATTGAGGGCGCATCCGGTATGCCTTGCCGCGTTTATGCAATTACTCCGAAAAATAATTTAGCTAAAAATAATTTTTGAAAGTGGGTGTTAGCGATGAAAAAAACTTTAGTTTTAACTGCATGCTTAAGTATTCTTGCGAGCATTGCACTTGCATCTCCTTTGAAAAATTACGACCCAGGTCATTTTTCAATCGACGCAGGTGTTACGCTTCCTTCTAGCATGAAGGCTGACGATTTAAAAATGTCCAAGTCTAAAAGCGGTTATTACGGAGCTACAGTCGGTATTGGTAGCGATATGGCTGTGCAATATAAGTTTAACAATTATAAGGCCAAACAAGGTAAAACAGGTGTGCATCAGGCAAATCTGCTCTATCGAGTTGTTCCTAATTTAGAAGCGTATGCTGGCTACGAACGTTTTAATTCTTCTGGTATGTTGCATAAACATCAAAATGCTGCCCAAATCGGTTTGCAAGCTCATGTGGATATCCCACTATTATTTAATGTGTGGGGGAATGTTGGCTATAGTAATAAGGGTCACATGGCGGAGATTGGTATTTCCAAACCCATCCTTAACAATATTGAACTGGGGGCTTCCTATTACACTGGCAAATTTGACGAGGATTCCGACGTAAAAGTTCGCGGTGTCAACGCAGGCGTAACCTTTAAGTTCTAAAATTTTAACTTTTCTTAACAAAAACTCAGCATTCCTTGCGGTCTGCTGAGTTTTTTCTATTCACATTCTTGTCAAAATGAATAGATTGACAAGAAT
>JAUNIS010000056.1 GCA_030523325.1 Phascolarctobacterium sp.
ATCGTATGGGTCCGTTAATTGGTGCAAATCAAACTATTATGCTTTGGGCTATAATTCTTGTAACTGTTGCCGTATCGATTTGGTTAGAGCAACGTTATCGTTGGGCTGCAGCACTTGGTGCGATAGTTCTTATTCTATTTTCCGGCTTATTTTTTGCTAATATAGGATTAATTCCTCATTCAGCACCTGCTTATGCTGGTATAGGTTCTGTTTTATTGCCTTGTGCTATTCCTTTATTCCTCTTTAAATGTGACGTTAAGAAGATTATAAAACAATCTGGTAAATTATTTATTCTTTTCCATATCGCTGCCATTGGTACTGTTATCGGTGTTCTTTTGGCATGCTTCGTATTCTCTAGTTATGAAAATACTCGTTATCTGGGCACACTCATCGGTGCAGGTGCAGTAGGTGGTACTGTCAATTGTATCGCTATGGGGACTATCTTCCAAATGCCCGAGGGTCTTTTAAAATCTTACCTAGTTGTAGGTAATTTCTTCTGTGGTACTATGATTCTTCTGTTCAAGGTTCTTCATAATACTGAATTCATTAAAAACTTTTTGCCAAGACCTTATGATGATAAAATTACTGAAGGTGTTGACTTAGAAGAATTAGCTGCACAGAATAAAACTGAAGCAGCTCTTTTCTGGGGCAGCAAGGAAATTGGTTTAAAAGATATCGCGACAGCACTAGCTGTAACTTTCACTATTGTTGGCGTGAGCCAGGCAATTTGCACTTGGGTTATATCTCTTAAACCTCCAACAATTATTGCTCAAACATTTGGTAGTATTTACTTGATTATGACACTGCTTACCGCAATCTTAGCAACTGTATTTCCTAATTTCTTTGGCAATATTAAAGGTGCTATGGAGCTTGGAAACATTGCTTTGCTTTCATGGTTTTTCACCATTGGGTGCTCTGGTAACATCGTAGAAATTATTCAAGGATCTGCACTTTCTCTTGGCATTTTGTTTATTATGTTGTTCTTTAATTTGGGTCTCGCAATTTTGGGTGCAAAACTTATCAAAAGCACTTGGGAAGACGCAGTCATTGCTGCAACAGCAACAATTGGTGGACCTCCGACAGCAGCTGCCGTGACTATCGGTTTTAACTGGAGTGAACTAGTTGTTCCTGGTATTTTAGTTGGTCTTTGGGGATATGTTGTAGGAAATTATTTTGGCATTATCGTTGGTAATATCTTAGGCGTACCAAGTCTTTTGTAATTAGTGGTTTATCATGGACATTATTAAGGAAACACAAAAAATTATGCCTCAGGTTATTGAGTGGAGACATACCCTTCATCAAATACCCGAGGTTGGCTTTGAACTTCATCAAACAGCTGATTATGTTAAAAATGTTCTTTCTGAACTTGGCATCGCCTACAAAGATAATCAAGGCTGTGCATGTGGTATTCTTGGTTTGATTAAAGGCGAAAAGCCAGGAAAAACTTTAGCAATTCGTTCCGATATGGATGCTCTTGCGATTGTTGAAGAAACTGGGCTTCCATTTGCATCTAAGAATGGGAATATGCACGCATGCGGACATGATGCGCATATGTCAATTCTTTTGGGAATAGCTAAATTGCTTATGGAAAACAGAGATAAACTTTGTGGTGAAGTTCGTTTAATTTTCCAACCAGCGGAAGAACTTGGCACTGGTTCAGAAAAAATGATTGCAGCTGGCGTGCTTGATGGCGTGGATGAAATAATTGGTTTTCACGTTGGTGCTTTATGCGATGATCCAAGAAATGGAGTTTTGTTTTTTCATAAAAGCGCTTTGATGGCAACTATGGACAGATTTAAAATCACGGTTAAGGGCAAGGGAGCACATGGTTCTGCTCCAGAACGTTCTATAGATCCGATTATGGTTGCATCTGAAATAGTTTGCGCATTACAAAACATCATAAGCAGAGAGGTTTCGCCTACAGAACCCTGTGTAATTTCTGTTTGCAAATTCACTTCTGGAACTGCATTTAATATTATTCCCGATACAGCCGAATTGGAGGGAACAACAAGAGTTTTTGACGAAGGAGTTAGAGAATACATCGAGAAACGCATAGGTGAGGTAGCAGAAAATGTCGCTTTGGGACTTAGAGCAACCATATCCTACGAATATCTCCGTCAACCGCCTCCGCTCATCAATGATTCATTGGTAACTGAAAAGGTTTATAATTGTGCTAAGCAGTTATATCCTAATGACGTTGAGATGATGAGTAAAGGAATAATGACTGGTGAGGATTTCGCTTATTACGTTAAAGACGTACCGGGAACATATTTCTTGTTGCAAAACGTAATGCCGATTGATGGCGTAAAATACAGCAATCATAACTGCAAGTTCGCATTAGACGAATCCGTTATGGATAAAATAATTGCAACTTCTGTGGCATATGCACTTCAAGAGGCATAGCATTATATTCTAAACGTTATCGACAAAACATCCATACCACTTTATGGTATGGATGTTTTTTGTTGAGTTTTATAAAATTTATTTGAAAGTAAACAAAACTGTGACCCAAAAATTTTCATATCGAGCACAGTTTTGTCCCAAAGCAATTATTATCTTACCAGAACTTGTTTATTACCTGAATTAAATTTTTTCCCAAGCAGATTTAATAAGAGCTTTGTTAATGTCTCTAAGGTAGGGTACTGTACGTCTTGCTTCCAAACATTTGTCGATGTCTATTTCTGCAACTAATGCAATATTTTCATCTCTGCCTGCTTCGCATAATACTTCTCCGTTAGGGGCTATGATTCTTGAATGTCCACCTAAAAATACTGTATCATCATCAATGCCGGCCCTGTTTACAGCAATGACATAAATGCCGTTTTCTAGTGCGCGAGCTTTAGATTGGATATCCCAAACGTAGTAACGGGCACGTCCGAAAGCTGCAGGATAAATAATGACATTAGCTCCGTTCAGAACCATTATACGGGAAATATCTGGAAAACCTATTTCGTAGCAAATCTGCATGCCTATATGTAAATCACCGAAATCTATGGGATTGGGAATTTTAGATCCATTTTGGAAGCGCAATTCTTCATTATCCCATAGATGGATTTTGTCATAGGTTCCGAGGACACCGTCGGCAGAGACTGTGAGAGCGGTATCAGTAATTATGCCCTTATTGGGAGTGTTGGCCATGATACAGCCGGATACAAGTATATTGTGTTTCTTTGCCTGTTCCTGCATCCACCTGGTAGTTCTGCCGGATGGGATGTCTTCGGCAAGTTCTACGTCATGTTTCGGCACCCAGTATCCAGTATTGAACAGTTCAGGCAGGACAACCCATTTGGCTCCTTGCGTCACAGCATCATTAATAAGGCTTTCTGCTAAAGTCAGATTTTTGTCGACGTTACATAAAACACAGTTCATTTGTAATGCTGCAACTTTAATTTTCATAAGCAACACCTCCTTGTTAGTTTTTAGCGTATGGATTAAGATTTATTTCCTTGATTTCAGGGGTTGACCCTATAATACTCTGGAAAGCCATTAACGAGGACATAATTTGTGCAGGTTCTAAGTCCTTCATGATGAATACAATCTGAGAATCATGTTCTTCTCCGTTCCAGTCGTCTAAATGGTGGGGTGGATGGATAATATGCTGGACTCCGTTAATAACAACAGGCCCTTGGGCACCGACGTCAATCATACCCTTGATCCTAAGCATTTTTTCTCCGTGGCTAAAAAGTAGCATGCTCATCCATAGCCCGAAGGCAGTCCAGTCGAGCGGTTTTTTAAATCCTATTGCCATTGACCTCACAGACGTATTGTGCATTGCATCGGACTGTTTGAAACTTTCTTTTTGAGACGCAAGCTTAGATATCTTATCAGACATTTGGTTCTGGCTGTTGGCAAAGACCTGATTAGCATCTATCTTTCCATTTGCCGCCTCAAGTACTATAGCGGCAGGATTTAACTGCATTAACCTACGTCGCATTTCGGCAACGGTTTCTTTTTCGACGATATCTGTCTTGGTTATGATGATGGTATCGGCGACGGCAATCTGTTTTACAGACTCGGGATTGTTTTCAAGATGGAGTTCTCCGTTAGCAGCATCAAGGCAACAAACAGTAGCGTCAACATAAAATCGGTTCGTCAGCAGCGGGTCCATAAGGATGGAGAAAAGAATGGGCGCTGGATCTGCAAGTCCAGTGGTTTCTATGACGACGCGATTCATTTTAATTTCGCCACGTTCAGTTTCGTTAAGAATTTCCTTTATCTCGTTGATCAGGTCGTCTCGCATATTGCAGCAGATGCAACCGCCGCTAAGTAGCCGCGTTTTTTCTTCAATGCGTCGGATAAGCCTGTGATCAAGACCTGCTTGACCATATTCGTTTATGATGACCGCCGTGTTTTTATATTGCTCATGTTGCAGTACGTTAGATAAAAGCGTCGTCTTACCGCTGCCGAGGAAACCTGTCACAACAGTGATGGGGTATCTTCCGTCTGTTATTTCCATGGAATCACTTCCCCTCCTGCAGGTATTGCAAGAAATCAGAATCTAGCGGGTCAATCTTTTTATGGCATAAATCGGTGGCTGCCTGCCACATGCCGCCAAGGTCATACACGACCTTGCTCATGCCTTTCTTATCGAACAGCATGTATCGACTACCGTTCCAATCATTAATCTTCAAGCCATAGTAGTTTAATATCTTGTTGGCTATGGCTACTCTTTTTAGGCGCATACGCCGTCTTCCACGCTGAAGTTCTCCGGCAACAATTATTTTTTTGTTGCGGTAAGCGGAATCATGCAGGGGTTGGTCCGTCCAGTGCACGGACATAATCATTTCACCACATAAGATACACATAATTAGGGCTCCTTATAAAAAAGGTATGCAGCATTACGCTGCATACCTCTGGATAACCGGCTGTTGATGCAGCCTACATTAAGTTTTATTTTTTAGGGAAGCGTTTCAGGAACTCGTCTGCCATTTCGTTCAGGGTGCACCAACGAACACCTTCGTGAGCATTGATGTGGTCAATAAGGTGCTGATGGCAGTTAAGGCATTTAATGCGTCCGGAAACGTCAGGATGAATGGTCATCGGGAACACTGCGAAGTCGTAGTTTTCGTATACGTAATCGAAGGAGTCTTCCCACATACCGAAGATTTCTCTAGGGCTATGGAAGCCGAAGCTGTTGGGGGATTTTTTGATGAACATCATGGGCGGGATGTCGTCAAGATCCCAGTTTGCTGGAATTTCAACTAGGTCGGTCTCAACGCCGCGTTTCAGGGGTTTCATCCAGGTTTCAGCAGGGGCGGAATAGTCGATCTTGCTCCAGCTGTCACCGATGCGTACGTAATAGGGCATGCAGTCATGATGCATTAAGGAATGGTCGTATTTGATTCCGTACTTCTTAAGTAGCTTGTCCGTAACGTTGGAGAATTCCCACCAGGGAGCTACGTAACCGGTGGGACCCTTGCCCGTCAGGTTTGTAATCAGCTCGATGGATTTTTTCAGGATGTCTTCTTCCTGTTGTGGAGTCATGGCGATGGGATTTTCGTGGGAATAGCCGTGGGCACCGATTTCGTGACCTGCGGCAACGATCATCTTCATTTGCTCGGGGAAAGTCTCGATGGAGTGGCCAGGAGCAAACCAAGTAACCTTGATGTTGTTCTTTGCGAACAGCTTCAGGAGACGGGGAATGCCGACTTCACCTGCAAACAAACCTCTGGAAATATCATCCGGAGAATCTTCGCCGCCATAGGATCCTAACCAACCAGCAACGGCATCAATGTCAACACCATAACCAACCAGAATTTCTTTTGCCATTATAAGCAACCTCCTTATATTATATTATATTTTTTCCCACTTGGGGAGATTTAAGACGCTCGATTTATCTACATATATTCTATATTAGGATTGCAGTCTAGGGGAAGTAGATGTTGCTTTACTGGATGTAAACTATAAATTGCAACAGACACTTGATGCAAGTTTATGCTTGCATCAAGTGTCTGTTCTAAATATCAAATATGCATCAGGTTATTTGGTTGCTCTTTTTTCGTACTTCTTTTATATGGTATAATATAAAGGGGTGATAGTCATGCTGAACCAAGAGCTGTTGAAAAGATTCATTTGCATAAGAGAAACCAGAAGTTTTACAAAAGCTGCTGAAAAGTTGTATGTATCACGCCAAGCATTAATAGCCCAAATAACGATGGTTGAAAAGGAACTGGGGTTTCCGATTTTCGAACGTACCAACAGAGGGGTCGTAATGACTGCCGCTGGTAAAATCTACATAGAAAACTCTTACAGAATTATGCAGACCTATAATGATATGGTGCGACAGTGTGTGGAAACCGCTAATGGAGTACAGTCTATTAGGATAGGATCGCTACCGAATCTTCCAGGCACGTCGTTGCCTAAAATATGTAATGAATACCACAGGATTTATCCTAATGTGAAGCTACACCTGCTGGACTATCCTCTGGAATCATATTTTGAGCTTTTCAAGGTGCATGCTTTCGACGTTATGACGGAAAACATGATGAACTATTATCATAATCTGGAAGATTTATGTTTTCTGCCTCTAAAACGAATTGCTCCTCATATTGGTGTAATTGAAGGTAGTCCGTTGGCAAGGAAAAGAAAATTTAAATTCCATGATTTAAGGGGCAAGTCGATTCTCATATATAAAAGGGGCATCGGAAAAGCAGAAGACATCATAAGGAATTATATAGAGAAGAACGAGCCCTCGATTAGGCTCATAGATATCACTAGCTATGAAAGCTCGCTTACAACGAGGAGCATATTGGAAAATGCACTGGTTTTTCTTTATACGGCTCGTAGTTATCCAGGGCTAAAAAGCATACCAACGGATTGGGATTTCAAGATAGACCTTGGCATAGGTTATAGGCGCAATCCCACTCCAGAAGTATCAAGACTGCTGGAATTAATAGAGAAGATGAATAAGGAGACCGACCTGATGGATTAACGTACAATGCTTCAAGAATGGATTTTTAAAATTGACCGAAAACATACAGCCATTATCCTCTCCTCTAAAAAGGGGGCGGATTAATGGCTGTTTATCTTTACCGAAAATGCTTCTTGCACAGAACATGGTAAACGCTCCTTTTCTAAAATTCACATAGTCTAACATTTGGCACAAATTTGCCCTCTCATAAGGCAAAATAAGAGCCGATTTAAGCGATTTAATTTAGGTAGGCAAGGTGTTTATATGGGCAGTTTTAAATAGGCTCATAGCGGTTGGCAATATTTCACAATTTCCCGCGTGAAAGTTAATTTTTGGCGTACGGAGTTGTCAAAGGATAAATCACGTCATCTAAGTTATCTACGGATACGAATATAGCTTTACCGAAGATGTTAATCTTGACCATACCTTTTCTGAAAAAATCTCTGTACGCAGTTTCGTTATTTGGATAATCAGAAGCAAAGATAAGTTTCATATCCCAAAAGTCAAACGGGGCTATAGGTACAGTCATATAGTCTTTACGCCTTGTCTCGTTTACGTTTTCATATTCAGTATCAAGCATATTAAGCAGTCGATTAGAGCGTTTGCCATATGCGTGCCTGTTTTCCTGGTCCCACTTTGCTATGACGGCATCATTGTCAATTAAATAAGCTATTTTATCAGCCTCTTTACATTTAGCTAAGTCTATAACTTCAGTTTTACGTGTAAAGATGGCTGATTTTTTTAGGAACTCTTTTAGTTCAATTTTATTATAGAGCAGGAGAGACTTAGGGTTCATGCCAAGCTCTGTTAGTCTTTCTGGTGTTATCTTAATATATTCGACATTAGGAGCGATTCTAGAACGTATCCAATAAGTTGAAACGTGCAATTTAGTCATAATATCTTTTATGGTAACAGTGCAGTGATGGTTCTTGATCATATCTATAGACCAGTCATTGTATGTTGCTTTATATTTGCGATCGTTAATTGCATACGAAACATATGGTTCTGGTGTAAAAGTAAATGTGGTCTCCATAGCGTTCTCCTTTAGCAAATTATGTTACGATATATAATAACATAATTATACCAATCAAATTTAAAGTTCGCAATAATCTTTCCTATTAAAATTTAATCTTTACTTTGTATCTAAATTTCAGTTAGTAAAAAAAACTCACCCAAGCTTGCGTTATTGAAAGTGCTTGCGCCTACATTATAGTAATGTTATACTTGAACTATATTATTCATAAAAGGAGTGCATTACTTATGACTAAAGAAATAGAAGATAATTTCGTTTTAGACAGAATAGAAGCATTGTGCAAAAAGCGTGGCTGGTCACATTATAAGCTTGCTATGGAGTCTGGAGTTCACCAATCTTCGCTATATACTCTTCTAAATCGTAAAAATACACCAAATATCTATACCTTAGAAAAAATTTGTAGTGGTTTTGGAATGACATTATCCCAGTTCTTTGCCAAGGATAATGAATATGGGGATTTAACTGACGAACAGAAATTATGGGTGGAAAAATTAAATTCCCTGTCAAAAAAAGATCTTAGTATGGCCATGGGCTATATTGACGGATTAATGGATAAAAATAAGATTCTTAAAGGCGACTGAAAAGTCGCCTTTAGTTTTTCACGCTGCGTTAGTTTGTTCTTCTTTGGTAGTTTCAATGTCTATGTCGTTGGTAGAGATAATAAGCTTAGTTTTTTCAGCAAAGTCAAGTATTGTTTTATTAATTTCTTTATTGTTTTTTACTTTTGCATTGTCGATTAGCTTTGCCTGCACTATTGCATTATTTTTGATTTCTAGTTCAGCTATCGGTTTGCCTAAATCGTTTGTACAGATAACTAAAAGATGGTCTTTATTAATTCTGTCCCTATAGGATTGACTGCAATTATGCATTAGATTGCCAGTAGTTAGAAGCTCGCTGTATTTTTTCAGTACCTTCATCTTAGAATTTTTACAGTACATTTCAAATCGATTGATGACATCCTCTGGAATATCATAGATGATTTCAGGATATTCTTGTTTATTGGTGAGTACGCATAGATAATCATGGATACTTTGCATTTTAGGTTTTTTAGTAATGAATTGGTTTTTAAATTCGGGCTTTAGTTTCTCAAACATGATTATGCTATCGATTGCGTAGTTGCTTTCTTTATCAATATACTTATTGGCATAAGCCGGTGTGATAATTTCTGGATAGAT
>JAUNIS010000020.1 GCA_030523325.1 Phascolarctobacterium sp.
CTCCGTTGCCGACGAAATGTTTTTATAAATGCACTTTTACAAGATAAATTTTTTAGCATTTCGTCGATGATATGCCCAAGTCCTTGGAAATTTTTTTGAGTTCTCTGACTAAGACCTCAGGCCTTTAAAATATTTTAAAAGTTCAACATTATTTTGACAAATCTTTCAGTTAGAATTAATCCTACATATTATAATAAAGGTATATGTTCTTTTTCCTTAATTTGTTGTAAGTAAAATTTTATGACAAAGAGAATTATTAGTGGTATAATATAGTGAATTTTTATTGGCTCCCATAAATTAAATAAATAAAGAGAGGTTTTTATGTTTAAAGCATTTAAATTGTTGCTGCTAAGCATTTTATGTTTAGTGGCCATTGTCTTATCTGTCAGCATGGGTTTCTCTAGCGTTTTTGCTCCAACTAACATGGACGAGGCTTTAAATCCTGATGCTGCTTCTCAATTTTTTGACAATAATGGTAACGTAATTTACACGACTTATTCTGAACAGCGTCGCATTCCCATTACCTTTGACAAGATCCCTAAGCATGTTCGTGATGCATTCATCGCTATCGAAGACAATCGTTTCTACGAACATGGCGGTGTTGATATCCGTGGTACTGCTCGTGCTCTCGTTTCGACACTGAGCGGTCAAGAGGTTCAGGGTGGTTCTACCATTACCCAACAATTAGCAAAGAATGCTTTCTTAACTCAAGAGCGTTCTATCAAGAGAAAAATCAAGGAAGCTTTCATCGCTAGAGAATTAGAAAAAAAATATACCAAAGACGAAATACTCACCATGTACCTCAACCAAATATATTTTGGACATGGTACCTATGGTTTGCAAGCTGCTTCTCAGTTTTATTTTGGTAAGGATTGCCAAAACTTAGACATTGCCGAGGCCGCAACACTCGCAGCCATTCCGAAAAGCCCTAACTACTACAATCCTTTTGGTAATCGCGAAGAAGCCAAAAAACGTAGAATGCTTGTAATTGACCAAATGGTTAAATACAACCTCATTACCAAAGCCCAGGGTGAAGCTGCCAAAGCCGAAGATGTTAAATTCGATCCTGCTAAAAACATCGATGTTGATTTACGTGGTTACTTCTACGACATGATTATCGCCGAGGTAATCGACAAATATGGTGCGGATGCATTATATAAAGGCGGCTTGAAAATTTACACCACCTTGGATCCTGATATGCAAAAAGCAGCAGAAAATTCTATCCACCACTTGCCTACCTTCTATACTGACGGTAACAAGCTCACTCAACCCCAAGTTGCACTTGTCGCTGTCGACCCAAGAACTGGTTTCATTAAAGCAATGATTGGCGGACGTGGTCAGGACAAATTTAACCGTGCGACCATGGCAGTTCGTCAACCTGGTTCTTCCTTTAAACCCTTCGTTTATTTAACAGCTATGCAAAAAGGCATGACTCCTGCAACCGTTATTGAAGATAAAGCGGAAGATTTCGGCGGTGGGTGGACTCCTAAGAACTCTAGTGGCAAGGAACACGGCAAGGTTTCTGTACGTCAAGCCCTAGTTCATTCCTATAACATTCCTACCGTTAAAATTGCGAGAAAAGCCGGTACCTACGAAATCGTCAAGAATGCCGAGGCAATGGGTATCACCACTTTGCAGGAAAATGGTAAATATTCCGACAACAACTTAGCTATGTCCATTGGTGGTTTATCCAAGGGTGTCTCTCCCATTGAAATGGCTTCTGCTTATGGTGTTCTTGCAAGAAATGGTAAATATGTCAAAGCATCCGCAATTAAAAAGATTGTAGACCGTGACGGCAAGGTATTGTACGAAAATAAAAATACCCCGAAAAACGTTGTTGATGCAGGCAGCTGCTACCTCGTAACAAATATGTTGCAAGACGTACTTATTAGCGGTACCGCTGGTGGTATGGGCATTGGTCGTCCTGCAGCTGGTAAAACCGGTACAACCGATAGCAGCGTCGATGCTTGGTTTGTTGGTTATACACCGGATCTGTCCTGCGCAGTTTGGTTTGGTGACGACAACAACCAATCCATGGGCAATATGTATGGTAGCGGTGCACCTCTTTCTATCTGGCATAACTTTATGATTAATGCTCTCGCTAATGTTCCTGCTTCTAACTTTGTTAATCCTGGTGTAACCGTACCTCCTCCGCCGGAAATTAAGCAAGACGAAAAAGAAGAGCTAGATGAAAACGGCAAACCTATCAAGAAGGATAAAGATGGCAAGCCCATCCAAGAAAACAAAAAAACTGATAAGCCTACCGTAAGCACCGAACCTCAGAAGAAAAAATCTTCTACCAAAGAAAAGGTTAAATCTGCAATTAGCAATATCGAAAATAAAGCGAAAAAGGTTATTGTAGGCAATAAACCTACTAAACAAAATTAAATTTTTCTAGAGCACGAAAAAATTCGTGCTCTATTTTTCTTACTGAATTATTTTTGCGATTTGTATACAGTATACGAAAATGATATTTTGTGGTATAATAGGGGAGTCAAATCATATATTTTTTATCATATGTTTTTAAATTTATCTTTATATAAGGAGATTCTCATGGCAAACAAACCCTTAAAAATTGTTGAAACTGTTATTCGCGATGGTCATCAATCCCTTTGTGCAACAAGAATGCGTATTAGCGATATGCTGCCCGTTCTTGAGCAAATGGATGATGTTGGCTACTACGCTATCGAAGCTTGGGGCGGTGCAACCTTTGACGCTTGCCTCCGTTTTTTAAATGAAGATCCCTGGGAAAGATTACGTACCTTAAAAAAACATTTGAAAAAGACTCCTATTCAAATGCTTTTACGCGGTCAAAATCTTTTGGGCTACAACCACTATGCAGATGACGTAGTTCGTGAATTCTGTAAACGTAGTGTTGATAACGGTGTTTCCATTATCCGTATTTTTGACGCACTGAACGATACTCGTAACTTAGAATGCGCAATGCGTGCAACTAAAGACGCAGGCGGACATGCACAAGGCTGTATCGTTTATACTATTAGCCCCTACCATAGAGACGAAGATTTTGTCAAGCTTGGTCAAGAGCTTGTAGATATGGGTGCCGATTCCATCTGTATTAAAGACATGGCAGGTCTCTTAGCACCTTACGCAGCTGTTAACCTTGTCAAAGCTCTCAAGGCTAATTTAAGCATTCCCATTAACCTGCATACTCATTTTACATCCGGCATGGGCGATATGACTTATCTCAAGGCTGCAGAGGCTGGTGTAGATATTGTCGACACTGCCCTATCCCCCTTCTCTTGTGCAACCAGCCAACCCTGCACCGAAAGTCTTGTTGCAACTCTTAAGGGCAGCGATATCGATACTGGTTTAGATCTCAAAAAGCTCAACACCTTGGCTGAACATTTCAAAAAAGTTCGCACCAATATCGTACACGACTTCAACTTAAACAATAGCATCAACATCGACCCGAAGGTTCTCTCCTTCCAAATTCCTGGTGGCATGCTTTCCAACTTGCTGAACCAAATGCGTGAGATGGGCGTTGCTGAAAAATATCCTCAACTTCTCGAAGAGATGCCCATCGTTCGTGCTGAACTCGGCTATCCTCCTCTTGTAACTCCTATGAGTCAAATCGTTGCCTCCATGGCAGTTTTAAATGTTGCTCTGGGTCGTTACAAAATGATTCCTCGTGAGGTAAAGGACCTCGTGCTCGGCAAATACGGTAAGACTCCTGGTCCTATCGATCCTGCTGTTCAAAAGCTTGCTATCGGCGATGCTCCTCAAATCGATCATCGTCCTGCAGATGACATTCCACCTCAACTCAAGAAAATTCAAGAAAAACTTGCAGATGAAGGTTTCACCAATGCATCTATGGAGGACGTGCTCAGTTACGCATCCTTCCCCGACGTTGCACTTCAATTCATGAAGGGCAGCATCATTGGTTCCCACTTCCGCGACATGTAATAAAAATTGCACCCTATAGCTCAAGGGCTATGGGGTGCTTTTATTTTTAGTCTTCTAAATTTTCTTCTTTTATCTCTTCGTGAATATGCTCAGGCTCATGAATAAGCTTGATGCCTACACGGTCGATGCGCATGGAATCAATTTCTTCAATTGTAAAGATGGCCGCCTCAGTCTCAACTGTTTTGCCAACTCGTGCTGGCAATTCTACTTGGTTGTAGAGCCAGCCACCAATTGTGTCATACTCTTCGGTATCAAGCTCAAGCTCGAAGGTTTCATTAACGTCTTCGATAAGCATCTTCCCGTCCAAGGAGAAGGTTTTATTGCCCTTGTCCTCTACCTCGGGTCTTTCTTCGTCAAATTCGTCCTGAATTTCACCGACAATTTCTTCCAAGATGTCTTCCACCGTTACCATACCTTGCGTACCACCGAATTCGTCAATAAGAATTGCTAGCTGGGCACGACGCTTCTGCAAGGTGCGTAGCAGTTTTGAAACTGGCAAGGTTTCCGGCACAAAAAGTACCTTACGAGTCAGTTTAGCAAGCTTGGGTTCATTTTCCTGAGCTAAAGCATTAAGCAAGTCTTTGATATGCAGGAAACCGACGATGTGGTCCTTATCTTCCTTACAGACAGGATAGCGCGTCAATTTTTCCTCGCGAATCTTTTGCATATTTTCTTCGAAGGAATCCTCAAGATAGAGGCAAACCATATCGGTACGAGGAACCATGATATCCCCTGCCTTACGGTCGGAGAAATCGAAAACATTGTCAAGATAAGTTAATTCTGTTTTGTCGATATAACCATGCTTGTGACTTTCTTCCATAAGCAGGCGAATTTCTTCCTCGTTATGAGCTTCTTCAGTTTCACTCGCCACCTCAACGCCCATCAGACTGAGAATCCAATTGGCAACGTGATTCATAAACCAAACTGCTGGATACATCAGCTTGTGGAATATTTTTAAAGGCCAGGCAACAAAAAGAACAATATCCTCCGTCTTTTGGATGGACAAGGATTTAGGAACAAGCTCGCCTAAAACGATATGAAAGGCAGTGATAACGGAAAAGCCAACCACAAATCCAATGGTATGCTCAACATTTTCCGGCAAGGAAAATAATTTAAAAAGTGGTGCGAGCAATTTAATTACCGTTGGTTCACCAATCCAACCAAGTCCCAAGGAGGCAATGGTAATACCAAGCTGAGTAACAGAAAGATATGCATCGAGATGCTCCGTTACTTCCCTAGCATGCTTTGCCCGAGAGTTGCCTTCTTTAATTAAAGTATCGAGCCTTGACTGACGAATTTTTACAATGGAAAACTCCGAAGCTACGAAGAATCCATTCATAGCAACTAGTACGATAATGACTACTACGTTTATACTATTTATAAGATATTCCAAAAGACATCCACGCTCTGCCAAGGCAAAACGCAGAACCTCACCTCCAAATTATACATAATGAGATATTTTATCATAAAACGTATACGAATGTAAAGAATCAAGGATGACGGAATTGATAATTGATAATTTATGGAGCAGTTAGATGAATTAAAAAGGTCTTATATCAACCAACAAAGCGCTGCCGCATCCAAATGCGACAGCGCTTTTGATTTAGAGCATTATTAATTTAGACTGCGAATTATTTCAAAGCGGCAGCGCAACGAGGACAAAGGGTAGGATGTTCTGCGTCAGCACCAACTTCTTCGCTATAAATCCAGCAGCGTTCACATTTCTTGCCGGCAGCTGCTTTAACAATAACCTTTAAGTCTTCTCGACCTGTTGCGGTTGCTTCATCACAAGTGCCTTCAACAAGCTTTGCTTGAGAAACGATGAGGAAGGTCTTCAGTTCTTCACCAACAGATTGAAGAATTGTTAAAGCTTCACCAGTTGCATAAAGCTCTACGGCAGCATCGAGGGAGTTGCCGATAACCTTGTCACGACGAGCAACCTCTAAAACTTTGTTTACTTCGGAACGAACTGCCATGAAGTTTTCGAACTTGCTTTCGAGAGCTTCATCAAGATATTCTTCCTTAACTTGGGGCCAGGGAAGCATTTGGCAAGAGAGCGGTGCATCGGCAGGCTTCTTCATGAATTGCCATACTTCTTCCATGGTGAAGGAAAGCACGGGCATGAGCATAGCAACTAAATCATAAAGGATTTCGTACATAGCTGTTTGAGCGCTACGACGTTCTTTGCTATCTGACTTGCAAGCGTACAGACGATCCTTAATGATATCCATATAGAAGGAAGACATTTCTACGGAGCAGAAATTATGAATTGCATGATAAAGAACATGGAAATCATAAGCTTCGTAAGCAGCACTAACCTCTTTCTTCAAAAGTTGGAGATGCATGAGAGCCCATTTATCAAGTTCAAGCATTTCGTCATAGGATACTGCATCCTTTTCATAATTGAAATCGTTAGTGTTGGAGAGGATGTAACGCATGGTGTTGCGAATCTTACGATATGCGTCAGAAAGTTGTTTTAAGATTTTGTCGGACAGACGGATATCAGCCTTGTAGTCAGAGGATGCTGCCCACAGACGAATGATATCAGCGCCGAATTTTTTAATTACATCTTGCGGAACGATAACGTTACCAACGGATTTAGACATCTTGCGACCTTCGCCGTCAACAACATAGCCGTGAGTCAATACGGATTTGTAAGGAGCCTTGCCGGATACAGCAACAGATGTGAGGATGGAGGATTGGAACCAACCACGATGTTGGTCACTGCCTTCCAAATACATATCTACAGGCCAAGCGAGTTCGGGTCTCTTAGCACATACTGCAAAGTGAGAGGAACCAGAGTCAAACCATACGTCCATGGTATCACTTTCTTTAGTGAATTTGTCATGACCACAGCTCGGGCATTTGAATCCCTCAGGAAGCAGCTCATCAGCTTCACGAGCCCACCAAGCATCGGAGCCTTCTTTAGCAAAAATATCAGCAACAGAATTAATTGTTTCGTCATTGATAACATGTTCGCCACATTTATCGCAATAGAATACGGGAATAGGAACGCCCCAAACACGTTGACGAGAAATACACCAATCGTGACGGTCGCTAACCATATTGTGAATGCGTTGTTGACCCCAAGAAGGAATCCACTCAACGTCGTTAGCGATTGCCTTTAAGGTGTCGTCACGGAAACCATCAACGGATGCAAACCATTGAGCGGTAGCACGGAAAATGATGGGGTTTTTACAACGCCAGCAGTGAGCGTATTGGTGCTTAATATTTTCCTTGCCAAGTAAGACGCCAAGCTCTGCTAAATATTTAAGAATAGGAATATTAGCGTCGAATACGAACATGCCTGCGAATTTGTCGCCTGCTTCGGAGGTAAATTTACCTTGATTATCTACAGGGCAAAGGATGGGCAGCTTGTAAACAAGACCGGTTTCAAAGTCGACATCACCATGACCAGGAGCTGTATGTACGCAACCAGTACCAGCTTCAAGAGTTACGTAATCGGCAAGAACTACGAGGCTCTTACGATTATTGTATTCGGGGAAAGGATGAACGCATTCAGCGTATTCCATTTCTTTACCCATGGTTGTACCATAAATTTCGCCAAATTCTTTATGACATTTTTTAGCAACCTCATCAACGAGATCCTTAGCCATGAAAAGAACTTCGCCTTCGCATTCAACCCAAGCATATTCAAGAGTCGGAGAAAGACATACAGCTACGTTAGCCGGCATAGTCCAGGGAGTGGTTGTCCAAATAACCATGTAAGCCTTTTTGCCTTGGCAAGCAGCAGGCATTTTACCATTGTCTTTTACGATGGGCATCTTTACGAAAATAGTCGGAGTTTTTTGTTCGCCGTATTCGATTTCAGCTTCGGCAAGAGCAGTTTCGCAATGAGGACACCAATAAACAGTCTTTTTGCCTTTGTAAATGTAGCCTTTTTTAGCCATGGTACCAAATACGCGAATTTGCTCAGCTTCAAAGCTATGATGCAAAGTTACATAGGGGTTTTCCCAGTCGCCCAATACACCAAGACGTTTGAAATCTTCACGTTGGATGCTGAGCCATTGTAAAGCAAATTCGTGACATTTACGACGAAGAGTCAGAGGATCTAGTTGGCTGCGGTCCAGGCCCAATTCTTTAATAGCAGCATGTTCGATGGGCATGCCGTGAGTATCCCAGCCGGGAACGTAAGGAACATCAAAGCCTTGTGCATATTTATATTTTACAATGATATCTTTTAAAATTTTATTCAGAGCAGTACCCATATGAATCTTGCCATTAGCATAGGGAGGGCCATCATGAAGAACCCATTTCGGCATATCGGCATGCAAATCATGTTTTTTCCAATAAATATCGTTGTCTTGCCAGAATTTTAAAAATTCAGGTTCGCGTTGGGGCAAATTACCACGCATGGGGAACTCTGTTTCCGGCAAATTAAGAGTTGTAGAATAATCCATTACATATTCCTCCAATAATATAACATAAAATAATTAACAATATAAAAACCCCGTCCCAGCAAGGGACGAGGTCTAAAACAAATTTAGATACCCGTGGTACCACCCTCATGAATGCTAATAGCGTCCACTCGTCTTCGCTGTATCGGGCGAACCCGTAAGCAACTAATTTCGAAAAGATTTCACTGCCTCCGCTCCAAAGTGATCTTCGTTCTAACCTGCTTGTAACTAGGCTCCCACCATTTCCTAGCTCGCTGCATAAAGAAGGAAAGACTACTGTCTTTATCATCGCGTTCAAGATAAAAATTTACAACATATGTATTATATATAAAAAGGTTAACTAAGTCAATATGAATAAAGGCAAAAAACTATTATCTTTTTTTATACTTAAAATCTAGTACGCCAAAACCCGTCTCTTGATTTAAATGGCTAATGTCATTTAAACGGAAAATGCAATGCTCGTTCCATTTATTTAGACCAAGCACAGTCAAGCTTGCAGGCGCTATGTCAACAGAAAAATTTTGCTCGACAACCTTTTCCATATCCATGTTCAGCCAGCGGAAAATAATATTTTGCACCGTCCCCTTGTGAGCTACGATAATTAAATTTTCATTTTCCATGTCACAAGCATTCCAAAGCCCCGTAGTATTTCTTAAGTAAAACTCGTGACGCGTCTCACCACCCGGATAATTGCGATGATGAATCTCCGCGTCAGAGGCTGGCTTACGAAAATATTTTTTGGCTTCGTCTTCCTTCATGCCTGCTGCAATACCGTTGTTTTTTTCCCTCAGATAGCTGGTGTATTCCACCTGCCCCGCCCTGCCTAAGGCTTCGGCAATAATATCGGCGCTTTCCGTAGCCCGTTTTAAATTGCTTGCGAGAATGCGATATTCTAAATTCTTCCCAGCAAAATCCATGGCTAGTTTTTTTGCGAGCGCTTGAATCTGTGCTCTGCCCTTAGTTGTTAAAAGAGAGTCCGTCCAACCGCCGGTCAAATGCTCGGTATGATGAGTTGCCTCGCCATGTCTAATTAAAATAATCATTTTGGTTCCGCCTTATTCTTCCTTGCCAAAATTTTCTAAGAGTTCCATTTGATTTTGCAGAATTTGCAACATGCTTTTCTTTTGCATATTGGCTTTACGCATTTGTTCGTTGTAGGATGCTTCTGCTTGAGCCGCACGTGACTCAGCTTCAAACATTAATTTTCTGCTGCGTTCCTCGGCATCCGCAACTATGCTTCTATATTTAGAATTGGCTTCCAGCATCATGCGGTTAGCTTCGTTGCGGGCATTTTCCAAAAGCGTGTTAGCTTCACTTATAGCGCTGTCCCCACGTTTCTTGCACGTATCTTCCATATTCAGTCGCATCTTTTCAACTGCTATATCTGTGGTCGCACGTAGGTTCTCCGAATATGCTCGAGCTTCTTCACGCATGCGAGTGCATTCAGTTTGGGTGTAGCTCAGCATATTCTCAGTTTTAATTTTCGTTTGGTTGTATAAATCTTCAGCGGCGCTCTGGGCCTCGCTTTGCATTTTTTGAGCAGCAGCTTGTGCATCCGTCAAAGCCGTATTGCACTTATGCTCGGTCTCCTTCATTAAAAGCTCGGCCTTTTTTTCACTAGCAGACTTAACTTCATCAGCAGTTTCTTGAGCAACCTGGAGAGTGCTTTGCATAGTGCTTTCCATTTGCTGGTAATATTCCAGCTTAGAAGTAACTCGTTCAATAGTTTCTTTTTGCTGAATATTATCAAGATAGAGATATTCAAATTCTTTGATGATGTTTTCCAGAAATTTATCTACCTCGGATGCTTCGTAACCACGAAAGCCCTTACTGAATTTTGTATTTTTTAAATCATCAGGCGTAAGCATGTTACCTCCATCAAATGTATCGTTTTAAAGTAATGCTGGTGCGACCTTTTTTTGTGGTACCCTTTACCTCGGCAACCTCAACACGACCGCGACCTCTAAAGGAAATGATATCTCCAACAGCAATTGCTTGAGCGGGCTTTTTAGCTTCCTGCCAATTCACCTTCACGTTGAGTGCTTTAATCTCTTCAGACATACGGCTACGACTTACTCCGTAACCTGCTGCGGCCACAGCATCTAAGCGTAAATCTGACACAGTTGCGTTAATAATTTTTACCTTCTCTTCTTTTTGAAACAGTTCATCCTTAGTGATCTCGCTCACACTTACAGGCGCACTGCCAATAGAAGTCAGGTTGCTCATTAAATAATTGGTAAGAGTTTTTTCCACTACAAACTGAGCTCCCTCGGGAACAAAAACTATGTCGCCAATAGCTTCTCGTTTGCAGCCCGTTCCCATTAACGCACCTAAAACATCTCGGTGGGACAAATCATAATAACGCTTGTCCCAGGTAGCGAGAAAATAAGTCATACCATAATCAGGAGTGCCGTAAAAATCATCAGCGATATAAACCGCCTTTACGCGCTCTGCATTAGCAAAGCCTCCATCACTTTCTATTTTAATATTGTCAAAGTTTGCAGCAATAATCTCGGCAACATTATATGCGTGAGGGTCAAGGAATTCACTGACACGAAACTTTCGTGATTTATTTGCTCCGTCAGCTAGATCCAAAAGCTTAGCAGCCAGCTGCTCGTCCCCACCAGCCTTAAAATAACGAAGGATTTTTTCTCTATCAGCCATGAGTTAATTCCCCTGTAGCTCTTTATTTCTTGCGAGCACAGCCATGACAGCATCGTAAAAAGCCCCTCGCAGCCCATGATTTTCTAAAGCATGGATGCCGGCAATTGTCGTGCCTCCAGGAGAAGTTACTTGGTCTCTTAGTACAGCTGGATGCTCACCTGTTGTAATGCAAAGCTTGCCACTGCCAGCTAGAGTTTGGGCCGCAAGCTTAATGGCAAGCTTACGAGGAAGACCCGCGCGTACGCCTGCATCTGCAAGAGCATCAATAATTACAAAGGCATAGCCAGGACCACAGCCACTAATCGCAGTAATTGCGTCAAGAGATTTTTCGTCAACAAATTCAATCTCACCACAGCAACCAAAAATTTCGGCAGCGATTTCTTTCATTTCATCGGTAACATTTTCATCGCAGCAAATCGCAGTCATGCCCTCACCACATGCTAGAGGTGTATTAGGCATGGTACGAATCACAGCAAAGCCAGGTGCGTAAGCATGAAGCTGCTCGATAGATACACTGCCCATAATCGAAAGCACCCAAGCGGACTTTTGCATGGCTCGAATAACCTCGGGCACAAGAGCAACAGGTGCAACCTGGGGTTTAACGGCAAAGATTACTAGATCAGCCTCCTTAACCGCATTTTTATTACAGGTCATAGCATTGATTCCATAGGTTGCGTTTAAATAGTCACAACGTTTTTGGGTGCGGTTACCAACAAAAATATCCGCCGCCTGCACAAGACCTGCACCAAGTATGCCTTTAATAATTGCTTCAGCCATGGCACCACCACCGATGAAAGCAATTTTTTTACCAGTTAATTTTACTTCTTCCATTCTTCTTCACCTACATCATATTGAGCTGCTGCGTCAATATCAACATTTCTCGGTGCGCAAATCAAAATACTGCGACCAATTTTTTTCATAGAACCATTAATTGCGTAAACAGAGCCGCAAATAAAATCGGCCATACGTTTAGCGACTAAGGGGTCGAGAGCTTCAAAATTAATTACCACAGGTTGATTGTTGCGCAGATAATCGGCAATCTTCGGGCAATCGTCAAAGCTTGATGGTTCGATAACCATAACATTGATTTCTTTATTGCGTACGGTAATCGGCATACTGTGATTACCATTTGCATCCTTAGAGTCATTGCTCTTACTACGGAAACGATCTAAGAAGGAACGCTTAGGAGCCTCTTCGCGTACGACTTCAGAGTGTGGAGCTTGAGCTTTTGCTGGCGCTTTGTCTCTGAAGAAAGGCTTTCTTGCTTCTTTAACCTCACTCTTCGCACTTTCCTGCACTGCTTTTTTGGGAGCTTCGGCTTTAAGCTCTTCGTCTTCTTTTTTCTTTTTACCAAAGAAGGGGAAGGAGAAAATCGAACTCTTTTCGTCCTCTTCATCATCCTCACCATCATCTTCGTAAATTTCTTTTATGGATTTAGGTTTGGCTTCCTTTTTTTCTTCCTGCTGAGCTTTGGCAAAGGGTCCCTTTTCAATGCGCTTAGACTCGGACCTTGCTTTTTTGCTTTCGCGAGCAGCGTCCAATTCTTCGTCAATATCTTCCTCTTCATAAAGACCAATTGCATCTAAAATTTCATTGATAAAACTCATTTCGTCACCAGCCTTATATTACACTAAAATTTTAAACTATAATCTCGAGCACCAAAAAGTGCTGTACCTACACGCACGTTATTGGCCCCTTCCTCAATGGCAACGGTAAAATCACTGCTCATCCCCATGGAAAGAATGTCAATGTCACTGCGCATTGCCTTCAGTCTTACAAAGGCTCTATAGCCTGCAGCGAATACCGGTCTTGTCTCTTCTACATCTTCACATGCTTGAGCAATAACCATGAGACCGCGTACCTTAATATTTTTATATTCATCAAGCTTAGGCAAAATAGCTAAGTAATCTTCCTTCTCAAACCCCGACTTTTGTTCTTCGTGAGCTATATTGAGTTGGAGAAGAATCTCTTGCACCTTGCCAATGCGAGCTGCCTCTTTATTGACCTCGTTCAGCAATTTTTCGCTGTCAATCGATTCAATTAAATCGAAATGCGCAACTGCTTGACGAGCCTTGTTAGATTGCAAATGACCGATTAAATGCCAAGTGCCTTCCTTACCAATTTCTTCCTGCTTGTGCTTGGCCTCTTGAACACGGTTTTCACCGATATCCCTAAGCCCACAAGCCAAGCTATCTGTAATAATGCTAGCAGGATGGTTCTTGGTCACTGCAACAAGAGTAACCTCGTCACCAGTGAGCTTTGCCTCCCTGCGCTTAGCGAGAGACGAAGCGATCTTCTCCTGAACTAGTTTGATGTTGTCAATTAACATTTTAATCACCCCAAATGGTTAGCTGTGAGTGCTGAGTGTCAGACTATCAATCGCTGCCTTCGTATCCTTCGCCCCATAGACGTATGAGCCTGCGACCAATACTGTGGCCCCTGCCTCTACGCATTGCTTGCCCGTTGTTGCATTGACGCCGCCATCTACCTGAATGTCCACGGCTAAGCCTGCATCATTAATCATCTTGCGCAAACGGGTAATTTTCGGCAGCATGCTAGGGATAAAGCTTTGCCCACCAAAGCCCGGATTCACAGTCATGATGAGAATCATATCGACGTAGGGAAGAATTTCTTCCACAGCACTTAAAGGTGTTGCCGGGTTCAGTGCAACACCTGCTTTTAAGCCTTCAGATTTAATTTGCTGAATGCAGCGATGCAGGTGCTTGGTTGCTTCTGCATGAACAACGATTTGGTCAGCACCAGCTTTTTTGAAATCGGCGATATATTTTTCTGGATTCTCGACCATGAGATGGCAGTCGAAAAATAATTTTGTAGTTTTGCGAATCATTTTTACAACCGGGGCACCAAATGTTAAATTGGGCACGAACAAGCCGTCCATCACATCAATATGCACCCAGTCGGCACCAGCAACTTCAATTTTTTTAATTTCATCCGCAAGATATGCGAAATCCGCGGAAAGAATGGAAGGAGCAATCTTTGTCATCTTATCCCTCTTTCTTCAGTAAGCTTTTTTATTTAAAAATTTTACTTCTTCAAGCATCTCTTGGTAGCTCGCGTGTCTCGACCTTGCAAGCTCCCCTAGTTCAACGGCTTCTTTAACCGCACAACCAGGCTCGTGAGTGTGTGTGCAAGGATGAAAACGACAGCTAGCAGCATATTGCAAAAATTCTTTAAAGCCAGCCAGAACATTTTCTTCAGCAAAGCCTTCTAAAAGTAAATTGCCAAAGCCAGGAGTATCCGCGATATAGCCTTCGTCAAAGGGCAAAAGCTCAGCGAAGCGAGTCGTATGCTTACCCCTGCCAATTTTTTCCGATACATCACCCGTACGCAAAGCAACCTGTGGGTCAATAGCATTAATGGTGGACGATTTACCTACGCCGCTTGGTCCCCCAAAGGCACATACCTTGCCCCGTAATCTCTCACGCAAATCGGCAACGCCTTTTCCATTTTGTGCGCAAATAGGATAAATTTCGTAACCGATTTTTCCGTAGGTCTCCTGCATATTGGCAAGAAAACCTGCAGGTGCTAGGTCCAGCTTATTGAAAACGATGATGATGGGAATATCAGCGCTCTCAGCTAAAGCAATGAGCTTATCGGCGATGATGGGACTAAAATCGGGACTTGCACAGGCAAAGGTTGCAACGAATAAATCGAGATTAGCCATGATGGGTCTGAGGAGATAATTTTTACGAGGCAAAACCTTGAGGATCATCCCCTCGTCCTTCTCACCTAGCTCGAAATCAACAAAATCTCCCGTAGCTAAGGAAAAGCGTGACTTTTTCATCTTGCCTTTAACCTTGCAGGTATATGTTTTATTTTCTTCTGGCACATTCACATAGTAATAGCCATTATAATTTTTTAAAACGCGGCCTTGTAAAATTGTCATCTTTAGAGACTCTTTTCTTCGGCCAATTTGCCGTTAACATAAAATTGTACTTTAGCACCAGCACCTGCACTAACCTTATTGCGCAGTCGTACGCCACCCTTTTGCGTGCCGCTATACAGAGTTTGCTTGTCGTCTCCGTCAATAAGAACGACGGAAACAGAAACATTGGTTTTGCCGGGCACGACAAATTCTACAATGCTGCTCTTCTTTTCCCCGCCCTTGGACACGGTTAGATTAACAAGTCCACCTTCTGCAAGCTTCGTGCCTGCAGGAGGAGTAATACTAACGATAGTATTTAGTTTAACAGCTTTATCATTGACGTAGTCAACCTCGCCCAGCTTTAAGCCAGCCTTAACAATCATGGCTTTGGCTTCGTCCAAGGTTTTTCCCTTGAGCTCGGGCACAGGATTACTGCCTTCACAGATTACGAGGTTAATGAAGCTGCCAACTGCAAGCTTTTCTAAAGCCCTGGGGCTTTGCTCTAAAACAGAGCCAATGTTTTTGTCCTTTTCTACTCGTCCTGTAGTAGTGCCAACTCTAAAGCCTAAATCTGTTAAAATATTTTCGGCTTTCATGACGCTCATGCCTACAAGATTAGGTACAGACTTCATTTCCCCGCCCTTGGAAACGATGAGGGTGATCATGCTGCCCTCTTTACGTTTTTCACCCGGCTTGGGGTTTTGTTCCATAACCGTACCGGGCTGGAATTTTTTAGAGGTATCGAATTGTTCCACAAGATTAATTTTAAAGTCGTTCTCTTGTAATTTATTTTGTGCTTCCACCAGCGTCATGTTTACGACCTGAGGAACCTCAACCACCTTGCGATCTCTATTAAAATAAAGATTAGCCAGCATGGAAATTGCTACAATAATACCGGTGATAAGCAGCATCAAACGAGAATAATTTATTTTTCTCTGCCTCAAGGAATCGTCCCCCTCATTATTATTTTCTGCGTCCCTGCCCTTGAGCGAGGTAAGGGGAGCAGTCTTACCGAAATCGTCAAGCTTGGGTCTCTTTCGTTCTCCATTTAAATTATGCTTGACGACTTGCGTCTTACCGCCATCTCCCCCATCATCGTAGGGGTCAGTAGATTTTAAATCCTCACGGCGAGCAAGATTAATATGATGCTCACTGTCCGGGAATAATTTCATGATTAAATCGTACAGAGCCTCGGCAAATTCGTCGCCATTTGTATAACGATTAGCACTATTTTTTGCTAGTGCTTTGTCAATTATTTCCTGGAGGCCCTCGGGCACGTTTTCAAAATAATTACTGAGCCTGGGCACGGGCTTATTCAAATGCATGGAGGTTACTTGGGCAATGTTTGCACCGCTGAAGGGCACGGAGCCAGTGAGCATTTCAAAAAGCACAACACCAAGGGAGTAAACATCGGTTGCACAAGTAATGCGACCACCATCGGCCTGCTCGGGAGAAAGGTAGTGGACGCTGCCCATAACCTCGCTGGAATAAATCTGTGTTTGACTGCTGATTGTTTTAGAAATGCCGAAATCTGCAATCTTGGGATTTAAATCCTTATCGATGAGAATATTATGGGGCTTCACATCACAGTGGATGATGTTTTGTCTATGAGCATGACCAAGACCTGAAGCAGCACGAGAAATAATCTCTAGGGTTTCTTCAAGACTAGGTTTATTTTTTTCAAGGAATTCTTTGAGAGTAACACCATCAACGTATTCCATAACGATGTACTGCTTGTTATCCTCACGCACAACATCGTAAACGTTAATGATATTGGGATCCGTCAAACGAGCAACGGATTTGGCTTCACGTTCGAATTGGTTGACAAAGGTTTTGTCGCTAATATATTGGTCACGCAAAATCTTTACGGCAACGTCTCTGTCGAGCACATTATCGTGAGCAAGATAAACCTCAGCCATGCCGCCATAACCAATGGCGCGAATAATTTCGTAACGACCGCCTAAAACCTTTTGTTCGTTAGCCATTGACCTTCACCTCCTCAGGATTATCCTTGGGAGACTGAGCCATATCGATAAGGATGAGGCTAATATTATCGCGTCCACCATTATTTAAAGCTTTTTCTAGTAAATTGTCAGCGCAGAGCTCCACATCCTTTTCTTGAATAATTTCTGCGAGCTCTACATCGGTAACCATATCGGATAAGCCGTCACTGCAAATTAAAAGTCTATCAGTAGGAGTGATGGAAAAAATTACGCATTGAGCATGAATGTTTTCGTCCACGCCAATCGCTTGCATGAGGAGGTGACGATCGGGATGAATGGCTGCTTCTTCAGAAGTAATTTTTCCTTTGTCTTTTAAATCTTCTACGTAGGTGTGGTCGTGGGTAATTCTTTCTAAAAGACCATCGCGATAAATATAGAGACGGCTGTCACCCACGTGACAAAAATAAGCCGTACCATTACCAGGCAAATACAAAGCTGTCAAGGTTGTGCCCATGCCCGTAAAATCGTCATTGCTTACGGACATCTTGAGAACGTGATCATTGGCCTTTCTCGCAGCCTCGATCAAGGTGTCCCTAATATGCTCGGTGGAATCCTTCCGCAAAGAATGCGTTGCTGCACCGAAAGCCTTGAGAGCTGCACGGCTTGCAATCTCCCCGGATGCATGTCCGCCCATACCATCGGCAATGGCAAAAATATAGGGCTCTTGCACAAGAATTGCATCTTCATTATTTTCTCTTACAAGACCTGCATGAGTCTTAGTCACAACCAGCATCTTTATCTCCTCATCAAAAAAATTATTTTTTCTTCTCTTCTTGAGCAAATTTTGCTCGCAATTGTCCGCAGGCCGCAGCAATATCCTTGCCCATCTCCTTGCGAACCGTGGCATTAGTTTTATTTTTTACAAGTATTTTAAAAAATTTATCTATGGTTTTTTCGTCTGGACGAGCAAAACCTTTTTCCGGCACGGGGTTTGCGGGAATAAGGTTTACAGTTGCATGCTTATAGCGAAGGAAGTTGCTTAAAAGCAATGCGTCCTCTTCGCTATCGTTCACGTCCTTCAAAAGAATATATTCGTAAGTAATTTCCCGGCCCGTAGTCAGAGCGTATTCTTCAGCCGCTTCGAGAACGTCCGTAAAAGCAAAGCCCTTATTCACCGGCATTAAGGACGAACGTAAATCCATCTTCACTGCGTGCAGCGAGACAGCCAGGTTGATGGGCTTTGCATCGTCCGTCATGCGTTTAATCCCTGGAATAATACCACAGGTGGAAACAGTCATGTTTCTGTAGCTCATAAAGCTTGTGCTCTCTTGATGAAGGAAAGCGAGAGCTCCAAAAACATTGTCGTAGTTCAGCATGGGTTCACCACTGCCCATAACGACGATGCGGCTAACAAAAGCGCCTTGAGGCTTTAATCTTTCGTTAAAAAGGTAAACCTGAGCCACGATCTCCGGCAAAGTCAAATTGCGTATGGCTCCGTTTAAGCCGCTAGCACAAAATGCACAATGCATGTCACAGCCGACCTGACTTGATACGCACACACTGTAGCCGTAATCGTGATGCATGAGTACGGTCTCAATGGAATTACCGTCGGGCAGGCTAAGAAGTAATTTACTCGTCATGCCGTCCGCAGAGTTTTGCTGCCGTAAAACAGTGATGCGTCTTGGCAAGAGGCAAAAATTTTCTTCGAGGATGGCAATATCTTTTTTAGATAAATTGTGCATCTCATTAAAGTCGAAAACGGATTTTTGGTAAATCCACTGAAAGACCTGCTTAGCTCGGAATTTTTTCAAACCCAAAGCAAGAAATGCTTTTTCTAGATCTGTAATTGTTAAACCAAAAATATCCTGTTTCATTACTTTCTTTCTAATGCGCAAATATAAAAGCCGTCAATATTATCCACGTGGGGCCAGATTTGTAATTCGTCCAGAAGCTCCCCGGTCAGAGGATGCTTGAAGGGTACTCTTTGCCAAGTTGGAAAGGCTTGTAAAAACTCTTCGATTAAATAATGATTTTCTGCTTGCTCAATGGTGCAGGTACTATAAACAAGTCGTCCACCTGGTTTTACGTAACGAGCAGCACATTTTAAAATGCTGAGCTGCAGGGGTGGGAAAACCTTTAAGTCTTTTTTATCCTTGGTCCAGCGAGCTTCAGCTCGTCTACGTAAGACTCCCATACCACTACAAGGAGCATCAACTAAAACCCGATCAAATTTCTCGGCCCATTCAGTCCGAAAAACTGCTCCATCGTTGAGCATGGTTTTAATATTGTTAATGCCGAGACGTTTCGCGTTCTCGCGAATTAATTTTAATTTATGTTCGTGAACGTCGCAGGCAATGATTTCACCGGTGTTTTGCATGCGCTCAGCGAGATGAGTTGTCTTTCCTCCAGGGGCTGCGCACATATCTAAAATGCTTTCGCCTTGCTCTGGAGCAAGAACATCTGCAACAAGCATGGAGCTTTCGTCCTGCACGTAAAATGCATTAGGTAGCTTGGCAAAAACATCGGCAAGCGAATCCATCTCGTCAATCACAAGACCGTCCGTGCTCCATTTAGATGGATGAGCCTGCACCTGTATCTCCTTTAGGTCATCGAGAAGCTTTGTTCTCGAGGTAAAGAGTGTGTTGGCACGCAAGCACACGGGCGCAGAAGAATTGTTGAATTCCAGAAGCTTGGTGACGCCCTCGTGCTTGTGAGGACCAAGCCAGCGTTTCACGAGCCATTTGGGATGCATGTATTTTAAAGCTAAATAATAAGCGTCGTCTTGCTCCGGACTGGGGAAGACAAACTCACCAGCAGCTTTTTTTCGTAAGAAGCCTCGCAGGACTCCGTTGACGAATTTCGCGCTGCCTTCATTACCTAAAGCACGAGCCGTTTTCACAGCTTCGTTAACGGCAGCGCTTGCAGGAATGCGATCCATATAGAGAAGCTGAAAGAGAGCCACACGCAAAACATTTCGCAGCTTGGCTTCCACGTCGAACAGGGGACGAGTAATGCAAGCCTTTAAGTACCAGTCGAGAGTTCCTTTGGCTTTTGCCGTGCCATAGACAAGCTCTGTTAATAAATGACGGTCTAAATTGGAAAGGCTTGCGTTACGTAAATATTTACTTAAGGCGATATTTGTATAAGCACCTTCTTCAAAAACCTGGCATAATATCTCGACAGCACAGGTTCTTGCTGTGGGAGGATTTTTCTTAGTTTTTTCCATTAGTATCTTCTTCCATGAATTCTAGAATAGCAGACTCTAATTTGCTGACATCTACGCGAGTATTAAAGCAAGGACCGAAGGGCCTTTCGTTTAAGACACCAATAACCGGCAAAGGAAATACGTCTTGAATACCACTTGTTAAGTCACGCTCACAAGCAACAGCTACGATGGCTTTAGGTCTAGCTTCCTTAACCATTTTTCTAGCCAAAGTTCCTCCCGTTGCCACAGCAAAATGACAATGATATTTGTGAGCGAGAGCAAGCATGCTGCCAACCGAACAGCCACCGCATTGCCTGCAATTTTCTACACTACGCGTAATCTTATGGACGCAGGTATCTCTTTGAATGCAATGAGGCGTAAGAATCATGATGCGTTCACCAGGAACCTTTTTTAAATGCTGACGCACAAGATTATTGCTGACCTCGATGAAGCTTTGTTCTATTTTTTCTCTGGGAATGTTAAAGATCCTGCCAAAGACAACTGCCATGGGAAACATGATGTTAATCGCTTTCCAGGCCCAAAAGTAAAAGAGCTTCATGATGGGCACGCCTAAAAGAGCCATGACAATACCTGCGATACCA
Source organism: Phascolarctobacterium sp. (assembly GCA_030523325.1). Classification (GTDB taxonomy): domain Bacteria; phylum Bacillota; class Negativicutes; order Acidaminococcales; family Acidaminococcaceae; genus Phascolarctobacterium_A. The sequence continues at coordinate 20,643 of JAUNIS010000020.1, forward strand.
GTTAAAAGCATCACGATTAAAATTAAAGCGATGGTACCGAAAATTAACGGCAGGTACTGATTGATTTCCGTAAGTCCCGGGATTGTTATCTTCCACAGGGCATAAACAAACAGTGCGCAAAAAATTGCGCTAATACCCGTGAGGGCAATAAATATTCTTTTCTTGGGTTTTAAGGCTTCGTCCATTTACTATAAATTACTCCCTGCTTTGACCTAAAAGATCACCAACTTGGATGCCGCGTCCATTAATAAAAACCTGGGCGAGCATTCTTTTTTTAGATTCTGGTTGAACCTCGGTGATTTCAATTGCTCCACTTCCACAAGCAACGAGGAAGCTGTGTTTATTTATTTCGATAATTGTACCGGGCTTGGCGCTGGAATTCTTGTCGGTTAACCTGCTGCCCCATAGCTTTAGCTTCTTACCATTGGGAAGACTTGTGAAGGTGCTGGGCTCGGGGTTAAAGCCGCGAATTAAATCGTGCACCTCCCTTGCACTCTTAGACCAGTCAATGCATTCCATACTGCGATTAAGTAAGGTTGCATATGTTGCTTCGTCATTGTTTTGAGGAACTGGCTTAGCCTTGCCGCTGGCAATATCATCCATGACTTTTAGGAGCAAGGACGCACCCTTTTCCATGAGCTCGTCATGTAACTGACCCATGGTCAGCTCATCCGAGATGGGTACAACAACCTTGTCAAGCATAGCCCCCGTATCCATGCCAATATCCATTTGCATAATGGTGACGCCGCTTTCCTTTTCACCTTTGATAATTGCATATTGAATGGGAGCAGCCCCGCGATATTTGGGGAGGAGGGACGCATGCACGTTAATGCAGCCGTATTTAGGCAGGCTTAAAATTTCCTGCGAAAGAAATTGTCCGAAGGCAGCTACGACGATGATATCTGGGTTGAGCTCGCGCAGGACTTGGACAAATTCTGGAGTCTTCACTTTAAGCGGTTGATAAACAGTAAAGCCCTTAGCGAGAGCATATTCTTTAACAGGGGTTTGTAAAACTTTATTGCCCCTTCCTTTAGGTCTGTCCGGTTGAGTGACAACGCCAATAATTTCATGCTTAGCTGATTCGGTTAAAGCTTTTAAGCTGCCCACTGCAAATACCGGGGTCCCCATAAAAACTACGCGCATTATTTTCTACCTCTTTTGTGTTTTTGCTTAGCAGCAAATTTTTCTATTGTATCATCCTTAGCTTCCTTGCGGCTAAGGGATTGAGCTTTATCGATAAAAAGAATTCCTTCTAAATGATCGCACTCGTGCTGAATGCACACGGCGAGTAAACCGTGAGCTTGTAATAAAAGTCGTTTGCCATTGGGAGAGGTAAATTCGCATTCAATGTATTCAGCACGCTCCACATCTCCTTCAAAATCGGGAACGGACAAGCAGCCCTCGCCACTAACAACGGAACCCTCTTTCTTAATGATTTCTGGATTGATGAGGACAAAGGAACCACCATTTTCTTCACCGACATCAATGACAACGAGACGTTTAGAGATGCCAATTTGCGGAGCAGCGAGACCAACTCCATCTGCTTCGTACATGGTTTCCTGCATATCTTTAATAAGACGAAGTAATTTTTTATCTATGCGTTCTACAGGCTGAGCAATCTTTCTTAAGAAGGGGTCACCTGCAGTTAAAATTTTCAAAGTAGCCATTATTGAATCCTCCTCGGGAAAATCTACATATTTTAACAGTTTATTATACCATATACAGACCTGTTTATCAAATTACACTGGCAGGATCTACATCAAAATAAAGATTGGGCTGGCTGCGAAATTCACTAGCCATGAGAGACGCCTTGACCTTCTCCATATCCGTAGCCTTGATGAGCACGTTATAACGATAAAGATCGCGAACCTTGGATACTAAAGCAGGAAAGGGTCCCGCGATAACCATGGGCTCAAGCTTGTGCTCTAAGATTAAATTTTGCAGATACAAGACAACTCTTTGAGCGAGAGCTTGCGCGTTTTCTTGTTTTTTATCGAGGGTTGTTAATTTTAGCATGTGGGTAAAAGGAGGATAGTAAAATGTTTTGCGATTGTAAATTTCTGTTTTGGCAAATGTATCGTAATCCTGCTTCGCCGCAAGCTTAATGATTTCATTATCCGCGTCGTAGGTTTGGAGAACAACCTCGCCAGCCTTTAAGCCGCGGCCAGCTCTCCCGGCAGCTTGCGTCAAGAGTGAGAAGGCTCTCTCACTAGCCCGATAGTCCGGTAAATTGAGGACGCTGTCAGCAGCTAGGACGCCGACCAGGGTTACGTTTGGAATGTCGTGCCCTTTCGCAACCATTTGCGTGCCGATAAGCGTGTTGTATTTCCCCGATTTAAATTCGTCGAGAATTTCTTCGTGAGCAAATTTTGTGGATGTGGAGTCCTGGTCCATGCGTAAAACTCGTACATCGGGCAAGGCTTGGAGCTCGGCTTCTGCCTTTTGGGTGCCCGTACCAAAAAATTTGATGCGCTGACTTCCACACTTGGGACAAATTTTCGGAATTGGGTGCGTATTACCACAGTAATGACAACGCATGTCTTCCCCGTAGCTATGATAAACGAGAGCAACAGCGCAGTGCTCGCAAGTAATGGATTCACCACAATCCCTACACATAACAAAGGTTGAATAGCCACGACGATTCAAAAGAATAATCCCTTGCTCGCCTTTAGCAACTGTTTGCACAAGTTTGCTTTGCAAGGTGCGGCTTAAAACGGAAAAATTTTTCGCCTTCAGTTCCTCGCGCATGTCTACAATCTCCACGTTGGGCAGCTTGTTGCCGATGGGTCTCTTGGTTAAGCGAAGATGGGTGTATTCGCCCTTAAGCGCTTGGTAATAGGTTGTGATGTCGGGAGTTGCACTGCCAAGGATTAAAGGACAGTGAACCGATTTTGCACGTGTCTCGGCAACGGTGCGAGCATGGTAGTTAGGTCTTTCCTCCTGCTTATAGCTGCCCTCGTGCTCTTCGTCGATGATGATGAGGCCAAGGTTTTCAAAGGGGGCAAAGACTGCCGAACGGACGCCGATTAATATGCGAGCATTACCCGTACGCATTTTATACCAAACGTCCCCTCTTTCGTTTTGAGAAAGCTTGGAGTGAGCCACAGCCACCAATTTACCAAACCAGCCTTGAAAACGGTTGACAAGCTGAGCCGTGAGGGCGATCTCGGGCACCAGCATTAAAACCTGCTTGCCTTCCTCTAGGGCTTTAGCAGTAGCACGGAGATAAATTTCCGTCTTCCCACTGCCCGTGATCCCTTGGAGTAAAAAGGTTTCTTGTTTATCGCAGCTAATCGCTGCATTTATTTTTTCTACGGCGCTAGCTTGCTCGTCAGTTAAGCTTACACTTTTATCGGGAGCAACAAAACGGTCGTAGCTATTACGTAAAATTCTTTTTGAGGCGCTGACGACCAAGCCCTTATCTAAGAGAGCACGCATGACTGCGTAATCATAGCCTTGGGCAATTAAATCGGTGGAAGCTAGGTAATCGCCAAATTCGTAAAGAATTTTTAAAGCATTCTTTTGTTTAAAGCCTCGCATGTGAGGAAAGCCTTCTCGGACAAATTCCCTGCCCTTTTCACTTATAGAATAGGCAAGTATTGTTTTTTCTTTGAGGCGTTCTTCGTAATCGTAACGAATTAATTTGCCTTTGTCGTCGCGAATGGCTTGACGTTTAATACTACACTTACCGGGAACGAAAAGGCGCATAGCTTCGGCGAGGGAACACATGTAGTAGGCGCTCAGCCATTGCGCAGTGGCGAGCATCTCTGCGTCGAACCAAGGACGATCGCCAATAACTGCTTCCACATTCTTTAGTTTTTCGCGAATGCTTAAGTCCTGGGGCAGAGCAGATCTTCGAACCACAAAGCCTTCTACCGTTTGTCTTGCGAAGGGAACTACAACTCGCCAGCCAGCATCAAGATAGTCAAATTCGGCTGGCACGTCATAGGTGTAAACCTTGAAGATATTTTTTACCGGCAAATTTATCGCCACGTCAACACAAAACATGAAATGAACTCCTTATCTAAAAAAAGCTTACGCATCTTGCAAATTATTTCTTGTTCAGCTGCTCAACCAATGTTCAGCGAATTATCGAAGGGTAGCAGATTATCCTATGGACAGCTAATTATCCAAAGTTTAGCAGATTATCCAATGGTTAGTAATTTATTCGATGGCCAGGCACACGCCCATGCGACCTGTTTTACCCTGCTCGGCTCTGTAGGAACAAAAGAGCTCGTGATTACAAGCAGTGCAAATTCCTGATACAGAAATGTTTTCCTTGTGCAGACCTGCTTCTTCGAGGAGTCTCGCATTCATTCCCCACAGGTCCAGCATATAGTGACCGTCTTTATCTATTACAGGCGTAAAAAAATCTTCGTAGCCAGCCGCCTTGTCGCGAACAAAGTCGTCCACCTCATAGCAGCAGGCACCGATGGAGGGACCGATGGCTCCAAGCATATTTCCCGGCCTTGCCCCGTAAGCTTCCTGCATTGTCTTAACTGTCTTCTGCACAATTTTTGCTACCGTGCCTCGCCAGCCTGCGTGGGCAAGGCCTATACATTTAGTTACTGGGTCGGCGAGGAGTACGGGAGTGCAATCGGCATAAAATAAAAGCAGGGGCACGCGCGCAAGGTTTGTGACCAGTGCATCTGTATCCAAAATGGTGTCAGTTAGACTTAAGGCACCCTTGCCAACTAGTTCAGGTGTAATTACAACTACATTAGCGCCGTGCACCTGCTGACAGGTTGTCAATTTTTTAGCGTCAAGTCCTAGGGCAGCTGCAAGGCTCGCTCTATTTTGTAAAACTAAATTTTCCTCGTCACCTACGTGGAGAGCAAGGTTAAACATGCCTTCTTTGAGGGCACTCACTCCATGCAGACGCAAGGAACATGCATTTATAAAACCAGCTGCAGAAAGCTTCGGGAAGCTTCCGAGCCAAATATTTTCGTGATTTGTAATGAGAAAATTTTTCATAATAAATACCCTAAAAGGGCTGCCGGAAGAAGGCAACCCTTTGCATACATTATATGTCCTTGCAAACACCACAGCGTCTGCAACCGTCAAAGCACATAGGCGTAAATTTACCGGCCTCGCTATTTGTAAGCTCGCGGGCCATGTACTCATCCTTGACGCCTATATCGATGTGGCTCCAGGGCAGAATTTGCCCTACGGTAAGCTCACGCTGGGCCAGCTCATCAATGTCGATGCCTTGCATTTTTAGGACGGATTTTAAATTCTGCCCGCTTTCGTGAGCCTCTAAGAGGGCGTCACCTATTTTTCTGTCCCCGCGAGCCAGGACAGCTTGAACTACGGTTTCTTTTAAGGATTCGGTAATTAATTTAATGCGTTTATCTTTTTTTAGTCCGTCGTTAAGCATTTTAAAGCGATGCTTCAAGGTTTTAACCGGGCATAGAGGTGCCCACTGATAAGGAGTAAAGGGTTTAGGCACGAAGCCATTAACAGAGACAATGAGCTCTCCCTTATTACCCACTTCATCCATTTTTTGACGGACGCGTTTGATCATCTCCACGGTCTCGGTGATATCAAGATCCTCTTCCCCGGGGAGACCGATCATGTAATAAAGCTTGATGTTTTTCATCCCACTTGCTGCGGCAAGGGTACAAGCGTTATAAATATGTTCTTCCGTTATGCCTTTGTTGATGGCAGCTCGCATGCGCTCGCTTCCAGCCTCCGGGGCTACGGTCATGGTCTGCTGCCCACTTTTTGCGAGAGCATCGCACATAGTTTGGTCGAGTGTATCGGCTCTAAGTGATGCAACGGAAAAATTAATGCCCTGCTCGACTAAATAAGTGGTAAGTTTTTTAATCTCGGGATGGTCGGATACGGCTGCTCCCATGAGTCCAACTTTTTTTGTGAGCTGGGGACGCTTGGCAATATCTGCCAGAATATTTGCCAATTTACGTGGACGAGGCTTTCTAAAAGAGTAACCGGCCATGCAAAAGCGACAATGACGACCACAGCCACGTGCCACCTCGACGATGTACATGCCAGCAAATTCTGTATTTCTGGTGATGATGGCGGATGTATGAGGATAGGAGTCGATATCCTTCACCCATTGACGAGAAATTTTTCTTGGTGCTCCTGCTTGGGGAACGAGTCCGGTAAATTGACCCTTCTCATCGAAGCCTTCTTCATAAAAGCTGGGTACATAAACTCCGGGCAATTGACTGAGCTTTTGTAAGCGTTCGTCCTTGCTTGCGCTTTGGTAAATGGTATCAAGAATTTTTTGTACTGTTTCTTCCCCTTCGCCAATGACAAAGGCATCGGCAACATTTGCTAGGGGCTCGGGATTAAAGGTTGCGCAGGGTCCCCCGATAATAATGAGGGGCTCACGTTTATTTCTATCTGCTGCCCGTAGTTTTATATTGCCCAAGTCCAGGATTTTGAGGAGATTATCATAGTCCATCTCGAAGGAAAGCATGACGAAAATTACGTCAAAATCGGCGAGAGGACGCATGCTTTCCATACTTAAGAGGGGCGTACGGGTTTTCTCGTGCTCTTTGATGAGCTTGGGGTCGGGCAGGAAAAATCTTTCGCATGCGCTATCACCCCTGGCGTTAATGATTTGGTACAGGATATGCATGCCTAAATTACTCATGCCCAAGTGATAAACGTTAGGATAGATAAAGGCTACGCTATACTTGAGTCCCGGGGGAAAGCTTTGGCCTCCCCATTCGCTAGCTCGATATTCTTTTATGGTATTCTTGATTAACCAGGACAAAATTTTACCTCATTATTTTTGCGCAAGTCTCTTTTCGAAGAGGTCGATGACTGTCTTCATGACTTTGAGACGAGCGTAATATTTATTATTGCCTTCGACGATTACCCAAGGAGCATCTTCCATGTCGGTACGCACGAGCATTTCATTAACTGCTTCTTCATAGGCTTCCCATTTGTCACGGTTACGCCAATCCTCGTCGGTAATTTTCCATTGTTTGTTAGGTGTGTTTTGACGTTCTGTAAAGCGAGCGAGTTGTTCATCTTTGTCGATTTGCAGCCAGAATTTACAAACGACCATACCGGAATCGACCCATTGTTTTTCCATCTCTTTGATTTCGTCATAGGCTCTGGCCCATTCGTTGGGTTTGGCAAAGCCTTCGAGACGTTCAACCATGAGTCGTCCGTACCAGGTGCGGTCGAAGATAGAGATTTCGCCGGTTCTTGGCAAATGGATCCAGAATCTCCATTGGTAGTTATAATTATTTTCTACTGCTGTGGGGCTAGCTACGGGGAATACTTGGTAGCCTAAGGGGTCGAGGCCGGAGGTCAGTCGACGAATTGCTCCGCCTTTACCACCTGCATCCCAGCCTTCAAAGCCGATGACTGCGCTAATACCACGTTTATACATTTCTACTTGCAGCTTGGTTAGCTTTTTTTGGTATTTACTAAGCTTTTCTTTGTATTCCTCCTTGGTCATTTCTTGGTAAGGAACAATCTTAGAGAGGGCGTCATATTTAACTGCTGTACGAGCTTCTACTGGAGCATCTACTTTGCCTGCATCTAGTTTGGCGGTAAGGTTTTCTATAATGCTTTCCATGATCTCGATGGTTGCGTTCTTGGTGCTATCGGCTGCGATTACGTGCCAGGGAGCGTTATTTGTATCGGTATTGGTAAGCATTTTGTCGTATTGCTCGTAGAATTTTTTGTAGTCGGCTCTTTGTTCGTTACGACCATATTCTGTTAAATGTTTGCTGCGAATTGCAAAACCGAAGGTATCTTCATCGGTCATGTTTTTCTTTTGTTCGTCTTCGCTCAGGTGCAGGAAATATTTTAAGATTATATAATTGTCATCGGTGAGCACTTTTTCGAAGGCGTTGATATGGTTATAGCCAAACATTTTGGCAGCTTTATTGCGTTGTCCTTCGTGCACGTTTCTTAGGTAGTACCAGCTGCGATGGTATACGCGAATCTCGCCTTTGCCGGGTAAATTTTTCCAGAAGAATTCGAAGGCGGGTCTGTCGGTTACGTCGATCAGTTCCATGGTGGACAGTACGTCGAAGCCGCGGGCGTCCATGTTTTGCATGAGGGTATTGATGATTTCACTTCTTTTGGCTCCACGCCAGCCTTCAAAGAGGATGATGATGGGGCGTTTTTCTTCACGGGCACGGCGTTGCACTTCGCCTAGTTGTAGGCCAAGCTCTTCGAGTTTGGGACCATACTCACCTTTGGGCAATTTCTTTTCGGGACTAACTTTTTCTAACATGTTTAACACTACTCCTCAACATATTGTAAAATTATTTTGCTTGCACAACTATATAGCCTATGGAACAATCTTAGTAAACACTATTCCATAATACTTTAATTATAAATCATTCGGACAAATTTTGCTATAGGGAATTTGAGGGTTTGGGATGGGGTATGGGGATGGGAGTTTAAAATCATCATAAAAATTATTTGTATTGAACAATATACTTGCCCACATTCATACTAACATCTAAAAAACCAATTTTATCAGCTTTAAGTTTGAAATTTTGTACCAAAAAATGTCTGCGCTCTAACTCGCGCACAAAATTTAAAATATCAAAGTAATCTCCTTGTACCTGTACCTTGGCAACATAGATAGAAAGCCCCTTTTCGTTTTTCGGTGTAACAATATCCTGCTTTCTCGGAAGAACGACGTTATTTATTTTAATGCTACTACCACAACACTCGTGCAAGCTTTTTAAAAATTCTTGTTCGTCATAACGATTCGGCAACTGAGCTTTTATCTCCTCATTTGCTTTTTTTAACTGCATTTTATAAACTTCTATATCTTGATGTTGTGTTTTAAATCTTTCAACCGTTCTTAACATTGTTTTTTTCTCTGTGATGCCTTTACTGATTTCTTTCGCATTTGCATAGCGATCTACTAAACGAAAATATGAAAACAATACTATCAAAGCTCCAAAACAAGAATAAAATATATATCTTCTTTTTATTATTTTTTTATAATCAAAGCCTAATCCTTCATATTCCATTTCATTTTCTACCTTTCGCTAATATTAGCTACAAAACTTATCCCTGTGCTTCTTGCATCAGTGCTTAAAATCTTTACATCTTTAAAATCGCTACTCAAAGATAATTCTTCAGTCCATGCATTAACCCCTTGCATATCCAAGGAACGACCTGTAATTTTGTAAATCACACCTTCAGATTCAATTCCCGTTATCCATAAACCTGAAACAGTGCTCCTGCCCAATGCTTCAAGCACATGACTTTGCTTCAAGGAGGCATCATCCAAACGTTTCAAAGTCAAATTCAAACGTTTTGTCTCTTGCTCCATGGACCTTGCCGATTGATAACTTGCCTTCCAAAAAGCTTCTTTTTGCAAATTTTCTTCCAATCCAGATAGCTGAGTATTCTTAGTGTAGAGAAAAATCTCCATTCCGCCCATAATTAATACAACAATAAAAATGCAAATCGTCAGAACATATTTTGACCATTTAGTTAAGCATTCATCAAAATCGTTTTCTTGCAAATCTTCAGGGCAAAGATTGATTCTGTTTACGTCCACAAATTGTTCTTTGTCAATTTGCGGAATGACATAGGCAAACTTGATATTGAAACCATTTGTCATTCCCACTAGCTTTTCAACGAAAGATTTAGGTGCTGCATATACAGTATACTGATATTCTTCTCCGAGTTTTTCTTTTGCGCGAACCACCTTGTAATAGTAGCTATCTCGCTCATAATTTATGGATTCAGCAACTTCCCAGTCAATTGCTTCCTGCTCGTCTTTCTTAGGCATAACCGGTAAAACAAATCTTTCCGTCTCAATAAGTCGTTCGCCAAGAAGGAAAACTATTCTTGTATCATTAAGGTTTTCTAGCCAACTTATTTTATCTCTTAAAACATCGGCTAGGTTTTGCAAATATTTATCTTCATCAAACTGTAGATTTGGCAATTCTTTTCGGGTTAATCCTTTAGTCTCTCCATTACTGCTAATACTTACATCTACAGATTCATCTTTTAATATTACGCAAAGCAAATCCTTTTTTGAACTAATAAAATGTTCCATTAACCGTTTAATTATATCCATTGCTCCTCCTTATCTAAAAAACACAAGGGCAATATGTTTTTCAGTTGAACTAATTCAAGTTCATGAACCAACATACTGCCCTTTGGATTTTCTGTATTAATTTGTCCTATCTCGCATATGCTGGGACTAGAGGCCATACACATTTCTGTTCTTACACGCAAACCTCGCAACACAGAATGAGAAAGATGGTTTGTTTGTTTATTTATACTCCCTCGGCAATGCCTTGATTAACCGCCTTGCAAGTAAGATTCCTAAAATACCTGTGACTACCTGGGGCGTAGAAAAGGCTCCCATCATCCAGCGTGCTTGAGGAACGCCATTCCACTTGATAAGTACTAGCGCATACCAACCAAGCCAACACATACAAATAGCTTTGATAAGCGGTGGAAGGAAAATGCCTTTTTTATTTTCTCTCCAGCGATTAACAAGTAACAAGAACAAAATGTTGCCAAACATTATTACGGGAATAAAAATTGGAAACAAAACCTGACCTTGCACGAAAGCTGTTAGCGGTAAGATTAAAGCCAAAACGATTGCTGTCGTCATGCCATTCATAACGAGGGAAACAACCATCATCATATGGATTAAAGTTCCGATAAGATACGCATTTACCTGTGGTGGTATGGGAAAGAAAACACGAATTGCTTGCAGCACGAGAGTTAAGCCGATAAGCATAGCTCCTCGCACTATTTTTTTGTTTCCCATAGTTCTTACTTACATTGAAGAGTAACGAAGTCTTCGTATCTCTTTTGTAATTCCATAACAACGGGGCCTAACTTGCCTTCATTAATAGGTGTACGGTCAATCTTAACAACCGGCATAAACTCACAACGAGGACCACAGAGGAAAGCCTCTTCAGCTTTCAATGCAAAAGCTTTGTCGAAGGTTTTTTCCATGACAGGAATGTTCATATCCTTGGAAAGTCTTTCCATCAAAAGCTGACGTGTAACATTGGTGTGAATGAAATTATTTTCTGGATGGGTCCAGAGAATGCCGTCCTTGTAAATAAAGAAGCTAGACTCGGTGCTTTCGGTAATTTTACCATCGCGAACAAAGAGTGCATCGTAATATTTGCCAACAACTGCTTTTTGTTTAGCCATAACTTCAGGCAGACGGTTCAAGGTGTTGATATTACATTTAGCCCATCGTTCATCTACCTCGGTTACAAGACCAACGCCTTGCGCACGTTTTTCTTTCAAAGCTTCACGATCAACAGGAACTGCAAACATAACTAATTCAGGAATATTTGCTTCAGGATGACCAAGACCATAAGCTCCATCACCACGAGTCAGTTGAGAATAAATTTCGCAATCCTTAAGACCAGTTTCTTTGAGCAGCGCTTCGTGAAAAATAACAAGCTCATCAACCATATAAATTCCAGGCAACTTCAGTGCGATTGCAGAATTAAAAAAGTTGTTCATGTGTTGCAAGAGACCAAAGCAACGACCATTATAAACAGGAACAAGCTCGAAGATGCCATCGCCAAAATTAAAGCCACGATTATTTACGCTTATGGTTGCTTCTTCGGGAGAATAGAATTCTCCGTTAATCATAACAAGATTCTCTTTATTTTCCATGAGGATACCTCCAAAGTTTTTAATATTTACAACAGGATATTATACACTATTTTTAGAGGTATGTCATTAGCTTAAATAAAGACTGCTATTTTCTATGGCTCCGCTATTATGCAATTGTTCTATAAATTTTTGCATAGTTATCATACCCGACTTGGTTCCCGTTGCTAAGTAGGACGATAATTGATGAGTTCGCCCCTCGCGAATTAAATTTCTTAAAGCATCAGTATTTAAAAGAATTTCAAAAGCAGCAACTCTTCCCCCACCTTTTTTAGGAAGTAGCTTTTGAGAAATTACGGCCGCAAGTGAATCTGCTAGTTGAGCTCTAACTTCTCCTGCATTAACGCTGCATGCATCTAAAATACGACTGATGGTTCCTACTGCATCGCTAGTATGTAGCGTTGCAAAAACCAAGTGACCTGTTTCGGCAGCCGTTAGCGCTGCCATAATTGTTGTGCTATCTCTTAATTCACCAAGCAAAATTACATCTGGATCTTCACGTAACGCGGCTTTCAATCCACTGACAAAACTTTTAGTGTCCCTACCAATTTCTCGTTGGCTCACTAAAGCTTTCTCATTTTCATGCAAATATTCGACGGGATCCTCCAACGTTATGATGTGAACATGACGAGTTAAATTGATTTGCCTAATCAAAGCTGCAAGTGTACTCGACTTGCCGCTACCCGTAGGGCCTGTGACTAAAACTAATCCTTTATTTACTTCCGTTAATTTGACAGCGGATTTAGGTAACCCCAATTCATCACAACTTGGCAATTGACTCGAAATAATACGTATCGCCAAGGATAATCCTTGTTGATTTTTAAATGCATTGACTCGATATCTTTCTTTATGAAGCTCGTAGGCAAAGTCTATTTCACCTTTCTCTTTGAATTCGTTCTGCGTTTTTTCATCTGTAACATCGCGTATCCACTCAATAATTTTTTTGTTACAAATAGGAACCTCACTCTGTTCAACCAATTCACCGTTAATACGAAATCTTGCTTTATACCCTGCGTGTAAATGTAAATCTGAAGCACCAAGTGCTCTAGCTAAAACTAATAAATCATTTACCATCTAAACCCCTACTCTCAAAAGTTCATTCACTGTCGTCAATCCTTGTAAAACTTTTCCAACGCCATCATCTCTCATACTTGTCATTCCTTTTGATGCCGCAAGTCTTGACAAATCCTTTTCACTGCAACCTTTACTAAATGCTTCTATCATCTCATCATCAAATATAAAAACCTCTTGAACCGCGAGTCTCCCCTTATACCCAGTATTACCACATAAAGCACAGCCTTTAGACTCATACAAATTTACTTCTTGGGCTAAACCTAAATAAGCAGTCTCGTAAGTTTTAGCGGGACGTAGCTGCTTACAATTATTGCACAATTTTCGAACTAATCTTTGTCCAACGCTTCCTCTTAGCGCCGATGATAATTGGTATCGTTCAACACCCATATCCAAAAGTCTTGTAACTGCACCAACAGCTGTGTTTGTGTGCAAGGTAGAAAAAATTAAGTGACCTGTCAATGCTGCCTGAACTGCAACATCAGCCGTTTCATGGTCTCTAATCTCACCAACCATAATTATATCCGGATCTTGGCGAACAATAGAACGCAATCCTTTGGCAAATGTTAATCCTGTTTTAATATTGACTGTTACCTGATTAATACCTTGTAATTGATACTCAACAGGATCTTCAATTGTGATAATATTTTTCTCTTCAGAATTCAATACACTTAAAGTGGCGTAAAGAGTTGTGGATTTACCGCTACCTGTTGGTCCAGTTAAAAGGACAATTCCATGGGGCGCTTTATACAGTTTCTCGTATTGTTGCAAATTTTTTTCAGCAAAGTCTAAACTTTTAACATCAAGCATCTGCTTACCTTTGTCTAATATTCTAATAACAATCTTTTCGCCAAAAATTGTTGGCAAACTTGCAACACGCAAATCTATTTTTCTTCCTTGATGAAGAATTTCACTGCGACCATCTTGAGGAACACGCCTTTCAGCGATATCCAGCCCACTCATAATCTTTATACGACTAATCAGTGCAGCACGACTTGTACTAACCCTGTCAATTTCTCGCAAAATGCCATCTATCCGCATACGGATCTTTAAGTCTTCTTCTGTTGGTTCAAGATGAATATCACTTGCTCCCAACTCAATGCCTATATTGATAATATCATCTGCAAGTTTAATACCGTTTCCTTCCACGTTTTTACTCCTTTCAAAACCAAAAGCAGCACGGCTACAAACCAGTTATACACTGGCCCATAGAACGTACTGCTTAAAATGACCATATTTTGTTGTATAATGCCACCCAAACTATCACCTCATAGATATGATTATAAGCTTTGAATCATTTTCAGCGAATTAATTTGAGCCCTATTGCCTCCCCGCAGCCCCGCTGCTAGTTCATCAGCAAAAATCGTTCTGAGACTATTTAAGCACAAAATTTTATAAATTGCAAGTATAAATTTATTTGCGATTTTTTTCAACTTTCTACTTGCCAAAGAAAAAAACTTGTAATAAAATGACAATAGTAGTGAAGCATTAGCTACTATTGTCAAAAGGAGGAATTATGGAAACCAAATTCAAATTTGGTGGTGCCATACTAGTTATTCTTCTAGGATTTGCATGTATTGTAGGCGGCATGCAAGTATTCTCTCCCCCAACAGAAGCACAGGAAAAAAAATTAGCGAAGCCGGAAGTTTATATTAACCCTAAGCTATTCGACAAAGCAAGGTCTTCCCCTGTGCCCTCTGCATCCGCGAAACTACGCAACCCCTTTGTACCCCAGCAACTAACAGTCAATGTTCTGGGCTCAAGGTTGCCAAACCTTTCGCAGTCGCAAGTTCCCAATGCATCCACCCTCCCCGTCCTGCGAGGGATCATGGAGCAGAGCGGCCGACAATTTGCGATCATAGAATACAATAACCAAAGCCATATCTGTGCTCTTGGAAATAATGTAGGCAGTTATACCTTAACGGGTCTGACTGCCTTTTCTGTTTTTCTAGAGCACAACGGTCAGGTTATAGAACTAAAATTGGGGAAGAAAAAATGAAGAAATTATTATGTACTGTCATCACTACAATTAGCCTAATTATCACCCAGCCCTGCAGTGCTATCACCATGCATATCGTCGACGGTGAGGTGCGAGACGTCCTTGCTACCCTAGGAATGCTGGCCCAAAAAAATATCGTCACCGATTCCAGCTGCACCGGTACAATCTCCCTTAACGTGCGGGATATGGACTTTGACAAAGCCTTAAGCATCGTCACCACCAGCAAAGCCCTGAGCGCAACCTATCTAGATGATGTCATCCTTGTGATGAGTGAAGAGCAAAGCAAAAAGGCTGGACTCAATCTTTTTAGCTTTAAATTAAATTATGCAAAAGCAAGCGAGCTCAAGGATGTCCTGCAAAATCTCGCGGCTAGCGGCAAGGTAAGTGCCGAACCAATCTCCAACACAATCTTTTATTACGGTTCCCAAAATGAAAGCAGCAAATTAAAAAAAGCCATCCAAATTATGGATGTGCCAACTAAACAAATTACCCTCGAAGCCAAAATTCTGAGCATCTCTCGCGAAAACTCCCGAGATTTAGGAATCAACTGGTCCTGGGATAGCATCCCGCAGAACTCATTCGCCAGCGATGACTCATCAACCGACGCAGACTATGGCGGTCGCTTTAAATTTTGGCGGGGCTATAGTTTTAATTTTGCAGCTAAGCTTAATGCCTTAATAACAAGTGGCAAAGCAAAAATTTTAGCACGTCCCCATATTATTACCATCCCCGGCAAGGAAGCAAGCATCTTTATCGGCGATCACATTCCCGTACAAACGGAAAAACATACCAATAGCGAAAGCTATACAACTACCGAATATGTCGACGCAGGTATCAAGCTGCGCTATACTCCCATCGTCAATGCCGCAGGAACCATGGTCACTGCCGAAGTCCATACCGAGGTCGCAACCCCCACCCTCGTGTCCGACCTAAAAAATTATCGCATCTCTAGCCGTAAGGCCGATACCCATGTGCGAATGCTCAGTGGCGAGACTCTGGTCATAGGCGGGCTCATCGGGGAAGAAGAATCAAAAAGCGTGCAAAGGATTCCCCTCTTAAGTAAAATTCCCCTCTTCGGTCATCTTTTTAAAAATTCCTCCAAGAAAAAAACAAAAAGCGAGGTCTTAATGTTTTTGACCCCTTATATCACCGATGCAGGCCAAAGTCCTGCCATCTATAACAAAACAGAAAATGAAAAAGAGAACCCCAAGGGTCCTCGCTAGCCGGTCTGACTCTCTCCAGAATTAATTTGTCCCCAGAAAAAAATTGAGAGCCACTGCCGTGACTCTCAGTTCGATTTTAATTAAACGTTCAGAACTTTAACATATTTTTAATCCTAGGATTTTTGCTCCGCAAAAATCCATCCTCAATTGCTCATTGCTAATTGATTTATTTCACTTGTTCTTCCACAAGCCCCTTGACAGCAGCGAGTGCCTCGTCAACCTTAGACGCATCCTTCGCACCAGCTTGAGCCATGTCAGGACGACCACCGCCGCCACCGCCACAAATCTTGGCGATAGCCTTCACAATATTGCCGCAGTGAATTCCCTTGCTAACAGCATCCTTGGGAGCCATAGCCAGCAACATGACCTTGGCATTAATCTCGGCAGCAAGAACAACTAAGCCACCAACAGTATCACGCATTTGATCTCCAAGACCACGCAGTGCGTCTATTGAATCGGCATTAACCTTTTGGGTTAAAACCTTAATGCCTTTAACCTCTTGCACCTTGTCTGCCACATCAGAAACCTGTGCCTTGGCAATTTCATTAGCCAGCTCTTCGGCTTTCTTTTGAGCAGCCTTCAGCTCAGCCTGGAGAGCTTCTAAACGGGAAGGAAGATCAACAGTGCGGCATTTAAGACTTGCAGCCAAGCCCTTAACCATTTCTTCGGTTTCTTTTACATGAGCCACTGCCCCATGACCGGTGACAGCCTCGATACGACGTACGCCTGCACCACTTGAACCTTCAGAAACAATCTTGAACATACCGATTTGCGCAGTATTTTCAACATGGCTGCCGCCACAGAATTCCATGGAGAAATCGGGAACGGTTACCACGCGAACAATATTGCCATATTTTTCACCAAAGAGAGCTGTCGCGCCCTTCTTTTTAGCTTCTTCGATAGGCAGCTCTTCAATCTCTACATCCTTAGAAGCGAGAATTTGTTCATTAACAATGGCTTCGACTTCCTTGAGCTCTTCTTCAGTTACAGCACTAAAATGAGAGAAGTCAAAACGCAGACGATCAGGACCAACGTAGGAGCCTGCTTGGTTTACGTGAGAGCCAAGCACTTGTTTTAAAGCTGCGTGCATCAAGTGAGTTGCCGTATGATTGCGAGCAATATCCAGCTTACGAGAAGTAGCAACCTCAAAGCCTACAGCATCCCCTACTTGCACAGTACCTTCAACAACAGTACCTACCATAATGATAGCACCGTCCGGTAATTTTTTCGTAGTAGAAACCTCTACAAGACCTGTAGGAGCTACAATCTTACCAATGTCACCCAGCTGACCACCGCCCTCTGCATGGAAAGGAGTTACGTCACAAATAATTGCCACATCGGTTCCATCTTGAGCAGTTTCAATAGCTTCCGTCTCGGCTTGGGGGAACATTCTGACGATGGAGCCAGCCTTAACAGTTTCATCAGCCTTCAGGGAGGCAACATCAAGGCCACGAGTATTATATACAACAACACGACCAGCCTTGTCAGAGCGAGCTTCACGAGCCATCTTACGTTGAACCTCAAGAGCCGCATCAAAGCCTGCCTTATCCATTGTCATGCCTTGTTCTTCAAGAATTTCTGCAGTTAATTCCCAGGGGAAACCAAAGGTATCGTTCAAACGGAAAGCAGCCGCACCATCAAGAACTGTTTTACCACTGGCTTGGCATTTAGCAATCTCTTCGTTTAAGAGCTCGCTGCCTTGCTTTAAGGTACGCAGGAAGGAGGTTTCTTCCATCTCGATAACCTTCATAATATAATCGCGTTTCTCGATGAGATTAGGATATTGCTCGCCGTAAAGCTTCATAACAACATCAACCGCTCCAGCCAGGAACATTTTTTCAATGCCCAAGAGACGACCGTGACGAACTGCTCTACGTAAAATACGACGCAGCACGTAGCCACGACCTTCGTTAGAAGGAAGAATGCCGTCGCCAATCATAAAGGTCATGGAACGAGCATGGTCGGCGATAACCTTGAGGGAAATGTTGGTCTTCTTATCCTTGCCGTATTCAACACCTGCTTGCTCAGCTGCATATTCTACGATGGGGAAAATTAAATCGGTTTCAAAATTGGAAGGACAGCCTTGAACAACGGATGCAAGACGTTCCAGACCACAACCAGTATCGATGTTTTTATTTTTGAGCGGCGTATAAGAGCCATCGTCATTTTTATTAAATTGAGTGAATACCAGGTTCCAGATTTCCAGGAAACGGTCACAGTCACAGCCAACACCGCAGGTAGGCTTGCCACAGCCACGAGCTTCACCAAGATCGATATGGATCTCGGAGTCCGGACCACATGGACCACCGGTAGAAATTTCCCACCAGTTTTCTTCCAAACGGACGATGCGTTCGTCGGGCACACCTACAACATCATGCCAAATTTCATAAGCCTCGTCATCCTTAGGATAAATGGTTACCCAAAGCTTGTCAGCAGGCAGACCCATTTCTTTAGTTAAAAATTCCCAGGACCAAGGAATGATTTCTTTCTTGAAATAATCGCCAAAAGAAAAGTCGCCCAACATTTCAAAAAAAGTATGATGGCGAGCAGTACGACCTACGTTTTCAATGTCACCAGTACGTACACATTTTTGACTAGTTGCAATACGCGTACGAGGAGGTTTCATCTTGCCAGTAAAAAATGGTTTAAACGGAGCCATGCCAGCGCCAATTAATAACAAGGACGGGTCATCTTGCGGGATCAAGGATGCGGAAGGAAGGATTAAATGTTGTCTTTCCTCGAAAAATTTCAGGAACTTTTCGCGAATTTGATTACCGGATAAATATTGCATAATCAGGTCTCTCCTTAAATATAAATTGCGTTAAAATCGCATAAATTCACTATTAAAACAGATATAGAAAATTATACAATTATTGAGGAGAATAGTCAATGTATACTTAAGAGTAATGAGTTGAAAACGATGCTGATAATTTTACTTAAAATTCTTCTAAAAATATCGCACTAGCCAAAGGTTTGTAATATACTAAAGCTAATGGAGGTGCTTAGTTATGCCAAATATTAAACCAGTTTCAGACTTACGAAATTACAATACTGTTTTAAGCGAAGTAAGTTATGGTTCTCCTGTATATCTAACACGAAGGAGATATACTTACTAGAACATATGCCTTTTAGATATCCCGTGTATCATTTTGAACCGTGGAAAAGTTACGGAATACGTTTTTTCAAGTTGATAATTATCTAATTTTCTACAAAACACGAGAAGAAGACCGTGCTGTTTTTATTGTCAGAATTATGTTTGCCAAAATGAATATAGCAGATGCGATCAGGTACGAAACTGATTTAATTTAGTTATTTTACACATAAAAAATCCCTGAGTTTTATATCGGCCCAGGGATTATCGATTTTTATTCAAAGCTTAAAGATTTAATTGCCTTTTGAATGCATTGTACGTTGAAGATGGAGTCGTCGTTCATCGGGTAGTTGGACTCAACCTTGTACCAATGATGATTTACCAAGAACATGGAAGTCATTTGATAATGACGATCCTTTTCAACCTCGGGGACGGTAGCGATAATACGAATCTCGCTGCGCAGCGGATGTTCAACGAAACCACATTGCATCAGTCTAGCTCTCGGATGCTTTTTCATGTAGTCGGCTTTAACCTCGGCCAGAAGCCTTTCGCGGGTAGAAGACATAACACGGTTCAAGCTTTCGGTAGAAATTTTTTTCTCGCTCTTAGTCATGGCCATATTAACATCGCCATTTGCTGCGGTAAAAATATTTTCGCCGCCAACGGAAACGGTCCAAGGAGCAGGAACAATTAAGGATACTTTTGCATCCTTATTATCTACGTTTTGCCAAGCAACGTCGGAAATACCTGCAAAGGCAGTGCCGGCAACAGCTAAGCTACCAATTAAAAGAGCGGTGCTAAGGGTTTTTCTAAAATTCATAGTATGGTATACCTCCGATATAATGCGTAATTAATTAGCAATGAGCAATGAGCAACTGTGGTTGAATTTGCTGCGCAAATTCTTTGATTAAATATTGTAATTTGTTTAGATTAATTCTAACTTAACAGGATTATTTTAACATAATTTTTCAAAAAGTGCTAATGGATTTTACAATTTGCGAAAATGATTTAGGTCGCAAAAGCATTTTTAATTCGCAAAACGTTATTAATTCGCAGAAGCATTTTATTTTTTGAATAGCTTGCCAAAGAGAGGGCTGAGCAAAGAGAGGGCTGCGGCCGCCAGGAAGAAGAGACAGAGAGGACGAGTGTAGAAAACGCTGAAGGCACCGTCACTCATAATGAGAGAGCCAACGAAATTTTGCTCGGCCATGCCACCTAAAATGATGCCGATAATTACTGCACTCATGCTAAAGCCCAGCTTGTTCAAGAAATACCCGCAGAAACCCGAGAAAACCATGAGGTACACGTCGTTCACAGAATTATTATAAGAATAAGTACCCACGAAGGTCATCATCATGATAATGGGCAGAAGAATATGCATAGGCACGGAAACAACCTTGACGAAGAAACGAATCAGCGAGAAACCCATGAGACCCATGACAAGATTTGCCAAGAGAAGACCAATGAAAATTGCGTAAACATCTGGAGCCTTCTCGACGAAAAGCAAGGGACCTGGCTGCAAGCCTTGAACCATGAGGGCGCCCATCATAATCGCAGTGGCACCATCACCCGGAATACCCAGAGTAAGTACGGGAATAAAAGCACCACCACTTACCGCATTGTTACCAGCCTCGGAGGCGCAGATACCCTCGGGCTCGCCATTACCAAAATTATCTCTATGCTTGGACCAACGTTTTGCTTGGTCGTAGGACACGAAGGAGGCAATGTCACCACCCGTACCTGGTACGCAGCCGATAAATGTGCCGATAAAAGAAGAACGCAAAAGAGTCGTGAAGACGCGTTTAAGATCCACCAGGCTCGGAAGCACCCGGTCAATACTCATTTTTGTTTCCAGGCGATCCTTGTGATAATAATCCTCCACGCTCGCAAGCACCTGGGCAAAAGCAAAGACGCCGATGAGCACGGGAATAAAACTAACACCGCCAATAAAATAAGTCGTATCCAAGGTAAAACGCACTGCCCCACTCATATCGTCAATGCCAACGGTCGCGAGGAACAAGCCGAAGAGACCGCCCATAATACCTTTTACAACTGAGCCAGAGGATACGGAGGTAATAATTGACAAACCAAAAATTGCCAAAGCAAAATATTCTGGCTTGGAAAATTGCAGGGCAATCTTTGCTAATTGAGGAGCCAAAAGAATGAGGCAAATCGTACTGAAAACCCCGCCAAATGTTGAAGCCATCGTCGAGAGACCCAAAGCACGACCAGGCTGATGCATTTTCGTTGCCATGGGATAGCCGTCGAGAGTCGTAGCTACTGAGGCAGGTGTACCAGGAGTTTTCAAGAGAATTGCCGATATGGAGCCGCCGTAAATCGCTCCACAATAAATACCTAGCAGCATGAGGATGCCGCCAATCCCTTTAAATGTAAAAGCCAAGGGGAAAAGTAAAGCAAGACCCATATTAACAGAAAGACCGGGCATACAACCAAAAGCAATGCCAACTAAAACACCACCGATAAGCCCAAGAATATTCACGGGTACGAGAACCATAGCGAGAGCACTTAAAACATCTGTCATTTCACTGCCCTCCCCTTACATAAAGAACGGTTTCGGCAGCTGAGTTTTCAAAAGCATACCAAAGACTAAATAAATGAAGACAACGGTTCCCATGGTTGTTAGAGCAATACCTTTTTTCTCGCGATAATCCACAAGATACATAACTGCCGGAATGGTAACAATTGCCGCTGCGTAAAAACCTATGAGGCTAATTAAAATAGTAAAGCAGACAACAATGCCCATCATCTGATAGACACGCTTATTGGCTGGACCTGTGAGCTTAACCTCTTGGCTCGCAAGCTCCGTGCCATTAATTACCGTATAGCCTAAGAGAATTGCTGCACAAATAAACAATGCTCCCCCTAAGGCAAAGGGCCAGAAACCTGGACCAGGACCATTAGTAGTAAATTCCATGGGGAAGGCAGCAGCTGCTTGCATGATCATCCCTGCGATGACAATACCTAAAACCCCAACAACATAATTGCATTTCTTCATGTTAATCATAATTTAAAACCCACCAAAAAGTTTATAGTATACTACATATTTTATCATAAACCGTATGTATTGCGCAATAAATCAATTAGCAATGAGCAATTGAGGTAGGATTTTTGCGGTGCAAAAATCCATTGATTAAAACTGAATGAGTTAAGAGTTAAGATTTGAAAAAATGCGGAATTATGGATAGATTTTGCGAAGGAAAATCGTTTCCGTTTTCTTTCTCCCAAAACAATGTTTATAATTGGGAGAAAGAAAAGGATGTTGGGAAAAAGGAGTTCCTCTTTACAAAATTTAGTTAAAATGTAATAATAAGTCGAAACAGTTTTTGCTGATGAAGTATTAGTGGGATGCTAAGCGGAGGCAATAGGGCTCTTGTTAGTTTGAATAATTAAGCTGATTTGGGTGGCAATTAACAATTTTATATGGTTACATTTAAGCAGTATGTTTCAATTCCAAGTGAAGTCTTGGGTTTGTTCATACTGCTTTTTGTTTTAAAGGATGGTGATTCATTTGCACATTGATTAATTATTTGTGTTTTGAGTTTTCTTGATCGATATTGACTGATAGTATCAAATATAGTATCATTTTGGAGAAAGGTATTAATAATGTCAACTTTAGAGAAAAAACTTCGTGCTCTGGCTTCAGGAAAGAATTTGCCTTGGAAACAGGTAGTTAGTCTTTTAGAAGCTTATGGGGTCAAGGTAATTCCTCCGACTGGCGGAGGAAGTCATCATAAAATTGTTTATCCAGGGAAGAACACTATTATTGTTCCTGTTCATAACGGAACAATCAAAAAGATTTATGCTAAAGAAATAGCTGCACTGTTAGAAGAAATTGATAAGGAGTGATGACGATGGAAAAAGATTTACAATACTATCTTCGTTTAAATTACTCGGTAGAAATAGAAGAGATACCCTTGGAAGAAGGTGGAGGATTTTTAGCGAAGATTCCGCTTCTCGTAGGTTGCATGTCAGACGGAGAGACTTTACAGGAAGCCTATGACAATATTAAAGAAGCAAAAACTTTATGGCTTGAGGATATGCTTGCTCGTGGTATGTTCATTCCAGAACCCGACACCGAAGAAAAATATAGCGGCAAATTTCTTGTGCGCATTCCCAAATCCTTGCACAAAATCATCAGCGAGCAATCGAAACGAGAAGGGTTGAGTCTCAATCAATACGTTGCGAATTCACTTGCTTTCATGGCTGGACAAAAGATTTAATGCGAAATGTGAAAAGAGTACTATGAACGCAAGCAGATTTTCATTGCTTTCTTCCGCTATAAAATAAATTTTAAAAACTTATTGACAAGCAATATCTTCTATAGTAAAATATCAATGTTGTCATTTGACTACATTCAATTCCGAATTGATTTTGGTCCGGTGGTTCAGTTGGTTAGAATGAGCGCTCACTTACGACGGTCTCGTGAGTTCGTTTGAGTTTCATCTGACTTCTGTACGAAGTGGCCGCAAAATTTAGTTTAGTATTGGCCCGGTGGTTCAGTTGGTTAGAATGCCGCCCTGTCACGGCGGAGGTCGTGG
>JAUNIS010000057.1 GCA_030523325.1 Phascolarctobacterium sp.
CGCCCTGTCACGGCGGAGGTCGTGGGTTCGAGTCCCATCCGGGTCGCCAATATGCGGAAATAGCTCAGTGGTAGAGCACCTCCTTGCCAAGGAGGGGGTCGCGAGTTCGAATCTCGTTTTCCGCTCCATAGGGGCATAGTTCAATGGTAGAGCAACGGTCTCCAAAACCGCCGATCTGGGTTCGAGTCCTAGTGCCCCTGCCATATGTAAATCAATCTGTAGCGATTGCTACAGGTTTTTTTATTTGTGATTTAAAATTCTTATTTTACGAAGTGTCGACCTGTACAAAAACTTTCGCTTGAACCTGCCAAAGTTCTACGCATACTAATTCTTTTAATGAAAAAATTTGCGCAGCAAATCCTCCTTAACTCTTAACTTTCAACTCTTAACTAATCTAGTTTGACCAAAGGCTTTCCCTTCGCAAAATCCATCCGCATTCCGAATTCCGCATTAAAAAAGCAGGCTTACGCCTGCTTTTACTTTACCCGTGGAAAACGAGTTCCTGTTTGAAAGAATTGTTGTCAAAACCGGTGATGTCGGAAGGTCGGTAGTCGGTAGTAGTCTTAACGAAAGCAATCTCATTACAATAAGGATATTGCGAGCAGTAAACACATTCCTTCCAAACCTTTTGGGGCAGCTTTTCCTTAGAGGTTTCGATATAATCGCACTTGGAAAAGAAACCCGGCTGATAAGTAAGGGTGAAAAACATCGTTACCCCACGTTCAATGCCTTCCTTTTCCAGCTGTTCTACGATCATACGACCAATCCCAGTTTTTTTATAATTGGGTTCAATAGCCATAGAACGAACCTCAGCTAGCTTATCCCAAACAAAATGCAAAGCCCCACAGCCTAAGAAACGATTATTCTCGACAGCGATAACATAATCGCGCAGGTTCTCGTAAATACTATTACGGCTACGGGGAAGCATTAACCCTTCCTTTGCATATTGATTTAAAAGCCTATGGATATTTTCCACATCGCTAAACTTAGCTTGACGTAAGGTAATCATGATATTTCTCCGAAAACAAATTGATAATTGATAATTAAACGTTAATCGTCACTCTGCAAATTTAAATCGATACTTCGCAAAAAGTTTGCGTTTATGAATGCACTGCGAATTGAATCGAAGGTTTTGCCCAAAGTTGGTGTTAATCAACGAATAGCAGATTGAAACAAACGATAACAAATGATTTGCAAATTAATAAATTAGATTTTTATACATAAATAATACCACTTTGTGTATAAATGTCAATGGAATAAATTATAAAAATTCTGTTTTGTGCAATTAACAAAGAATTAACGAAAGAAAAATTACATGCGTTCCTTTAACATATCTGCAGCTGCACACAAAGCTATGACCATAGCACTAGGCCTCGGAGGACACCCAGGCACAGCAATATCAACCGGCACAACATCGCTAACCTTACCAACAATCGCATAAGTATTGCCAAAGGTTGCCCCACCAGCTGCACAAGCACCACAAGCCATAACTAATTTAGGCTCGGGCATAGCTGCATAAGTCATACGCAGAGCTTGCTCCAGGTTACGAGTAACCGTGCCCGTAACCATAATCATATCCGCATGACGAGGGCTTGCGACAAAGGCAATGCCGTATCTATGCAAATCGTAAATAGGATTCGACAGTGCGCCCATCTCAAAATCACAAGCGTTGCAGGAGCCTGCATCTACATGACGCACGTGTAAGCTGCGGCCAAGCTTTGCTTCTACAACATTACTAATGGTAACAGCAGAATCCGTAAGAATTTGCGCGAGCTCGTCTTGATTGTCATGCTTTAAGGATTTATTTGCACAAGCTTCCACGCAGCGACCGCAAAAGAGACATTTTTTGTAATCGATTGCAGGCTTGCCGTCCTTTAGCTCAAGAGCCCCAACAGTGCAAGCAGTCTGACAAGCTCCACACGAGTCACAAGAACTATCGCAATTTAATGTGCCGCGCATTCTTTTATGCCCAGCAGTATTTATATTTTCAGTCGCAATCTTGCCAGCAAGAATTGCTTCAAGCATTTTTAACATTGGTGGGCCTCCTACCTGTCTATGCACGCGTAACAAAGCTCGAAGCTTTTGTTGATAAGCGGAAAGTCTGGGATGATGTCCCCTTGTACGGCAACAGTGAGTGCAGGCCAGTTAGGATAACTAGCACTACGAACAAAAAGACGATCAAGCTTGCCCTCTTCATCAAGCATGAGCCAATGCAAATTATCACCGCGAGGAGATTCCGTAATCCCCCAGGAGCCTTCTAGCTTTTTCAGTTCACCAAGCTCAACCTTGATTTCCTCAGAATCGTTATGACGCAGCTCACGCATGACCTGCTTAATAATTTTAATGCTTTCGTAAACCTCGCCAATACGAACCTTAATGCGGGCTTCAACATCGCCATTTTGCTCAGTGATAACGTCAAAATCAAAGTCGTCGTAAATACCATAGCCCATGTCCCTGCGAGCATCACGAGTCATTCCGCTGGCACGAGCTCCGACTCCCACCATAGCAAGATCAAAAGCAGTTTTATTTTTAATGCGGCCCGTAGTTTGAATACGATTGAGGAAGTTGGATTGCTCCCACATGATATGCACCATATCCTTGTAGGTTGCTTCGACCTCACGCAGGACATCCTTAATCTCGTCCAGCAAACGGTCGTCCACATCCATGCTAACCCCACCGGGAACGATGAGTCCACGCAGGAAACGATTACCCGTGAAGGATTCATTTAATTGTTGCAGGTATTCCTTAAGTCTTGCACCCATGCTAATTATCGGCGAGAAGCCTACACCAGCACAAACGTTACCAGTATCACCCACATGATTGTAGAGTCTTTCTAATTCTTGAGCCAGCGTGCGGATGAGCCAAGCCCTGCGAGGAACAACTGCCTCGGATAATTTTTCTACGGCTTGGCAAAAGCTCAAGGTGTTAGATACCGAGCAAGCCCCGCAAATTCTTTCGATGATGGGCAAGGCTTGGTCAATGGTTAAGCCCTCCACTGCCTTTTCAATACCACGATGAGTAAAGAATAATTTGGCATCTAATTGCAGCATGGCCTCGCCCGCTTGACTAAAACGGAAATGACCTGGCTCGATGATGCCTGCGTGAATAGGACCAACAGGAACCTCGTAGAGTCCTTCACCTTGCGAAGTCATCATCTCGTAATCACGCTTGCCACGAATCTGAAAATCCTTGGCATATTTTTTACGCAGGGGATGAAATTCAAAAGGAAATGTTTCGTGGAGAACGAGAGGACGCAGGTCTGGATGACCAAGGGGATTAAAGCCAAACATATCGTGCAGCTCTCGCTCGTACCAAGCAGCTGCAGGCATAAGACTTGTTAAGCTCTGGTAGGACAAATCGTTTTCATCCTCAAAGCTTGCCTTTAAGGTTTTAATGTCACGCTTTTGCGCATCATAAAAGAGACAATAAATTGCTAGTCCCCCGCCACGTTTAGTTTCATCAGCACCGAACATAGCTGCCAAGGGATGCAGACCGCCGTCGCTTAAAATATTGGCAGCCCCACGTAAATTATCTTGTTTAACGTGCATAATTTCAGCCTCCTATAATACGAACAGCATGGTCCAAAAGATTATTGAGCCAAGGCATATTTGCAAAGCCTGCACCAACAACACAGGTTAATAAAAGCAAGGTCATCAATGCAAATGTATCAGTAAAAGTAATTAAATCGCCCAAGGGTTTGATATGTGTTCTATCACAAAGCATACGCATACCGTGATATAAAATACCGATGAGGACGCCTGTGAGTAAAATTAACAAAGCGCAGCCAGCCAACCAATGACCCTCGGAGAACATGGCTCCCAGAATTTGAAATTTACTGAAGAACAAACCAAGAGGAGGCAAGCCCAGGATACCAAGAATACCTGTGAGCCAAAAGGTTGCCGTTGCAGGTACATCGTTCATCATCCCACGAATACGCATCATATTACGAGTCTGGAACTCTTGAATGATGGTGCCGGCAATAAAGAAGAGCACGAACTTAATCATGGCATGACTATACATGTGCAGCATGACACCTTTTAAGGAAGCAGCCGTAAAGACGCCGATACCCGCAACCATGATACCAATATTTTCCATGGATGAATAAGCGAGAATACGTTTGACGTCACGTTGTACGACTACAAAAGGAACCGCGATGGCAACAGTTAAGACTGCGAAGAACATAAGCATGTTCCCCATCATAACTGCCCCGGCCGTAGGAAGTAAAATTACTAAATTACGAATCAACACATACAGTGCACAGCTACATAAAGCACCGGACAGCATACCGCTTGTTAAAGAGGGAGCTTCCGCATAAGCATCGGGCAACCATGTATGCATAGGAGCCATACCAGCCTTCGTACCGTAACCGATGATGATAAAAAGCATAGCTAATTTAGTAAGAGATGGATCTAAGACCTGTGCATTTTCAAAAAGGTAGAGCCAGTTCAGTGCGTTCTTCGAACCAAGAGCTTGAATCTCGGCATAATAAAGAATGAGTGTACCAAGGAGTGCCAAGCAAATACCAACGGTACATACCATGACGTATTTCCAAGTTGCTTCGAGAGCTTGCGAGGTAAACTTGTAGGAAATAAGCAGAGCCGAAATCAAAGTCGTTGCCTCGATAGCTACCCACATCAAGCCCAAATTGTTTACCAAGAGGACGATGAACATGGTCCAGCAGAAAAGCTGCATCAAAGCAAAATATCTGCCGTTTTGTAATTGCTCACCCTTTAAGATGCCGCATCTTTCTTCACGACTCAAATAAGATCTTGCGGTCCAGGTCGCAGCCATATAAAGAGTTGCGATAATAATGATGATCCACAAACTTAAAGCATCAACATAAAAATAATCACTCATGAAGGGCTTAGCAGGATCAAATTTGTAAGCAAGCATTGCCACTGACCCACAAACGCAAGTCGTCGTCAAACGATGGAGCCAGTGTAAAAGTCCGTTAGGCAAGTGACCAACCGCACAGATGATGGCACAAATAGGAGGTAAGCAAAGCATAATTAAAATATATTCTAGCATTTTCTCACCCCTTCAGTTTATCCAGCACGTTTGTATCCGTCGTATTAAAGTTCAGACGAAGACGGCTGGTCAAAATTACAAGAATTACAACTGCGATTAAAACATCAAGGAAAATACCAAGCTCGATGATAATGGGCAAGCCTTCAGTCATAATAAGACCCAAAAGGTAAATGCCATTTTCCATGGTAATCATCCCAATCATTTGCATGATGGCACGACTACGCATAACGATGAGGGCAAGACCCGTCATGATGATGAACATGGAGGTTGCAAGAATATCTCGACCAGCAATGTTCGGCATGATACGGTCGATAACCATATAAGACATACCCAAGGATGCAGCTGCTACAGCAGTAGAATAATTGACGTTAATGTCACTGACGATTTCTCGCTCGTCCTTTAAATCCTTCACCACACGAAGAATTGCATAAGGAATGCAAATAACCTTAACGACAATAGTTAAGATGCCCGGGAGAAAACCGTGCAGTCCCCCACCATGAGCAATGCCAACGACTAAGCAGGTCGCAGCAATGAGTGCTGACTGCAAAGCCAGGCACAAGGTTGATCTACGTAATTCCATGAAGCGAGTTTGCAGGAAAACGATGATCATTAAAGCAACAACTAAATATTCCATCGTTACCTCCTTACTGAGCTACAACAGCGAGAATAAGCATGAGTGCGGCAGCAGCCAAGTAAATTCTCACCTTGAAAAGACGCATTTTATTATTTAAAGTTTCAATGAGACCAATTAAGAGAGCTGTTAAAAGAACTTTAATTACCACAGGCAAATTAATCGGTAAATAAAGCATGCTGAAAATCATGACGAAAACAAGCAGCTTTAATTGACTTGCCCAATGAATCAAGCTTAAGAGACGTCCAGAATATTCCAAGGTCATGCATTCATGAATCATGGTTAATTCTAGATGGGTATCAGGATTATCTACAGGAATACGGCTGTTTTCTGCAAGCAATACGAGGAAGAAGGCAACCGCAGTTAAAACGCCTGCAACAGTAAAATTAATCTCGCCAGCCTTTAGACTCATGCCGGCAATATTTGTGCTATTAGTATGGAGCACGTTAGATAAAACTGCCAGCATGGTTACGGGTTCAACAAAGGCAGCAATGTAAACCTCACGGCTACCGCCCATGCCTCCGAAAGCAGTGGCTGCGTCCATAGAAGAAACTGCCATGAAGAAGCGACCAATAGCAAAAAGATAAACGAAAACAAAAACATCGCCAAAGGTAATTTGTCCACCAAAAAAGTTAGGCAGCATGCAAGCAGCAACTAATGTGGTAACAAAATATACGCAAGGAGCCATACGGAAAATAAGACTTGTGTAAGGAGTAAGCATGGTTGGTTTGCTCCACCATTTGAAGATGTCATAATATTCTTGGAAAATACTGGAGCCCACTCTGTTTTGCAAGGTTGCTTTCGTTTTCTTAACGATGCCGGAAACCAGCGGAGCTAAAAATAAAAGTACGATTGCTTGGCCCAGGCACATAGCGATCTTGATAAATTCTTCTTGTAACTCTATCATTTGTTAATCGCCCCCCAAACCAAAACTAAAACCATGGCAGCCATAACATAGCCAACATATAAACGAACGGAGCCTCTTTGCAAGCGACGGAGCACGGCGGATACACCGATAAAACGTTTTTGCAAAGGACGGTAAATTTTTTCGGTAATCATATCG
Organism: Phascolarctobacterium sp.; assembly: GCA_030523325.1. GTDB lineage: Bacteria > Bacillota > Negativicutes > Acidaminococcales > Acidaminococcaceae > Phascolarctobacterium_A. The sequence continues at coordinate 6,723 of JAUNIS010000057.1, forward strand.
GGCAGCTCTAACTTGTAGGACAGCTGACGACCGAAATAGGAATTGCTCTCGTGAGCATAAGTAACCTGACGTTTAGGCTTCAGCATGTAGTCGAAGGCTCTGCGTACGGGTTTAGAGAAACCTGTCGCACTATATTGCTGACGAGCTGTCGGATAAGTGCCGCAGTTCCAGGTTACATCTTCTTTGACATAAACCTTGGAAGAGCTTACGAAGAGGAAAACAACAAAGCCTACGCCAAGTAAAACAGCCAGAAGAATCATGGGGCTAAAGCTAATGAAGGCACCACTGCCGTCCCAAAAAATTCCTAAGCCATTGAGGAATAAAGAATCGGAAACATCTAACGCAGTACAAACTGCTTGCAGTACGGGGATGGGATAAATACCAGTTGCCAAAACAAGTGCAGAAGAAATACACATAGCCGTAAGCATAAATGCATCGGATTCATGTGCATGTTCTGCAATCTCACTTCGAGCTCGTCCTAGGAAGGTGATGCCGTAAAAACGTACGAAGCAACCAAGAGCCAGGGCACCAGTAAAACCTAAAAGAATAAAAGCAAGAGCGCAAATCAAACGAATGTCTTGAGCAGAGCTTGCATGAGCCAGGGAAACAAAGCTTTGCAGAACCATCCATTCACCAGTAAAACCATTTGTCAAAGGTAAAGCGGACAGAGCCATGGCACCAACAAAAGTAAAGAGAGCTGTTGCCGGCATTTTCTTACCCATGCCACCGAAAAGCTCTAAATTTTTCGAGCCAGTTGCATGCATAATGGAGCCAGCACTCATAAACATTAGCACCTTCATAATGCTATGGTTAAAGGCATGCAAAAGGGCTGCCACAAAACCAATGATATACCAGCTGCCTGACGCAGTAATTTTGAGGAGCATGCCACAACCAAAGGCTGCAAAAATTACGCCCATGTTCTCCACTGATGAATAAGCAAGAACACGTTTAATATCCGTTTCCATCTGAGCATAAAGAACGCCTAAGAAAGCCGATACAACACCAGCAATTAAAACAACAACTGCCCACCAGTAATTCCAGTCGGGTAAGAAGCTGAACATCACGCGACCAAAACCATAGAGAGCTATCTTCAGCATAACGCCTGACATTAACGCAGAAACATGCGAGGGAGCTGCTGGGTGAGCGTTAGGAAGCCAAACGTGTAAAGGAACAAGACCGGCCTTGAGGGCAAAACCAATGAAGGCTGCACCAAAAGCTGCGTGCTTCCATTTAGTTTCAAGAGTGGTCTTAGCCATATCGACAAAAGAGAAGGATTCACTGCCCGCACCAATTAACAGGAACGACATCATAATAAAGGCAGTACCAAGACTCGTCATAACTAAATATTGATAAGCAGCAGTCCAAGTCTCACGCTTTTCGGATTCATGATTAACAAGAAGGAAGGAAGCAACAGCCATAATCTCCCAGAACACGAGGAAGCTAAAGGCATCACCCGAAAGCAATACCATCATCATGGACAGGATAAAAAGATTCCAGTTGCCACCTAATTGTCTTAAGCGACTACCCTTGTAGCCTTTAGCATAACCAAGAGCATAAATGCTTGTGATCACACCAGCAAGCCCGGTAATCAAAAGAAAGATTGCACTCCACTTGTCGCATTGGAGCGAGTAAGGACCCCAAATGATTGCATCAAATGCAACCCCAAAGAAGATTTGTCTGCCTGCCTCAACAGCAACCGCTCCACTACCAACCAGGCTTAAAAAATTAGCTAGATAGTGAGCAGCTCCTTCCATGCTTTTCGGCAGGAAGAAGGTCAGTACGCCGACAAAATAACAAATGACGGCCATCAAAAAAAGACTCATTTTCCATTCCCCTTACGTAAAAATTTTCTTTTCACAAAGCTACGGAAATCTGTAAAAAGTACACAAACTTCCATTTTAAAAACAAATTATATTATATCACCTTTGGAACAATCAATACAAAAGATTTTTTTAGATTATCGAAAGGAAAGACTATAATCAATGTGCAATTAGAAATGAGCAATGAGCAATTGTGGTTAAAATTTGCTGCGCAAATTTTTTTGATTAAAACTATATTATTCAATCTACAGTTGGAACAATCAATAAAAAAGTTTTTTTAGATTATCGAAAGGAAAGACTATAATCAATGTGCAATTAGAAATGAGC
>JAUNIS010000021.1 GCA_030523325.1 Phascolarctobacterium sp.
AATTAAAATGAATGTAGATAATTTTAGAATAAGAAATGCTACACTTAGTGATATTGATACTTTGGCTAATGTAGAGGCACAATGTTTTCCCGTAAAGGAAGCTGCAACCCGCGAAAGCATTGCTGAGCGCGTAAAGTTTTATCCTGAAGGTTTCTGGCTATTATTTGACGGTGAAAAGTTAATTAGCTTTGTTGATGGTTTGGTAACAGATAATCCTAATTTAGAAGACATAATGTATGAACAAGCTGCAATGCATCAACCCAATGGCGCCTGGCAAATGATTTTTGGCGTAAATACTATTCCGGATTATAGAAAAAAAGGTTGCGCTGCTAAATTAATTAATGCGGTTATTGAAAATGCTCGTAAAAATAAACGTAAAGGAGTAGTATTGACCTGCAAAGAAAAACTTCTTCATTACTACTCTCAATTTGGTTTTGTTAATGAAGGTATTTCAGATTCTACTCATGGTGATGTTCTTTGGTATCAGATGCGTTTGACATTTAAGTGATTATACATTTAATAGTAGATTGTAAAATTTCGAAATTGTTTTTAGGAGAACTTCATGGAAAGCCTAATAAAAAATTTAATTTCCTGCTACAAATTGCAGCCTCATCCCGAGGGCGGATATTTTGCAGAAGTATATACAGCAGCTGATGAAAAGGACAACAGACCACTTGCCGGAAGTATTTATTTTTTACTGAACCAAGAAGATATTTCTCATTTTCATAGCATTGACTGTGAGGAAATATGGTACTATCATCAAGGCTGTGGGCTCTCTATCAAACTCATAAATTCCTCAGGTCAGCTCGTGACGAAAAAATTAGGAGTACATGCGCATTTAGGTGAGGCTCCTATGGTTATCATACCCAAGGGTTCGGTGTTTGCTGCTGAAAACCTCGACAAGGAAGGTTATACTCTTGTCAGTTGTGTAACTATCCCTAAATTTTTATATACAGGTTTTAAGTTGTTCACTTACGCAGAATTCGTTAGTCGCTTTCCTCAACTTCGAGATGTTGATAAAAAATATTTTATTGATAATATTTAGTTTGATGATACATAAGACACTTGAAGAAATAACTACAAATGATATAGAATCAAAAATTAGATTTGTAAAATTAATTCTTTTGTTATAGAAAGTAGGTACTAAATGATTAATTCTGGTTTCGCTCAATTAAAGGTTTGCGCTAAGACTTGTGAAAATCTTGCAAAAATTGGTATCAAAAAACCTATGCCAGTGCAAGAGCAAGTAATCCCTGCACTTTTTGCTGGCAAGGATGTCATCGCGCGAGCTCAAACTGGTACAGGTAAGACTTTGGCCTTTCTTGTGCCTATGGCCGAGAAAATTGATCCAACAAAAGCTTTCGTGCAAGCCCTTGTAATTACTCCTACTCGTGAGTTGGCAAGTCAAGTTGCTACTGAGATGAAAAAAATTCTTGGTGCTGATAGTTTAATTAAAGTTCTTGCTGTAACAGGCGGTCGCGATTACGAAGAACAAAAATATAAACTCGAAGGCCGTAGTCACGTACTCATCGGTACACCTGGTCGTCTTTTAGATCATATTGCTAAAGGCAACACTAATCTTAACGCTGTTGACTATTTAGTTCTCGATGAAGTTGATGAAATGTTGGCGCAAGGCTTTACTGATGACGCTTTAAAATTAATCGCTCTGTGCAAAGAAAAACATCAAACAATGCTGTGCAGTGCGACTTTAAATGAAGAAGTTCGTAAGTTTGGCCGTAAATTAACAAAAAATTGTGCACTCATCGACATTAATCCTGACAAGGCAACTGTTGAAAAGATTAATCAAATTTGCATCAAGACAACGGAAGAATACAAAAATAAAGCAGTTAAGTCTCTTATCGAACGATTGAATCCGTATCTTGCTATAGTTTTTTGTCAAAGTAAGGAAAGAACAAAAGAACTGGGTGATTGGTTAGGAACAGAAGGGTTGAACGTAGATGTTTTGCATGGGGATATGAGTCCTGCAAAGCGAAAGACAGTAATGAAAACCTTCCGCGATGCGAAGATTCAAGTACTTGTTGCCTCGGATATTGCTGCTCGGGGTCTTGACGTAGAGGGTGTAACTCACGTTATCAACTATGATATTCCTCACGATGTTGATTGGTATGTTCATCGCATTGGTCGTACAGGACGCGCAGGCAATGATGGTGTGGCTATCACTTTATATACCCCTGACGAATTCAAATGGCTGCGCAATATTGAAAAGAAGCTAGAAGTTTTAATGGAACGGCAAAGCCTGGAGGGCGACACCATTGCTCGTCGCGTGAATATGCAAGCTCCTGCTAAAAAGAAAGCTGCTCCTTCTCGCGGAAAAAATTCTGTTGCGAATAAACGCAAGGCTCCGAAGACTGGTTCTAACCGTCGTCAAGCTTCTAAGAAGGCGGCAAAAAAATGATTCGAGCAATTATGAAGGATGTCATCTTCCTCTCACAAAAGGCAGAGCCTGCGACCAAAAAGGATCGTACTATCGGTCAAGACATGCTTGATACCCTTACTGCTCATGCTGATGAATGCGTGGGTATGGCTGCAAATATGATTGGGGAAAACAAAGCCATCATCGTCTGTACACTTGGTAATCGTAACATACTTATGTATAATCCAGTTATTATTCGCAAAACTCAACCCTTTGAAACTGAAGAGGGCTGCTTATCCTTAACCGGACTGCGCAGCTGTACTCGTTATAAGGAAATAGAAGTCGTTTATTATGACGAAGGCTTTCGCAAGAAGAAAGAGAAGTTTTCCGGCTGGGATGCGCAAATCATTCAACATGAGTGTGACCATTTGGCTGGTATTATTATTTAAGCATTAACGCTTCGTAAAACTTTACAAACTTTAAACCCCTGCTGTCACAGATGAAATGATCGCAGGGGTTTTGTTTATAATGGTTTAGAAGATAAGCTTTATCCAATCTGTAGATTATAAATTGAACTTCAGATGCAAATTCAAACTGCAGATTATAAATCGTTCTGCAGATTGTGAATCAAACTGCAGATGCAAATTCAATTTGCAGATTATATTCAAACTTCAGGCGTTTTAATTAGCGAAGCATAAATTGATTTAAAAATTTACTTCGTACTAGGATTAATCTACATTGTGGTACTTTTTTCGTAAAATAAATCTGTTATAATAGTAGCTATAGAATTTTTAAGAAGGAGTTTTACATATGAGTACGCAAACTGGAACAAAAGAACGGACAAAAACTAGAGTAGAAGAACCGAAGCAATTTAATGTGCTGATGTATAATGACGACTTTACGACCATGGATTTCGTTGTGAGAATTTTAATCGATATTTTTCATAAGGACGATGTGTCTGCCCAAGCAATTATGCTGGGCGTACATCAAAACGGCAAGGCTGTTGTTGGTAAATATCCCTATGATATTGCTATCAGCCGTGTGGACAAAGCCTTGTCCCGTGCAAAGGCTGCAGGCTTTCCCTTTAGGATGAGTGTGGAGGAGGCATAAGATGGATCTTTGTCGTGCTTTGTTAATGTTTTTTCAAGATGCTTTGGATTACGCAAGGTCCAATCGTTTAGAATTTATTACGCCAGAATTAATTTTAATGATGATGGCCACCATGAATCCTTTTAGTAGTGCCTTTGAAGATGCAGGCGGGGATCCATCAAAACTCGAACAAGAACTGCAGAATTATATTCTGCAAAATGTGGAGCAATTAGATAATGTAGAGCCGGATTATCAACCGGACTTATCCATGGGTACTAAAGAAATTTTGCGTCTTTCTAGTCTCAATGCTCACACAAGCGGTGCTAGTGAAATTTTTGTGCGTCACTTGATTAATGCTTACTGGAAATTGTCTAATAGCTACGCTGTTTATTTTATGGAAAAACAAAACGTTGATAAGACGGAGCTCTTGCAATATTTGGCTGATTACGAAGAGGAAGAAAAAGATGACGAGATGCTGGAGTACGAAAGCTTAGGCTTTGGTCCTGAGGATGAGGAAGAAGGCAATGCTTTGTTTATGTATGCGCCCTGTCTAAATGAAACCTTGAAGGACGTTAATCCGTTAATTGGCAGAGAGAAGGAGCTAGAACGCACTATCCAAATTCTTTGTCGCAAGGATAAAAATAATCCTTTGCATATTGGTGAAGCGGGGGTTGGTAAAACAGCCATCACTTATGGGCTCGTAGAACTTTTAAAGAAGAATAAGGTGCCCGAACCACTTAAGGGCGCGAAGGTATTTGCCCTCGATCTTGGCGCTATGCTTGCAGGCTCTCAATACAGGGGCGAATTTGAAAAACGCTTGAAAAAAGTTTTAGCAGCTTTAAGCATGGAAGCAAAGCCCATCGTTTACATCGATGAGATTCATAATCTGTGCGGGGCAGGTGCAACTGGCGAGAGCTCTTTAGATGCATCCAATATTCTGAAGCCCTACATCGCGGCCGGTGCCATTCGTTTTATTGGCGCCACCACCTACGAAGAATATAAAAAACATTTCGAAAAGAATAAAAGTCTCGTGCGCAGGTTCCAAAATGTGGAGGTTAAAGAACCTAGCCAGGAAGAAGCTGTTGCTATCCTAAACGGCTTGAAGTCTCACTATGAAAAATTTCACGGTGTCAAATTTAAAAAGGACGTTATTGAGTACGCAGTGGAAATGAGTGCAAGACTCATCCGTGAACGCTTCTTGCCAGATAAAGCCATTGATTTGCTTGATGAGGCTGGCGCATATCGGAAATTGCATCCTACAGATAAAAAAGTGCAGACTGTGGATAAGGAGGTAATCAATACCATCCTTACGAGTATCTGCAGAGTCCCCGTGGAGACAATTAGCGCTCAGGATATGACTGGACTTGCTACCTTAGAAGAACGCTTGAAGGGAAAGGTTTTTGGACAAGACGAAGCCATCCTGCAAGTTGTCAATGCGGTTAAATTTTCTAAAGCAGGACTTTCTGAAGCAAATAAACCCTTGGCAAGCTTGCTCTTTGTTGGTCCAACCGGTGTGGGCAAGACGGAAGTTGCCAAAACTCTTGCGGATGAACTGGGAAGTAAATTAATTCGCTTCGATATGAGTGAATACGGTGAAAAGCATGCTGTTGCTAAACTCATAGGTGCCCCTGCAGGATATGTTGGCTACGAAGAGGGCGGGCTTTTAACAGAAACCATCCGCAACAATCCTTCTTCCGTCTTACTCTTAGACGAAATCGAAAAAGCTCATCCCGATATTTACAATATTTTGCTCCAGGTTATGGATTACGCAACTCTTACAGATAACCAAGGACGCAAGGCAGATTTTCGCAATGTCATCCTTATTATGACGTCCAATGCAGGTGCAAGTCGTCTCGGTAAGAGTGGTATTGGTTTTGCGAGTGAGGCTATGAATAACAGTGTCATCAAAGAAGAAATCAACCGCGTGTTCCAACCTGAGTTCAGGAATCGTTTGAACAAGGTTGTTGTCTTCAATAGTATGAGTGATGATATGGCTCAGCTCATCGTCAACAAAAAACTTGGCGAATTAGCCGCGCAGCTAGAAACTAAAAATGTTTTCTTCACCTCGGATGAAGCAGCTGAAGTTTTAGTAAAAACTAAAGGTATTAGCGCAGAATTTGGTGCAAGGGAAGTGGACCGTGTCATTCGTAATGAAATAAAACCTTTATTTGTTGATGAGCTTTTATTCGGTAAACTGAAAAAAGGTGGCAAGCTGCTTCTTAAGGTTGAAGCTAATAAATTTGCCATTAGCATTGAAAAATAGTTTGGAAGGATAAAGATGCCGATTTTTAGATTAGATGACGAAAACATTGCTTTTCCTGATCCAAGACTTGCTGAAGAGGACGGACTCCTAGCTGTAGGCGGCGATTTATCTGTTGATAGACTTGTGCTTGCCTATAGCAATGGTATTTTTCCTTGGTTTAATGCGGGCGAGCCCGTCCTATGGTGGTGTCCCCGAGAAAGATTTATCATAAAACCTCAAGATATTCACGTTTCTAAGTCCATGCTTAAATTTTTTCGTAAACACGACACCTGCATCCAGTTAGACCGGGACTTTCAAGATACCATGCATAGATGCAGAACGAAGAGAGAATTCGCTGAAGGAACTTGGATCAATGATGATATGGAGGCTGCTTATTACAATCTTTATTTGAACGGCTTTGCTCACAGTGTGGAGGCTTATGTGGATGGCGAGCTTGCAGGTGGTCTCTACGGAGTATGCTTGGGACGTTCATTCTTTGGAGAAAGCATGTTTTCTGACAAGCCCAATGGTTCTAAGATAGCTCTCATTCTTCTGGCTGAACTGCTGGAAGAAAATCATTTTCTCATGATTGACTGTCAGTTTCATACGCCTCATCTTGAAAGCATGGGCGGAATTTCCGTAAGCTATGACGAGTATTGTTTACTCTTACAACAAGGCTTCGATTTTTAAACATCCGGGTTTGATGATTAATAAAGTAAATTAAATTTTCAATAAATAAATTGTATACATCTCGAAAGACTTGCAGATAAATAGTGTAGGTGTTAGAATTAGTACAATATTTATTTAAAAATATTTTCTTTGGGGGTTTAATCATGAAGGAAAGAATTCAAGAATATGTTGATAATTATGCTAAATCCATGGCTAAAGGCTATGCTGAAGCATATAACATTTTCAACGATGAGGATTATGATGTCGTGTACAAACGTGGTTACGAATTGGCTCTCGTAAAAGTTTCTCGCGAAATCGCTACTCAAAAATACCAAAATAGAGAACTCAATAAGCAACAAATCATTGAATGCTTTCCTGCCTTAGGTGTTGATGAAATCGATGAGATTTGCATGTAAATTTTAATTAGCATGGTGGAACTGTTTCAATCCGAGCTGACAATTGAAAATCTTGCTATCATAGAAGATGTTCACTATGGCGATGTTTATCTTAATATTAGCCCTGCTCAATTCTTAGGGCTTGGCTTTGCTTATGGTGATAGCGTGGATATCGAGCTATCTAATGGTCTATGCTATGAGGATTTGCCTTTTTACGACGGTTATTACGGGCGTCTTGGTGATGTTTTGCTTTGCGGCTATAAAAAGTATAGCTACATTGCTCTGGCTCTTTGTCAAGGAAGCATGTGGCTAAAATATGCTTTTGATGAATCCGTGACTGCGCGTGTTAGCTTGCGCTCCAAAGGAAAATATTTAAGAACTCAAGAGTTGATGGGAAGGGAATACTCTTGGAATCCAGCGGATTACGATTGTTCGTTCTGTTTTGCTAATTTTAGAGTACTAAAGGGCGGTTATATTAAGCCTGGAACATTTTATCGCGGAGCTTCTCCTTGCAACAATAGGCATGGCCGAGCAAAATTTGTTGATGAAATCATTTCGAACATTGGCATTAAATATATTTTGGACTTGGCTGATAATGAAAGCGAGGTCGCAAGATATTTTGCATCAAGCGATTATGATTCCCCGTATTTCTTGAAATTGTGCCAAGACAAGCAGGTTGCCTTCCCGGATTTACAAAATGAATTTGCTTCTGCCAAGTATAAAGATGATTTGGGCAGGGCTTTGAAGGAATTAATTAAGCACGAGGGACCATTTTACATTCACTGCATCGAGGGTAAGGATAGGACTGGTTTTGTTTGTGCTTTGTTGGAGGCATTTATGGGTGCTTCCTTAAAAGAAATCGAAGCCGATTATATGCTCACTTATATGGATTACTTTGGCGTAACTAAAGAAAGTGAGCCCGAGACCTATGCTTTACTTTACGAGCTAAAGTTTCTCGACATTGCACTTTGTATCGCTGGGGTACATAACGAGAAGCAGCTTGCTAATGCAAAACTTATGCTCAGCGCTAGAAGATATCTTATGGAATGCGGTTTGACTTTTGATGAATGGTCCAAGCTTTGGTACTTGCTTTCTGGAGGTATCAAGACTCACACGTATTCCGATTGAAAAAGAAGCGAATAATTAAAAATAGTAATTCAACGTGGATTTTAGCAGAGTCTTATCTCTAGAATTCACGTTTATTTTTATCAACATTTCGCACTGAAATTCTTTGACTGATGATGATGTTTTGTAGTATAATCTATAGTTAGGTATATTGTTGACATTTGGAGGTTATGATGCTTGATTTCAGCACAATGATCTACCGTATTCCTGCATTGTTATTTGCTATCACAGTTCATGAGTACGCCCATGCAATTGCAGCTGATGAAGCAGGTGATCCGACTCCTCGTCTGATGGGTCGCATGACGCTTAACCCCTTGGCTCATCTTGATCCAATGGGTGCTTTGCTTTTGGTAATTTGTGGTTTTGGCTGGGCTAAGCCGGTTACCATTAATCCTAACAATTTTAAAAATCGTAAGAGTGGTACTATTAATGTAAGCTTCGCTGGTCCCGCAGCCAATTTATTTCTTACGTTTGCCGCTGCCTTTATGTGGATGCTCATGGCAAGACTTGGCATGGCAAATCAAGGCGTTTACAATTTTTTGTTATGGATGCAGCTTTACAATGTTTGGTTTGCGTTTTTTAATTTGATTCCCATTCCGCCTCTGGACGGCTCAAAAATTTTATCCGAGCTGTTGCCCTACGATTTGGCATGGAAATATGAAAATATGGTTGGTCAATATGGCTTCTACATTCTTATTGCACTTGTTTTCACTGGTGTGACTAGCTGGTTTATCAATCCCTTGGCCAACGGCTATATGCAAATAGTGCGTGCAATTTTAAAGATGATTTTTAATTAATATAGAAAGAGGTACTTTTTTATGACTAAAGGTAGAATTTTTAGTGGTATGCAACCTTCCGGACGTTTCCATCTGGGCAATTACATGGGAGCGCTGGAGAATTGGGTTCGCTTACAAAATGATTATGAATGTTTCTTCTCCATTGTTGACTTACATGCTTTGACTTCTAGCTATGCTGATACATCTAAGCTGCAAGACAATATTCGCGAGATGGCAATAGATTGGCTTTCCGCAGGACTTGACCCTGAAAAGAATGTTATTTTCTGTCAATCCCATGTTAAAGAACATGCTGAGCTGGCACTTCTTCTTGGTATGATGACTCCCCTTGGCTGGTTGGAACGTGTTCCGACCTACAAGGATAAATTACAAGATTTAGAAGGCTCTGGCAAAGATTTGCACACTTACGGCTTCTTAGGTTACCCAGTGCTCATGGCTGCTGATATCATGCTTTACAAAGCAACATGTGTACCAGTTGGTCAAGATCAAAGCGCTCACTTAGAATTAACTCGTGAAATCGTGCGTCGTTTCAACTATATTTACAATAAAGAGATTTTCCCCGAACCACAAGCTGTTTATTCTAAGGCAAAGGTTCTTCCCGGTATTGATGGACGTAAAATGTCTAAGAGCTATGGCAATACCATTCCTTTTGGCGCGTCTCCTGAAGAAATGTGGAACGCTATTCGTATGATGACCACCGATCCCAATCGTATTCGTAAAACTGACAAAGGCAATCCAGAGGTTTGTATTGTAGACAAGTTCCAAAAAGTATTTAACGAAGCTGAATACGAAAACATTGTTGCTCAATGTCGTGCAGGCGAGATTGGTTGCGTTCAATGTAAAAAATGCTTGAACGCCAAGATGAATGAAATGTTAAAAGAAATTCATGAACGTCGCATGGAATTATCTGAAAAGCCTGAATATATTCGCGAGGTTCTTGCATACGGCGCTGAACGCGCTCAAAAGGAAGCAGTTAAAAATATGGCAGAAATTAAAGCTGCAATGAATTTATAAAATTTCTATGGCACAAGTTGCTTTAAAATTGAGTGGCTTCGAGGGACCTCTCGAACTGCTCATGCATTTAATCGAAAAAGATAAAATCGATATTTACGATATTCCCATCGTCTCTATTACGGAACAATACATTGCTTACTTAAAAGCAATGAGCGAGTTTGACATGGAGCTTGCTAGCGAGTTTCTCGTTATGGCGGCAACACTTCTGCAAATCAAGTCTCGCATGCTGCTTCCTAAAGAAGAACGCAGCGAGGACGGAGAAGAGGCCGACCCACGTCAACAATTAGTAGAGATGCTCATCGAATACAGACGCATCAAAGAATGTGCACGTCTATTGCTTGCCAGAAAAGAAGAGGCAAAAAAATGCGTGCAACGTTTGCCCATGTTCAAAGGCATTGTTGATAGAGTCATGCCGACTTATACCATTGTGGATTTACTCGAAGCATTAAATAATATGCTCTCAAGCACGGAGTATGAAGAGGCTTACATTGCCCCACAAGCTTTTAGTGTGCAAGAGAAGATGGCGGATATTCTCGAAAAACTGAAGACTCACCTTGGCTTTACTTTAAGTGAGCTTGTGGCAAGCGAGCTACCCGGTGAAAAGGTAGCTTGCTTTCTTGGAGTTCTCGAACTCTTAAAGTTAAATTTGATTACCATTACCCAAAAGGAAGCCTTTGCTCCCATTTATATTTTTGCAAAAGAAGGGGAATAAAATGTTTTTTGACAAATTTACAGCTCAGCTAGAAGCAGTCCTCTTCGCAGCTGGTGAGCCTCTCTCACGAGCTGAGCTTGCAGATATTCTAGGCGTGGATAAGCCTGCCGTTTGGGAATTAATCGGTAATCTTCAGGAGGCTTATGCTCGTGAGAATCGTGGACTGATGATTCGCGAGGTGGCTGATGGCTACCAAATGACGACTAAGCCAGAGCATTATGAAATCGTCAGCTCACTTGCGAAAAAGAAAGATATTAAGTTAACAAACGCTGGCATGGAAACTCTTGCTATCATCGCTTTTAAGCAGCCTGTTACGAGAGCCGAGATGGAACAAATTCGTGGTGTCAAGGTCGACGGCGTCGTTAATACGTTGTTGGACCTAGGACTCATTATGGAAGCAGGACGCAAAAAAGCCTTGGGTAATCCCATCCTTTATGCGACGACGCCGCTTTTTCTTACCACCTTTGGTTTAAAATCCATCGATGACCTGCCTCGCCCAGAAGAAATGCAGCAGGAACCTACTGAGGTTCAGCAAGTTCTAGATTTAGAGGGAGCGGTGGATTAGTTCGGAATTTCAGTTCTAAATTATAACAACTGAACTACAAATTCTCACCATCCATTAATATGATTTCAAACAAAAAATTGGGGTTTTAGACGTGGAAGAAAGATTACAAAAGGTTTTGGCTGCGGCTGGAGTTGCTTCTCGTCGCGAAGCTGAAAAAATAATTCTTGCAGGAAGAGTTAAAGTAAATGGTAAGCTGGTTACCGAATTAGGCACCAAGGTTGATCCTAACCATTGCCGTATTACTGTTGACGGTAATCCTGTTAAACAAGAGAAAAAAGCATATTACATTTTTAACAAGCCGCGTGGCATCGTTACAACTATGAGTGACGATAAGGGCCGCAAATGTATTGCGGATTTCGTCAAGGATTTACCAGAACGCGTTTTTGCTGTTGGTCGTCTTGACTACAATACCGAAGGCTTATTACTTTTGACAAATGATGGTGAGTTAGCCCAAAAGCTCATGCATCCTTCTCACGAAGTCAACAAGACTTATCTCGTGAAAGTGCCTGGCATTTGCAAGGACGAAGTTCTTGATAAATTGCGTATGGGCGTCCAACTTGAAGACGGCATGACTGCTCCTGCAATCGTAAATCTACGTGGTTACGATACAGAAGGCAAATTCACTATGTTTGATATAACAATTCATGAAGGTCGCAACAGACAAGTTCGTCGCATGTGCGATTTCATTGGTTTTCCGGTGCGTGAATTAAAACGCATTAAGCTGGGACCTATTAAATTACAAAATTTGGGACGCGGAAAGTTCAGACCTCTTTATGAGGAAGAACTTGAGGCTCTCTTAAAGGCGGCTAAGCTATGAGTAAAATTGTAATTATCGGCGCGGGTGCAGCAGGTCTTCTTGCAGGCATTGCATCTACAAGTGTCGGTGCAAATGTTACAATTTTAGAAAAAATGCGTAAGCCTGGTCGTAAGATGCTCATCACTGGTAAAGGTCGTTGCAATCTTACTAACGCAGCCGACCTACCCGAGATCATCAAAAATATTCCTGGTAATGGACGCTTCTTGCAAAGTGCTCTGCATCGTTTTACGAATGAAGACATCATTGCTCTTTTAGAGGCCAATGGTTGTCCGACAAAGGTTGAACGAGGCAACAGAGTCTTTCCTGTAAGCGATAAATCTCAGGATGTTGTTGATACTTTAGTAAAAATTTTTACACAGCAAGGAGGCAAGCTTGTGCTTGACACAGTTGTCAGTGAAATTTTAACTAAAGAGGGTAAGGCTGTTGGTGTTAAAACAAAAGACGGCGTGTATAATGCTGATGCTGTTATTCTTTGTGCTGGTGGCGCAAGTTATCCTGGCACAGGTAGTGATGGGTCAGGAGCTCGCCTCGCTCAAAGGCTGGGTCACAAGATTGTCGACTTAAAGCCTTCCCTTGTACCCCTTGAAAGCGACTATCCTTACACCGATGATTTACAAGGCTTATCGCTGCGTAATGCTCGCGGAACTTTATTTGCCGACGGCAAAAAGATTGGCGAAGAATTTGGTGAGATGCTCTTCACTCATTTTGGAGTATCGGGTCCGATTATTTTGAGTCTGTCGAATATTGCTGCTCAAGCTCTAAGTGAAGGCAAAGAGGTTGAGCTTGTGCTTGACTTAAAGCCTGCGCTCAGCATGGAAAAACTTGACGCACGCGTGCAAAGAGATTTTGCGACCTACAGCCGTAAACAGCTTGTGAATGGCATAAAGGATTTACTTCCTCAAAGCCTGATACCAGTTGTCCTTGACATGGCTTATCTTGATGAAACAAAATTCATCAACCAAATAAGCCGTGAGGAGAGAGCAAGACTTGTTAATACTCTGAAAAATTTCGTCATCCCTATTACTAAAACTCGTCCTATAGCCGAAGCAATTGTAACTCAAGGAGGAGTTTCCGTGAAAGAAATTAATCCTAAGACCATGGCTTCTAAGCTGGTAGAGCATCTCTATTTTGCTGGTGAAGTGATGGACGTGGATGGTTACACTGGCGGCTATAATCTCCAGGCTGCTTATTCAAGCGGTTATGCCGCAGGACGTGCAGCTGCAAATCTTGAATAAAGAAGTGATTTTTTATGAAGAAAATTGTTGTAGCAATTGACGGACCGGCTGGTGCTGGTAAAAGTACAATTGCTAAGCTCGTCGGTGAAAAATTAGGCTATGCCTATATTGACACCGGAGCTATGTATCGCAGCGTGACATGGAAATTTCTTGGCACGGGCAAGGACTTCAATGAAAATGTTATTGGCGAATTAGCTCATAAAATGCTCATCGAATTCAAACCTGAAGCAAAGGTTAATCGTGTCTTTGTAGACGGAACCGAAGTAACTGAAGCTATTCGTACTCCAGAGGTTACTGCTAACGTAAGTAAAGTTGCGGCAATTGGTTCTGTGCGCGAGGCAATGGTAAAACAACAAAGACGCATGGGTGAGATAGGTGGAATTATCATGGACGGCCGTGATATTGGTACAGTGGTTTTTCCCGATGCCGAGCTAAAGGTTTTCCTTACAGCTTCCGTAGAAGAAAGAGCTATGCGTCGCTACAAGGAAAATGTTGCTAAAGGGCAAACTTGTGATCTTGCTAAGCTCAAGGAAGAAATTGCTGCTCGCGATAAAGCTGATAGCGAAAGAGAAATTTCCCCTTTAAAGCAAGCTGGTGATGCAATTCTTTTGGATAGCTCCCATATGACTATTGATGAAGTTGTTCAGGCCATTCTTAATATGGTGGAGGAAAGATTATAATGGCTGCTAATGATTTACGTATTAATAGTACTATTTATAATGTTTCCAAAAACATCTTGAAGTTTTTCTTCAAAATTTTCTTACGCATAGAATATCACGGCAAAGAAAATGTACCCTTGAATGGTCCTTTGGTTCTTGCAAGTAACCACATTAGTAATCTTGACCCTCCTTGTGTAGGAGCTGGTATTGATCGCATAGTTCGTTACATGGCTAAGAAAGAGCTCTTCGTTCCAATTCTTGGTACGATTTGGAGAGCTTGGGGAGGCTTTCCTGTTAAGCGTGGCGGTGCAGATAGAAGTGCTATTAAGATGGGCATTGATATTTTGCAGGACGGTCAATGCTTAGCGATCTTTCCCGAAGGAACTCGTTCTAAAACCGGTAAGCTTGGCAAAGCCCAACCTGGAGCCTTGATGATGGCCTCTAAAGCTAAAGCACCAATTGTTCCAGCTTGTATTATCGGTAGCGATGTGTTCAGACAGGGCAAGCTCTGGCCCAAGGTTATTGTCAAATATGGTAAGCCTATTTATTTTCCTGAGGGTGAGCCGGTTACAAAAGAATTATTAAATTCCATGACCGAGCAAATGATGCAGGAAATTGCTAAATTGCAAGCGGGTGAAGCATAATGGAAATAATCTTAGCCGAGACTTTAGGATTTTGTTATGGTGTTAAGCGTGCCGTTGACCTGGCCCAGGAAGCTGGAAAAAATAAAGTTAATGGTGCAACTCTTGGACCTCTAATTCATAATCCACAATTAATTGCAGAACTTGCTAAGCAAGGCATTGCATGTTACGACGATTTGTCCCAGTTTAAACCGGGACAGACAGTCATCATCCGGTCTCATGGTGTGGGCCCTGAAACTTATGAAAATGCCAAGGCTCTTGGCCTTGATATTTTAGATGCAACCTGTCCCAATGTCCGTTTGGCACAAAAAAAAGCCAAAGAATGTGCGGATGCTGGGTACCTTCCCATTATCGTTGGAGAAAAAAATCATCCAGAAGTAAAAAGTATTTTAAAATGGGCAGGAAAAAACGGTATCTGTGTCGAAACTATAGAAGATACCTTTAATGTGCCACAAAGTGGACGTTATGGCGTAGTCATCCAAACAACTTTTGAGCTTGCTAAATTCGAAGCAATACTTAAGAGTTTACAAGAAACTCACCCAGGTGAGTATCGTGTAGAACGCACGATTTGTTTGGCAACAAGTAAACGTCAACAAGCTGCCGTTGAAATGGCCAAGCAATGTAGTACGGTTATCGTCATCGGCGGTAAAAGTAGTGCCAATACTCGTCACTTACTCGATCTGGTGAAATCAATCTGTCCCAATAGTTATCACGTGGAGACTTACGCAGAGCTGGATCCAGCTTGGTTCAAAGGATCAAACAAAATCGGAATTACGGCTGGAGCTTCAACTCCTGACCGTTTAATTAAGGAGGCTTATAAAGCAATGGAAGAAATGAATTTTGAACAAATGCTCAACGCTATGGAGGAGGTAGAGGTTTTCCCTGGCAAGACCATCGTTGGTCATGTTGAGACCATGGATAATGACGGTATTTACGTATCTTTTGGCTATAGACATGAAGGCTTGATTCCTTACGCAGAATGGTCCAACCAAACTCCTGAAGAAATTCAAGCAACTGTAAAAGTTGGCGACGAAGTAGAAGCTCAAGTTATGAAATCTAACACCAAAACTGAGTTCGTTCGTATGTCCAAAATTAAAGCAGAACGCGATTCCGCTTGGAAGAGTGTTGCACCTCTTGCTGAAGGTGAAAAACGTACTGCAACTGTAAAAGTTCTGCGCACCATCAAAAACAAAGCTAAAGGTACTGTTGGTCTGGCAGTATCCGTTGAAGGTGTTGAAGGCTTCATGCCTGCTTCTCATGTAAATCTGAAACGCGTTGAAGATTTCGAACAATATGTTGGTCAAGAATTAGAAGCAGAAATCATCGAAGTTGACCTTGACAAAAAACGTATCGTAACTTCTCGTCGTGATCTTCTTAAAGCTGAAGCAGCTGCTAGTAAAAAAGCTAGAGAAGAAGCAAGAGAAGCTCGTCATCAACAATATCTTGCAGAACGTCAAGCTAAAAAGGAAGCTGCTTACGAACAAGTTGAAGAGGGTCAAGTTTACACTGGTGTTGTTAAGAAAATTGCTGAATTCGGTCTTTTCGTTGAAATCATGGACGGCTTGACAGGTCTTGTTCACAACACCGAGCTTTCTTGGGACCGCAAGGTTAAACCTGAAGATGTTGCAGAAGTTGGTCAAGAAGTTACCGTTCTCGTTAAATCCGTAGACCGTGACAAAGATCGTGTTGCTCTCTCCATCAAAGCTACCCAAGAAGATCCTTGGAAGGTTGAAGCTTCTCAATTTAACGTTGGCGATATCTTGGAAGTTGAAGTTGTTCGTTTCCTCCAATTTGGTGCTATTGTTAAATTGAACGACAAAATCGAAGGCCTTGTTCACATTTCTGAAATCGCTCCTCAACGCATTGAAAAAGCTGATGACGTTCTGGAAATGGGTCAAAAGGTTATGGCTGAGATCATTAAGATGGATCTTGATGCTAAGAAGATTGGCTTGTCCATCAACAAAGTAAATAAAGATGCAGAAAAAGCTGAAATGAGATCTTTCATGGGCGGCAAAAAAGGTAGCCTCAGCCAAAGCATCGAAATCGAAGCTAAATAATTTTGGAGTTAAAAATTATGCAACGTGCACAAAGAAAGCTTGCTCATATTAAATATGCTTTGGCTCTTGAAGATGGTCCTACATCTACGCACCTTGCAGACATTCGTTTCGTCCACAATTGTCTGCCGGAAATTTCTCCGGCAGACATTGATTTATCATGTGAAATTTTAGGCAAACAATTACGTTTGCCTTTTTTCATTGATTCAATCACTGGTGGAGCGCAAGAGGTCGCAAGAATTAATCGAGATTTAGCCGAAGTCGCTTCAATTCTCGGCTGCGGCATTGCTTCTGGCTCTGAATATGGAGCTGTCCATAATGAGGGCGTAGATCTTTCTTCCTATAAAATAATAAGAGAGACCAATCCTTGCGGTTTTGTCCTTGGAAATATCAGTGGACAAGCAACAACTAGTGAAGCACAAAAAGCTATTGACTTGCTTGAAGCTGATGCTTTAGAAATTCATCTCAATGTTGCGCAAGAGTTATTCATGGCTGAAGGTGACCGTGACTTCTCAAAAATTTTAGAAAACATTTCTGCTATCATTAAGTCAGTAAGTGTGCCCGTCATTATTAAAGAAACTGGCTGCGGCATTGCTTACGAGGAATACGTTCGCTTTGAAAAGTGCGGAGCAAAATTTTTCAACTGCGCAGGAGCAGGTGGAACTAATTTTATCGCTATCGAGGCTGCTCGTACTGGTAAAGACCCAAGGGATATGTTGGCTTGGGGTCACCCGACTTGTTGGTCTCTTTTAGATGCTCATGATGTTTTGCAAGAAGCATCTGTTTATTTTGCATCTGGAGGTATTCGCACGGGACTTGACATTGCTAAAGCGTTTGCACTTGGTGCAAGTGCAATTGGAATCGCTGGTCCTATTTTAAAAGCTGTGCAAGCTGGCGGAGTTCAAGCTGGAGTAGATTATTTACAATGCTTAGCTAACGAACTAAAAAATATTATGACGCTTTTAAATGTGCGCAAGGTAAGTGAATTAAAAAATGTTCCGCTTATGATTTTGGGTGAGACCAAGGATTATTGTGTCTTTAGAAATTATGGGCTTGATAAATTGCAACGTTCTCGTTAATTTATAAACAAAAATTAAAAATGTTGTCTATATTAAAGCATCTGATTTCTCTTCGAGAGATTTTGGATGCTTTTAATTTACATTGTTAAAAAAATTTTTGTAAAGTTTTACAAATTAGTAAGCAATTTCCAACAAAAATCTTTTTAGTACAATTGTTTTTTGGATAAAGACATTGTATAATAAAGTAGTAAAATGATTTTGTTATTTTTACCGAAAGGAGATTATAAACATGGAAGAAAAAAACACATTCTACTTGGTAAGAGAAGAGATTCTGCCCGAGGCTATTAAAAAAACCATTCGTGTTAAAGAAGTTTTAAAACGTGGAGAAGTTCGAACTATTAATGAGGCTGTCGAAAAGATGGGCCTCAGCCGTAGTGCATATTACAAATATAAAGATTACGTATTTCCGTTTTATGAAGCAAGTAAAGAAAAAATCGTTACTCTTTCTTTACTGCTGGAACATAAATCCGGTGTTTTAAGTCGCGTTCTCAATACCGTTGCTGATCATAGCGGCAGCATTATGACGATTAATCAAGGTATTCCTTTGCAAGGCGTGGCTAATACAACTATTTCTATCGAAACTAAAAATTTAACTGTAGACCTGGAAGCACTTCTTGACAAGCTACGCATGATTGACGGCGTACGTCGTTTAGAAGTTCTTGGTCAAGTTTAATATCAACGTCCGTGTTAGTTCATCTGTGTCATCGGCTGAACTAATCCGAATATTTTGAACTTGAAGAATATTGGAGATTTAAAATGAAAGATTTTATTAACGTAGGCCTCTTGGGCTCTGGCACTGTCGGTGGCGGTGTAATTAAAGTTTTAGAAAATAATGGCGAGATGATAGCTCGTAAGGTTGGCAAGGCTATTAAGGTTACCAAGGTTTTTGGTCGTAACATTGAAAAAATGTCTGCTAATTACGGTGATGCTTATCAATATACTACTAATGTTGATGATATTTTAGAAGATTCCGAGATTGATATTGTCGTAGAACTCATCGGTCGTGAACATCCTGCTATGGATTACATGGCTAAGGCTTTGGAACATGGCAAACAGGTTGTAACTGCTAACAAGGACGTTATCGCTCATTACGGAAAAAAACTTTTTGATATTGCAGGTCGACATAATGCTGATATTATGTTTGAAGGTGCCGTATGTGGTGGTATTCCTATCCTTGGACCTATGAAGAGCTCCATGGCTGCCAACGAAATTCAAAGCATTATGGGTATTGTTAATGGTACAACCAACTACATGCTTTCGAAAATGACTGATGAAGGCCTTGACTATGCTTCCGTTTTGAAAGAGGCTCAAGAAAAAGGTTTTGCTGAATCGGATCCTACTGCCGATGTTGGTGGCTTTGACGCCGCTCGTAAGGCTGTAATTTTAGCATCCATCGCTTTTAATATGCCTATTAGTATGAACGATGTTGATATTGATGGCATCGAAAAGGTTGATGCTTGTGATATTGAATATGCTTCTCGCTTGGGTTATGTTGTAAAGCTGTTGGCTATTGCGAAAAACGATCCAGAGAATGGCGTATCTATTAGTGTAAGTCCGACCATGATTCCGAAAAAACATCCTCTTGCAAGTGTAGGAGGAGCATATAACGCAGTCTTTGTTAATGGCGATGCAATTGGCGAAGCTATGTTCTTAGGTCTTGGTGCAGGTCGTTTTCCGACTGCAAGCTCAGTTGTAGGCGATATCATGGAAGCTGCTCGTAATCTTATTAATAACGATAAGGGTCGCATTGGTTTCACTTGCTATAAGGAAAAGCAAATTTGTCCCGCGGAAAAAAATGTTTATCCGTCCTATATTCGTCTCTCTGTTTTGGATAAACCTGGTGTACTGGCAGCTATTGCTTCTGTCTTCGGTTCTCAAAGCGTAAGTATTCGTAACGTTATCCAAACTAACGAACAAGGCAAGACTGCTGATTTAGTATTTATTACTCATGCCGTTTCTCAAGCTAATTTGAAAATGGCTCTACAAATCCTAGAAGTACTGCCGGTTGTTGATAAAATTTCCTGCATTATTCGTGTAGAAGATTCTAGTAATAATTAAAGGAGATTATTGTTTTGAAAAGTGTAACCTTGAGAGTACCTGCAACAAGTGCCAACTGCGGTCCTGGCTTTGACACTCTTGGTCTTGCGTGTACTTATTATAATGAAGTAACCTACGAAATCACCGAAGACCGTGGCTTCAAGCTGGAGGTTGAAGGTGAGGGCTCCGAATATTTAAAACCTCATGGACGAAATCTTGCTTTCTTAAGCTTTTTCCGTGTATGGAATGCTGTGCATGATAACGTACGCATTGGCTTAAAGATTATTATGAAAAATCGCATCCCTATGAGTCGTGGTATGGGCTCAAGCTCGGCGGCAATTGTCGCTGGTCTTTACGCAGCCAATTGTCTGTGCGATAATCATTTTAGCAAAGACGAGCTCTTAAACATGGCAACGGAAATTGAGGGACATCCTGATAATGTTGCTCCGGCCTTATACGGTGGCTTTACCATTAGTTTTATGCAAGGGGACAAGGCTCACACGCTAAAAATCATTCCAGAAAAACCGCTGAAATTTATAGCTGTTGTTCCTGACAGAAAATTAGCAACAAGTCTTGCTCGTGCAGCCCTACCTAAAGAGGTTCCTCACAAGGACGCAGTGTTTAACTCTTCTCACGCTTGCCTTCTTGTTGGTGCACTCATGAGCGGTAAGTATGAATACATTGGCGAGGCTTTAGAGGATAAGTTGCATCAACCGTATCGTGCTCATCTTATTCCTGGTCTGTACGATGTATTTGCTGCGGCTAAAAAAGCTGGCGCGTATAACGGTATTATTTCCGGTGCTGGTTCTACCATTATGGCATATGCGCCAATCGACGCCGACCATGAAGCCATTGCTCAAGCTATGATGGCTGCTCTCGAGGCTAAAGGTGAGACTGGTGTTTATCATATCCTTGATTTAGATACCGAAGGCGTGAAAGAAATTTAATTTTTTTCTTTGTGTAATCTGTTATATTTGCGTGGTGATGACGATGATAAAAAAACAATCTGAGAAGATTATTTTTGTGCTGTTGACAATTTTTATACTTCTCTTGACCGTTGTTTCTTACGCAGCAAAACCAACTGAGCAAAAAATAGTTCGTATTGGTTATTACGACCAGCTCTATTTTGAAGAGGGCAAGGACGAAAATTCCATCAAAAAAAGGCTATGCCTACGAGTACTATCAAAATCTATCCTACTATACAGGCTGGAAATATGAATACGTTTACGGTAAATACGGCGATTTATATAATAAGCTTTTGGCAGGGGAAATAGATTTTTTAGCCGGACTCGCGAAGACGCCTGAGCGAGAAGGTTTGTTAAGCTATCCTGATTTACCCATGGGCAATGAAAGCTATGTTTTTTTGAAACGCAGCAACGATACGACTATTAATTCAAGCGCTTCCACTTTAGAAGGAAAAAAATTCGGCGCTCTTGAAGGAGCCATGCTCTCTGTACTAACTCAGTATTTTGCTGACAACAAGATTAACGGACAGATTATTAAATACAATAGCATGGAAGAGCGGGATAATGATTTATTATCCGGCAAGTTAGACGTCGTCATCGCGGAAGATAATTCTGGTAATCATGATGGTTTGTCGGCTTTCGCTAGAGCGGGACAAAATAATTATTACATTGTTGTAAATATCAAGCGTCCCGATCTTCTTAAAGAATTAAATCAGGCGCAATTACAATTAAGTCTGGACAATCCTTCGTACATTGCCTACTACACAAATAAATATATTCGCGATACTGCATCAAGAGCTACCTTTACGGAAGAGGAACTAAATTGGCTCCAAAACCATAAAGAATTGCGCATTGGTTACATGAACAATTATCTTCCTTATTGCATCACGGATGAGAATGGTCATGTGGTCGGTGCTATTACAGATATTACCGAAAAAATTTTAGACAGCTTGCGTCTTACAGGTAAGTTAAAAGTATCGTACAAGGGGTATAACGATTTCGAATCCTTGTCCATAGACTTACAAGACAATAAGCTAGACGTTATTTTCCCTGTAGATATCGACAATTGGACTGCAGAAAAATTAAATCTTTTTGCGTCCCATGGAGTTATCTCTAGTTCATCTGACGTAGTTTATAAAGACGACGACAAGCTGAAAAATTTAAAAATACTCGCTAATCCGCTAGGAAATTATCTTGTTGATAATTACGGCAAACGCGTTTATCCTGACGCAAAAATTCTTTATTGCAAGGATATTTTCGAGTGCCTGGATAAAGTAAAATCCGGTGAGGCGGATGCCGTTTTACTCAACGGCTTAAGAACATACAATCTTATTCGCAAAAGCGAGTATGCGAATCTCAAGGTACGCAGGACCGAGCCGGTTTTTATTGTCGGTTATGGCGTGCTCCACGGCAACAAAGAATTATTAGGAATTATTAATCGTGGACTTTCTTTGATTGATCCCACCATGACGCAAACGGCAACGGAAAAATATATCGCCTTGATGGGTAAGCCTTCCTTCCGTGATTTTCTTACGGAAAATAGTATTTATCTCATCGCTTTTCTGCTCCTAGTTGTCGGTGCTTTATTCACTTCTACGTTTCTTACTAATCGTGCTTTGAAAAAAGTTAATAAGTCTCAAGAGGAAGTATTGGTATACCAAAAAGCATTAGAAGCTGCCTTAGAGGACGCGGAGCAAGCTAACAAGGCGAAAACAGTTTTCCTCAACAATATGAGTCACGATATCCGTACACCTATGAATGCGATTATAGGTTTTACTGCTCTAGCAGTCTCTCATCTTGATAACAAGGGCCAGGTAAAAGATTATTTAGGTAAAATTCAAACCTCGAGTAATTATTTACTTTCTTTAATTAACGATGTCTTAGATATGAGCCGTATCGAAAGCGGCAAGGTAACCATCGTCGAAGGGCCCGTACATCTTGCAACGATAACTCAAGACCTGCAAAACTTTGTGCAGGCCGATATCACGTCCAAACACATTGATTTTAAAATCGATACCGAGCAAGTAGTTAACAAAGATTTTATTTGCGACCATTTACGATTGAATCAAGTTTTATTAAATATTCTTTCTAACGCAGTAAAATTTACAAAACCCGGTGGGAAAATCACTTTAAGAGTTCTGGAGTTAGATGGAGCTCCTGATGGTCTTGCTACCTACGAATTCCACATCAAGGATACAGGTATTGGTATCAGCGAAGAATTCCAAAAGCATATTTTCGAATCCTTTACCAGAGAAGAAACTGCTACCGTTAGTGGTATCCAAGGTTCTGGCTTAGGCATGGCCATCACGAAACGTATTGTTGATATGATGGACGGCACCATCGAGGTCGAAAGTGAGCAGGGCAAAGGGACTGAGTTTATCGTAACCTTTACTTTCAAAATTGCTGATAAAGATGCTCAGTTCGAAGAAGCTCATCAAATGCTCACCGAGGAAAGCTTGGATAGCACGAAGGAGCAAGCATCAGGCAAGAGAATTCTTTTGGTTGAAGATAACGAACTGAATCAAGAGATTGCCATTAGTATTTTGACCGAATTTGGGTTTGATGTCGAGGTTGCTAATGATGGTTCTGTTGCCGTCCAAAAGCTTTCCGAGGCTAATCCAGAATACTACGATTTCATTCTCATGGATATTCAGATGCCCATCATGAATGGTTACGAGGCAACAAGAACTATTCGCAGGATGAAAAATAGAGACAAGGCTAACATTCCTATTCTCGCCATGACGGCCGATGCTTTCGAAGAAGATAAGCAAAAGGCTTTGGCTGCTGGTATGAATGGTCACATCGCTAAGCCCATCGATCCTGAAGAATTGTTAAAGTCGATCAAAGAATTTTTATAAATACAAATTATTCATAAAAAATATTTTGTATTTAATTGTTGACAACTGATACAACATCTAGTATAATATCACTTGTCGTTCGGGGCGTGGCTCAGCTTGGTAGAGCGCTTCCTTGGGGTGGAAGAGGTCGTGGGTTCGAATCCCGCCGCTCCGACCATATAGAATGACTGGGCTCTTGCGAAAGCAGGAGCCTTTTTTATTGCAAAAATCGAGGTGTTGCCTTTATTCTTCCGCCTTGTTTAAAAAAAATCTTTCGATTTTTATTGATATCTTTATAATTTGCTGAGACTCTGCTGATTGAACTGATTACGAAAGAATTAGTGAAGTTATGCAGGTTTGCGATGAAATTTATTTTTGCGAAACTTTGTAGATCGTAAATGATTTTGCAAAGATTTTTAATTTTGTAATTATTAAATATAGACTTAAGCATTCATTATAATATATAATATTAATTTAGATGTTATTCAAATTTTAATTTATGAGTTTCATACAAAAATAATGCGTATGAATATTGAGGTAGAAATGATTAGAACTTTAAACTTAGTATGTGCTGAATGTAAAGAGACCTATAATGCAGAAGGTTTGATTTATTATCGCGAGGATTTTATCAGTCGTGATTTCCAAGATGTGGAGTTGATTTGCCCTAAGTGTCATCAAGCGTGGATTGACAAGTGGAAGGTTAAATCTGCAGAATTTAAAGAGCTGCATGATAATTTATATGTAAATTTAGAGCTGGAGGATGGCACTTATTTTGAAGAGATGGATTGCACGCCTATGGACGAGCATGGTCTTGTTGCTCTTGGTGTTGACTCTCCGGAAGAAGCGCAAAAGGCTGTGTATGAAATTTATCACGCTTGGGATTTAGAGCGCAAAGCAAATATTCTCAAGCATTGTAATTTCAAGGACGAGTTCATGAACACAACCTTTAGTTGTGAAACCTTTTCTGGCGAAAAATATGAAGACGTTGCTTTTCGTTTTACTATGCATGGTGATATGGAAACTGCTGTACCTGTTCCCGATTATATAAAGGAACAAGTTGCAGAGGCTTATGAAATTTACATAATGATTCATAAAAACAAATAAGGAGTAACAATGGAGCAAGAATTTTTAAATAAAATTGACAAGCGTCGCACCTTTGCCATTATCTCTCACCCTGATGCCGGCAAAACTACATTGACTGAAAAACTCCTTCTCTATGGTGGAGCGATTCACTTAGCAGGTAGCGTTAAGGCAAGAAAAACTGCTAAGCATGCAGTGTCTGACTGGATGGAAATTGAAAAGCAACGTGGAATCTCCGTTACATCTTCCGTACTTCAATTTGACTACGATGGTTATCGCGTTAATATTTTGGATACCCCTGGTCACCAAGACTTCTCTGAAGATACTTATAGAACCCTGATGGCAGCTGACTCAGCAGTTATGCTTATCGATGCGGCTAAGGGCGTGGAACCACAAACGAAAAAATTATTCTGGGTTTGTCATCGTCGTCATCTGCCAATCTTCACTTTTGTCAACAAGCTAGACCGTTACGGACGCAATCCTTTCGATTTGATGGACGAGTTAGAAAAGATTCTGAACATCCGTGCTTATCCTATTAATTGGCCTATAGGTATTGATGGTCATTATAAAGGTGTTTATGACCGCTTGGAAAACACGGTACAGCTTTTCGAGGACGACACCTCCCACGGCGCGAATAAATTAAAATCCACAACTGGTTCCTTGGACGATCCGAAAATCCGTGAACTTTTAGGCGACGAGCTTTATGAAAATCTTTGCAACGACATTGAGCTCTTAGACATGGCTGGAGACGAATTTGATTTAGAAAAGGTTAAAGCAGGGGAGCTTACTCCTATGTTCTTTGGTAGCGCCATGACGAATTTTGGCGTGCAACCCTTCTTGGAAAAATTTCTGGAGCTTAGTCCCAAGCCGCAGCCTCGTCTTTTGGCTGATGGGGGAACTATTGAACCTGAAAATGATAAGTTTAGTGCTTTTATTTTCAAAATTCAAGCCAATATGAATCCTGCTCATCGCGACCGCATTTCCTTTATGCGTATTTGTTCTGGTAAATTCACCAAGGATATGCAGGTTTATCATAAGGAAACAGGTAAGCCCATCAAGCTTGCTATGCCTCAACAATTTTTGGCACAAGAAAGAACTATCGTAGAAGAAGCTTATCCTGGGGATATCATCGGTATCTTTGACCCTGGTATCTTTGGTATTGGTGATTCTCTGTCAGACAATTCTTTAAAGCTGAAGTTCGAAGAATTTCCGGTTTTCCCACCAGAAATTTTTGCTCGCGTGCAACCCAAGGACTCTTTGAAGCGCAAACAATTCGAAAAAGGCATTATGCAATTATCCCAAGAAGGTGCAATCCAAGTCTTCAAGCAAGAGGGTGTGGGCATGGAAAGCTATATCGTGGGCGTAGTAGGTGAGCTACAGCTCGAGGTTCTCGAATACAGACTCAACAACGAATATCGTGCTGAGCTTTTGATGAATACCTTGCCCTATAGTGTTGCTCGTTGGGTTTATGCGCCTGACAAAAAAGCTCTTGATAATATGAAGGGCCTTGATAATGGTATGCTGGTATTTGATAAGAAGGATAGACCTGTTATCTTAGTTAATAACGAATGGTCCTTGAATTGGATTCTTGATCGTAACCCAGGAATCGAATTCCTCACCGTTCCCACAGATGTAGAACAAATTTAAGGAAAGATTATGGCTGAACGTATGCAAATATTAGGAGTTCCTGTGGATCCCATGACTATGCAAGAAGCAGTTGCTAAAATTACGACTCGTACTTTAGAAGGCAAGCAAACCTTCGTAGTCACTGCCAATGCGGAGATTATCATGATGTGTCAGGAAAATCCTGCTTATAAAGAAATTGTGAGCAACAAGGCAGATATTGTTCTTGCTGATGGAGCTGGTGCAGTGTGGGCTGGTCGTTATAAGGGCTACGAAGTTCCTGAACGTGTAGCTGGCTACGATTTATATCGCAATCTTCTAGACCAAGGTCGCCAGCATGAGATGAAGTCCTTCTTTTTTGGTGGTTCTCCAGCTATCGCCGAGACAGCTAAAACTAAAGTAGAAGAGTTGTACCCAGGTGTCAAGGTTGTGGGCACACACAATGGATATTTTAAGGATGAAGACGTGCCCGATATTATTGACGAAATTAATCAGTCCGGTGCTGATTATCTTTTTATCGCCTTGGGTGCACCTAAACAAGAAAATTGGATTATGGCTCACAAGGACGAATTAAAGTGCAAGCTTTTCATGGGAATCGGCGGTAGCTTTGATGTTCTCGCAGGCAAGATGGAGCGAGCACCTAAATGGATGCAGGACGCAAGTCTTGAATGGCTCTTTCGTTTGTACAAGCAGCCTTCTCGTTTCATGAGAATGATGGCGTTGCCCAAATTTGTCCTCAAGGTAATCTTTAGCAAGTGATTTAAATAAAAATTTAAAACATTTGCCAATTCATAGACAAATAACTTTACTTGTATTATAATTATGTGATGGAATGGATGAGTGTGTTCCATCACATTTTTATTTTGTTATTTTGTTTCTAAGAAAGCGAGATCCTGAAGATGTTCATCGTTAAAGATGGTTATTATTATGTTGGTATTACTTTGGCAATTGCTGTCGTAACTTTTTTCACCTTGGGTGCGAGCATGGCAGTAATTCCTTTAGTATTAGCTTTATATTTTGCATATTTCTTCCGCGATTTTCATCGCATCACCCCACCTGACGAAAACATCCTTTATGCTCCGGCCGATGGTACAGTCATGAAGGTAGAAGAAATTTATGAAGACGAGTATTTATTTACGGAATGCAAAAAGGTTACCATTTTTCTATCTGTCTTTAACGTTCATACTAATAGAGCTCCATTAGGCGGCGAGATTAAATATCAACGTTATACAGTTGGTGGTTTTATTCCTGCCGATGACAGACGTGCCACTTTTATGAACGAACGTCATGCTATTGGTGTCGACAATGGCGAGTTTCAATACATGGTTATTCAGGTAGCAGGTCTCTTGGCTCGTCGTATCGTCTCTTGGGTTACCCTTGGTCACCGTTTAGAGCAGGGTGAAACATATGGCATGATTAAATTTGGTTCCAGTACTGAGCTCATTGTTCCTAAAAGTGTAGAGATTTGCGTTAAAAAAGGACAATCAGTTACTGGTGGTATTACTGTAATCGGAAGGATTAAGGCATGAAGATAGAACGTATAATTCCTAATGGCATTAGCCTTTTAAGTTTGGTCTTTGGTTTGATGGCCATTATAAAAGCAGTGGAAAAAGATTTTTTCTGGTCTCCAATTTTAATTGTCCTTGCATGCATTGCCGATTCCTGTGACGGACGTGCAGCTCGTGCTCTTGCTAAATGGAAGGGGCTTCCTCCAAGTGGCAGCGAGTTTGGTAAAGAGATGGATAGTCTTTGTGATTTAGGTTCCTTTGGTGTTGCTCCTGCCATTATGATTTACTTATATGGACTGCAGGACTTGGGAATCATCGGGCAGTTAATCGCAGGCATTTACGCAAGCTGTGGTTGTTTGCGTCTTGCTCGTTTTAACTGTAATACTGGCACTGTGTCTGGTTATTTCCAGGGTATGCCCATCCCTGCAGGTGCTTGCTGTTTAGCAAGCTATGTTTTTAGCGGACTTACTTATGGTCCTTGGATTTGTGGTGCTTTTACTTTTGTTGTAGGTATCATTCTTTATTCCAATGTTAAATTCCCGGACTTTAAAGGTCACGGCAATCCTTTGTATAAGCTGCCGGTTCTCATCGGCTTTATTTTAGGCGCAGCTATTTTATACAGTAAGCCTTCTGCATATCTTTTTGCAGGCATGTTCACCTACACAGCCATTGGTGTTATTAATTATCTTTATTGTGCATTGACAGGTAAAGACTAAAGGAGATTCTTAAAAATGCATTATGCCGATATAATCATGATTCCTTTTCAGGCTCTGATTGTATTTTTCACCGTTTATTATTTCTTTATTTCTTGGTTCGGACTTTTTGGTAAGAAAAAAGAGGTAAAGCTTTACGATAATTCTAAAACCTTCGCTATGATTGTCTGCGCTCATAACGAAGACAAGGTAATTGCTCAACTCGTAGAAAATTTAAAACGCTTGCGTTACCCAGACGAAAAGTATGACATTTTTGTCGTTGCTGATAATTGCTCCGATAACACGGCTCAGGTCGCTCGCGAGGCTGGGGCCGAGGTCCACGAACGTTTTAGTGACGAAGGCAAGGGCAAGGGCTTCGCCATGGACTGGATGTTCGAACGTCTCTTTAAAATGGAAAGACAATATGATGCAGTCTGCGTCTTTGATGCGGATAATTTAGTACATCTTGATTTCCTTAAAGAAATGTGCAGCCATTTAAATAATGGGGAACAGCTCATCCAGGGCTATCTTGACTCCAAGAACCCTGAAGATACTTGGATCTCCGGGGTCTTTTCCATTAGCTTCTGGATCGTTAATCACGTCTGGCATTTAGCAAAATACAATATGGGCTTATCCTGTTGTTTAGGTGGCACGGGTATGTGCATTGATACCAAGCTTTTAAAAAGATACGGCTGGGGTGCAACCTGCTTAACCGAAGACATGGAATTCACCATGAAGGCGATCATGGAAAATATTCCTACCACTTGGGCTCATGATGCAATCATTTACGATGAAAAACCTTTAACATTTACAGCGGCATGGAATCAGCGTCAACGTTGGGCACAAGGACATTTTGATGTTTGTCATCGTTATCTTCCGAAAATGTTTATGAAAGGACTAAGGGAACACGATATTGTTGTTTTAGATTGCACCGTCAATCTTTTTCAACCATATTTCTTAATGATTTCTACTTTTTTCGTTTTGTGTTCCTACGTTTATACTTTTTATCCCTTCTATACCAACGTACTCTATACTATTTTACCTTTAGAGATTTGGCAAATCATCGGTCTTGGGCAATATATTTTCCCCGTTGCCGTTTTATGGAAGATTCGCGCAAGCTTAAAGAGCTGGCTCTATCTTTTATTGTATCCGATTTTTATTTACAGCTGGATTCCTATCACAGCAATTGGTTGGTGGCACCGTAACGATCACGAATGGTCTCACACTGCTCATACTCGTGGTGTAAGCTTTGACGAAATTGTCATTCCTGACGATGCTGTTAACGAAGGGCCTAAACAAATTGACTTTACTAAGAAGAAAAAATAAGGAGGAAGCTTCCATGTTGAAAAAAATTCTTGGCATTGCTTTATGCCTCATAGCTCTTAGCATTCCTGTTTTTGCTGCTGAACAACCTAAGGTTGACGCAGCTGTTGATCAAGCAACAATCCAAGGATATATTCCTCTTTGGACTAATGGTAATACAACTTTATATGCAGATCCTGCTTTCATTCGTTATGGTAAAAGCTCTGACCCTGCTCATAAAGAACATAATATTTGTGCGGTATCCACCTTGTTAACTACAGAAGGCGAGGACATTGCTACCGGTAATCTTGTTATTTATGATTTAAATTGCGTTACCAAGAAAACATTCTACGAAAAAATTGTAGATGTTAAAAAGAATAAAAAGGTTTCCGAGCAAAACTTTAAGAAACCTGTTGCAGTACCTGCATCCGCTAAAAATACGATTGCTCAAGAGGTTGCTAGATTGAAGGAAATCGAACAATTACAAACCTTTAATAATGCAATACGTTATGGTAACTAAGGAGAACTGAATGCTTTATCTCTTATATTTTTTAGTAATCGGCTCCGTAGCAATTGTTTGTAAAATACTCTACAATATTTTTCCCATGTTCGGGCTTGGAGTCTCCGCCATTATGGTCTGCTTCTTTTTGTGGCTTTTTGTTTTCAAAAGAAGAAACGACCGTTATGTCGGCATGGATCCTAACCGTAGTATCAAGGAGCAGGAAGAAGAACGCATGCGTAAAAAATTAGAAGAAGCGAATAAAGCTCCTGAGCAAAACGCGGGGGAGGACAAGTAAATGAACATTTGGGCTATCCTTTACCTCATCTTCTGCATCGGCGCTTTCATTTATTCCTTCCGCATGGAAAATGCAGTTTATCGTCGCTGCTTTCAAATTTCCGCTATGTCATCCCTGATTCTTTACGCACTGTATTTTATCTTTGCATGGTCTCTTGGCAAATTATAAAACTTATCGGCAAAGCTTTTGGCTTTGCCGATTTTTTATTTTTAAGCAGGAATTTTATGATTAAGAGAGAAATTTAGTAAGATGAGAATATGGTGAAGTTTCACTATTTTTAATGAATATTATGTAAGGAGAAAATCCTATGTTAAAATCCATCAAAAAAACTCTTGCAATCTGTGCTGGGCTTGTGATGCTTTCTAGCGTCCAAATTTGCTTGGCTACTGGTATTACAACTCAGGCCAATTTTATTTCCCCCGACTTTTGGAACGCTCAAAACCCTAATGCCGATTCCCTTATTCTTGACGAAAAGGGCGTTGCCGATTTAAACAAGCGCATTATCAATGAAACTAAATCTGTTTATAACCTTGCTGTTTATCCGCAAACTCTGACATCTGCATCAGTAAAGACGAAGATTATGGATTATTCTTTGCTGGAAGACGATTTATACCTGCGTGGCAACAAGGTCAGTGACAATTATAAAGGATTATTGCGTGAGCAAACGAATGTTAGCGCAATTCCTGCGAACGTAAAGGTTCAATACGCAGTAACTGTGCGTCGCACACCTGTACGTAATCTACCAACCGGAGAAAGCTTATTCTACTATGCAGGCGATACCAATTTTGACGTGCTGCAAGAAACCATGCTTGACCCAGGTGAGCCTTTAGCAGTTCTTCATCAAAGTGCTAATAAATATTTTTACTACGTGCAAGCTAAAAATTACGCTGGTTGGATCGCAAGAACAAATCTTGCTATGACAGACCGTAAGACATGGCTCGAATACGTGGAGCCGAAAAAATTTCTCGTCGTAACGGGTAAGGAATTAGTCTTAAAGACTGGTGCAGAACAGGTTCTTTATCAACAAGGCTCCGTATTACCTTTAACTGGTGAGGTTGCAAATAGTTACATTGTCACGGGTCCCGTGCGCAATAAACAAGGTATGCTGCAAAAAGAAAATTTAAGTGTTCTAAAGGCTAATCCCAATGTTCACAAGGGTTATTTGCCTTATACTTCTAAAAATTTAATTAACGCTGCCTTTAAATTTTACAATTCTCCCTATGGTTGGGGTGGTATGAAGGATAGTGTGGATTGTTCGTCTTTGTTATTTAATGTTTATCGTACTGTGGGTATTTATTTGCCTCGTAATGCGGACGAGCAAGAAACTACTGCTGGAGCCATGGTTAATCTGGAAGGCATGACAACAGAGCAACGCAAGGTTCAGTTGGGCGCCTTAATTCCTGGGGCGGCACTTGCTATGCCTAACCACATTCTTATTTATTTAGGCGAAGTCAATAACGAAGCTTATGCAATTCATTCTTTGGCTAATTATGTGGAGGATGGTACGGCGAAGCCTGCTATGAAGGTTGTAGTAAGTGATTTGAATTTACTACGTGGCAACGGCGATAATTATTTAAACAATATTACAACAGCTTGTGAATATAGATAAGGAAGTTTTTATGGCTACGAAATTAATTGTAAATGCACTTGGAAAAGAAAATCTTCAAGCTGCATATAAAAAAGCTGATACATTAGTTTTTTTGTTGTGCAAAGAATGCTTAGATTATGTTGGTAATTTAGCTTTACCGGAAAATATTACGAAAGCACTCAAGCTTTACACCGATAAATATAAAGATATTTTTGACTGTGAGGACGAACATATTTTTACGGCTTTTGACGAATACCGACTTGTGAACGTAATTATCGTCGGCTGCGGCCAAGGCAAGGACTGCAAGCCAGTAAATTTTCGTAAGGCCGCAGGCGTAAGTGCTCGCGCTCTTGACAAGGTGCAGGCACAAAATGCAGTTTTACTTGCACCCGCACTTTTGAACGCAAGCCGTGCCCATTATCTTGCAGCAACCTGTGAAGGCTTGCTTTTAGGCGCATACACTTTTGAAAAGTATAAATCCGAAGCTAAAGCGCCTCGAGTATGCGACTTAAATATTCTTACCAATGTGGATGAGCAAGATAAAGTGCTGGCGGAGGCAAAAATTATTGCCGAATCCGTAATTTTAACTCGTGACTTATGCAATACTCCAGGTAATGAATTAAACCCGGTTGGCATGGAGCAAGCTGCACGCAAGGTCGCAGCAGAGACCGGTATGAAAATAGAAGTTCTTGGCCCTAAGCAAATGGAAGTGCTGAACATGAACTCCTTGCTTGCAGTTGCCCAAGGCTCTAAGGCTGAACCAAGACTTATAGTTTTAAAATACCAAGGGGCAGCTGATGCACCCTTTAACGCCTATGTAGGTAAAGGTATAACCTTTGATAGCGGTGGTATTTCCATTAAACCGTCGGACGGCATGGAAGAGATGAAGGATGATATGACAGGCGCTGGTGACGTGCTCGGTGCCATGCGGGCCATAGCTCTCTTAAAGAAACCTTGTAATCTTTATGGTATTATGAGCTGTGCTGAAAACATGCCTGGAGACAACGCTCAAAGACCTGGAGACATTGTTAAAGCTGCAAGTGGTAAAACTATTGAGGTTTTGAATACGGACGCGGAAGGTCGGATGGTACTTGCCGATGCCGTTTGGTATGCTGGTCAGCTAGGAGCTCAAAAGATTGTAGATATTGCTACCCTCACAGGTGCAGTTATTATTGCCCTGGGCACCCAGACAAGTGGCATTGTTGCAAACGACGACGACCTTGCAGCTGCCATAATCAAGGCTGGGAAATTCTCCGGAGAAAATTATTGGCAGCTGCCTAGTCTTCCCGAATGTAAGAAAGCACTTAAGAGCGATGTCGCTGATATTAAAAATTCCTGCGGCAGAGCAGGGGGCGTGATTACGGGCGGACTTTTTATCGGATCCTTTGTAAAAGAAGGCTTGCCCTGGGCTCATATTGATATTGGGGGCACATCTACTGCTGCTTCCACAGATGGCTTTTTGATTAAAGGCTGCACTGGTTTTGGCACAATGACTTTAATTAAACTTGCAGGTGAATTTTAATGTTTGCGGATTTACATATGCATTCAACTTTTTCTGACGGACGTTACACACCTACAAGGCTCGTAGACGAAAATTATAGAGTTGGTGTACGTCTGATGGCTCTAACGGATCATGACTGTGTAGATGGAGTTAGAGAAGCTCTTGAGGCTGCAAAAAAATATCATGGTGAGATGCAGATACTTGCAGGCGTGGAGTTAGGAACGGAGTGCGAGCATAGGCCCGTACATATTTTAGGCTATAATATTGACTGTTCTAACGAGCCCCTTTTAAAAACCATAGCTTGGCTCCGAGATAGTCGTGAGAATCGCTTGTATAAAATGATCGATAAGCTAGCAAGTCTGGGCTACTACATTAAGCCTGAAGATTGTGCTTCAGAAGGTAAAACTATTGGCAGACCTCACCTGGCGAAAGCTCTCGTAAAAGCTGGCTACTTTCAGGGAACTCAAGAAGCCTTCGATAAGCTGCTCCACTTTGGTGGACCAGCCTACGTACCTCATGCTAAGCTTTCGCCACGTGAAGCAGTGGAATTAATTCACGTAGCGAAAGGCAAGGCAGTCCTCGCACATCCGACTGAGATTGCCAATGACGAGCTTGCTTTAAAGCTTCTTGATACAATTCCTTTTGACGGACTTGAGGTATATCATCCATCTGCACGCACAAAAGAACGGCAAAATGTTTTAAAAGTTTGGGCAATAGAACGCAAACTTTTTGTCACGGGTGGCACGGATTTTCATGCTATCGAAGATCGCTTTCCTAATAAAATAGGGATTTGGCTTGTAAATATTGACAATGTTAAAGGTGTTTTAGAATGGAAGTAATTGCCTTTGTAGGTCCTTCGGGTACAGGTAAGAGCCATCATGCCATTGGTGTTGCACGAAATAATAAATGTGACGCTATTATCGACGATGGCCTCTTGATCAAGGGTCCGAAAATTTTGGCAGGAACATCTGCTAAAAATGAAGAAAATAGAATACAGGCTGTAAAGCGGGCAATATTTACGGACGATGACCATGCTAAAGAAGTGCGAGAGGCTTTGGGTAAAAGCGATATCAAACGTCTTTTGATTATTGCAACTAGCGATAACATGATTGGCAAGATCGTTAAGAAGTTAAATTTGCCTGAACCATTGAAGACCGTTTATATCCAGGACGTTGCCTCAAAGCAGGAAATAAAAAAAGCACGTCGTGCTCGCCTGCAAGAGGGCAAGCATATTGTGCCTGTTCCTAGTGTAGAATTAAAACCCCATTTCACTGGTTACTTTGCTGATTTGCCTTACAATATTTTTTCTTACCAAAGAAAAGAAACTCAGGACGGGGACCGCAGTATTGTTAGACCGGCCTTCAGCTTTTATGGGAAGCTTCTTATTAGCGACCAGGTTGTTGAAGATATCATTGCTATTGTAGCTGAAAATTTCGAGGGGCTGCAAAAAATTACGGATATAACCATTCGTCGTCGTAGTGATAGCTCCAAAGGACTGGTGCTTATTATTGAGGTAATCCTTTACTATGGTGTGTCAATTTTTTCTGTCTCCAAGCTTTTACAAAAGAAAATTAAAGACCGTATTGAAGCAATGACAGCTATGAAGGTTAAAAATGTAAATATAAATGTCAGAAGTTTAGCCGTAAAGAAAAAATAACTTCCGCCTGCAAGTGAGCAAGTGGAAGTTATTTTTTATAATCTTTTACATCATGGGTGGCTCAAACATTTGCGGTTCAACTTCCATATCCGGTTGATCAAAATAGAAAGCAGGGGATGGATAGTAGAATTGACAATGTTGGAAATCAAAATCTTCGCGAGAGAAACGGTTGAGCAAAGCATAGGTTGCAGATTCTTCAAAGCTGATAACATTATCCTT
This sequence comes from Phascolarctobacterium sp., assembly GCA_030523325.1. Taxonomy (GTDB): domain Bacteria; phylum Bacillota; class Negativicutes; order Acidaminococcales; family Acidaminococcaceae; genus Phascolarctobacterium_A. Next base: position 35,271 of record JAUNIS010000021.1, read on the forward strand.
GTTAATATCTGCATCGTCAACTATTACCAAAAGGAAAGGAGCCTCGTCCGGAGCATCTTCAGGAACGCGAGAAGGATCAATCATTTTAGTTGGGATAGCAGGAACAACACGTACGATGGCACGGGGTTCATTATTTTCGTCAACTAAATGACATTTAAAAACATTTTCGAAGAGAGTTCTTTGTACTCTTGCTACTTTTAAACCATTGTAATTCATGAAAAAATTATCTCCTTGTGAACAAATTTTAATTTGTAAAAATAAATGTGTGAGAGTTAGGCGTTTTAAGCCGATATTGTTAATATTTTAACATAATTTTTAGCTTATAGCAAAATGATTATGAAAAAGTTCAATGATTACTAAATGCACTGATTAAATATACTGTATACATTTCATAAAATTTGCATAAAATTTGCTAATTGGATTATTTTTGCGTAATTTATACATTTTTGAATGAATGATAGACTTTACAAATGGACAAAAATTTATTAAAATATACACAATAATACTTGTACAACGGCGTTCAGTATTAAGAAAATGTTACCCAAGATTAATTAGGAGGGATTTTATTATGAAAAAATTATTAGTTGGTGCTCTCGGTCTTATGGTTGCTGCTTCTTTAGTTGCTGGTTGTGGCGGTGGAGACAAAAAAGCTGAAAAGAAACCCGCGGCTCAAAAATTTATTAACATCGCAACTGGTGGTACTGCTGGTACTTACTTCCCGCTGGGCGGTGCTCTGGCAGATATTTTGAACAAAAATGTTCCTGGTGCCAATGCATCTGCTCAATCTACTGGCGCATCCGTTGCTAACGTTAACCTGTTAAAACAAGGCAAGGTTGAAATTGCTTTCATTCAAAACGATATCGCCTTCTATGCAGCAAACGGTACTGAAATGTTCAAAGATAAAAAAGTTGAAAACCTGCAAGGCCTGGCAACTATTTATCCTGAAACCGTACAAATCGTAACCTTAAAGAAAAACGGCATCAAATCCGTTGCCGATTTCAAAGGCAAACGTATAGCTGTAGGTGCAGCTGGTTCTGGTACTGAAGCTAATGCTCGTCAAATTATGGAAGCTTATGGTATTAAATATTCCGATTGCAAGGTTCAATACCTCTCCTTTGGTGAAGCTGCAAGTGCACTTAAAGACGGCAACGTTGATGCTGGCTTCGTAACTGCTGGTTATCCGACTTCTGCAATTCAAGATATTGCAACCCAACATGAAGTTGTTCTCGTTCCTGTAGAAGCTGACAAAGCTGATGCTTTAATTAAAAAGTATCCTTTCTACACCAAACTGAATATTCCTGCTAATACTTACAACAAACAAGCTGCTGATGTTCCTGCTGTTGCAGTTAAATGTATGCTCGCAGTAACCGACAAGATGGATGCGGATACTGGTTATGCAGTAGTTAAAGCCCTCTATGGTAACCTGGATCGTATGAAAGCTGCTCATAAGGTTGCAGGCTCCGCAATGAGCAAAGCATCTGCTAAAGACGGCATGTCCATCAAACTCAATGCTGGCGCAGAGAAATTCTTCAATGAAAAATAATCTCAAGATTGTTTAAGGAATTAAAATATGCCTAATCTAAAGGACCGGAAGTCAGCGATGACTGGCTCCCGGCCTTTTTTCAGTAATACAATATTGATAGCTTTAGCCTGTGTCTTAGTTTTTTTAGTTTGGTATGGGACTCGTCTGCTTCTTGTTCTCGAACCGGAGGGCAATGCCAAACCAATTGTTTTAAACACAGAGGCAGGGGATACCTATCGTTTAAGCTTTACCCATAGCGTCGAGCTGACGATTTGGGACGAATTTTTTCAAGTAAATGGTGCTCATGATATGACCATGACTCACACGGAATTTTCTTCCTTTGGTTGGGGCTTTCCTTATTTGAGCACGGACGGGAAATTTTCTATAACCAAGGAAGGACGTTTTCGCTTGGATATGAATCGTCCTTACTCTAAGGTTCCTTTGCGCATTAGTGAACAAGCAATGCAAAAGATAATTCATAAAGATGCTTCCTACGACCTAATAGCTCTTTACGGTCAAGGCTCTGCTGTCACTATTCATGCTTTAAGACGTTATGAATATTGGTTTCAGCAATTTTAATTTATTCTCGTGGGGAGGAGCTGATATCGATGTCTGATCCTAAAATTCAAGAGCTTTCTGCAGAGGAGGTCTTGCAGAAATATGATAAGGAATCAAACAAAAGAGAAATGTCTGGCACATGGAACTATATCATCTCTGGTATTTGTATCTTATTCGCCGCCTTTCAATTGTACACAGCAACCTTTGGCGTTCTCGATGCCATGCTGCAACGTGCAACTCATCTTGGTTTTGGTTTCCTGTTAATTTTCTTACTGTATCCTACTCGTCAATCCTGGTCTAAGAAAAGCATGCATCCAGTGGATGTAATCTTGGCTCTCTTAGGCTTTGGTTCCGTTGCTTATATTCTTTACTTCTATCAAGACTTGGTTTTGAGAGCGGGCATGAATACGGAGACGGACTTTTACGTCGCTGTCGTTGGTGTTGCTTTAATTTTTGAAGCAGCTCGTCGTGTTGTAGGCTGGCCCATGATTTGCGTAGCTTTATTCTTTATTTGTTATGCATTTGGCGGTCCTTATATCCCGGGCATTCTTGCTCACCGTGGCGTTGGCGTAGAAGAGCTTGTAGATCATTTGTTCTACACTACTGAAGGTATTTTCGGTACTCCTATGGGTGTATCCTCAACCTTCATTTATCTTTTTATTTTATTTGGTTCTTATTTAGAAGCAACCGGTCTTGGTAAATTCTTCATCGATATTGCTAATGCAATAGCTGGTTGGGCTGCAGGAGGTCCTGCAAAGGTTGCCGTTTTATCCTCCGGTCTTATGGGTACCGTATCTGGTTCCTCCGTTGGTAACGTTGCAGGTACTGGTGCATTTACCATTCCTATGATGAAAAAGCTTGGCTATCGTCCGGCATTTGCTGGCGCAGTTGAAGCAGCTGCATCAACTGGTGGTCAATTGATGCCTCCTGTTATGGGTGCAGCAGCTTTCTTGATGGCAGAATTTGTTGGCGTTCCTTATTTTGATGTAGTTAAAGCTGCAGTTATTCCTGCTATGCTTTATTATATCGGCGTATGGCTGGGCGTTCACTACGAAGCTAAGAAATTTGGTTTAAAGGGTACTCCTCGTGAAGAATTACCTAAATTTGCTCCTTTGTTTATGGAAAAGGGTCACTTGGCAATTCCTTTGGCTGTAATCGTTTATTTATTAGTTAGTGGTTATACTCCCATGCGTGCAGCTCTCGCAGCAATCGCTTTGTCCATTATTTGCGCTTGCATGAGAAAATCTACCCGCATTACCTTTAAGCAAATGGTACAAGGCTTAATCGATGGTTCCAAGGGTGTGCTTGGCGTACTCATTGCCTGTGCAACTGCTGGTATCATTATCGGCGTTGTAACTAAGACAGGTGTTGGTCTTAAGATTGCAACCGCATTACTTGACCTTGCAGGCGGTCAATTACTTCCGGCAATGTTCTTTACCATGATCACCAGCTTGATACTTGGTATGGGCGTTCCGACAACTGCAAACTATGTAATTACTTCTACAATTGCAGCTCCTGCACTTGTACAAATGAACGTACCTGTGCTTGCAGCACATATGTTCGCATTCTATTTTGGTATCGTTGCAGACGTAACTCCTCCTGTAGCTCTTGCAGCTTACGCTGGTGCAGGTATTGCTGGTTCCAATCCTATGAAGACTGGTGTTATTGCAGCTAAGCTTGCCATTGCAGCCTTCATCGTACCTTATATTTTTGTTCTTGCTCCGGAACTGTTAATGGTTAATGCAACTCCTTTAGCAATTCTCTACGCAGGTGGTACAGCAATCGTTGGTATGTGGGGTGTATCCATTTCCATGATTGGGTTCTGCCAAAACCTTTTGAATATCGTTCAAAGAGTTGCTTTCTTCGTTGGTGGTATTTGCATGATCATTCCTGGTGCTATGACTGACGTAGCTGGTCTTGCAATCTTAATCGCAACCTTCATGTGGCAACGCATGAACAAGGTTAAAGGCGCGATTAAACAAGTTGATAACGACTAAATTTTAAATTTTTTCTCAAAGCAGGTGCTGACGAAAGTCGCCACCTGCTTTTTTATGTGCTATTAATCTAAAAAAATTTTTCTCAACAAGTCTTACTCTCACAAAAAAATTTATTTTTCTTCATGCCAAGCAATGTAGCGAAAATTTTTTCTTGTTCCTCTTGACGAATAATTTACATAAAAAAATCACAACACAGTTGAGAGATTGCGTTTAGATGGTGTATAATTTTAATGGGAGATTGTGTCATAAACAATTTTTTTCAAATATCTTCATCGAAAGGTAATCACTAATGAACAGTAATAATTCACTAATCCAAAACAACGCTATTTGTAAAGCTTTATCCAATATTTATTTCGCTATGGCTATCATGGACTTAAAGAATGATAGTTTCGAATTGTTAAAATCTCTTGTGGCCCTGGAAGCTTTGCTTGGTAAAACCGGGAAAGCATCCGAAGCTCTGAAACTGATGATTAACCTATCAGCCATAGAGGACCGCGATGATTATGTACTCTTCAACGATTTATCTACATTTCCTGATAGGTTAAGAGACAATGATCACCTTGCCTTCGATTACAGTGGCGTTACTTCTGGGAAGGCGCGAGTTGTCGTCTTTCCTCTTGAGCAAGATGCTAGCGGCAACGTTACGAAAATTCTCTACTGTGCAAGAAAACTCAATGATGAAGAAATGCAGACATCTACTCAAAGAGGCACGGACTCAAAATATGTGGATCAGGCGAAAATCCAACAGAAAATCATCGAGGCAATGGGCAACGAATACGAGTTGCTTTTATTAATCAATACCGCTACCAAAAAATTTACTTTATATCGTGTTAATAATAACGAGCTGCACAAAGAAGCATTGAAGATTTTTAGTGTCGACCAAGCCGAAGGCATGTCTATCGATGATGCCATGGAACAATATATAGAAAATATCGTGCACATAGACGACCGTAATAGAGTACGTTTTACTTCAAGAGTAAACGAACTCATCAAGCGTGTACCGAGCAAAGGCATCTATTCTGTTCCTTATCGCAGGCTCGTTAACAAAGGTACGGCAAGCGAAGCTTTCCTTTATTATCAGGCGAATTACGCAAAATTTACCATGGATGAAAAAACTGAATATCTCGTGCAAGGCTTCCGTGATGTAGATGAGATTATGCGTTTAGCCTATAAGGCTCAGGAAAGTCAGACCATTTTAAATACCGTGCGTACTCAGTACATTACCATGTATTACGCCGATCTGCTGACCGATGAGATGTATACATGCAAGACCGTGGATGATTTCAGTGATAAGTATGGTGTTACGACGAGCTATTCCGAGTCTATGGGTGGCTATATGCGCAACGATGTTTCTCCTGCTGACAGAGAACGTTGTCTTAAAATGATCGATCCTGCCTATGTTATGGAGCGCTTAAAGAACGAAGAATATTTCTCTTTTACATTTGAAGACGGTTCCATTGGCAAGAAATTTTATGGAGAATTGACTTATATCAGAGCCAACAAGGAAGGCACGAAGGTTGTCATCTGCGGCAAGGATATTACGGCCGAAACATTGCGTGAACAAGCCGAAGCTGAAGCGACCAAGCAAAGGATGGATATCATTCGTTCCTTAGGCGATATTTATTGTGCTTCATACATTGTAGATATTCCTGAGGATTCCTTTGTCGAGCTATCTTCGACCATATTCTCTCACAATATCATAGGCACTGGAGAAAAAGTAAAAGCAAGCGATAAATTTAATGCTTTCTGCAAATACATGATGAAACCAGAATTTGCTAAGCAATTAAAAGCTTTCACAGATCTTGAAACCTTGAATGAACGCATGGGGAATAAAAGAAGTATTTCAGCAGAATATTATGCTGCCCAAGAATCTGTTGAGGAACTAGGCTTTGGTTGGATGGAGGCCAATTTCATCCAGGTCAGCAGGGACGAAAACGATAAGTTAAAGCGAGTTATTTTCGCTGTCAGGGGTATTGACGAAGAGAAGCAAAAGGAACTGCATCAACAAGAGCTTTTGCGCAATGCATTAGCTCAGGCAGAATCTGCAAATCATGCGAAATCTGACTTCCTATCCAACATGTCCCACGATATCCGTACGCCGATGAATGGTATTATCGGTATGACAGCCATCGCCGCAACACATATCAATGACAAGGAACGTGTGATAGATTGCCTTGCGAAGATTACGAGTGCAAGCCGTCATCTGTTGGGACTTATCAACGAAGTGCTTGACATGAGCAAGATTGAATCCGGCAAGGTTGACTTAGCCGAAGAAGAGTTCAATCTTTCCGAGCTTGTGGACAATATGATTACCATGATTCAGCCACAGATAGCAGCTCATCAACATAAATTCACTATTTCTATTCAGAATGTGACCCACGAGAAGGTAATAGGCGACCCTCTACGCATGCAACAGATTTTTATGAATTTGATGGGCAATGCTGTCAAATATACTCCTGATGGCGGAAAAATTCATCTTAAACTAGAGGAGAAGACTACAGGTCATGCCAACGTCGGTTGCTTCGTATTTACTTTCTCGGATAACGGCATTGGTATGTCTGAGGAATATGTTAAACATATTTTTGAACCCTTTACTAGGGCTGATGACGGACGTATTACAAAAATTCAGGGCACAGGCCTTGGCATGCCCATCGCAAGAAATATTGCTCGCATGACGGGTGGGGATATCACCGTAGAAAGTAAGCTGGATCAGGGTTCAACATTCAAGGTTACTCTTTACTTGCAGCTTCAGGACGAAGAAAAAATCGATTACTCACAATTCACCGCCCTGCCTGTTTTAGTTGCCGATGATGACGAAGCAGCTTGTGAATCTGCATGTGTGATGTTAAACGATATTGGTATGCAGAGTGAGAGCGTTTCTACGGGTCAGGAAGCAATCAACAGTGTCATCAGGCATCACGAAGCGGGTCAAGACTTCTTCGCTATCATTCTCGACTGGAAGATGCCGGACATGGATGGTGTTTCAACTACAAAAAAAATACGTGCAGCAGTTGGCCCTGATGTGCCCATTATCATTATATCCGCTTACGATTGGAGCGATATAGAGCTGGAAGCACGTGCTGCAGGTGTTGATGCTTTCATCTCCAAGCCATTGTTTAAATCACGTCTTGTTCGCGTCTTTGATGCGCTCATCAATAAAGAAGAGATGCCGGAACAGAAAGCTCCGCTTGCTGACCTTGAAGAAATGGATCTTGCGGGGCACAGAGTTTTACTTGTCGAAGACAACGAGTTAAATAGTGAGATTGCTGCAGAAATTCTTGCCATGACTGGTCTTACTGTTGAATGTGCATGGGATGGTACGGAAGCAGTTGACAAGCTAACAGAATGCGTTGACGATTATTATGACTTAATCTTTATGGACATTCAGATGCCCAAGATGAACGGTTACGAGGCTACGAGAGCAATTCGTGCCATGAACCGAGCTTACACAAAGCGTGTGCCCATCGTAGCCATGTCAGCTAATGCATTCGCGCAGGATGTCGAGGCTTCAAGGAATTCCGGAATGAACGAACACATCGCCAAGCCTATCGATATGAGTACTCTTGCAAGAGTGCTCGCTCGTTGGATTAAATAAAAAATCAACTGATATAGTTTTTGAAAATTATTTTTAGGAGAATCGAAGGGAGGTTCACAAAATGACGGAAATTGATTTCATGCAAGAGGCAATCAAAGAAGCATACGCAGGAATCGAGCAAGGACATGGGGGACCTTTTGGCTGTGTTATCGTCAAGGATGGTAAAATTATCGGGCGCGGACACAACACCGTTGTCAAGGATAATGATCCAACCTGTCATGGTGAGATGAACGCAATTCGTCAAGCTTGTAAGGAAATAAAAAATTTTTCTTTAGCTGGTGCTGAACTTTATACAACCGGTGAACCATGTCCCATGTGTGCAACTGCTATCGCCTGGGCGAATATCAACAAGGTTTTTTATGGTTGCACCATTGCTGATAACGAAGACATTGGCTTTAGAGACAAAGTTTTTGCGGAAGGTGAACTGGCTTTTACCAGCCAGGAAGTGGGCAGAAGTGATTGTCTCAAACTTTTTTCCGACTACAAGCAAATGGCTCACAAATCGTATTAAGAAAAAAAAATTTACAGGCGTTTAGAAAAAATTTGGTAAATTGCAAGTCCAAATTGAACACTTGCATTAATTAACTCACTTGAACC